>NZ_JCALCK010000021.1:0-18803 GCF_059812285.1 Mycobacterium sp. NGS62 | reverse complement strand
GTTTCTTGCTTCCGACCACAAAGCGGGTTATCCTCGGAGCCGTCCAGCCAATCGCAGCATCTGCATCTGCATCAATACTGGATTGCGGCTAGGACGACCACCAATTCTTCTCATGGACGATGGTTCGCCATATATACCGCCGATCGTGGTGATCACCGTTGCAGAGTCGATGGTTGGCAGCACTCGGCGATTTGGCTGAATGCTACGAACCCCTCGCGTGATCTGATCAGTGAGGGAAAGAAAGGAAATCCGTGACTGATACGGACCTCATCACGGCTGGCGACAGCACTGACGATCAGAAGCTGTCGAATTCCGTGACCACAAACACTCCCGCCGCCTCAGATGAAGCTACGTCGGCGGTGGATGCCAATAAGGAGTCGGACGGTTCGCTGTCGACGATGGTGCTGCCCGAACTGCGGGCGCTGGCCAATCGAGTGGGTGTCAAAGGCACTTCCGGGATGCGCAAGAACGAACTGATTGCCGCGATCCGCGAAAGCCGCGGGCACACCAATGGTGCATCGGACGGTGATAGCGGCAAGTCCGACGACAACTCGGCCGACCAAACCGCAACGTCCTCCGAGTCCGACGCGCCGCGCCGGGAACGCCGCGGCGCCTCACGCCAAGCGGGATCACCGGCCAACGATGCACCCGAGCAGGACAAGCAGGCCGACAAAGCCGAGCAAGACGACGCCGACAAGCGCGGACGTGACCAACAGGGCACGAAGACCGACGAGCGCGATTCGGACAAAACCGCAGACCAAGGCCAACGAGACGGCGGCGGGCAGCAGAACCGCGGCAGCGACGACGACGGCGACGGCCGCCAGGGCCGACGCGGCCGCCGGTTCCGCGAACGGCGGCGCCGCGGCGAACGGTCGGGCGACGGAGGCGAAGCCGAACTGCGCGAGGACGACGTCGTCCAGCCGGTGGCCGGCATCCTCGACGTACTGGATAACTACGCGTTCGTGCGCACGTCCGGCTATCTGGCCGGGCCGCACGACGTCTATGTCTCGATGAACATGGTGCGCAAGAACGGTTTACGGCGCGGCGATGCGGTGACCGGCGCTGTGCGGTTACCGAAGGACGGCGAACAGCCCAATCAGCGGCAGAAGTTCAACCCGCTGGTCCGATTGGACAGCGTCAACGGCGGACCGGTCGAGGACGCCAAGAAGCGTCCCGATTTCACCAAGCTGACCCCGCTGTATCCCAATCAGCGGCTTCGGCTGGAAACCACCCCCGACCGGCTGACCACCCGGGTCATCGACTTGATCATGCCGATCGGTAAGGGTCAGCGTGCGCTGATCGTGTCGCCGCCCAAGGCCGGTAAGACCACGATCCTGCAGGACATCGCCAACGCGATCACCAAGAACAACCCGGAATGCCACCTGATGGTCGTGCTCGTCGACGAGCGACCTGAGGAGGTCACCGACATGCAGCGTTCGGTCAAGGGTGAGGTCATCTCCTCGACGTTCGACCGCCCGCCGTCGGATCACACCCAGGCCGCAGAGCTTGCCATCGAACGCGCCAAGCGGCTCGTCGAACAGGGCAAAGACGTTGTGGTGTTGCTCGACTCGATCACCCGCCTCGGGCGCGCTTACAACAACGCGTCGCCCGCCTCGGGCCGCATCCTGTCCGGTGGTGTGGACTCCACGGCCCTCTACCCGCCGAAGCGCTTCCTCGGTGCCGCCCGCAACATCGAAGAAGGCGGCTCGCTGACCATCATCGCCACCGCGATGGTGGAGACCGGATCCACCGGTGACACAGTCATTTTCGAGGAGTTCAAGGGCACGGGCAATGCCGAGCTCAAGCTGGACCGCAAGATCTCCGAACGGCGGGTGTTCCCGGCAGTCGACGTGAACCCATCGGGTACGCGCAAAGACGAACTGCTGCTGTCGCCCGACGAATTCGGAATCGTGCACAAGCTGCGCCGGGTGCTGTCAGGGCTGGATTCCCACCAAGCCATCGACTTGCTGATGTCGCAGCTGCGGAAAACCAAGACCAACTACGAGTTCCTGGTGCAGGTGTCCAAGACGACGCCGGGCGGCTTGGACAACGACTGACCGGACGTAGCACACCGACGGTGGCGAGGCGCACGGCCGTACCGCCAAGCAATTGACGTCGCGTCGGTAATGTGCGAGTCCGTGGCGGACACTCTTCAGCAACTGCTTCGCGAACGAGTTGCCGACGACGCTCCAGCGGTGAAATACGGCGACCGGGTGTGGACCTGGCGTGAACATCTGGCGGATGCCTCGGCGACCGCCGCCGCGCTGATCGGCATCGCCGATCCCGACCGACCAATGCATGTCGGCGCGTTGTTGGGCAACACCCCCGAGATGCTCACTGCGATGGCGGCGGCCGCCCTGGGCGGTTATGTGTTGTGCGGCATCAACGACACCCGCCGCGGCGACGCCCTGGCCCGAGACATTCTGCGCGCCGATTGCCAGATACTTCTCACCGATTCCGCACACCGCGCGCTGCTCGACGGTCTGGACCTGCCCGGAGTGCAGGTGCTGGACACCTCGAGCAGCGAGTGGTCGGCTGTGCGGGATGCTGCCGGCAAGCTGACCCCGTACCGGGAGGTCGCAGCGACCGACACGTTCATGATGATTTTCACCTCGGGTACTAGCGGCGAACCCAAGGCGGTACAGGTCATGCATCTGACCGTGCTATTCGCCGGTGCGTCGCTGATCGAGCGTTTCGGAGTCGACGCCTCCGGTGTCTGCTATCTGTCGATGCCGTTGTTTCACTCCAACGCATTACTGGCGGGGTGGAGCGTGGCCGTCGGCTCGGGCGCGGCGATGGTGCCCGCAACCTTCTCGGCGTCCGGTTTGTTGCCCGACCTTCGCCGCTACGGCGTGACCTACCTGAACTACGTCGGCAAGCCGCTGGCCTATGTGCTGGCCACGCCCGAGCAACCCGACGATCACGACAACCCGTTGCGCGTCGCATTCGGCAACGAGGCCAGCGATCGCGACATCGCCGAGTTCGGCCGGCGCTTCGGCTGCACGGTGTGGGACGGCTTCGGCTCCAGTGAGGGCGCCATCATCATCACCCGCGAGGACGGGTGCCCGCCCGGTTCGCTGGGCCGGGGCTTTCCCGGCGTGGCCATCTACAACCCCGACACGAACAACGAATGCCCGGTGGCCACCTTCTACGACGACGGCGCACTGGCCAACGCCGAGGAAGCTATCGGGGAGCTGGTCAACACGTCCGGCGCAGGGCTGTTCGCGGGCTATTACAACGACCCGGATGCCACCGGCGCGCGGTTGCGGGACGGCATGTTCTGGTCGGGTGACCTGGCCTACCGCGACGAGGAGGGCTGGATCTACTTCGCCGGTCGCAGCGGCGAATGGCTGCGCGTCGATGGCGAGAACATGACGACGGCGCCGATCGAGCGCATCCTGCAACGGGTGCCGGCCATCAGCCAAGTCGCGGTCTACGCCGTGCCCGACGAGCAGGTCGGCGACCAGGTGATGGCCGCGGCGGTGCTGGCCGACAACGTCGGGTTGACGCCCGAGGAGTTCGGCGAGTTTCTGGCCGGCCAACCCGATTTGTCACCCAAGGCGTGGCCGCGTTATGTCTGGATCACCGATAGCCTGCCCAGCACGGCGACGAACAAAATCCTCAAACGGGAACTGAGGGCACGGGGCGCCGCCCCTGATGGCGGACAGCTGTGGACCCGGACCGGACGCGGTAACGCCTATGCCATCCTGGACCGCCGAGGCGACTGCCAGGCCAGCGCCGGTTGAGCGAACCGGTGCGCGGGAATGTCCAGGACCATCCCTGCGTTTGGGATGAGGGCGGCTGACCTGGCATAATCAACCGCCGACACCTCAGGTTCCGGTTCACGTCCCATCGCCGATGTGATGCGGGCGACCCGGCGGCCGACGATTGAAGAGGAAATCATGAAATCTGACATTCATCCCGCATACGGCGAGACCACCGTGGTCTGCGGTTGCGGCAATACGTTCCAGACACGCAGCACCAAGGAAAGCGGCCGCATCGTGGTCGAGGTCTGCTCGCAGTGCCACCCGTTCTATACCGGCAAGCAGAAGATCCTGGACAGCGGCGGCCGGGTGGCCCGCTTTGAGAAGCGCTACGGCAAGCGCAAGGCTGGCGCCGACAAGGCAGCCAAGACCGAGCAGGCTGACGCCGACAAGTAGCACCGACGCCCGAACCTGTCGCGGAACCCGCACAGGTCGGGCGTCGTTTTGTGTTCGGGTCGGTGGCATTGCGGAAAGGGGCCAGCATGACGCAAAGCGTTCAGGCCATCGATGCGCTGCTGGCCGAACACGCCGAACTCGAGCTCCGACTGGCCGATCCCCAACTGCACAGCAATCCCGCCGACGCCCGCAAAGTCGGGCGGCGGTTCGCGCAGTTGACGCCGATCGTCGCGACTCACCGCAAGTTGGAGACGGTGCGCGGTGATTTGGAGACCGCCCGGGAGCTGGCTTCGTCCGACGAGTCGTTCGCCGCTGAGGTCACCGAGCTGGAAGCACAGGCCGCCGAACTGGAAACTCAATTCACCGACATGCTGGCGCCCCGCGACCCGCACGACGCCGACGACATCGTGCTCGAGGTCAAGTCGGGGGAGGGCGGCGAAGAGTCGGCGCTGTTTGCCGCCGACCTGGCGCGGATGTATATCCGCTACGCCGAGCGGCACGGCTGGACGGTGACCGTACTCGACGAGACCACGTCGGATCTGGGCGGCTACAAGGACGCCACACTGACCATTGCCAGCAAAGGCGACTCCGCCGACGGCGTATGGTCGCGGATGAAGTTCGAGGGCGGGGTGCACCGGGTGCAACGTGTCCCGGTAACCGAATCCCAAGGGCGCGTGCATACCTCGGCAGCCGGTGTGCTGGTGTATCCGGAGCCCGAGGAGGTCGGCGAGGTACAGATCGACGAGTCGGATCTGCGGATCGACGTCTACCGCTCCTCCGGCAAGGGCGGTCAGGGCGTCAACACCACCGACTCCGCGGTGCGAATCACCCACTTGCCCACCGGTATTGTGGTCACCTGCCAAAACGAGCGCTCCCAGCTGCAGAATAAAGCTCGCGCGCTGCAGGTGCTCGCGGCCCGTCTGCAGGCAATAGCTGAAGAGCAGGCGCTGGCCGACGCATCGGCCGACCGCGCCAGCCAGATCCGGACTGTGGACCGCAGCGAGCGAATCCGCACCTACAACTTCCCGGAGAACCGCATCACCGACCACCGAATCGGTTTCAAGGCCCACAATCTCGACCAAGTTCTCGACGGCGACCTCGACGCCTTGTTCGACGCGCTGAGCGTGGCTGACCGGCAGTCCCGGCTGCAACAGTCATGACGACCCCACTGCGGCGCGCGATCGACTCCGCTGTAGTTGCGTTAACACAGGCCGGAATCGATTCTGCCCGTTACGATGCCGAACAGTTGGCTGCGCATTTGGTAGGTAGTGACCGCGGAAGGCTATCGCTGCTCGACGCGCCCGATGACGATTTCTTCGCGCGGTACGACACGGTCATCACCGAGCGTTCGCGCCGGGTGCCGCTACAGCACCTCACCGGCAGCGTGGATTTCGGGCCGGTAACTCTTCGTGTTGGTCCTGGCGTATTCATCCCGCGACCCGAAACCGAGACACTTTTGGAATGGGCTATCGCGCAACGCCTTCCCGCCAATCCGATCATCGTCGACGTCTGTACTGGATCGGGGGCATTGGCCGTCGCCCTGTCACGGTACTGGCCGGCGGCCCGGGTGCTGGGAATCGACAATGCCGATACGGCACTGGAGTACGCGCGTGAGAATGCGGCGGACACCGCGGTCGAACTCGTACACGCCGACGTCACCGTCCCGGGCCTGCTCGCTGAGCTCGAGGGCCGCGTCGATCTCGTCGTCGCCAACCCGCCCTATGTTCCCGATGGCACGCCGGTGGAACCCGAGGTTTCCCAACATGATCCGGAGCATGCAGTATTTGGGGGTCCGGATGGCATGACGGTGATCTCCGAGGTCGTCGGCCTTGCCGCACGGTGGCTACGGCCGGGCGGTTTGCTCGCGGTCGAGCACGACGACACAACATCACAGCAGACTGCCCAACTGATCACCGACACAATGCTTTTCGATGGCATCGTCGCGCGAGAGGATTTAGCCGGCCGGCCGAGGTTCGTGACTGCGCAGAGAAGGAGCGGCGCATGAGTGAGCGCTTCGACTGCACCGATCCGGGCCAACGTTCCCGCGGAATCGCGGCGGCCGCCGGGGCGGTCAAGAACGGCCGACTGGTGGTGTTGCCGACCGACACCGTCTACGGCATCGGCGCTGACGCGTTCGACGGTGCAGCGGTGGCGGCGCTGCTTTCGGCCAAGCGCCGTGGTCGCGATATGCCGGTGCCGGTACTGGTCGGTTCCTGGAACACCATCGACGGCCTGGCCCTGACCGTTCCGCAGGAAGTTCGCAAACTGATCCGCGCGTTCTGGCCCGGCGCGTTGAGCCTGGTCATCCAGCAGGCCCCGTCGCTGCAGTGGGACCTCGGCGACGCCCGGGGCACCGTGATGCTGCGGATGCCCTTGCATCCGGTCGCAATCGAGTTACTGCGCGAAGTCGGGCCGATGGCGGTGTCCAGTGCCAACGTCTCGGGCAGTCCGCCCGCCGTCGACGCCGATGAGGCCCATCGGCAGCTTGGAGATCTCGTCGAGATCTATCTCGACGCGGGAACATCGGCGCAACAGGCGGCCTCGACGATCCTGGACCTGACGGCGCCGACGCCGCGCATCGTGCGTCCGGGCCCGGTCACCGCCGAGGCAATTGCCGCGGTACTCGAGACGGATCCGGGCAGTTTGACGGGCTAATCTGCTCGGCAACTGCGTGGAGTACGGTCTTGCGAATGTCTAGCGACGTGGACAGCCTTGCCGGCGGTCTGCTCGCCTTGTCTGATCGTGGCGCCGGTGTCCCGCTGCGCGAGCTGGTTCTGGTGGGTCTGGCTGCCGCGATCATCACCTACTTCGCGACCGGACCAGTGCGCGTGCTGGCCACCCGGTTCGGCGCGGTCGCCTACCCGCGCGAACGCGACGTGCACGTGACGCCGACACCGCGGATGGGCGGGTTGGCGATGTACCTCGGCGTCTTGGCCGCCGTCTTCCTCGCGTCGCAGCTTCCCGCGCTCACCCGCGGCTTCGTGTACTCCTCCGGCATGCCCGCTGTGCTGGTGGCGGGCGCGGTGATCGTGGGCATCGGCCTGATTGACGATCGGTGGGGCCTGGACGCGCTGACCAAGTTCGCCGGACAGATCACCGCGGCCAGTGTGCTGGTCACGATGGGGGTGGCCTGGAGCGTGTTGTACATCCCGCTCGGCGGGGTCGGCACCATCGTGCTGGACCAGGTCTCCTCGATCCTGCTCACGCTGGCATTGACCGTGTCGATCATCAACGCGATGAACTTCGTCGACGGCCTGGACGGACTGGCCGCCGGATTGGGACTAATCACCGCGTTGGCATTCTGCATGTTCTCGGTCGGGATGCTGCGCGACCATGGCGGCGACGTGCTGTTCTATCCGCCGGCGGTGATCTCGGTGGTCCTCGCCGGGGCCTGTCTAGGTTTTCTGCCGCACAACTTTTACCGGGCCCGGATCTTCATGGGGGATTCCGGCTCGATGCTGATCGGCCTGATGTTGGCCGCCGCGTCGACAACGGCGGCGGGCCCGATCTCGCAGAACGCTTATGGCGCGCGCGACGTGTTTGCTCTGTTGTCGCCGTTCCTGTTGGTGGTGGCGGTGATGTTCGTGCCGGCACTGGACATGCTGTTGGCGATCATCCGGCGTACCCGGGCCGGACTCAGCCCGTTCAGCCCAGACAAGATGCACCTGCACCATCGGCTGCTGCAGATCGGCCATTCGCACCGCCGCGTGGTGCTGTTGATCTACCTGTGGGTGGGCATCGTCGCGTTCGGCGCTGCGAGCACGATCTTTTTCGATCCGCGTGACACCGGCGCGGTGATGCTGGGCGCACTTGCGATCGCGATCATCGCCACGCTGATCCCGTTGCTACGCGGCCGCGGCGACCTCTACGACGAGGAGTAGTAGAGTCGTCGCCGATGTGGTACCGTGCAGCTAGAACCCGAAGAAACCTCGCGGGTTGCCGGCCACCCGGCCGTCGGACTCACGTCTGATTCGGCCGTTGTAAGACCGACATGGGGAGCTATTCCTTGGGTGACTCGAGCGTGCTGATTGCCCTCCGATACGCTCAACGGGCCACGCAACATTCAACCAGGCGACGCCCCCCACGCGACAACCTAGCGAGGACTGAGGTGCAGCAGTGACAACGCCAGCGCAGGACGCGCCGTTGGTGTTTCCGTCCGTTGCATTCCGGCCGATTCGGCTGCTCGTAATCTGCGTTGCACTGACCGCCGTGGCGATCGCCGTCAGCGCTTCACTTGGCCATCTGATGGTCGGCGTGTTCTTTGGGATCGGCCTTCTCATGGGTTTGCTCAACGCACTCGGTGTGCGGCGTTCGGTCACGGCGATCACCGCCGACGCGCACCCGCTCAAGTCGAAGATGGCGGTCAATTCGGCGGGCCGACTGCTGGTGATCTCCGTGATCGGGCTGATCATCGCCTTCATCTTCCAGCCCGAGGGACTCGGTGTGGTGTTCGGGCTTGCACTTTTCCAGGTGCTATTAGTACTGAGCACCGCTCTGCCGGTTTGGAAAAAGCTACGCACGGGAACCGCCGACCTGGGACTGGACGGTGCCGGCACTGAGGGGAGGCGAGACGGCGATGACTAGGGCGCTCCTGGCCGATGCTGCAATCGAAGTCGGTGAGCATCACAAAGCCGATTGGTTCGGGCTGACCGTCAACACGGACACGATCCTGTCGAGTGCCATCGCCGCGGTGATCGTGATCGCACTGGCGTTCTTCCTGCGCGCCAAAGTCACGTCAAGCGGGGTGCCGGGCGGAGTCCAACTGTTCTTCGAAGCGATCACCATCGGCATGCGCAACCAGATCGAAGCCGCGATCGGCATGCGGATCGCACCGTTCGTGTTGCCGCTGGCGGTGACGATCTTCATCTACATCCTGATCTCGAACTGGCTGTCGGTGCTTCCTTTGCAGTACAAGGACGAGCATGGGCACGCCAGCGAACTGCTCTCTTCAGCGGCCGCGGACATCAACTACGTTCTGGCGCTGGCGTTGTTCGTCTTCATCTGTTACCACGCAGCCGGTTTCTGGCGGCGCGGCATCCTGGGGCATCCGTTCAGAGTGCTTAAGGGCCACGTCGCGTTCATGGCCCCGTTCAACCTGGTGGAAGAGATCGCCAAGCCGGTCTCGTTGTCGCTCCGGCTTTTTGGCAACATCTTCGCCGGTGGGATTCTGGTGGCGCTGATCGCGCTGTTCCCGCCGTATGTCTTGTGGGCCCCCAACGCGGTGTGGAAGGCATTCGACTTGTTCGTCGGGTTGATCCAGGCGTTCATCTTCGCGCTGCTGACTATCTTGTACTTCGCCCAGGCGATGGAGTTGGAAGAACACGACTAACAGGGCCGGCTCGCCGAGCGCAGGACCACGACAGAAAACTGGTAGACCGCTACCAGCCAGCAAGGAGGGTATGGAATGGCAGGAGTAGATCCGCAAATCGCGATGGGTGCGCTCATCGGCGGCGGACTGATCTTGGGCGGCGGTGCCGTTGGCGCCGCCATCGGTGATGGCATCGCCGGTAACGCGCTGATCTCCGGCGTTGCCCGGCAGCCCGAGGCACAGGGCCGGTTGTTCACGCCGTTCTTCATCACCGTCGGTCTGGTGGAGGCCATGTACTTCATCAACCTGGCGTTCATGGCGCTGTTCGTCTTCGCCAACCCGCTCGCCTGATCAATAGAAATGGGTGACATGAGCGCTTTTGCCCTGGCCACCAACCAGGCAGCCGAGGGAGGCAACAACTTCCTCATTCCCAACGGCACCTTCTTCGTCGAGCTGATCATCTTCTTGATCGTGCTCGGCGTGATCGGCACTTTCGTTGTGCCGCCGATCATGCGGGTGCTGCATGAGCGCGAGAACATGGTCACCAAGACGCTGGCGGACAACAAGAAGTCGGCCGAGCAGTTCGCTGCTGCCCAGGAGGACTACGAGAAAGCGATGTCGCAAGCCCGGGTCGAGGCCTCGGCCGCCCGAGACGACGCCCGGGCTGACGGCCGCAAGGTCGTCGAGGATATGCGCGCTCGCGCCGAAGAACAGGTGTCCTCGACGTTGCAGGACGCCGGTGAGCAACTCAAGCAGGAGGGCGACGCGGTGGCAGCGGAGCTGCGCTCTCAGGTCGAGAGCATGTCGACGACGTTGGCCAGCCGTATCCTCGGCGTCGAGGTCACCGCCACGACCACGGTCACCGGGGCGAGGTAACCGAGATGTCGACCTTTTTCGGACAGCTGGCTGGGTTCATCGTCATCGTGTTGTTGGTGTGGCGTTTTGTCGTGCCGCCGGTGCGCAGGCTGATGGTCGAGCGCCAAGAAACGGTGCGGAAAGAGTTGGAGGACTCCGCGGCTGCCGCCGAGCGGCTGACGGAGGCCAGCGAAGCCCACAACACGGCGCTGGAAGAGGCCAAGGCCGAGGCCCATCGGGTCACCGAAGAGGCTCACGCGGACGCCGAACGTATCGCCGAACAACTGCGGGCGCAGGCCGACGTCGAAGTTGAGCGCATCAAAGTGCAGGGCGCCAAGCAGGTCGAACTGTTGCGCGCGCAGCTGGTTCGCCAGCTGCGTCAGGACTTCGGTGCCGAATCCGTGCGGCGGGCCGGGGAACTGGTGCGCGACTACGTCGCCGACTCGGCGCAGCAGTCCGACACCGTCGACCGCTTTCTCAACGACCTCGACGCGATGGCGCCATCTGAGGCCGCCGTCGAATATCCGGTGCTGGCCAAGATGCGGTCAGCCAGCCGTCGAGCGCTGACCGAGCTGGCGGAGCGGTTCGGTGAAACCGCAGGCGACCTCGACGACAGAAAGCTGACCACGCTCGCCGACGAACTCGCATCGGTCGCCACCATGCTGAACCGTGAAGTCGTCGTTACCCGGTATCTGACCGTGCCGGCCGAGGACGCCGCCGCTCGCGTCCGCTTGCTCGAGCGGCTGGTGTCCGGCAAAGTCAGCGAACCCACGCTCGATGTACTCCGTACCGCCGTATCAGCGCGCTGGTCCACCAACTCCGACCTCGTGGACGCCATTGAACACATTGCGCGGCAAGCATTGTTGTTGCGCGCCGAACGAGCGGATCAGGTTGACGAGGTGGAAGATCAGATCTTCCGGTTCAGCCGCATCCTCGATGCCGAGCCCAGGTTGGCAGTCCTGCTGGGCGATTACAGTGTGTCCGCCGAAGGCCGGGTCCAGTTGCTGCGCAACGTACTCGAGGGCGCTGCCGGCC
Source organism: Mycobacterium sp. NGS62 (assembly GCF_059812285.1). Taxonomy (NCBI): domain Bacteria; kingdom Bacillati; phylum Actinomycetota; class Actinomycetes; order Mycobacteriales; family Mycobacteriaceae; genus Mycobacterium; species Mycobacterium sp. NGS62. Next base: position 7,445 of record NZ_JCALCK010000021.1, on the reverse strand, counting down.
GTGTCAACCCGATCGCGGCCGCGTTGCTGGCGCAGACGATTGAGTTGCTGCGAGGCGAGCCGGCCGAAGACGCGGTCAATGGCCTGGCCGAAGTCGCGGTGGCTCGCCGCGGCGAGGTCGTCGCACATGTCCGCGCTGCGGCCGAACTCAGCGATCAACAACGCACCCGCCTCACCGAGGTGCTCAGCCGGATCTACGGTCACCCGGTGACGGTGCAGATGCAGATCGACCCCAAACTGCTGGGCGGACTTTCCATCTCGGTCGGCGACGAGGTAATCGACGGTACGCTCTCGTCGCGTCTCGCCGCAGCCGAGAACCAGCTGCCGGACTAAAGCACGCACCAGACTGAACCACAAGCCAGAGACCACAATCAACAAGCAGGAAGACGAAAAGCCATGGCAGAGTTGACAATCTCCGCTGAAGATATTCAGGGCGCGATCGAGGAATACGTTAGCTCCTTCACCTCCGACACTGCCCGCGAGGAGGTCGGCACCGTCGTCGACGCCGGCGACGGTATTGCGCACGTCGAGGGCTTGCCGTCGGTGATGACCCAGGAACTTCTCGAGTTCCCCGGCGGGGTACTGGGCGTCGCGCTCAACCTCGACGAACACAACGTCGGCGCGGTGATCCTGGGTGATTACGAAAACATCGAAGAAGGCCAGCAAGTCAAGCGGACCGGCGAAGTGCTCTCCGTGCCGGTCGGCGACGGTTTCCTCGGCCGCGTGGTCGACCCGCTCGGCCAACCGATCGACGGGCGCGGCGATATCGAATCCGACACTCGCAGGGCGCTGGAGATTCAAGCGCCATCAGTGGTGCAACGACAGGGCGTCAAGGAGCCGCTGCAAACCGGTATCAAGGCCGTCGACTCGATGACCCCGATCGGACGCGGTCAGCGGCAGCTGATCATCGGCGACCGCAAGACCGGCAAGACTGCGGTATGCGTCGACACCATCCTCAACCAGCGCCAAAACTGGGAATCTGGGGATGCCGAAAAGCAGGTGCGGTGCGTGTATGTCGCCATCGGCCAGAAGGGCACCACCATCGCCGCCGTGCACCGCACTCTGGAAGACGGCGGCGCGATGGACTACACCACGATCGTCGCCGCGCCCGCGTCGGATTCCGCCGGCTTCAAATGGCTTGCGCCGTACACCGGTTCGGCGATTGCGCAGCACTGGATGTACGACGGTAAGCACGTGCTGATCGTGTTCGACGACCTGAGCAAGCAGGCCGAGGCCTACCGGGCGATCTCGCTGCTGCTGCGCCGCCCGCCGGGCCGCGAAGCCTATCCCGGCGACGTGTTCTATCTGCATTCGCGGCTGCTGGAACGGTGCGCAAAACTGTCCGATGAGTTGGGGGGCGGCTCGCTGACCGGTCTGCCGATCATCGAGACCAAGGCCAACGACATCTCGGCCTACATCCCGACCAACGTCATCTCGATCACCGACGGGCAGTGCTTCCTGGAGTCCGATCTTTTCAACCAGGGTGTGCGCCCGGCCATCAACGTCGGGGTATCGGTGTCACGGGTGGGTGGCGCAGCGCAGATCAAGGCGATGAAAGAAGTAGCAGGAAGTCTCCGCTTGGATCTCTCGCAGTACCGCGAACTGGAGTCGTTCGCGGCGTTCGCCTCCGATCTGGACGCCACGTCCAAAGCACAGTTGGAACGTGGTGCGCGTCTGGTCGAACTGCTCAAACAACCGCAAGCTCGACCGATGCCCGTGGAGGAGCAGGTGATTTCGATCTTCCTGGGCACATCCGGTCACCTGGATTCGGTCCCGGTCGAAGACATCAGCCGGTTCGAGGCCGAGTTCCTCGACCACGTTCGGGCTTCCGAAGAGCAGATTCTTTCCGAGATCCGGGAATCCCAGAAGCTCAGCGAAGAGTCCGCTGACAAGCTGACCGAGGCGGTCAATAACTTCAAGAAGGGCTTCGCGGCCACCGGCGGCGGATCGGTCGTGCCCGACGAGCATGTCGAAGCCCTCGACGAAGAGAAGTTGGGCAAAGAAGCAGTGCAGGTTCACAAGCCCGCCCCGAAGAAGAAGAAGTAATCGAGGATGGCAGCCACCCTTCGCGAATTGCGGGGCCGGATCCGCTCTGCGGGGTCGATCAAAAAGATCACCAAAGCCCAAGAGCTGATTGCGACGTCGCGTATCGGCAGGGCCCAAGCCCGCCTTGAGTCGGCCCGCCCCTATGTCACGGGCATCACCAACATGCTCACGACTCTGGCCAGCGAAGCGGCTCTGGATCATCCGCTGCTCGTCGAGCGTCCCGATCGCACACGGGCCGGCGTTCTGGTGGTGTCGTCCGACCGCGGCCTCTGTGGCGCCTACAACTCGAGTGTTTTTCGGCGTGCCGAGGAGCTGTTTTCCTTATTGCGGGATGAGGGCAAGACGCCGGTACTCTACGTAGTCGGCCGGAAAGCGCTGAATTACTACACATTCCGGAATTGGGACATCGTCGAGTCGTGGACTGGGTTCTCCGAGCAGCCGCAGTACGAGAATGCTGTCGAGATCGCCGAGGCGCTCGTGGATGCGTTCATGGCCGGGGCGGGCGGCAACGGTGACGAGCGTGTATCCGACGACATCACCGGGGTCGACGAGTTGCACATCGTCTCCACCGAGTTCAAGTCGATGATGTCGCAATCGGCTGAGGCACACCGGATCGCCCCGATGGTGGTCGAGTACGTCGGGGAGGATACCGGGCTACACACGCTGTACTCGTTCGAGCCGGACGCCACCACATTGTTCGAGTCGCTGCTGCCGCGCTACCTGACCACGCGCGTGTACGCCGCGCTGCTCGAAGCCGCGGCGTCAGAGCTGGCGTCACGTCAGCGGGCGATGAAGTCGGCCACCGACAACGCCGACGACCTCATCAAGGAACTCACGCTGGCGGCCAACCGCGAGCGGCAGGGTCAGATCACTCAGGAAATCAGCGAAATCGTCGGCGGCGCAAACGCGCTCGCCGAGGCCGCTAGCTAAGACCCCATCAGGAAGCGAAGAAGATATGGCTGCTACCACTCAGAAGTCGGCAAAGAAAGAGAAGACCGACACCAACGGCCGCGTAGTGCGGGTTACCGGGCCGGTGGTCGACGTCGAGTTCCCTCGGGGTTCGGTGCCGGAGCTGTTCAACGCACTGCACGCCGAGGTTACTTTTAAAGAGCTCGCGAAAACGTTGACGCTGGAAGTGTCGTTGCACCTAGGCGACAACCTGGTGCGCACGATCTCGATGCAGCCCACTGACGGGCTAGTGCGCGGCGTCGAGGTGATCGACACCGGGACCTCGATCTCGGTGCCGGTCGGCGATGGCGTCAAGGGCCACGTCTTCAACGCGCTCGGCGACTGCCTGGACGAGAAGGATTACGGCAAGGACTTCGACCACTGGCCGATTCACCGTAAGCCCCCGGCTTTCGACGAACTGGAGCCGCGCACCGAAATGCTCGAGACCGGCCTCAAAGTCGTCGACTTGCTCACGCCATATGTGCGTGGCGGCAAGATCGCACTGTTCGGCGGCGCGGGCGTGGGCAAGACGGTGTTGATTCAGGAGATGATCAACCGTATCGCCCGCAACTTCGGCGGCACTTCGGTGTTCGCCGGTGTCGGCGAGCGCACCCGCGAAGGCAACGACCTGTGGGTCGAGCTCGGCGAAGCCGACGTGCTCAAAGACACCGCGCTGGTGTTCGGTCAGATGGACGAGCCGCCCGGCACCCGTATGCGGGTCGCGCTGTCCGCCCTGACGATGGCCGAGTACTTCCGCGACGAGGAGGGGCAGGACGTCCTGCTGTTCATCGACAACATCTTCCGGTTCACCCAGGCCGGATCGGAGGTGTCGACGCTGCTCGGCCGGATGCCCTCGGCGGTGGGATACCAGCCGACGCTGGCCGACGAGATGGGCGAGTTGCAGGAGCGCATCACCTCGACGCGGGGCAAGTCGATCACCTCGATGCAGGCGGTCTACGTCCCGGCCGACGACTACACCGACCCCGCGCCGGCGACGACGTTCGCTCACCTCGACGCCACCACCGAGCTGAGCCGGGCGGTGTTCTCCAAGGGCATCTTCCCCGCGGTCGACCCGTTGGCGTCGAGCTCCACCATCCTCGACCCGGGTGTGGTGGGCGACGAGCATTACCGCGTCGCGCAAGAGGTCATTCGGATCTTGCAGCGCTACAAGGACCTTCAGGACATCATCGCGATTCTCGGTATCGACGAGCTGTCCGAGGAGGACAAGCAGCAGGTGCAGCGCGCGCGGCGGATTGAGCGGTTCCTTTCCCAGAACATGATGGCCGCAGAACAGTTCACCGGCCAGCCTGGCTCAACCGTGCCGCTCAAGGAGACCATCGAGGCCTTCGACAAGCTGACCAAGGGCGAGTTCGACCACGTTCCCGAGCAGGCCTTCTTCTTGATCGGTGGCCTTGACGACTTGGCCAAGAAGGCTGAGAGTTTCGGCGCAAAGCTGGACGGCGGTGGATCGAAGAATGGCGGCGCCAAAAAGGACAGCGCCAAAAAGGACAACGCTGCCGACGAGGAATCCAAAAAGAGCGACTAGGCCGCGAAGATCGGCTGGGCACAACTGATGACGTCCGGCCAACGGCGAAAGTTCAGCAGGGAAGGTTGGGTGTGACGTGGCCGAGTTGGACGTCGAGATCGTCGCCGTCGACCGGAAGATCTGGTCGGGCAAGGGGACGTTCATCTTCACTCGCACCACCGTCGGCGAGATCGGCATCATGCCAAGGCATATCCCGTTGGTCGCCCAGCTGGTCGATGATGCCATGGTGCGTGTCGAGCGCGAGGGCGAAGACGATCTGCGTATCGCGGTGGACGGCGGCTTTCTCTCGGTAACCGAGGAAGGCGTCAGCATTCTCGCGGAGTCTGCGGAATTCGAATCAGAGATCGATGAGGCCGCTGCCAAACAGGATTCCGAGTCCGACGACCCACGTACCGCGGCCCGGGGCCGCGCTAGATTGCGCGCCGTCGGCGCGCTCGATTAGCGCGGCCGCGGCCGATGAGCGCGCCCACGATCGCCATGGTCGTGCTCATCGCCGTGCTGGGAGTTGCCGTCGTTGCGCTGAGTTATCGGCTGTGGAAATTGCGCCAGGGCGGAACGGCGGCCATCATGCGCGACATCCCGGCCACCGGTGGCCATGGGTGGCGGCACGGGGTAATCCGGTATCGCGGCGGTGAGGCCGCGTTCTATCGGCTGTCCAGTGTTCGGTTGTGGCCTGATCGGCGGCTGAGCAGACGTGGTATCGAGATCATCTCGCGACGTTCACCACGCGGCGACGAGTTCGACATCATGACCGAAGAGATCGTCGTGCTGGAACTACGCGACACAACCCAGGACCGTAGGTGGGGATATGAAATCGCTCTGGACCGAGGTGCATTGACCGCGTTTCTGTCGTGGCTGGAGTCTCGGCCCTCGCCGCGGGCGCGCCGCCGCAGCACCTGACGCTCTTAGTTGGCGGGCGACTCGGGTTGCCCGCCGCCCGGTCGCCAAAGCACGTCGCCACCGGGGTTGGCCAGCCGGGACAAGATGAACAGCAAGTCGGACAAGCGATTCAGGTATTTCGCGGGCAGGGTGCTGACGTCCGACGGATGCTCGTCGACCGCTGCCCACGCCGAGCGCTCGGCGCGGCGTACGACAGTCCTGGCGACGTGCAGTAGCGCCGAAAGTGGTGAACCACCGGGCAATATAAAGGAGTTCAGCGTTGGCAGGTTTTCGTTGAACTCGTCACACCACGTTTCCAGCCGGTCGATATAGGGCTGGACGACCCGCAGCGGGGGGTATTTCGGATTCTCGACGACCGGGGTGGACAGATCAGCGCCGGCATCGAAGAGGTCATTTTGGATCTGCCGCAGTACGTCGGCTATGCGCTGCTCGGGATTACCCAGGGCGATTGCGGTGCCGATCGTCGCGTTCGCCTCGTCGCAGTCGGCGTAGGCGACCAGTCGCGCGTCAGTCTTGGGCACCCGCGAGAAATCGCTCAACCCAGTGGTCCCGTCGTCACCGGTGCGGGTGTAGATGCGGGTCAGGTGTACGGCCATGGGTGAAAACGGTACCGGCCTGACTGACACGTGCGGTACCGCTCATTAAACTAACTTGCGTGGCTGAGCGTTTCGTGGTGACCGGCGGCAACCGGTTGTCAGGCGAAGTTGCTGTTGGGGGCGCCAAGAACAGCGTGCTGAAGTTGATGGCCGCGACGCTGCTGGCCGAGGGCACCAGCACGATCACCAACTGCCCGGACATTCTCGATGTCCCACTGATGGCCGAAGTGCTACGCGGCCTGGGGGCCACCGTCGAACTGTCCGGGTCAACCGTGCGCATCACCTCCCCGGACGAGCCGAAGTACGACGCGGACTTCGCCGCGGTCCGTCAGTTCCGCGCCTCGGTCTGTGTGCTGGGGCCCCTGGTCGGACGGTGCAAACGGGCCAAGGTTGCGCTGCCCGGAGGTGATGCCATCGGATCGCGTCCGCTGGACATGCACCAGGCCGGCCTGCGGCAGTTGGGCGCACACTGCAACATCGAGCACGGCTGCGTCGTCGCCCATGCAGATACGTTGCGCGGTGCAGAGATTCAGTTGGAGTTCCCCTCGGTGGGGGCGACCGAGAACATCTTGATGGCCGCGGTCGTGGCTGAGGGTGTCACCACGATCCACAATGCCGCGCGCGAACCCGATGTCGTTGACCTGTGCACGATGCTCAACCAGATGGGCGCCCAGGTCGAAGGTGCGGGTTCGCCGACGATGACGATTACCGGCGTGCCGCGGCTCTATCCCACCGAGCACCGGGTGATCGGGGACCGGATCGTCGCTGCGACCTGGGGCATCGCGGCAGCGATGACCCGTGGCGACATCTCGGTGACTGGCATCGATCCAGCGCATCTGCAGGTCGTGCTGCACAAGCTGCACGATGCAGGCGCCACCGTTACCCAGACCGATGACAGCTTTCGGGTAGCGCAGTACGAGCGCCCGAAAGCGGTGAACGTCGCGACGCTGCCCTTCCCGGGGTTTCCCACGGATCTGCAGCCGATGGCGATCGGCCTGGCATCGATCGCCGACGGCACGTCGATGATCACCGAGAACGTGTTCGAGGCGCGGTTCCGGTTCGTCGAGGAAATGATCCGACTCGGCGCCGATGCCCGCACCGACGGCCACCATGCGGTCGTTCGAGGCATCCCGCAACTGTCCAGCGCGCCGGTGTGGTCGTCGGACATCCGGGCCGGAGCGGGTCTGGTGCTTGCTGGGTTGGTGGCCGACGGGGACACAGAAGTGCATGATGTCTTCCACATCGATCGCGGCTATCCGTTGTTTGTGGAAAACCTCGTCAGTCTTGGGGCGGAGATCGAGCGGGTAGAATAAGCAGGACTTAACGACTCTCGTCGATCCTCTTAGCGGAACGACCTCGAGTTGACCGCGCCTGTGCCGCGGAGTATAGTGGCAGGGTTGCCTGTTCACG
>NZ_JCALCK010000020.1:0-18965 GCF_059812285.1 Mycobacterium sp. NGS62 | reverse complement strand
TAACAGCACCAGCCTAACAGCGCTCTCGGCAACCCCGGTGTCTACGCTAAGCCGACACCCACTCGTTACCAGGCCGCTATCGTCCGCACCGCGAACCGCCCCGGCCAGGTCAGCCGGAACGCCGAAGGTGGGCAGCCAGAGGTGCACAATGCAACGATACGACATGTACCCGATACCCGCAAGGGGTATCGCCGCCGACGGCCGGTTTGGCGGGAGCAAGTAGGCGCGCCGTATGGTCGTTCGACGCGAGTCTTGCAGTGTCTTCACAGGCACAATGAACGGAGCCCAACCTTGCACAGCGAAGTTGTCAACCACGTCGCGGCCGTAGAAGGGGCGCCATGCAGGGTTTGAATCCGATGCGATGACCGGGCCACTTCGATCGCGCACGCAGGATACGCGTGAGAAGGCCGCCACCGCGATTGCATGGTCGGGCTCGCTGGCTGCGACCGGCGGTGCTCTGTGCTATCTGGGCGGCTTGTCTGACGCTCGCGGTCATCACCACGTGGCCACTCAACTCGTTCGCGCTTGGTCGGGCTCCTTCGAACTCGCCGATGCACAGGCACGCCGAGCGGTCGGGTCGGCGGCAGTCATTCCGTCGGGACATCACCATTCCATCCGCATTGTCGAACCCACAGCTGGTTTCCTGCTCTTCGTAGATCCGCGAACCGTCATCGGCGGCCAGATCGACGCGATGGTCGATCACTGTGATGGCCCACGCGGATGGGTAGCGGCGGGGCAGGTGCTGCAAAATTGGGCCGAGCCCGAGCCGTCCGATCCGGCCCGGCTGCTCGATGAACTCATGGCAGCGCTTTGCGCCGCGTCTAGTAGCTCCAGAACAAACACCTGGCATCCCAGCGTGCGTGCGGCCATCGATCTAGTTCCCCAAATCTTGCCTGGACCTGTCAGCCTCTCCGGGGTCGCCAAGCAGGTGGCACTCTCACCGAGCCGACTCAGTCGGCTGTTCAATGATCAAGTGGGCCAATCGTTTCCCACCTACGTGCGATGGGTGCGGCTTCGCCGCGCGATCGATGCGTTGCGCGACGGTGTATCGCTAACCGACGCCGCGCACCTAGCGGGATTCACCGACAGCGCCCACGCCAACCGCGTCTGCCATGAGATGTTCGGCCTATCGCCCAGCGAGGCGAGCCGACAACTGGTGTGGGGATAGCCCGCCGTTACTGCATGAAAACGATCGATCCATACAAGCGCCGCCAGGCCGGCGTGAGCGACGGTGGTCACTATGACCGCTCTTATCCGCTACGGCTATGTGCCGTTCATGCTCATCGGAATCAACGGTGCCGCCGGATATCTGGCGGCGCGGGGCGCTTCCGAATGGTGGACGATCGGCCTCATCGCCGTGGCCGTTGGATGCTCGTTCGCTGCCGAGCGCGCACTGCCCTACCGTCGTGACTGGAACACCGCGCTCGATGATGCTGGGCGCGACATCACCCATACCATCGTCAATGAGACGTTCATCCTGGCCAGCGTCGGGGTCATTCCTGCACTGGCTGCGGTCACGCCGTTTCATCGGTGGTGGCCAGCATCGTTACCGTTCGTCGCCCAGTTGCTGATCGCGATTGTGATCGCCGACTTCGGCATCACCTCTATCCACCTGGCCAGCCACAAGGTCGGCTGGCTGTGGCGGCTGCACGCCGTGCACCACAGCATCAAGCGGTTCTACGGCCTCAATGGACTGATGAAACACCCCGTGCACCAGGCCGTCGAGATGATCGGCGGTGTGCTACCCCTGATCATCACCGGTATTCCGGTGCGGGTGGCCTCCGCACTGGCAGTCTGCGTTGCGGTGCAACTGCTGCTCCAGCACGCCAATGTCGACTATCGTGTCGGGCCACTGCGCTCGGTGCTCGCCCTCAACGAAGGACACCGATTCCATCACCTGAAGTGGGCCGGTATCGGTGATGTCAACTTCGGTCTCTTCACCCTGATCTGGGACCATCTCTACCGGACGTACTCCTACGACCCGCAGCGCCGTTTCAGTTCCGACGACCTCGGCATGGCAGCCAAACCCGACTATCCGAACGGTTATCTGCAACAACTCGCCGAACCTTTCCACGCCGGCGGCGCCTGCCGCTTGGAGCGAACCAGCGCTACCGAGCGCCCGAATCCAACAGCGGCAATGTCATGACCGCAGCCGACTCCGACACGATTTCCACCGAGGGCGACGTCTTCGTGATGAAATTGGCGACAGACGGGCACGTCGCGTTACGAGCGCACTAAAGCAGCTCGACATCATCCTCCACAAAACCGTTCTCTCACGGTACTTCTCACGGATTTCGCTGACCCGGGATTCGTATACACGTGCTCATCACTCGGCGCACCGGTTTGGAGACTCCAACCTCGGATGGCGCCCCGCTACGTGCTACGACGGCACCTCGAAGCCCCCGCCGGCGGGCTGGCTGTGATCAGCCTCGTGAGAATCGTTTCGAATCAGCTCAATTCGCTGTTGAACCCACCCGGAGACGGACTGCCCCCCGCAGGGCGAATCGAGAGGCGGCTCAGGCCTGCAGTGGGTGGATGGTAACGGGAGCTTCCAGCGGCTGAATTCCGCTGCGGCTCCCCGAGCAGTAGTGTCAGTGCGTCGAATCCGTTGCTATTCAATGTTACTGGTCGATCGTCGCGATCTGCTATACTGTGACGCTAATGCATTGTGCATTGTGGTCTGCAGGTAGCCATGTTCCATGGTGCTGGACCCGGGCGTACGCGGGGGAAGCAATTGGATCGCTCGGCACGTGACCGCCATGTTTCTGGACCGAATTTTCGGCAAGATCCGATTGAACCATAGTGGCTGTGGGCACACTTGTAGCGGTCGAGCTGCCACTGCCGTCAGGGCGCCGGAGGCAACCGGCCGTCGACCGAGGAAAGGACTTGTTGTGATGAGAATCAGAACACTGGCGGCCGCTGTCACCGCATTGGCGGCGCTTCTCGCCATCGGCGCATGTAGTAATTCCAGCAATGACCAAGCACGCCACCCGACAGGGAGCGCATCGACTTCAGCGACGGCGACGGATGCCCATAACCCGGCGGATGTCGAGTTTGCACAGCAGATGATTGCGCATCATCAGCAGGCGATCGAGATGAGCGACATTGTGCTGGGCAAGCAAGGGATTGATCCTCGTGTCGTCGATCTGGCCGATCAGATAAAGGCAGCCCAAGGACCTGAGATTCAACAAATGCAGACTTGGTTGAGTCAGTGGGGGATGCCGACCATGCCACCGATGCCCGGAATGGGCCCGGGCCAAAGTGGGACGCCGAGCCACACGATGATGCCCAGTCAGAGCATGATGCCCAGTCAGAGCGCAATGCCGGGGATGAGCGGGATGATGTCCGAGCAGGACATGACCGCTCTACGAAATGCGCAAGGTGTGGAGGCTAACAAGCTGTTCTTGACGCAGATGATTCAACATCATCGGGGCGCGATCAGCATGGCGCAGAACGAGATCAATTCCGGTCAATTTCCTGCGGCGACCGAAATGGCACGCTCGATAGTCACCAGCCAGCAGCAGGAAATCGAGACCATGCAGAAGGTACTGGCCTCGCTGTAACTGTCAAGGCGCGCAAGGAGGCGTATGACGACGATACAACCGCCCCGAGCAGCTGACCACGGTAGCGACGCTGGCGAACTGCCGACAACGCGTGCTTCCCGCACACCAAGGCGACATCCATGTCAGGTAGCCTGCGGCGCACCGCGTCAACGTCAGCTGTTCAATGTCGTTGCTTGGCAGACGGGCCGCTTGACCTAAACTGCCCGGCTAGCGAAGCTCACTGCATGCCCGACTGAAACCGGCGGAGCCGCAGGCTGTTACTGACGACGAACCCCGACGAGAGCGCCATCGCTGCGCCGGCCAGCATCGGGTTGAGCAGCCCGGCAGCCGCGAGCGGCAACGCTGCGACGTTATAGGCGAAGGCCCAGAACAGGTTTCCCTTGATCGTGGCCAACGTCTTGCGCGAAAGCCGGATCGCGTCGGGAACCGCGCGCAAGTCGCCGCGAACCAAGGTCAGGTCGCTGGCCTCGATGGCGACATCCGTGCCGGTGCCCATCGCAAGTCCGAGGTCGGCCTGGGCCAACGCGGCCGCGTCGTTGACACCATCGCCGACCATGGCCACCACCTTGCCGTCGGCCTGCAGCCGCTTGATGGTGTCGACCTTGTCCTGGGTCAGCACCTCGGCGATGACGTGATCGATGCCCACCTGACCGCTGATCGTGTGCGCGGCGGCCTTGTTGTCGCCGGTGAGCATGATCGGCGTCAAACCAAGCGCGCGAAGCTGGCGGATGGCCTCGGCCGACGTCGGCTTGACCGCGTCGGCGACCACCAGCACGCCGCGCGGTCTGCCGTCCCAGCCGACCGCGACAGCCGTCTTGCCCTCGGCCTCGGCGTCTCGCATCGACCGCGCCAGTTTGTCCGGCAGGTGCTGGGACCAGTCAGCCAGCAGCCGCTCGCGCCCCACTACCACCGCGTGGCCGTCGACGATGCCCTGGACACCAAGTCCCTGATGGTTAGTGAATTCTTCGACTGCCGCAAGCTTTCCGACCTTCTCGCGGGCCGCCTTGGCGATTGCAGCGGCGATGGGATGCTCGGAGGCGGCCTCCAGTGCCGCGGCCACCTGCAGCACCTGATCCGGGTGTTCGCCGTCGGCGGTAATCACATCGAGCAGGGTCATCGCGCCAGTGGTGACCGTGCCTGTCTTGTCCAGGACGATGGTGTCGATGTGTCGGGTCGATTCCAGCACCTCGGGACCCTTGATGAGTATGCCGAGCTGGGCGCCGCGGCCGGTGCCGACCATCAGGGCGGTCGGCGTCGCCAGGCCCAGTGCGCACGGGCAGGCGATGATCAACACCGCGACGGCGGCCGTGAACGCCGCGGCGGTCGACCCGCCAACGAGCATCCAGAACCCCAGCGTCGCCACCGATAGAGCGATAACGATGGGAACGAAGATGGCCGAGATCTTGTCGGCCAGCCGTTGGGCCTTCGCCTTTCCGGTTTGCGCCTCCTCGACGAGCTTGGCCATCTGTGCCAGTTGGGTGTCAGACCCGATCCGGTTGGCGCGCACCACGAGTCGGCCACCAACGTTGACGGTGGCCCCGACCACGTGGTCGTCGGGCCGCACCTCCACCGGCACTGATTCGCCGGTTAGCATCGACGCGTCCACCGCCGAAGCCCCCTCGACGACGACGCCGTCGGTCGCGATTTTCTCCCCTGGCCGGACCACGAACTCATCGCCGACCGCGAGTTGTTCGATCGGAATGCGTTGCTCCACACCGTTTCTGCGCACCGCGACATCCTTGGCGCCCAGTTCGAGCAGTGCGCGCAGCGCGGCGCCGGCCCGCCGCTTGGAGCGGGCCTCGAAGAATCGGCCGGCCAAAACGAACGTTGTGACGCCCGCGGCGACCTCCAGATAGATGTTGCCGGCGCCATCAGTGCGGGTGGTGGTGAACTCGAACGCGTGCCTCATTCCTGGCATCCCCGCAGTGCCCAAAAACAGCGCATAGGTGGACCAGCTCAAAGCGGCGAGCGTGCCGATCGAGATCAGCGTGTCCATGGTCGCGGTGCCGTGCCGCAGGTTGGTCCACGCGGCTTGATGGAATGGCCATGCACCCCAGACCACTACCGGAGCCGCCAGCGTCAACGACAGCCATTGCCAGTTGGTGAACTGGAGCGGCGGGACCATCGCCATCGCGATCACCGGCACGGTCAGCACCAGCGAAACCAGCAGCCGCTGCCTCAGCGACGCGGTGGGATCGTCGTCGACCCGCTCATTCGCGCCGCCGTCGGAGACGGCCACGTTGGCCTGCGGAAGCTGCGCGGTGTAGCCAGCCTCCTCGACAACAGCCAGCAATTGATCGGATGTGACATCGCCGACGTAATCCACGCTGGCCTTTTCCGTCGCGTAGTTGACCGTCGCGGTGACGCCGTCAAGCTTGTTGAGCTTCTTCTCAATTCGGGCCGCGCACGACGCGCATGTCATCCCCTCGATCAGCAACTCGACGTGCCTGTTCGGCGTTGTCTCGATGACGGGATGCACGATGTTCTCCTTATCAATCTGCACCAACTCGGCGGGCTGACGGACCGCCAGCGCCGACGGCCATGATTTCCCGCCGGCGCTAGTGAATAGCGGCGCGGAATCGGTCTCGCGGGACGGGCTATCAGCTCGCGAGCTGATAGCCGGCCTCTTCGACGGCGCACTTGATCGCGTCATTGTCCACGGGGTTGTCGCTCTCGACAGTGACCGTGCCGCTTGGCACGTCGACGTCGGCAGCTGTGACGCCGGGGATGCTGCCGACCTCCTCACGTACCGAGGACGCGCAATGCCCGCAGGTCATACCGGTAACTGTGATGGTGACGGTGCTCATGTCGCTTCCTCTCAGTTGGGCTGGTTCCCCGGTGCTGAAGCCAGCACGAACTATACCCCCGCAGGGTATACATTTCAAGTTCGCCTAGCTCATACAGTAGGGGGGTATTGTACTGGTGATGCTGGTGCGAGGGATGGGCACGACAGAGGCGCCTTGTGGATCTCGGCGCGCAAGCACTACGGATGGCCACCCATCCTGTCGCAGGCGCGGTTGGGTGTTCACCGCCCCTAACCAGTGGCTACATCGGCGATTCTGGGAGCACTCCCCAGGCGGCACCGGCTGCGATGCCGAGCCCGAGACTCAGGCCCGCCGCCAGAATTGCGGTGCGTGCGGACCATTTCTCAGCGACGACGACGTCGCCGGTCGTCTCTTTTTCGGGCCGCTGAAACGACGGGATGATCCAGCGCAGGTAGTAGAACAGACTGACCAGGGAGTTGACGAAGACGACCACGGCGAGCCAGGCCTGGCCACCATCCCAAGCAGCGGTCGCCGTGGTGAGCTTGCCGACGAACACCGCGGTCGGCGGAGTACCGACCAGGCCGAGCAGTGCAACCAGCAGCGCACCGGCCAGCCAGGGCCGAACATAAGCCAGACCGCGGTACGAGTCGAGCTGGCGTCGGTCCGGCAGCGCCGTGCTCACGGCGAAGGCCGCGCTGTTGGTGAGCGTGTAGCCGGCGAGGTAGAACAGCAGCGACGGGAGCGCGAGATCGCTACGGCCCGCGACGGCAATCGGAACCAGCAGGTAGCCGACCTGGCTGATCGTCGACCAGCCCAGCAGTCGCCGCGGATCGTGCTGCCAGTAGGCGGCGAGGTTGCCCAACGTCATGCTGGCGACGGCGATCACCGCGACCAGCAGTGACCACGCCACCTGGCCGGGCAGCACGTCGACCAGGCGGTAGAGCGCAATCAGCGCACCGATCTTCGGCACTGTGGTCAAGAACATGGCGGCGGTGCCAGTCGCCCCTTCTGCCGCATCGGGAATCCAGAAGTGCGCGGGCACACCGCCGGCTTCGAACATCAGACCCGCGATGACACCGAGCAGTCCTGCGGCGACAGCAGCACCCGGCGCACCGCCAAGACCGGCAGCCAGGTCGTTGTAGCGGGTGCTACCGGCAATCCCGTACAGAACGGTCACGCCGAGCATCAGGACGATCCCGAACAGTGCGCCGATCAAATAGGCCTTCATCGTCGCCTCGGCGCCGTTGGCGGAGCGCACCAACCCGATCAGCCCATAGAGCGGAATGCCGGCCAGCAGATACCCGGTTATCAGCACGAGCAGGTCGTCGGCTCCAACCAGGACCAGGATCCCGGCGGTGGAGAACAGCAGCAGCGCATACGTCTCGCTCTCGCGGACCGAGCCGGCAATTTCACCGGCGGCCACCGCGAGCACCAACAGCGTCCCGACCATGACCACGACCCGCGCCACACCGGTGGCGGTGTCGACGGCGAAGGTGCCGTCAAAAGCGGTCCGATCCGGACCGGTCATAGCGATCACGGCGGCGGCAATGGCACCGCACAGCGCGGCGGCGGCGACTCCCCGGGTCCACCACTGGCGGTTCCGGGCCAAAAACGACCCGCTGATCAGTACTACTAGTCCGCCGGCGAACACCAGCATCTCGGGCAGCATCAGCAATGGCCGCATCCCGGTTTCCACGTCCGGCTACCGGCCCACTAGTCCGACGACCGCGTGAGCGGCCGGTTCGATCAGATCGAGTAACGGCCGCGGAAACACGCCGATGACAACGGATAAGGCGAGAAGCACTCCGACAGACCATGTTTCGAAAGGACGAAGGTCGACAAATCCTACCGAGTGGCCGCGCGTCTGGCCAGTGAAGATGCGCTGCATCGCGCGCAGAAACAGCGCCGCGGTGATCAGAATGCCGGGCAGCGCGACGGCGGTGATCGGTGCGGCGGCGATACTGCCGGCGAAGATCTGAAATTCGGCGATGAAGCCGGAGAATGCCGGCAATCCCAGGGAGGCGAACGCACCGACCGCGAAGAGCCAGGCCAGTTTCGGCGCCGGGCCGGCGAGCCCTCCGTAGGTGCCCATGTCGTAGGTCTTCGAACGTTCGTAGAACACCCCGGCGATCAGGAACAGCGCGGCGGTGATCAAACCGTGGCTGACCATCTGGGTGACGGCACCGGTGACCGCGACCCCGCGAGCCTGGGCGGTGCCGCCCGCGATCAGCCCGGCGGCACCGACCGCAAGCACGATGTAGCCCATATGGTTGACCGAGGTGTAGGCGACCATGCGTTTGAAGTCGTTCTGCGCCAACGCAACCAGTGCGCCGTAGAGCACCGACACCACGCCGACAACGATGATCACCCACGCCCAGGCGCGCCAGGCCTGCGGCAGCATCGGCATCGCGATTCGCACGAACCCATAGGTGCCCATCTTCAGCAGCACCCCGGCCAGCACCGCCGAGCCGATCGCGGGGGCGTCGGTGTGGGCCGGCGGCAACCAGGTATGGAAAGGGACCGTCGGGGTCTTGACCGCGAGGCCGAGCAGGATCGCCGCGAGAACCAGCCCCCCAACGACGGGGCTTCCGCTCAAAGGCGTGGTGGCGGCCAGGTCGACCATGTCGAACGTGTGCGGATCGGCCGCGATATACAGACCGATGAAACCGACCAGCAGCGCCAGCGAACCCAAAAAGGTGTAGAGAAAAAACTTCAGCGCCGACCGGCCGGCATCGCCGTGACCCCATCCGGCGATCACGAAATACATTGCCACGATCGATAAATCGAAGAAGACGAAGAACAGGATCAGATCAGCGGACACGAACAGACCCAGGCTCACGGTCTGCAGGAACAAAAACAACGCGGCCAGCGGTTTAGGCCGGTCCCGGCCGCGCAGCGCGTAGACCGCACACGCCAGGAAGATCACCGCCGTCATCACCAGCAGCGGCAACGACAGCCCGTCGACACCGAGGTGGTAGCTGCTGTTGACCCCGGGTATCCACCGAGCCTTCTCCTCGAATGCCAGCGCACCCGGTCGCGGCGTCTGGTAGAGCGCCCACACCACTACGGTCAGCGCCACATCGGTGGCTGTGACCACGACCCAAATCCATTGGGCCGCAGCATCACTAATGCGTGGCAGCGTCAGCAGCACCAGTGCTGCGGCCAGCGGCAGGAAAACGATCACACTGAGCACAGTCACCTCACTACAACCAGGAGCAGGACACCGAATGCCAGCACCACCACGGCCGCGAGGTAGTACTGGTGCAGCAGGCCGGTTTGCGGTCTGCGGGCCAACTCACCGAGCCGGCGCATCCACCCGGCGACCGCTTCCACCGCGCCGTCGACCGCGCGAATATCGGTGCGCGCTACACGGTGTGCTGCCCGCAGCGAATGGGTTGCGGTTGCCTCCACAACCCGGTCGAGCACCCCGTCGTCGAATCGCGCCAGGACGCGCCCGAGACCGAATGTGGGCCGAACGACGAGGATATGCGTGGCGCGTTCCAGGCCGAGCCAGGCACCGGCCCACTGGGGCTCGGGTACCCACCAGCGCGCCACCGCCACGACCACCACCAGCGCCAGCACCGCCGAGGCCACCAGCTCGAACGCGGTCGCGGATGGGCTCGGGCCGTCGTGCAGCGCCCGGGTGAGAGCCGCACCGATCGGCGGCAACGCCAACACTCCCGCCACCGCAGCGCCGACCGCGAGGACGACGACAGGGGCTTGCTGGAAGCCATTGGGGCCGAGGTCCTCTCGCGCCATGCCCGGGCTGCTGCCGGTAGTCCTGGTGCGCCACAGCACGACCAGGACCTTTCCCGCGTAGGCCGCCGAAAGAGCCGACGCGGCTACTCCCGCCGCGTAGAGGGCGGAGGAGTAATGCAGGGCTGCGGCCAGCACCGTATCTTTGGTCGCCCATAGCGACAGCGGCGCAATCCCGGCCAGAGCGAGGGCGCCGACGGTGGCCGACCAGCCCAGCAACCGCCACCGCCGCGCGACGCCCCAAAGGTCGTCGAGCTGCTTGCTGCCCAGTACCGACAACCAGGCCCCCGCCGCGAGAAATAATCCGGCCTTGGTGAAGGCGTGGGCGATCAGCTGCGCGGCGCCGCCACTGACCGCGCCCAGACCCGCCGCCATCACCACGAACCCGAGCTGCGCCGCCGTCGAGGCGGCCAGCAGCTGTTTAAGATCACGCTGCGCCACCGCGACCGCGCCCAGCAGCAACGCCGTCCCGACGCCCATCCATGCCGCAACCGGTGCGGCCCACCCAGTGGCCGCGAGCAGCGGCTGCGTCCGCAGCAGCAGATAGGCGCCCATGGCGACCATGGCAGCCGAGTGCAGCAGCGCGCTGACCGCGCTGGGGCCCTCCATGGCCCGGGACAGCCAGAACGAGAACGGAAGCTGCGCGGCCTTGCCGAGGGCCGCGACGAGCACCCCGAACGCGATGACGTGCCGCCACCCACTGCTCGCCTCGGGCAGATCGGCCAACGCCAGCCCGGCGCCGCCGGCCAAGGCCGCCGCCGCGGCCAGGTAGAGGCCGAGGTCGGCGGTGCGGGTGGTCAGAAACGCGGTGAGCCCGGCCGACATCCGGTGCTCGTCGCGCCACCAGAACCCGATCAGCGCGTACGACGCCGCCCCCATCACCTCCCAGGCCAGCAGCAGCGTCGGCAATGTCGTTGCCGTCGCGGTCACGACGACGGCAGCGGCGAACAACAGCATCAACCCGTGGAAGCGGCCTGGCGCGTCGCGGATGTCTCCGGCGGCGAACAGCAACACCAGCAGCGTCACCGCCGCGACGGCGGGAACCACCATGGCGGCCAGCGCATCTACCCGCAACGCGAAATCCGTGCCCGCCATGAACGCCACCGCCAGTTGCGGGCGGGTCAAGCTCACGACGATCGACAACACCAGCATTACTGCCGCGGTGGTCACCGCGATCGTCGCGGCGAGCCGATCAATCCGGCGGGCCAGCAGTAACGTCGCGCCGGCCACCGCCGGCGCGAGCATCAGCAACCACAGCGACAGCTGTCCAGGTATGCCCACTACCACGGTCAGCCGGACAGCTCGGTGGCCATGTCGGTCATGTCGGCGCGGTGGTCGCGGTGCAGCAGCGTCGCGACCGCGAAGCCCATTGCCATTTCCACGGTCATCGCCGCGATGATCACCAGCAGCAAAACCTGGCCGGTGGGCGCCGGCGCGAGGAACCACCAAAAGCCCGCAGCCGCAAGGATGATCGCGTTGATCATCAACTCCAGGCCCATCATCACCATCACCACGACCTGTTGCGATAGCGCACCGTAGAGCCCGACGCTGAACAACGCCGCCGCCACCAGCAGCACCGTGTCAAGGGTCATCGCCCGATACCTCCCGGCTGCGGGTCGCGGGCGGGTCGTTGTTTCAAGTCATCGCCGAACCGGTCGTAGCGGCTCCGCTTGGCGGCCAACGCAATCCCGGCCACGATGGTGGCCACCATGATTGGGCTGATCACGGCCATGGCGAGCATCTTCGGTCCCATCAACTCCTCCCCGAGCGCGGCGGTGACATCAGATGGTGGCGCGCCGCGCCGCGGTGGCCAGTCGACCAACAGGATCCCAGTCGCCAGCAGCACGAAGGTGCCCACGGCGGCGGCGAGCGCCCGACGATTGTCGTGCACCATGCTCATAGGCATCAGCGCCGGGTTCATGCCCATGAACATGACCATATAGACGGCCATCACCGCCATCTCCATCACCATCATCAAGATCGTCACGACACCGATGTAGTTCTGCGCCAGCAGCAGCACTGCGACACCTACGGCGACGAACGACAGCGCCAGCGCATAGGTAGCGCGTGCCATCGAATTCACCCAGAAGACGGCCGCCCCCGCCAGCACGGCGATCACGGCCGAGATCCAATAAACGACGCCGACGATCATGGGTCAGCTCCTCCAGGTAGCGATTACGGCCACGACCAGGTCTTGCGCGAGGACGGCCGGCAGCAGGACCACCCAACCAAGCTCCATGAACTTCTCCGGGCGAAAGACCGGAACCCGCCGACGCAGCCACACCAAAACCGTCAGCAGCGAAACGGTTTTCACCAACACCCACAGCCAATCCGGCAGCAGCGGCCCGGCGCCGCCGCCGAGGAACATCGGCACGGCGAAGGCGGCACCGGCGGCCAGCAACGCATGCCGGCCGGCGTCAAACACCAGCCGGTCCACACCGGACAGTTCGGCGGTCACACCGCCGGCGAGATCGGCGCCGAGCGCCGGCGTGAACGGCCCCCACACCGAAAATGCCACCACCCCAAGGCAGTAGACGACAAACGCGACTGGCATCCACACCGCGAACCACAATTGATGCTGCGCAGCGGCGACCTCGCCGACACGTAGGCTCTCCGCAGCAATGGCCGGCGCGACGAGCGCGAACATCAGCGGCAGCTCATAACCCAGACCGTGAGCCAGGAATCGGTAGCCGCCGATGAGCGAATGCGCCGAGTTCGGGCCCCAGCCGGCAAGCCACACCAGCGCCCACACCATCACGTCCATCGCGTTGAACCACACAACGCCGACATCGAGATCGAACAGCGTCCACCGACCCAGCGGCACCACGGTGACCATCAACAACGCGGCAACGATCAGACCCGCAGCGCCGATCCGCCACAGCAGCGAGTCCGCCGCGACGGTGGTGCGCCGGCGCTGCCGCATCAGCCGCGCCGCCTCCCACAGTGGTGTGGCCGCTCCGCTGGCGCGGACACCGTCGCCGCGGGCGGTCAACATACCGTCGAGGGAGGCGGCATACAGGGCGAGAACCGCCAGCAACGCCGCGGCCGCGACAGCCCATGCGCCGGGAACCATCGTGACCGCTGGCTCACCCATGAGAGGTGCTTCTGTCCGTAGCCCCGGTGTCGATGCCGAGACTGGCGACTACCAGGCGGGCAGTGGCGATGTCCAGGCCACGCACCAGGCCTGGCAGCACATGGGTGATCTTCGTCGGGTCTGGGCGAAATGCGTTGGCAGCCAGAGGGTCTCGTAAGAGTGTCTGTGCCAGGTCGACTCGGGTGAGCAGCCGATCGTAGGTATCGCCGGCAAGGGCCGCCGGCAGCTGATGACGGTCGAGGTTCTCAGCCGCTAGCGGAGCGAGGTCGCGCAATGACCAGCGCAGCAACCTGGACCGGCGGACCATGCCGTGCACTTTCTCCAGCAAGACTTGTGCTCGGTCGACGTCAGAGCCGCCTAACAACAGGTCCCTTGCCTGCCGCGCTATAGCCGATGCCCGCGACCAGCCCGCCAGCTCCAGCAGATCGACGATGTGGTCGCACTGCCGGGCCGCCACCACTAATTCGGTATTCTCCGGTGGGGCCTGATGTCGGCTGTCATGGTCGGTCTCGACGACCCGTGCCTCGGCCTCGACAACGACGTCTCCCTGCGATGAGCACCACAGCACCAAACCCGCCGGCCAGTGTGGCAGAACCGGACCGAGACGCACGTGCAGGACATCCATCTCGAGGCCATCGCGGTCCTCCCCGCCTCGGGCTAGAGCAATGCCGGCAGGCGCCATGTCCATGTCGTGGTGGTCGATGCCGTGGTGATCGCTGTGGTCCATGCTGTGGTGATCGCTGTGGTCCATGTGGCCGTGGTCCATGCGGTCCCGATCGGCGGTAGTGTCCGGCGATTGCGCACGATCACGGGCGTCGATTCGCTGCCGCCTGGAATCGAGCAACTCCGCGACTGCGCGATCCAGCACCGAATCGATCGACTGCTTGTCCGTAATGTCGATGCGTACCCTCGGGCCGGGCAGTTGGTCCCAGACCCGATCGACGACTTCGGCCAACTCTGATCCGGGCATACCGCACACCGCTAAGACATCGGCGTCCGCCGGGGACACCGCTGCACACCACCGCCGAGCAGCGCCACAGCGCTCCACCGCTGCACGCAGGACCCAATCTCCTGGCACCTCGACGGTCAGGACGTGGACCCGGCGGACAGCAGATCGAGCCAGGACGGCGGTCATACCCATCGCAGCGCGCCCTCCCGCCATGCCCACGCCACCGCGACGAACAACGCAGCCAAGAAGAGGAACATCTCGACGATCGCGGTGGCGCCCATCTGTGCGACGACCAGAGCCCACGGGTACATGAACAGCATCTCGACATCGAAAGCGAGAAAGACGAGTGTCGCTAGATACCAGCGCACGTGATACCGCGACAAGGCATGCTCCTCGGGCCGCCATCCCGACTGGAAGGGAAGCGACGTCAACGCCTCCGGCCGGACTGCCGTAAGCCGATGTAGGCCATAGATTCCCGCGACACCGGCCACAGTGATCAGCAACATCCATGCGACACCGGCATACATCGCTGCGCTCCTTTCACCGGTGCAGGCCGCTGAGACTTGTCCACATTCGACGTGCGGAGCCCACCGGATTATGGTCTACCATGGTTCGGCGACCTAGAGGGAACCGATTTGACGCCAAGTTGCTTGGGCCATATCACCGACGACAGCAGTCCGATGTAATGGTCGGCGGCCACGGTGCGGTCAGCCACGAGCCGGTTACGCGCATCCAGGGTCAAGTAGTCTTCCATGTCCTCGCTGAGTTTGGCTTTCAGGGTGGTCTTTATGTCACCTCCCGACGCACACCAAAAGTGTGATACACCAGGGCGTTTCATGTTCAATCGTATCTTCGAAAGAAGTGCGCAGTATCGTCGCGGTTAGGCCCAGCTGGAGCCGACGGCGGAGTCGGTGGAGGCCATGTTGTTGCCGGCGGTTTGGACTTTTTGGCCGTGGGTGTTGGCTTGTTCGTAGATGACTTGGAAGTTGCGGCCCAACTGGGTGATGAATTCTTGGCAGGCCACTGAGCCCGCGCCGCCCCAGAAGTCGCCGGCGGCAAGCACATCGCGGACGATGGCCTGGTGTTCGGCCTCTAAGGAGGCGGCCTGGGCGCGGATCAGCGCACCGTGGGCATCCACGTCGCCGAATTGGTAGTTGATGGTCATCGCGGGTTCTCCTAGCTGCTCAGGATCTGCTGGGACGCTTGTTCTTGGGATTCGTAGTTGTTGGCGTC
This sequence comes from Mycobacterium sp. NGS62, assembly GCF_059812285.1. Taxonomy (NCBI): domain Bacteria; kingdom Bacillati; phylum Actinomycetota; class Actinomycetes; order Mycobacteriales; family Mycobacteriaceae; genus Mycobacterium; species Mycobacterium sp. NGS62. Next base: position 3,605 of record NZ_JCALCK010000020.1, on the reverse strand, counting down.
GCGGATCAGCCCGTCGCGCACGCCGTGGAGCATGTTGACGATGTTGCGAAACGCGGTGTTCATCTGGCCCATGGTGTCGTGGGAGGTCAGCTGGGCGGTTCCGCTCCAGCCGGCTCCGGCGATGTTTTGGCTGGAGGCCCACATTTTGCGGGCTTCGTCTTCGACGGTTTGGGCGTGCAGGTCAAAGCGCCCGGCCATGTCGCGCATGGCGTGCGGGTCGGTCATGAACCGAGTGGTCATTGGAATCTCTCCTTAACTTCAAAATCATCAGTCGTGCTAGGCGGTGGTGGCTGGCGTCACGACCGGCCAACGAGAACGGATTGGTTTCCTCCTTTGTTATCCGACGGTCCCCGAGGGCGGTACCACCGTCAGGCGGGGCATGAAGCGGAGGTCGGCTTGGCCGACGTTGCCTATGCTGCGCCCGGCTATAGTTGCCAGCGGTGCGCCGAGCATGCTTCCAGGACCGCCTGCTGTGGCTCCTGGTGCGGCGGCCAGGCTGGTGCTGGGCAGCGCCGCTGCGGCTGGACTCATAGCCGGGGCCGCGGCCCAGGTCTGGGGCACCGACAACGCCCCGGCCGTGGCTGCCCGGCCCATACCCGCAGACACCGCCGCTCCGCCGAGTCCTGACGAGCTCGTTGCCCCCAGCCCGCCCGAACCGAGCCCGCTGGCCAGACCCGATCCGGAAGCTGCAGTGCCGGCGGCGGTGACGGCCGGCATCAAATTCTTCAGCTGATTCATGTTCGAGAGGAGCGCACTCGATATCCATCCGACCGAACTTGTCATCGACAAAGCCGGCTGCAGGGAGCCTAGCGACGAACTCAGCGACGACGCGGACAACGTCGACGACAGCGGCGATGAGAGCTGCTGCAGCGCCGTGGGCACCGTGGAGGTCACTTGCGACAGGATCGCCTGCGCGTTGGTGCTGGCGGAGCTGCCGACAGCTTGGGCGACCGCGACCCCCTGCCCGGAAAGGCCAGCCGGGTTGGTGGTGGGCTGCAGCGGAGCGAACGGGGTCAAAGCCGACGCACTCGCCGAGGCGCCGGCGTAGCCGTACATCGCAGCGGCGTCCTGAGCCCACATCGCCGCGTACTGTGCTTCGGTGGCCGCGATCGCGGGCGTATTTTGCCCGAGGATGTTCGTCGCAATCAACGACATCCACAGGCTGCGGTTGGCCGCGATGACCGGTGGCGGCACCGTCATCGCAAACGCCGCCTCATAGGCGGCCGCGGCGGCCCTGGCCTGCGAAGCCGTCTGGCCGGCCTGAGCAGCAGTGGTCGTCAGCCACGCCACATTTGGTGTGGCCGCGGCCGCCATCGACGCCGACGCGGGGCCCCGCCACGGTCCGCTGGCCAACCGTGAGACCACCGAGGAATAGGAGCTCGCCGTTGAGTACAGCTGCGCGGCGAGGCCATCCCACGCCGCCGAAGCGGCCAGCATCGGTCCCGAGCCCGCACCGGCATACATTCTGGCCGAGTTGATCTCGGGCGGCAAAGCTGCGAAATCCATCACTTCACCTCTGATTGCTTAGCCGGCCGCTACGGCGTTGGCGGCCTCGGTGACCGCATACGAACCGGCGGTGACGCCGAGAGTGGTCGTGAACATTTCGTGGATAGCCGCGGCCTGAGCGCTGACGGCCTGGTACAGCTGCGCGTGCGCGGCAAACTGCAGTGCCGTCAACGCCGATACCTCATCGGCGGCGGCGGGAATCACCGCGGTCGTCGGGACGGCGGCGGCAGCGTTCCCGGCGCTCATCGCCGAGTCGATACTGTGCAAGTCGCCGGCCGCCGCCGTCAACATTTGCGGCTCGACGGTGACTGAAAACATGGACTTCTCCTTAGAGACATGGAATTACGGACATGGACCGCCCCTGTCCGCTGCGGTGGTGTCGGGTGCGCTGATGCGGTCGCTGGCGGGATGGAACTGCGGCAGCTGACTCGGCTAGGCCGAGTCGGACAGGATTGATGTATTCATTGCTTTCGGCGTTGACCGAGGCGGAGGGCGGCCGGACGGTTGACGGTGGGCGGAGCGCTCACCGGCCGTCGTGGCGTAGCACAACGGCCTGCCGGCGGCCGATCAGCGGCGAGCTATGCAGAACCGCGTCAAGAGGTCTTGACCGGGGAAGACAATGGCAGCTGCCCCGGGGGGGCCGCGCCCGACCGGCACCACAAGTTTGACCCGCGAACCCGCGATGGCGACCACCGCCACCGTGAGACCGAGCGCGATCAGCGCGGTAACGGGCGCCGGAAGCGGCGTAGTCGCGAACACCTTGGAGCATCTGGCGGCGAGGCCCCGGTCAACAGATACATGGTCGGCCCGCATGCTGGACGCGCCAGGACCAGACCCGCCATCCAGCGAGGTCACGACGGCCTGTGGTGAGTGATACGTGAGAGGTGCGAAATGCACCAGGCCGCACGCGAGGGCACCGACGACCAACCACACTGCTGCCGCCATCGCGATAACGGATCGCAACTGCATCAGACTACCTACTCCGCGGGATCTCACAATGTTTCAACTGTACCCGCGTATAGGGGGGTATACCATAGGCGGAGCAGTCGATACTGCTTTGTGCCCGGCCCGCAATCATGCCTGCCGTTCGCGCTCACGATGCAGGTCAAGCGGCCATAGACGGTCCAGCCGCCGCAAGTGGCTCGCGCAGTTGCCCACCGCCTCCGCATACCCTTACCCGCCAGAGGTACCTCACGTTCCAAGGCTCCCACGACAACATGAACACCGCCGCTTCGATTTATTGGCCCCGAAGCATGAAGAATAACCCCGGAGGCGATGGCAGCTGTTCGCGTCGAACCCGTTAATGACATGGGGATTCCGCGCCGATCATCGAGTGCTTAACGGTTGATCTTCCAGGTCTATGCGGACGAACGCACGATGATGACATCGACGCGGCCAAACTTCCGCTACTTCGCGCACTGTCGCGTAGCAATACCGTTGTGCGGCAACTCTTTCGAGTCGTCACCGTCGCGGGCCGGCGCCGGGCAGGATGACCTGGGGATGGGGACACAGGGGGCTTGCCGCGCGGCGGCGTGCCGAGCCGATGCCGGTCTCGGCCTCGGCCTCGGCCTCGGCCGGTGATAGCCGGTACCGCCGCTCGGTTGATGGTGCGCTCGACATGAGCGGGTTGCAGGCCGCGCCCGGGTTGGAGACGGTTGAGGGCAACTGCGGCGATGATGCCAATGAGGACCAGCCCGCCCCAAACCAGTGCGCCGGCGCTGAGCCGTTGGGCCGCACCGAATATCGATCCGGTGGCCAAGTTGCCGACGAGGATTCCGGCTCCGACGATGGTGTTGTAGAACCCGTAATGGGTGGCCACCAGCCGGTCTCCGGCCAGCGAGACGACGGTGTCCATCTCGAACGGAAAGACCGCGGCCGAACCGACGGCCAGCAGCGCCGCTGACACCAACAGGGCGCCCACCGCCGCCGGTGTTCCAAACCGCTGGCCGTCAGGAATGACGGCCAGCGGTACGAACGACGCCGCCAGAATGGCCGCACCGATGGCCAGGCTGCGTCCGGGCCCCCAGCGTTTGGTCAACCAGCGGGTGATGCGCAGCTGTCCGCCGATCGCAACCAGGCCAGAGACAACGAAAAGTGCT
>NZ_JCALCK010000002.1:0-928319 GCF_059812285.1 Mycobacterium sp. NGS62 | reverse complement strand
CTAGAGTCAATCCAAGGGCAAAAATGGGCTCTAACGTCGATCTCGGCGAGGTGGAGAGAGTCAGAGCATTGCGATCGGTGAGACTTTCACACCGACCTCCAGCGCGCCGGCCAGTTCGCGGCTGACGTCGTAGTCGAACACCACATGCCCGGAGATGACGTCGACGTCGCGTTTGGCCCGCTGCAACGGATTGTCCAGAAATTGCGCGCTGGCCCCGGAGGCTTCCAGCAGATCGGCGATCACCGCACGCGATTCGTGCACGATATGCGCGGCGGCCACCCGGGCGTTCGCACGGGCCGCCCGGCTGATCCGCTGCCCGCTACCGACGGTGTCCTGGATGCGATTTGCAGTGTCTTGGAGTAACGCGCGCAACGCCCGCAGCCGTACCCGCGCCTGACCGAGTCGCAGTTGTGCGGCCGGTTGATCCTTTTGCGCCACACCGGAATATGCGAGCACTCGCTCGCCGAGTCGCCGTGCATAGGTGTCGGTGACCAGTTCCGCCGAGCCCAGCGCGGGCATCGCGGCTGTCAGGGCCAGTGCGGGCACCATCGGCCAGCGGTAGGTCGGCGCGTCATGCAGCTGGGCACCCGGTGTGGTGCCGGCGTAGATGTCGGTGACCTTGACCAGGCGGTGGCCCGGCACCCATACGTCGTCGACGACGACGTCGTTGGAGCCCGTCGCGCACATCCCGGCGGTATGCCAGACGTCGTCGACTCGGATGTCGGAGGCCGGCAGCAGCACCAGCGCCGGATCCGGATCACAGAACGCGCCGACCAGCACCCAGTCGGCATCCATCACGCCAGTCGCCCATGACCAACGTCCGGTCAACCGGATACCGCCGTCGACCGGGGTGCCCCGTCCGGTCGGTGCCAGCGGCGCCGGACATAGCACCGGCCCGTCGGCGAACACTTCGTCCTGGGCCTGCTCGCTCAGCAGCGCCAGCATCCAGTTGTGCAGGGTGTAGAAGCCCAGCGTCCAGGCGCTCGACGCGCAGCCATGGGCCATTCGCCGTACCGCATCGAGGATCTCGGGAAACTCCGCCTGCTGCCCGCCGTACCGCGCCGGCTGCAACAGCCGCGCCAGTCCGCAGGCGCGGTAGTCGTCAATCGTGGCCTGCGGTAGTCGGCGCAGCTTCTCCGCCTCGCCGGCGCGCTCGGCCAACCGGGCCACGAACTCGTCGGTGATCGTCACAGCGAGGACGCTACCATACCTTTTGGTATGGTAGCGTCGCATCGAGGCTGCGTCCACAGTGAGAAATCGCGAAACAAGCCATCCTGTACGCAGTTTCGGCGTCGCCTGCGCAGTCTCGGCGCTCGAAGTAGCGGCATCAATGCCGCAGCATCACCTCGAGGAACGCTTCGCGACGGCCGGCGGCCTGCGGGCTCGGTCTCGAACCAGACAGGTGCAGGAATCCGATTCCTGCGGCAAACGTGGCGTTGGCCCGCATATCGGCCTGGTCGGTGTCGAAGCCGTCGTCGACGAAAGCCTGCCGCACGGCGGCGACGACACGTTGGTCCGAGGCGCGCACCGCATGAGCGACTGCGGTCTCCGAGCGCGCCCATTCCCGCATCGCGCGCTCCAGCATCCAGTGCCGCGGGCCGACCAGCGCGGTCATCATCCGCGACAGCCGCTGGCGGGGCGGGTCGCCGGCCAAGTCGTCGAAGTACCAGCGGTCCTCGTCGCGGACGGCCGCCCAGGCATCGATCAGCGCCGTGCGGTAGGCCTTCATGTCGTTGAAGTGCCAGTAGAAGCTGCCCTTGGTGACCCCGAGGCGGCGGCAGAGCCGGTCGAGGGTCAGGGCCTTGATGCCGTCCTCGGCGAGTACCCGAAAACCTTCCTGCACCCAGTCCTCCACGGAGAGCCGGGAATTGGCTGAATCACCCGAAGTCGCCACGCTCGCCAAGCCTAGCCATCCAGGCCGACGCTGATTGCCGTAATTCGCCGCTTTGGCCGACGGCCACCTGCAGGTCGCGCGGCTGTGCTGGTCAAGGCCTATGCGGAGTCGCCGGCCAGCGCTCGCCGGGCGTAGGCGCGGACGTCGGCGTCGTTGTCTTTGAGCGCGACGCTCAGCGCGTCCCGCACGGCGGCTTCGTCGCCCCACCGGGTGAGGCTCAGCACCGCCGCCTTGCGCACGTCGAGGTGCTCATCGTCCAGCGTCTGCACGAGCAAGGGAACCGCCGGCTCTGTCGGCGCCCCGGACAGGGCGCGCGCCGCGCCCTCTCGTAGTTGCCAGGCCGGTGACCGTAGTGCCTGCTCGACCGCAGTTAAATCGTCGACACTGCAACCTAATTCGCTCATCGCGGCGAGCGCTGCCGCACGCACCAGTGGATCGGGGTCGACGAGCAGCTTGCGGACGATATCGGCGCCGGCTCGCAAGGTGGCCAGGCCGTTGGCCGCGGTAATGCGGACCTCCCGGTTACCGTCACCAGCCGCGGCCCCGACCCCGGCCGCATCGTCGACGGATACCAGCGCGCGCACCGCCTCGATCCGCACCCGGTGGTCGATGTCGCCGAGCGCATGCCGGTATTCTTCGGCGTCGCCGACGCGTCGACAAGCCAACAGGTAGACCGCGACCGCGCGAACCACCGCGTCGGGTGAGGACAGAAATCTGCGCCCGGCTTCGGGTTGCGGCAGCACTTCGACGAGTTCGCGCACGCCGGCAGCGGCGGCGCCGCGCACCGTAGCGTCGGCATCGTCCAGCGCGTCCAGCAGCACTGCGGCATACCCGTCCGGCATGTGCTCGGTCAGCGTGGTCACTGCTGTACGGCGAACCCCTGCGTCGGCATCGGTCAGGAAGGCGGCTAGTTCTGCGACGGTCGGTTCGTCCAGCGCGAGCACCGCGGCGATGCGCGGCGACGGCGGATCAACCGCCGGCCCAGCACCGATTCTGGTTGGCCCGCCGGCCGGGGCTTTACCGCCGACCAGATCCGGCTGCTGCACGGTCCGCACGGTTTGGTCGGCTGGCGGCACGACATCCAGTTCGGGGACCGGCACGAAATACGGTGCCACCGGCCGCTTCAGGAACTGCATCGATCCGTCGGCCGTTTTGCGCACATTGAGGTGATAACCCCACTGCTGATCGTCGCGGGCCGGCAGGTCGGCGCGTTGGTGATACAGGCCCCACCGCGACTCGGTGCGGGTCAGCGACGAGCGGGCGGCCAACTCGGCGCAGTCGCGGATGAACGACACCTCCACCGCGCGCATCAGCTCGTGCGGCGTGCGAGCGCCCATCTCGGCGATCTCGCCGCGCATCCGCTCGAAGGTCCGCACCGCGATTGACAGTTTGGCGGCTGTCTTCGGCGGTGCCACATAGTCGTTGACGAATCGCCGCAGTTTGTATTCAACCTGAGGTTGCGGCGGCCCGTCGGGATGATGCAGCGGGCGGTAGATCAGTTCATGGGCGTCGACCAGCTGGTCTAAGGGAAGCTGCCGTGGCGCGGCGACGTCGGCCAGCGTCGATGCGGCATCCGCGCCCGCGAGGTCGCCGAACACGAACGCACCGATCATGTAATTGTGCGGCACACAGGCCAGGTCACCGGCGGCGTACAGACCGGGCACCGTGGTGCGAGCCTGCTCGTCGACCCACACACCGGACGCGGAATGACCGCTGCACAAGCCGATTTCGGAGATGTGCATTTCCACGTCGTGGGTGCGGTAGTCGTGCCCGCGGTTGGCGTGGAAGGTACCGCGAGTCGGCCGCTCGGTGGTGTGCAGGATGTTTTCCAGCGCGCTCAGTGTCTCGTCCGGCAGATGCGACACCTTCAGATAGATCGGCCCGCGCGCGGACTCGATTTCACTGCGGACCTCGGCCATCATGTGGCCCGACCAGTAGTCCGAGTCGACGAACCGCTCCCCTAGTGCGTTGACCTGATAACCGCCGAACGGGTTGGCCACGTAGGCGCAGGCGGGACCGTTGTAATCCTTGATCAACGGGTTGACCTGAAAGCACTCGATGCCGGACAGCTCCGCGCCGGCGTGGTAGGCCATGGAATAGCCGTCACCGGCGTTGGCCGGGTTCTCGTAGGTGCCGTAGAGATATCCCGAGGCGGGCAGGCCGAGCCGGCCGCAGGCGCCGGTGGCCAGCACCACCGCTTTGGCGCCGACGGCGACGAATTCGCCGCTGCGCGTGTGCAGCGCGGCCGCGCCCACGGCACGACCATCGGAAACCAAGACCCGCACCGGCATCAGCCGGTTCTCGATGCGAACCTTCTGCCGCATCGATCGCTGGCGCAGCACCCGGTAGAGCGCCTTCTTGACGTCCTTGCCCTCGGGCATCGGCAGCACGTAGGAGCCCGACCGGTGCACCCGGCGCACCGCATACTCGCCGTGTTCGTCCTTTTCGAACTTGACCCCGTAGCGTTCCAGACGCTGCACCATCGCGAATCCGCGGGTCGCGGTCTGATAGATGGTGTGCTGGTTGACGATTCCGTCGTTGGCCCGGGTGATCTCGGCGACGTAGTCCTCGGGATCGGCTTTGCCCGGGATGACGGCGTTGTTGACGCCGTCCATGCCCATTGCCAGCGCACCGGAATGCCGGACGTGTGCCTTCTCCAGCAGCAGCACCTGCGCGCCATGCTCGGCGGCGGTGAGCGCGGCCATGGTGCCGGCGGTGCCGCCACCGATGACCAGCACATCGCAGTCCAGGCGCAGCGGCGTGGCCGGATCGGGAATCTGGGTCATGCGGCTACCGGGTATTCCAGTGCGGCAATGATTTCGGCCCGCAAGGCGGGCTTGGCTTCCGCGGTGCGGGGCGACGAGACGTCGACCAGTGCGCGCAGCGGTTGCCCGGCGCGGCCCAGCACCGCGACCCGGTCGCCTAAGGCGAGCGCTTCATCGACGTCGTGGGTGACGAACACGATCGTGGTCGGATGGGCGCGCCACGAGTCGATCAGCAGTCGTTGCATCGCGGCGCGGGTTTGGGTGTCCAGCGCGCCGAACGGCTCGTCCATCATCACTGCGCGCGGCGCCCCGGCCAGTCCGCGCGCCAACTGGACGCGCTGGCGCATTCCCCCGGAGAGGTTCTTGGGCAAGTAATCACCGAAACCGGTCAATCCGAGCTCGGTGATCCAACGATTGGCCTGGGCACGTCGGGTGGCCCGCGGTTGGCCGCGCAACCGCAACGCCAACTCGATGTTGGACCGCACGCTGCGCCACGGCAGCAGCGCATTGTCCTGAAATACCACGCCGCGCTCGCCCGACGTGGTGCCGACTTCAGCTCCGTCGGCGAGCACGCGGCCGGTGTCGGGCCGCAGCAGCCCGGCCAGCGCACGCAGCACCGTCGTCTTGCCGCAGCCCGACGGCCCGGTCAGCACCAGGATCTCGCCGGGCCGCACCGCCAAGCTCAGCCCATCGATAACCGCCGTTCCGTTGTAGGACAGTCGGATCCGGTCCAGCCCGAGGCTCATTCCAGTCGTCATCGCGCACGCTCCTCGCCGCGTGGCAGCCACCGGGTCACGCGGCGGCCCACCAATTCCACTGTCGCGGCGGTGGCGAATCCGAGCACACCGATCGTGATGATGCCGACGAAGACGTCGGGATACGCCAACACGGTGTAGGCCTGCCAGGTCCGATAGCCCACACCGAGGCGGCCGGAAATCATTTCCGCGGAGATCACACAGATCCACGCCACCCCCATGCCCACCGACAGTCCGCCGAATACGCCAGGCAGGATGCCCGGCAGCACCACCTGGGTCAGCACATCCCATCGGTTGCCGCCCAAAGTGCGTACCGAGTCCTCCCAGAGCGTGGGCAGCGCCCGCACCGCGTGACGGGTGCTGACCATGATCGGGAAATACGCCGCGAGGAACGTGATGAACACGATGCCGGCCTCGTCGGTGGGGAACAGCAAGATCGCCACCGGCACTACCGCGATGGCCGGGATCGGGCGGGCCAGTTCGGTCAACGGGCCCAACAGGTCGCTGAACAGGTGTGAGCGGGCCAGCAGGATGCCGGTCGCGATACCGATGACAGCGGCCAGCCCGAAGCCGGTGAGAATGCGAATCAGCGACTGCCCCAAGTCAAGCCAGTATTCATCGGTGTGCAGTCGACGGGTCAGCGCGGTCACAATCTCGGTGACGGTCGGTAGCGTGTCGAAGCGCAGCCACAGCCGGACGTGGCCGGCGGTGAGCAGCTGCCACAATCCGATCCCGGCCGCCACCGACGTCAGCCGCAGCAGTCGCGGCCGCCAGGGTGAACGTCGCGGACGCGGCGGCCTGACGACCGGCGCGGCCGCCACTGGGGCGTCGATACTGACGGCGGTCACGCCACGCCCTCCAGCGCCTGCTGGTAATCGAGTGCGACGCTTCCCCGGTGCCCGGCGATATAGCGCTGCGCAGCCGCCGCGGTGTCGAATGGCAGGTATTGTTCGCCGTCGCGCACCCACACTGATTTGTCGGCGAACCAGCGGGTGCCCAGTTCGGTGTCGCGCACGTAGGCTGCGCGGACGCGCCCGCCGCGGGCCGTCGCATCCCGGACCTCTTTGAGGAGGGCGGTCGGATCGGCCACCTGTCGGGTGGTCGCTGAATCCGCCAGCCACAGTTCGCCGCCGGGCACTGCCGGGGTCACCGGCTTGCCGTATTCCAGCTTTCGGGTCGCGAAGGCCGCCCGCAGCGGCCCGTCCTGCACGAAGCCGTCGACGTCGAGGTCGGCGAAGTCGCCGATCGACTTCAGGTAGGGCACATCGCCTTTCAGCGCATCTGTCAGTGCCGGCTGGAGCGTGGTGTCGAACGTGGTGCCGCCCGGGCCGTTGTAGAGGTAGACCACCTCTTGCGGCAACCCGCTGGCATCGGCGACGATTCGCGCCGCCTCGAGCGGAGTGTGGTTGAGGAAATCGGTGGCGTCGAGTTGGGCCTGCAAAAATGCGTCAAGCACTTCGGGATGCGCGGCGGCGTACGCTCGGCGCACCACGACACCATGCAGCGTCGGGTAGTTCAGCTCGGCGCCGTCGTAGAGGAGCTTGGCTTTGCCTTGGTAGACGAGCAGGCCGGGCCAGGCGACGAATTGTGAGAGGGCTTGCACCTGACCGGATTCCAGCGCCGATGCGCCGACTTGTGGCTGCTGGTTGAAGACTTCGACGCCGGCGGGGTTGATGCCGGCGTTGGACAGCGCACGCACCAGTGTGCCGTGACCGGCCGACCCGATGCTGGCCGAGACCTTCTTACTGGCCAGGCCGGTCAGGGCCGCCGTCGTTGAATCCGGGGCTACCACCACCATGTTCAATGCGCCTTTGGCGTTGTAACCGGTGATCGAGACGATCTCGGTACGGGCACGTTGGTTGGCTTGGGTTCGGGAGCCGTTGATCAGCATCGGGTAATCGCCCATTGAGCCGATGTCGATCTTTTCGGCGACCATCTGCGCGGTGATCGGCGCGCCGGTGTCGTAGTCCTGCCACACCACCCGGTATCTGGTGCCGGTGTCACGGCCTACCTGGGCGAGTCGGCGCTCGAGGTAGCCCTGCGCGCGCAGCAATGTGCCGGCGGTCACCGTGTTGATGGTCTTGGACTGGTAGCCGATGACGAGGTTGACCGTGTCAGTGGCGTCCAGCGAGCAGCCCGTTGCAATAAGTGCCACCGACGCCAGCAAGATGGGGAGTGTTCTCATGAAGTGTCCTAGGACGAAGTCAGCGGATGAGGTAGGGCATGTTGACGGTCACCGCGCCGGTCGGGCAGCGGGCCGCGCATGGGCCGCAGTACCAGCATTCGTCGACGTGCATGAAGGCCTTCCCGGTGTCGGGGTTGATGGCCAGTGAATCCAGCGGGCAGATGTCGACGCACAGCGTGCAACCGTCGATGCACAGCGACTCGTCGATGGTCACCGGAACGTCACCGCGCTGATTGACCAGTGTCACGGGGTGCTCCTTACCAGGTTGCCGCGCATGGTGATTCGATCGCCGCGCAGTCGGATGTATTCCAGGTCAACGGGTCTGTCGTCGTCGAGGCTGGTGAGCCGCTCCAGCATGAGCAACGGCGCACCGTCGGGCACTTGCAGGGTTGCAGCGGAGTGGGCGTCAGCGGGGATGGCTTCCAGCGCCAGGGTGGCCGAGCCGAGGCGGTGCCGCCGTTCGATGAGCGCGAACACGTCGTTGGTTTCCAGCGGCTGAGTCAGGATTTCGGCGCCGACATCCGGTGCCAAGTAGGTCAGATCCAGGCTCAGCGGCAGCCCGCCCAGGTAGCGCAGCCGTTCGATGAACACCACCTGCTGGCCCGGCGGCACCTGCAGTCGTTGTGCCACCGACGGCGGCGCCGCGACGTTCATCGCGGCGCGAACCTCATTGCGGACGTCGCCGTGGCTTTTGAAGGTTTCCTTCAGCCCCAACAGGGTGTCGAGTCCGTGGTCGTATTTGCGTTGCGCCACATGGGTTCCGACCTTGGGTCCGCGATCGATCAGGCCCTCGGTCTTCAACGTGGTAAGCGCTGCGCGAATCGTGTTGCGGGAGACTGCGAATTCTTCGGCCAAGTCGTGTTCGGTGGGCAGGCCGTCGTCGTAGCCGCCGGTGTGGATCTGGAAGCGCAGCACGTCGGCGACCTGGCGAGCGCGATCTGCGCGAGGTCGGCGAAGCGGCAGCGGTACTACGAGGGCCACGCCGTTACGCTAATGCCGCCCGAAGGAGTGTCTCGACCAGCTGAAATGTGGGCAGCGCCGCCATCCGCCGTATTGCGCCGCTTCCGGGTTCGGGGCTACCAGGCGAAAGTGGGATGTTTGCCCGTCATTGCGCCACCCCGCGCGCGCGGTCGAGGCTTCAACTCGGAGTGAGCGAAATGCTCGGGCCGGCCGGGTGGCGGCCCGGGGCGGCCCGGGGCGAACGTGCGCAAACCCGGTTATCCGCTCGGCGTGTCGGCCGGGGACACGCACGCTCGCGCCGATTGTGGTGTAGCGACGCCTCAGTAGCGTGGGAAGTATGACTGCGCCGCGAGACGCCGAGGGCCGCGAGAGTATTTACATCCAACAACCCGAGGGCCCCCTGCACGTCATCGTCCAAGGCAACTTGGGGACGCCCGTGCTGTTGCTCAGCGGCGCCGGCAACGACAACGCCATGCTTAGTTGGCGGCACGCCATCCCGGCTCTCGCCGCGCAGCACCGTGTCTTCGCGCTCGATTGGCCCAAGCAAGGCGAGAGCAGGCCGTGGGATGGCGTCGCCGACCACAATCGGATGCTGGCCTGCATCACCGTCGTCCTCGACTATTTCGGGCTCGACCGCATCGCCGTCGTCGGCCTCTCCCAGGGCGGCGCCCTCGCACTCGCCTACGCCATCGATCATCCGCAGCGGGTGTCCCGCCTTATTGCGCTGGCGCCCGCCGGCATCATCTCGTTCCCACCGGTCGTGCATCAGCTGATGTGGCTCGTCGCGAAAGTACCGCTACTCGGGCGCACTCTCCCGTCGCTGATCTTCCGAAGCCGGGCAGTCTGCGCACGGTTCGCACGCACGGCCCTCTTCGCCGGGCCGGTCGACGACTTCGACGAGATCGTCGACGAATATCATGCCGATGTCCTCCGTAACGGCGCTGGCTCCTCGGACTGGCAGAACGGATCGATTGACTTCTGCCGGATGCGCGTCGATCTTCGACCGCGGCTGCACACAATCTCGTGTCCCACGCTCTTCATTCAAGGAAGTCGCGACATCGGCGTCAGCCGCAAGCACACGCGCGCGGCGGCAAACGCTGTTCCCGGTGCGCGTTTCGAGCTCATCGACGGCGCCGGGCACTGGGCCAACCGGCAGGAACCTGAACGCGTGAACGGCCTCATGGCGACGTTTCTCAGATAACGCGACGGCGCCGATACCCGACGATCATTCTGGTTCTTAATTTGTTTATCGCATAAGAGTCGAACCCGCAGCGCGTGCCTAAAGGCTAGTTCACCCCACAGGTCGTTTCGGCGATGTCGGCGCCGCTGGTTCCGGTCCGCACACCCAAGCCGTGTAGCGCGGCCGCGCGGCTGATGTCGCTGGGCGAGACGATGCCAAGCATTTCGCCGTGATCGAACACCAGGGTGCGGCCGTCGGCGCATCCTTTAAGCCGGGAGAGCAAGGCAGACAGCGGTTCGTCGGGCCGGGCCAGCGGGATCTCCTCCGGCGGGCAGGCCACCTCGCGCAGCAGCGTGGTCTCCCGCCGATCGGCCGGAACGGCGCGGATTCGGTTGAGGGTGACTAGGCCTTGCAGCCGCCCGGCGTGGTCGAGTAACGGGAATGCGGAGTGCCGGCGCAACAGCGCGATGTCGCGCAGGAATTCGGCGATGCTGGCGTTGCCGTCCGCCGCTTCGGGGTGCTCGGTCATGACGTCGCGAACCCGAACTCCGGCCAGCGCCGCGCTTGTCCGGGCATGGTGCTCCTCGGCGCTGGCCATGGTGACGACGAACAAGCCGAGCAGGATCCACCACAGGCCGTTTCCGAGGCCGCCACCGATAGTTTGCAGTATGCCCAACGCGATCAGACTGAAGCCGAAAATTCTGCCCGCCCTTGCGGCTACCACCGTCGCGGTGAGCCGATCGCCTCGCCACGCCCACACCGCGGCTCGCAGAATCCGCCCGCCATCCAACGGCGCCGCCGGGATCGTATTGAAAACGGCCAGCACCACATTGATCACGGCCAAATAGCCGGGCACCGCCACCATCAGCGCGTTCATGCCGGCCAGATCGCCCAGCCAGGCCACCGCGCCGAACACCGCTGCCATCAGCAGACTAGTGAGAGGCCCGACCGCAGAAATGCGGAAATCAGCGCCGGGCGTGGAGGCCTCGCCGCGCAGCCGCGCGACCCCGCCGAGCAGCCACAGCGTGATGCCCTCCACTTCCACGTCGTTGCGTTGCGCCACGATCGCGTGGGCCAGTTCGTGGGCCAGCAGCGACACTACGAACAGCACAGCGGCCACCACCGCCGCCAGCGGGTATGCGCCCCACGGGAACCCTGCGGCGAGCCGCGAAAAGCGCACCCACAGACCGCCGACCAGCAGCACTACGATGGCCAATACGCTCCAGTGCACGCCGACGTCCACACCGGCTATCCGTCCAAGTCTCACTGTCGACGTCATCGCTAACCCTCTGTCTTTCTCATCCCACTCATACTGGCGCGGTAGCCGCTGCTGCGTTGTGCGCGTTGGCCGGACTGATTGTATGCAGCCGCCGTGAATGTGGTTGTGATGCAGGATGTCCCAATGCGCCGCCTTCACATTCCCATCGCTGCAAGGCGATACGGGCATGCCGGCGATGTGCGGGTTCCCATCCCCGGCCGGCGGGCTCGCATGGTCGGTCGTCGTGTTCGCACGACCCTAGGTGTTCCGTTGTTGCGGACATGTGCTGCCTCTCTGGTCTTGTCGTTTGACGTCTTTGAGCAAGCTTGGTCTCGCCAAGCCGCCCTTTACCAGCGCAGCAGCGCAGCCACGCCCGCGGCTTCTCTCACCACCCCATCGGCCGCGCCCTCGACGGGACTAATTCGGGCCCCAGTATTGAGTGCTCGCTCGACCAGCCTTTCGGTCAATCGCGGCTCGGGCGTTCCCGGTTGCCCGTCGGGGCCGACCTCCTCGCCGGCGTACAACGCTCCGTCGGCGCCCACCGTCCCGGTGTAGCGGACCTGCGGGTCGTACACCAAGTGTGCGACTCTCCCGGCGTTCAACGCTGCAACCACCTCCGACAACCCCAGGGCGGCGATACCCGACCCGGCAGCATCGCGGACATGTTCCAGGAGCTGCCTTTCCCGCTGGCCGTGCTGCTCATGTACCCATTCCGTGACAGCCGTTGCGAGCGCAACATCATCCAGCCCGCTGAGGACTCGAGCGTCGGCGAACACCTTGCCGCGAAGCGTTTGGGGGAACCTCGCGACGGTCGGTTCGGTCCAGCGCTCCCCGCCGCTGATGAGGATCCGCTGCCAGCCGCGATCATCGGCCAGCTCCGCAGCGGCCTTGGTCACCTGGTCCAAGAACCGCTCGATACGGTCGCGGTCGCGAGCTTGGCGCTGTTCGCGGACCGGTGTGTGGAACTGCCCTTCTGGGCCGCCGCCGACTTGGCCGGCACGCTCGTGCGGCGCCTCAGCGTACGGCTGCGCCATCTCACTCAGCATGCGAAGCGACCCGACCCGCCACTCGAGCAGCCGGGCCTCCTCCGCTGACACCAGGACAACGCCCGCCGTCCGACCTTCGTCGAGCAACTCCAGCAGCGGATGGATGAACGGTCCATCGTCGAACACCACCCGATTGGCCACTGGCATGGCGCTCTCAAATCGCAGAAGCCAGTCGCTATCCAACGCGGCGAAGGCGATGCGGCTTCGTCCCGATGCTGTCGGGCTTGCCAGGCTTTCTATCTGCGGCCAGAGTCGCTCGAGCGCGGCGGCCACGTCGCGGCGCTGATCAGAACCGGCAACCTCGGCAACCCGACGCTGCAACTCCCGAAAACGGTTTTTCAGGTCGATTGCGACGCCTTGCAGGTTCGGGTCTTGGCCGGGATCTGCGCTGAGGTAGACGGACAACACCCCGAGCTTGTCGGTTCGCTGGGATATTTCCCACAGATCGTCCTCATCGAGCCGCTCGATCGCGCTCATAGGTCGCCACCTCGTTCCCTTCGCCGGTCCGTCAAGCCATGTGTCACGCATTGCGGTAGTCCTGCCCGCTCTGCCTTATCTGACCGCCGCTGGGCGACGCGACACCGTTGGCGCCCAGGTCTGGTGATAAAGCGCCAGCAACCGCCGGGCGCCCTTCAGGTCGGCTGCGATGGGCAATCGGTCGGTGCTGTCCATTGCGCGCAGCAGTCGGCTCACCGCTTCGTTGGCAACCAGAGCCCATTGCACGCCTATCCGCTGGCAGTGTTGGGCGAATCTAATCAAGGCTTGGAAGCCTTGACCGTTAACGAAATCCACTCCGGAGAGGTCAACGATGAGAGATCGTCGTGGGTTAGCCAGCTCAATGACGTAATCGTTCAGTTGAGCGGCGCCGTAAGAGTCGAGCACGCCACGTGCCTCGACAGCGGTCACATCCGGTTGGACATGTGCACTCAGCGACATGCCAGGCCGAACCGTTGCCGCACAACCACCTGGGGCAAGCTGGCGTGTGTGGCGCTTCACGCCAAAAGTCTTGTTAGCGATAGACACTGGGTCTCCTGATTGTTTACTTCGCGGCAGCAGCCATCGCGTTACGAGACGGCGCTGTCGATGAACTTGACCGCTGTAGACGCTTGCTGCGCGCCGGTGAAACAGATTGAGACTGTGGGCTTTTCCGGAGGTGCGCGCGGTATGGCACAACCTTGAGCAAGGTTACGGGCAGGTGCGCACCATCGGGGATCGCGTAGCTGCGCTGTTCGCCGGGGCGCGCACCGGCGATCGCACGACCCAATGGCGATGCCATCGAATAGGCCTTGATGTGCGCGTCTTCCGTGTTCTTAGCACGCCTGCCAAGCGAAAACGTTTCGGTTTCGCCGGTCGCGTCGTAGCGGATGGTGAGCACCGTTCCTGGCTGGGCGATGTCATCGCCGGCAGCCTTCTTATCAACGACGGCGCGGGTGAGTAGATCGTGAATCTTGTGAATGCGCTTTTGCAGTGCCGGGTCACGGACGACGAGATTCCCGTCGTAATCCATCACGTCGTCGGGGACTTCAATGCCGGATCGGGAGCGCAGGGCCGTCAGTTCGTTCTGCAAGCGCACATAGTCCTGCCGCGTCATACAAACTCGTTCGGTCGCAGTCATTTTGGGTCATATCCTTCTGTATCTCTGGCTACCAAGACCCATTGTCGGCCAGGCTGGCACCGCAGCGCTTGCCACAACGCGACAAGCCCGTCGTGCGCTGTTGTCGCTTTCCGACAAGACCGCCGTTAGGGCGTGCTGGGGCGCCCATCGCGGCGTCGCCGTCCGACGGGTGGCGATCCGGGGCGAACGTGCGCAAACTCGGAGATCCGCTCGGCGTGTCGACCGGGGACACGCACGCTCGCGCCGAAGGTGGGTGCGCCGAAGGTGGGTGCGCCGAAGGTGGCTAGCCAAGCACAGCCCGCGTTGAAGCCACAGCCACCTGCGCGGCGTTGCCGTTGCCGCTTGCCTCGGCCACGGCGCGACGAGCCGCGGCCATCCGTTGCAGCGCCGCCTCGGTGAACACCGACAGCCCCAACTCCGGGTTGTAGCCGTGGATTTCCTTGACGTCGAGCTCGGCAAGGAAATACAGGATCTCCTTGGAAATCACCTGACCCGGCACCAGCACCGGGAAACCGGGCGGATAGGGCACCACAAACGTCGTGGATACCAACGGCTTTCCGTCGGCCAGTCGGCGCCCGGCGGCGCCGAGCTGAACGTGTTCACGGTCGGCGTCTTCGTATCCGGCGTAGAACGCCGATCGCATGTCGCCGAACAAACAGACCTTGTCGGGGCGGAATGCGTTGTCGAATTCGCTGAAGTCGGGCAGCGGCGGCAGGTCCTCGGTGATCTCCTCGACCCGGCGCTGTTGCAGGGCACGATCATCCTTGCTGGCCGCGCACTGGCTCCGCTCGAGATCGCTGGCCACCCGGCGCAGCGCGTCGAGCAGATAGTGCACGCTCGACCAGGTGACACCGATCGTGAAAATCAACAACACACTGTTGATCGAGGTCTTGTTGATCTGAATGCCGAACCGGTCCATCAGGACCTTCTCGCGGAAGTCGTAGCCGTTCATCCCGGTCTTGCCGATGAACAACGTCACCCGGGTCGGGTCCAATACGAACTGATCGGAGCGCCAGGCCTCGTTCCACTCGGCCAGCGCGCCTTGCCGGACCTGACGGTAGGAACTGACCGTCGACGCCCGAAACTCGTCGGGCACCAGGTCGGACTCGTCGAGGATGCGAAACCACTTGCCGATCAACCGGTCTTTGCGCACCCGGTGGCGAAACACCAGCGCCATGTCGTAGACGTAGCGCACCATCTGGAAGCCCTCGATGTCGACCTGGCGGCGCGCCAAATCCAACGAGGCGAGCAGCTGCTGGTTGGGCGAGGTTGAGGTGTGGGTCAAAAACGCCTCACCGAACGCGTCGCGACTGAGCGCCTTGAAGTCCTGGTCGCGGACATGGATCATCGACGCCTGCCGAAGCGCCGACAGCGACTTGTGGGTGGAATGCGTCGCGTACACCCGGACCCGAGCGCGGCTGGGGTCGGGCAGCAGCCGCCGGGTACGCCATTGTTCGCGGTCGACTCCCTGCATCGACTTCTGCCATTCCCGGTACTGCTCGGCATAAGACGCTGACGACAGCATCGATTCCAGTTGCTCGGCGGCAATCATCGCTGTGCGCTGCCGTGCCCACGGCACTGCGGTGGCAAACGCGTACCACGCCTCGTCCCACAAAAAGCAGATGTCCGGTTTGATGGCCAGCACTTCCTCCATCACCCGGCGCGGGTTGTAGACGACGCCGTCGAAGGTGCAGTTGGTCAGCAGCAGCATCCGTACCCGGTCCAGCTGTCCGGCCGCCTCGAGATCGAGCAGCGCCTTTTTGATGGTGTCCAGCGACACCGCTCCATAGATGGCGAACGGCTTCAGCTCGTAGGCATCCAGATACAACGGGTAGGCGCCGGCGAGCACCAGGCCATAGTGGTGTGACTTATGGCAGTTGCGGTCGATCAGCACGATGTCGCCGGGCCGGGTCAGCGCTTGCACGACGATCTTGTTGGCGGTCGACGTGCCATTGGTGACGAAGTAGGTGTTGTTGGCATTCCAGGTCAGCGCGGCTTTGTCCATCGCCGCCCTGATGGTGCCGTGTGGGTCCAGCAGCGAATCCAGTCCCCCCGACGTCGACGACGTCTCGGCCATGAAGATGTTGCGGCCGTAGAACTCCCCCATGTCCTGCAGCGACTTGGAATTGAAGATGCTGGCGCCACGGGCGACCGGAAGAGCATGAAACTGGCCGGCGGGCCGCGCCGCGTAGGCGCGCAGCGCGTCGAAAAACGGTGTGGCGAAGCGATTCCGGATACCGGCAAGGACGGTGCTGTGCAGGTCGGTGACATCGTTGAGCCGGTAGAACGTGCGGTCGTAGATGTCCGGTTCGTCCTCGGTGTCGGCGGCGATCGACTCGTCGGTGAGCAGGTAGAGATCGATGTGCGGCCGCAGCTCGCGGATCCACTCGCCGCACTCCACCCAGTCGTGGGTGCGGTCGGTGGCGACCGCGTCGTCATTGCCGCCCAGCAGTGTGGTCATCAACGGCACCCGGTCGCGGGAACGCAGCGGAAGGTCATGACGGATGATCGCGGCCTGAATCTCGCCGTTCAACGCGATCGCGGTGATGGCGTCCTCGACGCTGGTCACCACCAACAGCTCGAACTGCACGTCGTCGGACGGATCGCGCAGCGCGCGCAGGCATTCGGCCAGGCTTTCCGGAGCCGTCTCCGGGGCATCGTCGCCGAGCAGCACGGTGTAGAACTGCTGCTCTTTGGCCCGGGCCACCAACTCCTGGTCGGCCAGCGACGCCGAGGTGTCGAACAACGCTGCGCGGTCGCCGTATTCGGAGAGCAGCCGCACCGCAAGCGACACCCCGTCGGAGAGGCTGACGGTGGCGAGGTTGTCGAGATACCGGCGGAAGGTGGCGAGGTTCTCCGCGCCGGGGTAGAGCCAATACCGCTCGTAGGCGCCGAGACGATTAAGCAGACGCTTGACCCGGGCCGCTTCGTGAGTGGTGTCCAGCCCGGCACGGTTGACCACCGCGAGCTGATGGCAGGCGTCGTCGAGCAGGTTCCAGGTATCCATCCGCGAGTACGACGGGTTGGCTACCGCCGCCAGCGCGGAAACACGAAGTCGTCTCGGGCGCTCGCCGTTTCGATCCATGTGGCCAGTGTGTCTCGCCGGTGATCACGATGAGGCGGTTTCGTCGACGCGGGCCGCCGTCAGCTCTCCAGTTCGTCGTCTTGGGGACCGCGGCTGATGGCCATCCACCGCCATCCCCGCGCCGGCACCTCGGTGACATCGGACAGCGAGCGCACCACGGCCTGCGTCAGCCCCATGATGGCGGCCATCACCGGCAACAGCGGTGAGAGCGGCTTGGCCACTGAGCGGACCGTGTTGATGCGCCGGGCCACCACGTAACGCTCGATCGAGTGATACAGCCACGCCCCGACCCCCAGCGCGTAAATCGCCAGCGCCGCCGCGATCGTCGCCTGCCCGTAGGCCGCGCACACGACGGCGCCCAGCACCACCGTCGCCGCCAGCACGCCGGCGATGACCACCCGCAATTCCAGCCGGGTCACGACTGGTGGTTCCCTCCCCGGAGGGCTTGCGAGGCAGCGCGGATCTGTGGTGTCACCAGCATCACCTGGCCGAGCACGCCGTTGACGAATCCGGGCGAGTCGTCGGTCGACAACTCCTTGGCCAGCTGCACGGCCTCGTCGACCGCTACCGGCTCTGGCACGTCGTCGGCGTGCAGCAACTCCCACACCGCGACCCGCAGGATGGCCCGGTCCACCGCCGGCAGACGCTCCAGGGTCCAGCCCTGCAGGTGCGACGCGATCAGCTCGTCGATATGGGCGCTGTGCTCGGCGACCCCGCGAGCCACCGTCTCGGTGTATGGATGCAGCGGCGCGACGTCGGGTTTCGCCGCTGCCAGCGCGGCCCGGGCGTCGGCGACCTCAACCGGTGTCAGACCGCGGGCCTCGGCCTCGAACAACAGGTCGACGGCGCGTTTGCGGGCCTGATGTCGTCCCTTGACAGGCCTCGCCGGCTTGGCGTCAGCCATCGTCAAGCACGGCCGAGGTAGCTGCCGTCGCGGGAGTCGACTTTGAGCTTGTCGCCGGTGTTGATGAACAGCGGCACGTTGATCTGCGCACCGGTCTCCAGAGTCGCCGGCTTGGTGCCCGCGCTGGAGCGGTCGCCTTGCAGGCCCGGGTCGGTGTGGGTGACCTCCAGCTCGACAGTCACCGGCAGATCGATGTACAGCGCCGACCCGTTGTGGAAGGCGACCTGTACCGGCATGCCCTCCAGCAAGAAATTCGCGGCGTTGCCCACCAGCGACTCCGGTAGCGGGTGCTGCTCGTAATCCTGGCTGTCCATGAACACGAAGTCCGAGCCGTCGCGGTACAGGTAGGTGGTGTCGCGGCGGTCGACGGTGGCTGTCTCCACCTTCACCCCGGCGTTGTACGTCTTGTCGACCACCTTGCCGGAGACGACGTTCTTCAGCTTGGTGCGCACAAACGCCGGGCCCTTGCCGGGTTTGACGTGCTGGAATTCGACGATCTGCCACAGCTGGCCGTCGATCACCAGCACGAGTCCGTTCTTGAAGTCGGCAGTCGATGCCACAAGTCTCCTAGAGAATGGCCAGTTCCTTGGGGAACCGGGTCAGCAACTCGGGTCGGTGTGTTCCCACGACCAACGTGTCCTCAATGCGGACACCGCCGCGGTCGGGCACATAGACACCGGGCTCCACCGTCACCACGGAGCCCGCCAGTAGTGTACCGGCGGCGCCGGCACTGATCCCCGGCGCTTCGTGGATCTGAAGCCCCACCCCGTGGCCGAGCCCGTGGCCGAAATGGTCACCATGCCCGGCGTCGTCGATAACCCGCCGCGCCGCGCCGTCGACGTCGGCCAGACTCGCTCCGGCCCGCAGCGCCTCGCGGCCGGCTTGCTGGGCGGCAGCAACCAGTTGATAAATGTCGTGCTGCCAGTCGGCGGCCTGGCCCAGCACGAAGGTACGGGTCATGTCGGAGTGATAACCGCCGACCCGCGCGCCGAAGTCGATTTTGACGAAGTCGCCGGCGGCCAGCACCGCGTCGGTGGGCCGGTGATGCGGGATCGCCGAATTGGCTCCGGCGGCAACGATCGTCTCGAACGAAGCGCCGTCGGCGCCGTGGTCGAGCATCAAAGCCTCCAACTCGCGGCCCACCTGGCGTTCGGTTCGGCCCGGCCGCAACCCACCGCGCTGCACCAGTTCGGTCAGCGCGGCGTCGGCGGCCTCGCACGCCAGCCGCAGCAGGGCTACCTCGCCGGCATCTTTGACCTCGCGCAGCGCTTCGACGGTCCCTGACGCGCGGACCAACTCGGTGCCCATCGCCTCACGGGACAAGGCGTCAAACCCGTCCACGGTGACGACGTGGCTCTCGAAACCCAACCGCGGCACGCCGGCGGCGGCGGCCCGCCCGGTCAGGTAACGACCGCAGGCCCGCTCGATGGCCACCTCTACGTCAGGTGCCTGCTGAGCGGCCTGGGTGCGGTAGCGGCCGTCGGTGGCCAGCATCGCGGGCCGGCGGTCGGCGAAGACCAGCAACGCGGCGTTCGAGCCGGTAAATCCGGAAAGGTATCGCACATTGATCAGGTCGGTGATCAGCATCGCGTCCAGCCCGTTGCCGTCAATTCGGGCGCTGAGATTGTCTCGACGCTGAGAATGTGTCACGCCCGACGACGGTACTCGTCTACGCTGTGCCCTCATGACTAACTGGATGCTGCGTGGTCTGGTCTTTGCCGCCGCGATGGTCGTCGTCCGCCTGTTCCAGGGCGCATTGATCAATGCCTTTCAGACTGCGGCCGCGATGATCAGCATTGTGCTGCTGCTGCTCTTCCTCGCCGGCGTCGTCGTGTGGGGCGTGATCGACGGCCGCGCCGACGCCAGGGCAAACCCCGACCCGGACCGGCGCGACGATCTGGCGATGACGTGGCTGCTGGCCGGCCTGGTCGCCGGGGTACTCAGCGGCGCGGTCGCCTGGCTGATCGGACTGGTCTACAAGGGCCTTTATGTCGGCGGGCTGATCAACGAGATCACCACGTTCGCCGCCTTCACCGCGCTGCTGGTGTTTTTGGGCGGCATCGCCGGGGCGACAGTCGGCCGTTGGCGCACTGACCGCAAGGGTGATTACGCCCCTCGCCCCGGCGCTGAAGAGGACCGGGTCGACACCGACGTGTTCGCCGCCGTCCGGCCTGACGACGCGACGGCTGCGGCTGAGGGCGGCGTAATGCCCGAGGAACGAGCCGGTGCGGTCGCCACCGCCGAGCGCGACGAGCACACCGCGCCGCAGCCGGCCTACAGCGAGTCACCGACCGAAGAAATCAAGCTGGCCGATTACGACCAGGAGACCGCCGCGGCGGCGGAGGCGGAGCAGACCGAGCCGGCTCCCAAAACCGAGAAGGATCAGCGCTAAACGCCGGCCAGATAGCGCAGCGCCAGCAGATAGCCCTGCACGCCGAGACCGACGATCACCCCGCTGGCGATCGGGCTCAGATACGAATGACGCCGAAACTCCTCGCGGGCATACACATTGGAGATATGCACCTCGATCAACGGCGCGCGTAGCTCGGTGCACGCGTCGCGCAGCGCCACCGATGTGTGCGTCAGGCCGCCGGCGTTGAGGATCACCGGCTCTTCGGCATCGGCGGCGGAATGAATCCAGTCCAGCAGCTGTGCTTCGTTATCGCTTTGCCGCACAACCACTTTCAGTCCCAGCTCGGTGGCCTCGCGTTCGATCATTGCGGCCAGGTCGTCGTGGGTGGTGTCGCCGTACACGTCGGGCTCGCGGCGGCCCAGCCGGCCCAGATTCGGTCCGTTGATCACGTTCACCGTCGTCACTGGGCTGCGACCTCCGCATAGGCGGCCACCAGCAGCGCCGGGTCCGGGCCCTCCAAGCGGCCGGGCTTGGCCAGCCCGTCGAGGACCACGAACCGCAGCACGCCGGAGCGGGTTTTCTTGTCACCGGCCATGTATTCCAATAGCTGGGGCAGCGCGTCGGCGTCATAGCTGACCGGCAATCCCAGTGAGGTCAGGATTGTGCGGTGTCGGTCCGCGGTGGCGTCGTCGAGCCGCCCGGCCAGCCGGCCCAATTCGGCGGCGAACACCAGGCCCACCGACACCGCGGCGCCGTGGCGCCACTGGTAGTGCTCCCGCCGCTCGATGGCGTGGCCCAACGTGTGCCCGTAGTTCAGGATTTCGCGCAGCTGCGATTCCTTCTCGTCGGCGGCCACGACTTCGGCCTTGACTGTGACTGCGCGGCGGATCAGCTCAGGCAGCACGTCGCCGGTCGGGTTCAGCGCGGCCTGCGGATCGGCTTCGATGAGATCCAGGATCACCGGGTCGGCGATGAAACCGGCTTTCACGACTTCGGCCATGCCGGCCACGATTTCGTTGCGCGGCAACGTCTCCAGGGTGGCCAGGTCGACGAGCACGGCGGCCGGCTGGTGAAAGGCGCCCACCAGGTTTTTACCGGCATCGGTATTGATCCCGGTCTTGCCGCCGACGGCCGCGTCGACCATCCCGAGCAGAGTGGTGGGTATGTGCACAATGTCGACGCCCCGCAGCCAGGTCGCCGCCGCGAAGCCGGCCACGTCGGTGGCGGCTCCGCCGCCGAGGCTGATCAGCGCGTCCTTGCGCCCGACTCCGATGCGGCCCAACACTTCCCAGATGAAACCCACCACCGGCAGATCCTTGCCGGCCTCGGCGTCGGGGATTTCGATGCGGTGCGCGTCGGCACCCTTGTCGGCCAAGCGCTTTCGGATCACCTCCGCGGTTTCGGCCAGCACCGGCTGGTGCAGGATCGCCACCCGGTGTCGACCAGAGAGCAGTTCGTCGAGCTCGCCGAGCAGGCCGGTGCCGATCACCACCGGGTAGGACGGGTCGACAGCCACCTGCACGGTGACCGGGGTGGCTATGTCGCTCATTTGCGCGCTCCGGCGCGGCGGGCGGCCAGCGCGGCGGGGGTGGCCGGAGTCGGTGGCGACGCCGGCTTTTGGGCTGCCGTGTCGGGGCTGTCGTCCAGCGCGGACGGCGCCGTGCGCCGCCACGGCGCGCGACGGCGACCGCGACCCGCCGTACCCGGGTCTTCGAGCCGCGACACGATGTAGTTGACGACAGCGCCGGGATTGCGGCGATTGGTGTTCACCCGGATGGTGGCGACGCGCCGGTACAGCGGAATCCGCTGCGACATCAGCGCTTTGAATTTCGAGCACTTCTCGGCCTCGTCTTTCGCGGCCAGCAACGGGCGCACGGTATTGCCGCCGGTGCGTCGCACCCCTTCGGCGGCGGTGATCTCCAGGAACACCACCGTGTGGCCGGCCAGCGCCTCGCGGACCCCCGGGGTGGTGACCGCGCCGCCGCCGAGCGACAGCACCCCGTCGTGATCGGCCAGCGCCTGACGGATGACCCGCTCCTCGATCCGACGGAATTCCTGCTCGCCGTCGGTGGCGAAGATATCGGCGATGCTGCGCCCGGTCTGCTGCTCGATCGCGGCGTCGGTGTCGAGCAACTCGACCCCGAGCGCTCTGGCCAGCCGTCGTCCGATGGTGGACTTGCCCGATCCGGGCAAGCCCACCAGCACGGCCCGCGGCGCCATTATCCCGACACCCGAGCTTCGGCGGCGGGTTGCCGCTCGGCGACAGTGCGCAGGTAAGCGTCGATGTTGCGGCGGGTTTCGGTCAGGGAATCGCCGCCGAACTTCTCCAGCACCGCACGGGCCAACACCAGCGCCACCATGGTCTCGACCACCACGCCGGCGGCCGGCACCGCGCACACATCGGAGCGCTGGTGTATGGCGACGGCCTCGTCACCGGTGGCCATGTCGACGGTGGCCAGTGCCCGCGGCACGGTGGAAATCGGCTTCATCGCCGCGCGCACCCGCAGCGGCTGGCCGTTGGTCATCCCGCCTTCCAGCCCGCCGGCCCGGTTGGTCGAGCGGACGATCCCGTCGGGACCGGGATACATCTCGTCGTGGGCACGGCTGCCGCGGCGGCGGGCGGTTTCAAACCCGTCCCCGATCCCCACGCCCTTGATCGCCTGGATGCCCATGACCGCGGCCGCAAGTTGGCTGTCGAGCCGGTTGTCGCCGCTGGTGAACGATCCAAGCCCGACCGGCAGGCCCACCGCCACGGCCTCCACCACGCCGCCGAGGGTGTCGCCGTCCTTTTTGGCGGCTTCGATCTCGGTGATCATGGCTTCCTCCGCCGCCTTGTCGTAGGCCCGCACCGGGCTGGCGTCGATCGCTGCGAGGTCTTCGGGCTGCGGCGGCGGGCCGTCGTAGGGCTCCGACGCGCCGATGGACACCACGTGGGAGAGCACTTCGACGCCGAGGGCCTGGCGCAAGAACAGCCGGGCGATGGTGCCGGCGGCGACGCGGGCGGCGGTCTCGCGGGCGCTGGCGCGCTCCAGCACCGGGCGGGCGTCGTCGAAGCCGTACTTGAGCATGCCGGCATAGTCGGCGTGGCCGGGCCGCGGCCGAGTCAGCGGCGCGTTGCGGGCAACCTCGAGCGCCGCCGCGTCGACCGGGTCGGCGGCCATCACCTCTTCCCACTTGGGCCATTCGGTGTTGGCGATCTCGACGGCGATCGGCCCGCCCAATGTGCTGCCGTGCCGGACCCCGGCCAGCACGGTGACCTGGTCGCGTTCGAACTTCATCCGCGCGCCGCGGCCGTAGCCCAGGCGCCGTCGGGCCAGTTGGTCGGCGATGTCCTCGGAGGTGACGGTGACCCCGGCGACCATGCCCTCCACCACGGCCACCAGCGCACGGCCGTGGGATTCACCAGCAGTGGTCCAACGCAACACGTGTCCCATCCTCCCACGCCGGGTTCTCGCCACCCAAAAGCCGGCGCGAACGCCCAACGTGAAGCTGTTGCGAAAAATGCGCCCGAATCTCGCAACGGCTTCACGTTCGGCGGGCGATGCGGTCTAGGCAATACCTTCCCAGCCGAAACACGCCTGAGCGCAGTCCGGCCAGCGTAGCGTCCCTGACGCTCAGCAACCGCGAGTGAGGAGCGCACTCGATATGGGACAGCAGTATCGGATAGCACATGTCGGCACCGGTTACACCGGCTCCATCGCGCTCCGACAAATCCTTAGGTCGCCACGTTTCAAGCTGGTCGGCCAACTCGTTCACAGCCACGACAAGGCCGGCAGAGACTCCGGCGAACTGGTCGACGAGGCCGCCGTTGGTGTGGTGGCCACTGACAGCCTTGATGATCTGCTTGCGCTCGACGCCGACTGCGTTAGCTACTTCGCAGCTGTATCCGGCCGCGAAGCTAGGGAGATAGCCGACCAGATATCCGCAATCCTCGCCAGCGGAAAAAATGTCGTGACACCGTCATATCACGCGTTATTTCACCCAGCCTCTCTTGACGACGCCGTAAGAGAAAAGCTGGAAGCGGCATGCCGGCAAGGGAACAGCTCCCTGCTGGCAACCGGTATCGCGCCGGGCTTCGCCACCGACATCCTTGCCGTGCACGCGGCGAGTATGTGTGAACTGCCCGCAAAGGTCTCTGTCGAGGAACGTATTCCGTGCGGGGCTTATCGGGTGCCCGGTTTCTTCGCCATGCTGGGCTTCGGTCGAACGGCTGAACAGGACGCGCAGATGTATCCGCCTGGATCAATGATCGCGACGGTCACCCCGCCCCTACGACTCCTGGCCCAAGGACTGGGCTTGCGGCTTGACGAAGTCCACGAGAACCGGGATATCGCGATTGCCGACCGTCATTACCGCTTCGACGCCGGTGAGATCCCGGCCGGCACGATCGCCAGTGTGCGGATGCGCTTCGACGGCATCGTCGATGGTCAGCAGCGGTTGCGTTATTCATCGATCTGGTCGATGCCCGATGAGGCGGTCGAAGACTGGCAGCCGGCGATTGCGCCTGGTAGCCCGACTAGACGGCTCACCCGAATTTCCGTCGAAGGCGATCCCCCGGTTCAGCTCGACTTCGCGCTCAATGGCGGCGAGTTGCCCGGCTCAACTGCTACCGCCGCCCGGGTGGTGAACGCAATCCCAGCAGTGTGTGCGGCCAACCCAGGTGTTCTCAGTGCGCTTGACCTGGTCGTAACCGCCCAAGCCGCGCCGAGCTAAGCGACCGGCGCCAGAGACGATCATCAATCACTGCCCCGCGAACGCGCGTTGTCGAGACACTCGGGAGCTCCGGGCCTTCGTATTGTCAGTAATTTACAGCGGAAGGTCACTCAGCTTGTCCCGCACACTGCTCGCCGCCGCGATGTAGTCGCGCAGCTCGGGCGAAATCAGGTAGGCAACCATTAACAGATCCGCAAGCCGGTCGAGCAGATGGTGGGTCGTCAGGCTCAGTACACCTTGCCCCGGCTCGCGCCGCAGTAGCGGTTCATGGTGTGCGATCCGGTTGCGGAGCTGATGCAGTCGACCGACCGGATCGTCCACCGCTCGCCGGCTGGTGCCAGGTCGGAAAGCCTTGTGTAGATGTGGAATCCACAGCGGATGGTGGTGCGCCGTTGTGGACAGGTAGCGCCAGAACCCAAACGTCAATTCGGCGATTACCTTGCCGGGTGGCGCACCAGGACCCCGTACGGCTCGCTCTATTTGCTCGCGCGGAGCACGGTTCGCATCAATTCGGGTGCCATCACGCGCTGCTCGCCACCGAACCGGAAACAGCCGGTATGGGTCGGTCGTCCAATGCGGCAGCCCCGCCGTTGTGCTAGCCGTGATCGCGGCGTCGTAAGCGTTGCGCAACGCCACTTCCAGGTGCGCCAAATCATGCAGAAATACAGCCGACAAGGCGGTGTTCCATTCGTAAAGTTCGAGCGCTCGTTGTCGATCCGCACCCACAGCCGCCAGATAGACCGCAAACCGCGGCTTCGACAGCCAGGCCTCCAACCATGTGCCAGGCTCCTCAGTGTCGGTCATTGCCGGTAGACTTCGTCGTGCACTGCCCCGGATGACCCCTGACCGTTACGGGTCATGTCGCCGGGGCTTTGTTCACTTCCGATGATTTTCTTCCGCTGCGGCAGCAACTGTGCGAGACAACGCCCCAGCGTCAACGGCGGCCTTGAGCCGTCGCCTACGACGACAACCGGCCTAGGTTCCGCTGGATCGGTCCCTGAATTGGGTCTGGCGTTGTCCATAGTCGACCTACCTACCAGGAAGGTACGACGACTACAGCGCCGCTAAGCCCACCGCCACCAGGGTGGCCAGGCACATCGCCGGGCCATGCGGCACGGTACGGACGCCCCGAAGCAAGGCGACCACGCCCGTCGCCGCGGTCAACAGCGGCGCGCCCAGCGCCGCCAATAACCACACCTCGACGCCGAAGCGGCCGGTAAGCGCGCCCAATGCGAGCGCCAGCTTCACATCTCCCCCGCCCAGCGCCGACGGCGACGCCAGATGCACCAGCAGGTACACGGCGGCCAGCGCCGAGCCGCCGGCCAACGCCGGCACACCGCGATCGGCGATGACGGCGGCCAACAGGATCACCACAGACCCGGGCAGCGTCAACCAGTTGGGCAGCCGCCGTCGGGCAAGGTCGTAGCCGGTCAGGCCAACCATCCACAACACCACCGCCGCCGTCACGGCGGGAGGCTAACCCAACGCCGCGGTCATCGCCGCTCGGGGCGCGGGTTGCCCTGTGAATAGCTCGACCTGCGCGAACGCCTGGTGCAACAGCATCTGGAGGCCACCGATCACCCGCCCGCCGGCCGCGGTCACCGCGGCGGCCAGCGGCGTCGGCCACGGGTCGTAGATCGCGTCCAACAGCACTGGCACCGAAGCGAACGTCGACGCGTACCGGGCGGCCACCCCGGCCGGCAGTGTATTGACCAGCAGGGCCGCTCCCGCCACCTCAGCACCTAACTCGCTGAACTGGGTGTCCACCCCGGCCCGGGCGCCCAACTGCACCAGTGGGGCTGCCTTGTCGGGGTTGCGCGCCACGACCGTGATGCGCTCAACTCCCAGCTCGGCCAACGCCACCACCACTGCGGGCGCGGTGCCGCCGGACCCGGACACCACCGCGTGCCCCACCGCGGTACCGAGCGCGCCGATGACGCCGTCGACGTCGGTGTTGTCAGCTCGCCAGCCGTCCGCTGTGCGCACCAGCGTGTTGGCCGAGCCGACCAGCTCGGCGCGCGGAGTCCGCTCATCGGCGAACGCCAGTGCGGCGAACTTTCCCGGCATCGTCACCGAGACGCCAACCCACTCCGGCCCGAAACCACCGACTACGCCGGGCAGCTCTTCAGCGCCGCATTCGATGCGGTCGTAGGTCCAGTCCTGCAGGCCCAACGCGCGATAGGCCGCCAAGTGCAACTGCGGCGAGCGCGAATGCGCGATCGGCGAGCCGAGGACGCCCGCCCGTCTAGCGCGCGGGGTCTGATTGCGCTCTTCGCCGCCGCGCTGCGCGCGGCTACGCTCATCGCGCGGAGTCGAGGACACCGTTGTGTTTGGCCAGCTCGATGTTGGCCAGATGCTGCTGGTAGTCCCGGGTGAACAGGGTGGTGCCTTGCGCGTCGATCGTGACGAAGTACAGCCAGTCACCGGGCTCGGGGTGCTCGGCAGCCGACAGGGCGTCGGTGCCGGGCGAACAGATCGGCGTCGCGGGCAGCCCCTCGGACATGTAGGTGTTCCACGGTGTGGACTGCGCGCGGTCGGCGTCGGTGGTGGCGACTTCCCGGCGGTCCAGCGGATAGTTCACCGTCGAGTCAAATTCCAGCGTGCGATGCTCCGCGAGCCTGTTGTAGATGACTTGAGCCACCTTCGGGAAATCCTCCGGCGTGGCCTCGCGTTGCACCAGCGACGCCACCACCAGCACGGCATGCGGTGACAGGTTCATCGCCTTGGCGGTATCGAGCAGCCCGGATTTGACGTAGTTCACCGCACTGGTACTGATCAGCGTCGACAGAATCGTCTGCGGGGAAGCCGACGGGTTGACGTTGAATGTGCCGGGCGCGATCAAGCCTTCGATCCGACGGTGATCGGCGCCCATCTGCGTCATCGGATCGACGGCCCACCCGGGCACTCCCAGCTTCGACGGCGGGGTGTCGGCGGCCGCGGTCCGCAGGTCGGTCACCGACGCGCAATGCCGGTCCCCGTCGAGTTCCACACAGGTGGCCCGGGAGATCAGGGTGAAAATGCCGGGCGTCGCGGCGTTGGTCTTGACGTCGGTGGTGTCGTCGAGTTGACGGCCCTCGGGGATGACCAGCCTGCCCACCCGGCTGTCGGGGTCGGTGAGTCTTTCGACCGCCGACGAGGCGGGAATTTCGGTGCGCATCCGGTAGAAGCCGGGCTGAATGGCCGAGATGGCGGAATTGCCGTGCGCGGCGTCGATGAACGCCCGGACCGTGCGGATCACGCCGCGATCGTGGAGAGTCTCGCCGATCGCGGTGGTCGAGTCGCCGGCCTGGACCTGGATGACCACATCCTGTTTGCCGCTGCCGCGGTAGTCGGTCGACGAACCGAAGGTGTGCCACAACTTGGAACCGACGAAGACGGCCGCGATGACCACGACGATCAGCAGGACCGCGGCAAATCCGCCGACGATGCGTCGACGCCGGCGGCCGCGCTCGGCGCGGATCCGCTCGGCGCGCGTCATCGTGCGGCGAGCGGGCCCAACCGCAACAGGTCCTGGTCGCGACCCGCTGCGCCCGGCTTCGCCGGGCTGGCGATCGCGACGAGGCTGGGCCCGGCCGCGTCCGGCGCCGTCATGCACCGTCGACCTCCCCTGGCGGGGAGACGCGGCGTTGGTCGAGCCACCCCTGCAAGATCGCCACTGCCGCCGCCTGGTCGATAACTCCACGCTGGCCCTTGGCCCGGACGCCCGCCTCCCGCAGCGATCGCTGCGCGGCGACCGTCGTCAGCCGCTCGTCGGCCAGCCGCACCGGAATGGGCGCGATCCGGCGGGCCAGCAGATCGGCCAACTCGATCGCGTCGCGCGCCGATGGGCCGGTGCGGTCGGCCAGGGTGCGCGGCAGCCCGACGACCACCTCGACCGCGTCGAGCTCGGCGACCAGCTCACCGAGCCGGCGCAGATGGCCGCCACCCCGGTCGCGACGCACGGTCTCCACCGGGGTGGCCAGGATCCCGTCCGGGTCACTGCACGCCACGCCGATGCGCACACTGCCGGCATCGACACCCAGCCGCCGGCCCCGTCCGGGATCGTCCCGGCCGGGCCGATCCGGCAGGCGGTGCGCTGTGGTATCCACTCAGCTGACCCGCGCTATCTGCGCCCGCAGCGCGTCGAGTGCAGCGTCGATGCCCGCCGGGTCCTTGCCCGAGCCCTGGGCAAGATCCGGCTTGCCTCCGCCGCGCCCCGCGACCGCTCCGGCCAGCTGCTTGACCAGGTCATCGGCGTGGATCCCGAGGTCCTGGGCGGCCGGGTTGGCGGCGACCGCATACGGCACCGTGCCGCTGTCGCCCTCGGCGATCAACGCGACGACGGCGGGATCGTTGCCGAGTTTTCCGCGGATGTCGCCGACCAGCGAACGCAAATCACCGGCCGTCATTCCCGCCGACATCCGCTGCGCCACCACACGCACGTTACCGATGCGCTGTGCGCCGGCTGCGGCGTTCACCGCAGCGGCGCGGGCATTCGCCAGCCGGGCACGTTCGAGCTCCTTCTCGGCGGCTTTGAGGCGCTCGACCAGGTTGGCCACCCGGGCGGGCACCTCCTCCGAGGGCACCTTGAGCGACGACGCCAGCCCCGCCATCAGCGCGCGTTCCTTGGCCAGGTGCTTGAACGATTCCAATCCGACGTAGGCCTCCACCCGGCGCACCCCGGAACCCACCGAGGATTCACCCAGAATGGTCACCGGACCGATCTGCGCCGAATTGTGCACGTGCGTCCCGCCGCAGAGTTCCAGCGAGAATGGCCCACCGATTTCCACGACCCGCACCTCGTCGGGGTAGCTTTCGCCGAACAGCGCCAGCGCGCCCATCGCCTTGGCCTTGTCGAGTTGTTCGGTGAACGTGTGCACTTCGAAATCGGCCTGCACCGCCTGGTTGGTCACTTCCTCGATTTGGCTGCGCTGCTCGTCGGTCAACGCGCCCTGCCAATTGAAGTCGAACCGCAGATAGCCCGGCCGATTCAGCGAGCCGGCCTGAACAGCGTTGGGTCCCAGTACTTGTCGCAATGCGGCGTGCACCATGTGGGTGCCCGAGTGTCCCTGGGTGGCACCCTTGCGCCAACCGGCGTCTACCGCCGCGACGACAGTGTCGCCCTCGACGAATTCGCCGGACTCCACGTTGACGCGGTGCACCCACAGGGTTTTGGCGACCTTTTGCACGTCGGTCACTGTCGCGCGGGCGGTCTCGCCGGCGCCGGTGCCGCTGATCGTCCCGGAATCGGCGACCTGCCCGCCCGATTCGGCATAGAGCGGAGTGCGGTCCAGGACCAGTTCAACGGCGCCTGCTGCCCCTTCTGGGCCATGCGCGATCACCGGGACCCGTTTGCCGTCGACGAAGATACCCAGAATCCGCGCCTCCGAGGTCAACTCGTCGAAGCCGGTGAACTCGGTGGGGCCGGCGTCCACCAACTCGCGGTAGGCGCTCAGGTCGGCGTGTGCGTGTTTGCGCGCGGCGGCGTCGGCTTTGGCGCGACCGCGCTGCTCGGCCATCAACTCCCGGAAGCCGGCTTCGTCGACCTGCAGCCCAGCTTCGGCGGCCATCTCGAGGGTGAGCTCGATCGGAAATCCGTAGGTGTCGTGCAGGGTGAACGCATCCGGTCCGGCCAGCACCGTGGCACCCGAGGCTTTGGTGGCGCCGGCCACCTCCTCGAACAGCCGGGATCCCGACGCCAGCGTGCGGTTGAACGCGGTTTCCTCGGCCACCGCGATCCGGTTGATCCGGTCGAAGTCGGCGACGAGTTCTGGGTACGACGGGCCCATCGCGTCGCGGACGGTGGCCATCAGGTCACCGACGATGGGGTCCTCGATGCCCAGCAGTTTGGCCGAGCGGATCACCCGGCGCAGCAGCCGGCGCAGCACGTAGCCGCGGCCGTCGTTGCCGGGGCTGACTCCGTCGCCGATCAGGATCGCCGCGGTGCGGCTGTGGTCGGCGATGATCCGGTAACGCACATCGTCGTCAGCGTTGCCGACATCATATTGACGAGGTGCGCGTGCGGCCACGACATCGATGACCGGGCGCAGCAGGTCGGTTTCGTAGACGTTGTGCACGCCCTGCAGCAGAAACGCGACCCGCTCGACCCCCATGCCGGTGTCGATGTTCTTGCGCGGCAACGGTCCGAGGATCTCGAAATCTTCCTTGGTGGTGCCTTCGCCGCGCTCGTTTTCCATGAACACGAGATTCCAGATCTCGATGTAGCGTTCCTCGTTGACCGCTGGGCCGCCCTCGACGCCGAACTCCGAACCCCGGTCGTAGTAGATCTCCGAGGACGGGCCGCACGGCCCGGGAATGCCCATCGACCAGTAGTTGTCGGCCATCCCGCGGCGCTGGATCCGCTCGGCCGGCAGGCCGGCGACCTCCTGCCACAATTGTGCGGCGTCGTCATCGTCGAAATAGACTGTGGCCCACATTCTTTCCGGATCCAGGCCATATCCACCATCGGCGACGCTGTTGGTCAGCAGACTCCAGGCCAATTCGATGGCGCCACGCTTGAAATAGTCGCCGAACGAGAAATTGCCGGCCATCTGAAAAAATGTGTTGTGCCGGGTCGTGATGCCCACCTCGTCGATATCCGGCGTGCGGATGCACTTCTGGATGCTGGTGGCCGTCGGGTACGGCGGAGTGCGCTGCCCCAAAAAGAACGGCACGAACTGGACCATGCCGGCGTTGACGAACAGCAAGTTGGGGTCGTCGAGGATCACCGAAGCACTGGGCACCTCGGTGTGGCCCGCTTTCACGAAATGATCGAGGAACCGTTTCCTGATCTCGTGTGTCTGCACGTGTCCGTCGCTGTCCTAGTAATTAAATCGACCGCATTACCTTACCGGCCTGCACAGATCGGCGATCGTGCCGACCGGCCCCGCCCGGATGGCTATCCGCCGACGAAACTCAACCGCACCGACCGCTTGGGGTTATCCCGGTTGAGGTCGACGAGGACCACGCTCTGCCAGGTGCCCAGCAGCGGTTCGCCACCGGCTACCGGCACCGTCACCGACGGCGCCACCAGGGCCGGCAGCACATGGTCGGCGCCGTGGCCCGGTGAACCGTGCGCATGCCGGTAGCGGTCGTCACGGGGCAGCAACCGCTCCAGCGTGTCGACGAGGTCGTCGTCGGAACCGGCGCCGGTCTCGATGATCGCCACCCCGGCCGTCGCGTGCGGAACGAACACGTTGCACAGCCCGTCTGCGCGCGCAGCGCAAAACGCGCGCACCGCCTCGGTCAAATCCACGACGCGGCGACGCTTGGTGTCCACCTCCAGCACATCGCTGTCCACGTTGACCAGCCTACGGGCCGCACTCGGCTACCTCCCAATCGCAAGCCCCCGACCCGCCGCAAAACCATTGCGACGCTTATCCGGTTGGAGGAAGGTGGTTACTGGACCGGTGGCGCCACCGGGGCGCTGCCGCCAAGCGGATTCGACCAGAAAGGGAGGGTGATCGTGTACGCGCGCTCTACCACCATCGAGGCGCAGCCGTCGTCCATCGACGCGGGCGTCGCGCACGTTCGTGATGTGGTCATGCCCACACTCCAGCAGATCGACGGATGTGTCGGTGTGTCGTTGTTGGTCGATCGTCAGGCCGGTCGCTGCATCGCGACCAGTTCTTGGGAGACCCAACAGGCGATGCAGGCCAGCGCCGAGCGAGTACGGCCGGTTCGTGATCAGGCCGCCGAGGCGTTCGGCGGTAGCCCGACCGTCGACGACTGGGAGATCGCCGTGCTGCACCGCGACCACCACTCCGGTCCGGGCGCCTGTGTGCGGGCCACCTGGCTCAAGGTGCGGCCCGATCAATTCGACAAGGCCATCGCGTTCTACCGGGAGTCGGTGCTGCCCGCGATCGAGGAACTGGAGGGTTTCTGCAGCGCCAGCCTGATGCTGGACCGCGCCTCCTGGCGGGCGGTGTCGTCGTCGACGTTCGACAGCGTTGAGGCGATGGAGCGCAACGGGGATGCGGCCCGTTCACTGCGCACTTCCCGGCTTCGCGACCTGGGCACCGACCAGTACGACGTCGGTGAGTTCGAGCTGGCGCTGGCCCACCTGCGGGTGCCCGAGCTGGTCTGATCCGGGCTGAGCCTCACGGCAGCGCGTCGCCGGGGAATCCCCGGCACGGGTGCACCTCGTAGCTGAACACCCCGGCCGCCACGCCGGGGTCGTCGTCCATGACCGCGATGGTCTCGTCGACGCTGCCGGTGAAGACCCCGACGCCGCACACCTGCGAACCATCGGTGACCGGCAGCACGACCGCAAGCACGCCGTCGTGGCGCAACCCGAAGTTGCGCCGCCCGTGCTCCCAGATAATGGCCGGCGACGCGTCGTCGGCGAAGTTCGGTCCCTGCTTGATGATGACGACGCTGTAGGCCTTGGCGGCCGGCAGCAGCGAGTTCATCTCGTCGTCGGTGAAAGTCTTCATCCGCTGCCCCTCCCGTCGATCAGGGCGGCGCGCGCCAGCGTCGCCTGCGCCATCTTGACATGGGCGGCGTCGACCAGGACCCCATTGACGCCGACCGCGCCCAGCCCCTTGTCCTCGCCGTCGCGATAGGCGGCGACGTTGCGCTCCGCGAGCTCGATCTCGGCCGGCGTCGGCGCATACACCTGGTTAGCGACCGGGACCTGGCTGGGGTGAATCGCCCACTTGCCGGTGTAGCCGAGCAGCCCGGCCCGCCGCGCGTCGCGCTCATACCCGTCGAGGTCGTGGTAGTCGGGATAGGGCGCGTCAATCGCTTCGATACCGGCGATGCGGGCAGCGACCAACACCTTGTTGCGCGCGTAGTGCCAAAAATCGCCCGGGTAGTCGCCGAGCGGGACGAAATTGGTGTCCACCCTGGCTCCTTGGGACAGCGAGAAGTCGCCGACCCCGAAGATCAACGCGTCCAGCCTGGGGCTGGCCGCCGCGATCTGCTCGGCGTTGGCCAGGCCTTCGACTTCCTCGATCAGCACCTCGAGGGCGATCGGGCGCCGCAGCCCCAGCTTGGCTTCCAGCTGGGTCAGCAGCACGTCGACCCACCAGACGTCGCGGGCGGTGCGGGCTTTGGGGACGATGATTGTGTCGAGGTGCTCGCGCGCCTGGGTGACGACCTCGATGATGTCGTCGTGGCACCACGGGGTGTCCAGGCCGTTGATGCGAATCGCTCGAACGGTGCGTCCCCAGTCTAATTCTCTCAGCGCCGCAATGGCTTTGGCGCGGGATGTTTCTTTGTGCGCCGGCGCGACGGCGTCCTCGAGATCGAGGAACACCAGGTCGGCACCGGAGGCGGCGGCGTGGGCGAACATGTGGTCGTTGCTGGCGGGGACGGCCAGCTCCGAGCGGCGCAACAGCATCGGTGGATCTCCTTGGTCACAGCACGCCGCGGGCGTGCAGGTCGTCGATTTCGGTGGTGGTCAGGCCGAGCAGCTCGCCGTAGACCTCGGCGTTGTGCTCGCCGAGTCGGGGACCGAGGTGCTCGACGCGGCCGGGTGCTGCGGAGAACCGCGGCACCGGTGCCTGCACGGTCATGGCGCCCAGTTGATCGTCGTCGACTTCGACGAACACTTCGCGGTGGGTCAGCTGCTCGTCGGCGACCAGGTCGGTGATGTCGTAAATCGGTGCGGCGGCGACGT
This sequence comes from Mycobacterium sp. NGS62, assembly GCF_059812285.1. Lineage (NCBI taxonomy): Bacteria > Bacillati > Actinomycetota > Actinomycetes > Mycobacteriales > Mycobacteriaceae > Mycobacterium > Mycobacterium sp. NGS62. Next base: position 894,005 of record NZ_JCALCK010000002.1, on the reverse strand, counting down.
TTTCAGCGTCCAGGATTTTCATGGCGTCGGTCAGTGTCTTGCCGGCCACCCAGTCGGCGACCACCTGGTCGACCTCGTGGGCCCGCGCCAGTCGCCGCTGCGGATCGGCGAAGTCGGCGTCGTCGACCAGGTCAGCGCGCCCGATGGCCCGAAACACCCGCAGCGCCAACGCCGGTGAACTGCCCGACATCGCCAGCCAGCGTCCATCGGCGGTGCGGTAGGTGTTGCGCGGCGCCGAGATGTCCCAGCGGTTGCCCGCCCGGCTGGGCACCAGCCCGAGTTGGTCGTAGCCCAGCAGCGTCTGCTCCAACAGCCGCGCCAGCGGATCGATCAGGTTGACATCGATCAACTGGCCGGATGCCCCATGTACGTCGCGGTGATACAGCGCCATCATTACCGCGTAGGCGGCGTTCAGTGACGCCACCCCGTCGGCCAGCATGAATGGCGGCAGCGTGGGCGGCCCGTCGGCCTGGCCGGTGATGTTGGCGAACCCGCTCATCGCCTCGCCGAGTGTGCCGAAGCCGGGCCGGTCGCTTTTCGGGCCGGACAGGCCATATCCAGTGATGTGCAGCATGATGATCCGGTCGTTGACCTTGCGCAGCGCGGCGTAGTCCAACCCCCAGTTCGCCAATGTCGAGGGCCGGGTGTTGGCGATCACGACGTCGGCCTGCCCGGCCAGGCGACGCAACAGCGCTTGACCCTCGGCAACCCGCAGGTCGCAAGTGATCGACCGCTTGTTGCGCGACACCGACTTCCACATCAGCCCGACCCCGTCGCGCTGGTGTCCCCAGCCGCGGATCGGGTCTCCGCCGCCCGGCTGTTCGACCTTGACGACGTCGGCGCCGAACTCACCGAGGTAGGTGGCCACCAGCGGTGCGGCCGCGAGCGTGGCGACGTCGAGCACCCGGATGCCGTCGAGCATCATGCGCTGAGGCAGGCCGGCCGCTGCAAACCCAGGTGGTCGCGCAGGGTCGCGCCGTCATAGCCGGTGCGAAACAGGCCTCGGCGCTGCAACTCGGGGACCACCATCCGCACCACGTCTTCGAACGCCCCGGGCAAATGCGTTGCAGCCAAGACGAATCCGTCGCATGCACCAGTGTGGAACCACTCCTCCATCTGGTCGGCGACCTGCGTGCCGGTGCCGACGAAGCGGGGCCCCTGCAGCAGGGTGGCGCGGTGGCCGGCCAGGTCGCGCAGCGTGACGGTGTCGCCGCCGATGTGGGTGCGCAGGTTCTGCACCAGCCCGCGGATACCGGATACCGATGCGATCAGCTCGTCGGTGATCGGGTCGTCGAGGTCGTGGCGGGAGAAGTCGTAGTTCATCAGCTCGGACAGCAGGGTGAGCGACGCCATCGGATGCACCAGGTCGTTGAGGAAGACCTGTTCGCGGTGCTTGGCGTGATCCTCGGACTCGCCGACCACCGCATAGGCCATCGGGCACAGCTTGACCGACTCCGGGTCGCGGCCGGTGGCGGCGATCCGCTCCTTCTGGTCGGCGTAGTGGCTGCGGGCCACCTCGAGGCCCGGGTCGCCGGTGAAGATCAAATCCGCCCAGCGCGAAGCGAATTCACGGCCCCGCCCCGACGAACCGGCCTGGATGATCACCGGCCGCCCCTGCGGGCCGCGTGGCACGGTCAGCGGCCCGCGCACCGAGAAGTACTCGCCGACGTGGCCGAGCTCATGCACCTTGTCCGGGTCGGCGTAGTGCCCGCCGGCCCGGTCGTGCAGCACCGCGTCGTCCTCCCAGGTGTCCCACAGGCCGACCACGGCGTCGAGGAACTCGTCGGCGCGGTCGTAGCGCGCGTCATGGCCCAGATGCGCGTCGACGCCGAAGTTCTGGGCCTCGCTGTCGTTGACCGAGGTGACTACGTTCCAGGCCGCGCGACCGCCCGACAGGTGATCGAGGGTGGCGAACGTGCGGGCCACATGAAACGGCGGGTAGTAAGTGGTCGAGCAGGTCGCGCCCAACCCGATGCGTGATGTCGCCTGGGCGAGCACCCCGAGCACGATGGACAAGTCCAGCTTCACCGGCCGCGCGCCATAGCGCACCGCGTCGGCGACCGAGCCGCCGTAGATTCCCGGCATCGCCAGCCGGTCGTCGAAGAACATCAGGTCGAAGCAGCCCTCTTCGAGTTGCCGACCGATCTTGGCGTAATAGGAGGCGTCCAGGTAGCGGTGCTCGGTGGCGGGGTGGCGCCATGATCCCGCGTACACCGAGCTGTTGCCGGCCTGCATGAAGGCGACGAGCGCCATCTGTCGTGTGGTGGTCATGTTCTGATGTCTAACATCTGATATATCAGATTTCAAGTGTTAGATGCCTGATTCGGCTACAGTCACGCTATGACCAGCAGTGACGTCGATATCGCCGGTACCGTGCGGGAGCGCGCGGCGCGGGAGTTGCGCGACCGCATCCTCACCGGCACGCTGCCCGCCGGCACCCGGCTCGACCTCGACGCGATCACCAAAGAGTTCGCCACCAGCCGGACCCCGGTGCGCGAGGCGCTGCTGGAGTTGTCCTACGACGGGTTGGTGCGGGTAGCGCCGCGCAGCGGCGTCACGGTAATCGGCATCCGCCCCGACGACGTGCTCGACAGCTTCACCATTCTCGGCGTGTTAACCGGTCAGGCCGCGGCGTGGGCGGCGCAGCGGGTCACCCCCGAGGGCATCGAGCGGTTGCGCGAGTTGGCTACCGACGTGGAATCGCGCGCTGGGGAAGGCCGCATCGTCGACGCGAATTGGCGGTTTCATCGCGAGATCCACCGGGCGGCGCACTCGCCGCGGCTGATGGCACAGATCCGCCAGGCCGTGCGAGTGGTGCCGTCGAACTTCCTGGCGGTGTTTCCCGAACACGAGCATCACGCGCTGGACGACCACCAGGCCCTGGTCGCCGCCCTCGGCGACGGCGATGCCGAGCGCGCCCGCGATATCGCCGAACGCCATGTGCTGGACGCCGGCCGCTCGCTGGCCAGCTCGCTGGCGGCGGACTAGCAGCTAGCCGCGTTTGCCGCGGATGATCGCGCGCAGCCGTTCCAGCCGGCCGGCGATTTCGCGTTCAGCGCCGCGCGCGGTCGGGCGGTAATAGTCCGAACCGACTATTTCGTTCGGCGGATACTGCTGCGCGACAACGCCATCCGGATGGTCGTGGGAGTATTTGTAGCCCTGGGCATTGCCCAGCGCCGCGGCACCCGAATAGTGGCCATCACGCAGATGCGGCGGCACCAGGCCGGCCTTGCCGGCCTTGATGTCAGCCATCGCCGCGCCCAGCGCGGTGGTCACCGCGTTCGACTTGGGTGCGGTGGCCAGGTGCACGGTGGCATGCGCGAGCGTCAACTGGGCTTCGGGCATGCCTATCAGCTGGACGGTCTGCGCCGCGGCGACGGCAGTCTGCAGAGCGGCCGGGTCTGCCATCCCGATGTCCTCGCTGGCCAGGATCATCAGCCGGCGGGCGATGAACCGCGGGTCCTCACCGGCGACGAGCATCCGCGCCAGGTAGTGCAGCGCGGCATCGACGTCGGAGCCGCGCACCGACTTGATGAACGCGCTGATGACGTCGTAGTGCTGGTCGCCGTCGCGGTCGTAGCGGACAGCGGCCTCGTCCAGGGACTGCTCGATCGTCTCGACGCTGACCTGCTCCCCCGCCTCGGCCGCCACCTCCAGCGCCGTCAGCGCGCGGCGGGCGTCGCCGGCGGCCAGCCGCACCAGTAACTCGACCGCATCAGCGGCCGCTTGGACGCGACCGTTCAGGCCGCGCGGGTCCTCGATGGCGCGCTGCACCACAGTGCGGATGTCGTCGGTGGAAAGTGGCCGCAGCTGCAGGATCAATGACCGCGACAGCAGCGGCGCCACCACCGAGAACGACGGGTTCTCGGTGGTCGCAGCCACCAGCAGCACCACCCGGTTCTCCACGGCCGAGAGCAGCGCATCCTGCTGCGTCTTGGAGAACCTGTGCACCTCGTCGATGAACAGCACAGTTTGCTCGCCGTGCGCGGCGGCGCGGCGCGCCAGATCGATCACCGCCCGGACTTCCTTCACGCCGGCCGACAGCGCCGAGAGCGCCTCGAACCGTCGGCCGGTGGCCTGCGAGATCAACGCCGCCAGCGTGGTCTTCCCGCTACCGGGCGGACCGTAGAGGATGGCCGACGCCACGCCCGAGCCCTCGACCAGTCGGCGCAGCGGCGAACCGGATTGCAACAGGTGATCCTGACCGACCACCTCGTCGAGGGTTGCCGGCCGCATGCGCACCGCCAGCGGCGCAGCCGCCGACCCGTCGTGAGCGGGTTCGGTGAGGCTCGCCGGGACGTCGAACAGACCGTCGGACACGAACTCAGGCATACCACGTCGCCGTCGACGGCGCGTTCCCGGCGATGAGCACGAATTGTTGTTACGTTCGGCGGACGCGATATTTCAGCCCACCAGCTAGGAGCGGCAGATGAGCGGACCCCCGGAACACCCCGGCAGCCCGACCGACCCGCCGGGTTACGCGCCCGTCCCGCCCGGCTATCCGCAGCCGGGCGGCTACCCGCCGCCGCGCCAGGGATTCGACGTCGGCGATGCGTTCAACTGGGCGTGGAACAAGTTCAGCCAGAACGCCGGCCCGCTGATCATTTCGACCTTGCTCTACGTTTTGCTGCTGATGGTGCTCGGTGGTGTCCTGGTGGCGCTGATCTTCGCCACCGCCGATACCGACACGGTGACCGTCAGCGGCGAGGGGTACTACGACACCTCGGTCACCGGAACGCTGACTGCCACCTCGATCGTCGTCATGATCGTCGGCTACATCGTCATTTTCGCGCTGTCGATGTTCATCCAGGCCGCTTTCCTGTCCGGCTGCCTCGACATCGCCGACGGCAAGCCGGTGAGCGTCGGATCGTTCTTCAAGCCGCGCAACTTCGGCGCGATGATCCTCACCGCTCTGCTGGTCGGTGTTGTGACCGCGGTCGGTTTGGCGCTGCTCGTCGTCCCGGGCGTCATCGTCGGATTCCTCGCCCAGTTCGCGGTCGCCTTCGTCGTCGACCGGTCCCTCTCCCCTGTCGGCGGGTTGAAGGCCAGCATCGGCACGGCCAAGAACAACGTCGGCGGCGCACTGCTGTCCTGGCTGGTGCAGTACGCGGTGCTGCTGGTCGGAACGGTGATTTGCGCCGTGGGTTTGCTGGTAGCCGGCCCGTTGGCGACGCTCATCCAGACCTACACCTATCGACGCCTCTCCGGCGGGCAGGTAGCGCCGCTCAGCTGACCTGCGGCTGGGTCACGAAGTCGATCAGCTCCTCGACCCGGCCGATCAGCGCCGGCTCGAGATCCTGCCAGTCCCGCACCCGGCTACGGATGCGCTGCCACGCCGCGGCGATGTCGGCTTGGCCGGCGTGCGGCCAGCCCAGCGCCCGGCAGATGCCGTGCTTCCAGTCCATGCCGCGCGGTACGACGGGCCACTCGGACACGCCCAGCCGGTTCGGTTTGACGGCCTGCCAGATGTCGACGAAGGGATGGCCGACCACCAGCGTGTGCGGGCCACCGGGTCCCCGGCGCACGGCTTCGGCCAACCGGGCCTCCTTGGAGCCGGGCACCAGGTGGTCGACCAGCACGCCCAGCCGCCGCGTCGGGCCGGGGCGGAACTCCTCGACGACACCGACGAGGTCATCGACGCCGCCGAGATACTCGACCACCACGCCCTCGATCCGCAGGTCGTCACCCCATACCTGCTCGACGAGCTCGGCGTCGTGGCGGCCCTCGACGTAGATCCGGCCGGCTGACGCCACCCGGGCGCGGGCGCCGGCAACCGCCACCGAACCCGACGCCGTACGCGCGGGGGCCTTGGGCGCGTGGCGACGCGGCGCGGTCAGGATCACCGGCTTGCCGTCGATCAAGTAACCCGGGCCCACCGGGAAGCCTTGGCGGCGGCCGTTCCGGTCCTCGAGGTCCATGCGCCCGTATTCGATACGCACCACGGCGCCCACGTAGCCGGTCTGCGCGTCTTCGACGACCATGCCCAGCTCCACCGGCAGCTCGACCGAGCGGATTCGTCGTGATCTGTGCGGGTCATTGGCAAGAACGTCGGTTCCGTAGCGGTCGGTCACCCGAGCGATCCTAGGAACGCCGCAGCCGACTTGCGGTGCCGCCGCGCCGCACGGTCAGCACCAGTACGCCGGCCACCGTGATGCAGACCAGGTTGATCGCCAACTGCGCCACCGATTTTGCGACCACATCCCAATCGCCGGTGGTGGCCGCCACCACCGCGAATCCGGCGGCCGGGACCGTGGTGACCGAGATGAACACTCCGACCAGCGCCGCCGACTTCGCCGACACCAACGACAGCATGCCGGCGGCGCCGGCCAGTAGCGCGACCACCACCGACAACGGGCCCACCTGAAAGATGAAGTCGACGTGCCTGAACTCCCGCAGGTTGCCCAGATCCACCCAACCGACCGCCTCGCCGGCCAGCGTGGCGACCGCAGTCACCACCATCGCCACCGGAAATCCGACGGCCAGCGCGGTAGACGCGCGCCGGGCCAGGTCCATCCGTCGTCGTACCAGCGCCACCGAGAGCGCCGCCAACGGACCGAACTCCGGACCGACCACCATCGCGCCGACCACTGTCACCGTCGAGTCGGTGATCACCCCGATCGCAGCGATCAGGCAGGCCAGGCACAAAAACAACAGGAACGTGAGGTTGAGCGTGGACTCCTCGCGGGTCCGCCCGATGAGCTCCTCCCAGACCAGCGCGTCGGCGGGATCTCCCGGCGCTTTCTTCTCGGCCCGGTAGGCGGCCTTGGACACCACGGTGTCGATGGCCTCCATGGTGATCGCTCCACGATCGGCCAGCCCCAGCGCCTTGAGCCGCTCGACGACGTCGTTGGCCACTTCCCGGGCGATGTCGGCGGTGAGCAGATCGCCGGCTGGGTCGATGCCGGCTTGCTTGTGCAGCGCGATGTGCGCGACGCCGGGTTCGCGCTCGAGCAGCTCCACCAGGTCGTCCCGCAACTCCGGCGGGGCGATCACCCGCAAGTGCAACACGATCCGCACATTAGCTTGCGGGCGCACAATTATGGGGTGGCCACCTGGGACGACGTCGCCGGTATCGTCGCCGAGCTCCCGCTCACCGAGGAGCGGTCACCCCACGATTGGCGGGTGGGCAAGAAACTGGTCGCCTGGGAGCGGCCGCTACGTGCCTCCGACCGAGAGGCATTGGCGGCGTCGGGTATTGAGCCTCCTGCCGGCGACATCCTCGGTATCCGGGTAGCCGACGAGGGCGTCAAGTTCGCGCTGATCGACGACGAGCCGAACGTGTATTTCACCACTCCGCATTTCGACGGCTACCCGGCGGTGCTGGTTCGGCTGGCGGAGATCGACGAGCTCGGGCTGGCCGAACTGCTCACCGAGGCTTGGTTGACGCAGGCACCCAAACGGCTGGTCGAGGAATTCCTCAACGAGCCGAACTAACGGCCCCGCGGGTTTGCGACGGGCCTGAAGACCCAGCTTGCGTTCGTCACTGATGTAACTCTGACAACATCTGCAACTCTAACCACTCGAGTAACATCAATCACAGGAATATAAATACGGCAACTCAAACATCAGCTATCACTGAAATAACAGAGGCAACATCTGTACCGATTTACCGTTTAAACCCCAGAACAACAAGCATCTCGCTAAGCGAATTCAGCCTCAGCTGTTGACAGCTTTCACTATGGTTTGTTACATGTCGTTAATGGCGCATCACGGTGCAGCATCAATTTCGAAAACGTTGTGCAAGTCATTGATGAAAGGCGCAGTCGTCGTCATCGCCATTTCGCTGGTGATTGATCCGGCCACCGGCGTGGCTTATGCCGACGCGGTCAATTGGGACGCCGTGGCCGAATGCGAGTCGGGACGCGACTGGTCGGCTGATACCGGGAACGGTTTCTACGGGGGCCTGCAGTTCAAGCAGTCGACGTGGGACGCCAACGGCGGGGTCGGCTCGCCGGCGGACGCCTCGCGCGAGCAACAGATCGCGGTGGCCGAACGGGTGCTGAAGACCCAAGGGCCCGAGGCCTGGCCCAAATGCGGTCCCAACCAAACGCTGTTTCCGACGGAAGTGGTCAACATTTTGCGGTCGGGACATCCGGTCCGGACCACGCTGAGAAAACTGTGGTCGAAAGCGATCCCGCATTAGCCGCCCGGCTATCCGGTCAGCACGGCCTGGGTCTGGGTGACCTGGGCGACCAATTTCCCGCGGTCGTCGGTGAGGTTGGTCTGCGCGACGATGGTGGTCCGCCCGACGTGCAGCGGCTCGCAAATAGCGGTGACGGTGCCCGCGCGCACGGCCCGGAATAGGTTCGTTTTCGACTCAATTGTGGCGGTGCCGGCTCCCGGCGGAAGGTTTGCCACCGCGCATAGTGCGCCGATCGTGTCAGCGAACGCCATCAGCGCTCCCCCGTGCAGGATTCCGCCCGTGGTGCACCGGTCCTCGGCCCAATCCATGGTGGCTGTCACCCGCTGCGGGGTTACCTCGGCGACGTCGATGCCCAGGGTCCCGGCGAAGGGGATGAGAGCAGCCAGGTTGTTGGTGTCCATGTAGGCAGCTTGCCCGACCCGCGTTATCCGCTTCGCCGAAATCGACGTTAGCGCTCAAATGAGCGCGGAAATCGGCTCTACCGTCGATCTCGGCGACGTGTCGGTGCGGGCTGCCATCATGCCGCCATGGCCGAAGTCTTCATCGGCAGCGAGGCGGTGGCGCGCGGCGAACTCACCAAGTCCGACCTTCGCCGCCGGCATCGCGCCATTTTCCGTGACGTCTACGTGGCCGGAGGCCGCGAGCCGTCGTTGCGTGACCGGACCATTGGCGCGTGGCTGTGGTCCCGTCGACGGGCGGTTATCGCTGGGATTGCCGCATCGGCGTTGCACGGCGCACGGTGGGTTGACGCCAGCATTCCCATTGAGTTGGTCGCACCGAATTCCCGTCCGCAACGTGGCCTCGCAGTACGCAACGAGATGCTGGCTGACGACGAAACGACCCACGTCGTACGGCTCCCCGTCACTACGCCTGCGCGCACTGCCTACGATCTGGGCCGGCGTCTACCACGTGGCCAGGCGGTCGCACGACTCGATGCGCTGATGCGAGCGACCCCGTACTCGGTCGAAGATGTGCTGTTGCTTGCCAAACGCCATCGGGGCGCCCGGGGTTTGCAGCAACTGCGCGCCGCGCTTCCCCTCGTCGATGGTGGTGCAGCTTCTCCCAAGGAAACTTGGCTACGACTGCTGTTGATCGACGCCGGGTTGCCCGCCCCGACCACCCAGATACCCGTCCTCGACGGCTACCGACCGGTGGCCCTTTTGGACATGGGTTGGGAGGAGTTCAAGGTCGCCGCCGAATACGACGGCGATCAACATCGCGGCGATCGCAGGCAATACGTCAAGGACATTCGCCGGCACGAGCTGGTCGGCGATCGCGGCTGGATCGCTGTGCGGGTGGTTTCCGAAGACAGGCCGGGCGACGTCATCAACCGCGTCTACACCGCGCTTCGACGGCGTGGGTATCGCCCAGATCGACGCTAGCGCTCAAATGAGCGCGGAAATCGGCTCTAGCGTCGATCTCGGTCCTCGGGGCGAGCATCGATTCCGGATTCCTTGCGCTGCTGCGCGGTGATCGGCGCCGGCGCGTCGGTCAGGGGGTCCACACCACCGCCGGATTTCGGGAACGCGATGACTTCCCGGATGGAGTCCATGTCGGCCAGCAGCGCGGTGATGCGGTCCCAGCCGAACGCGATGCCGCCGTGCGGCGGTGCCCCGAAGGTGAAAGCGTCCAACAGGAATCCGAATTTCTCCTGCGCCTCCGCCGCGTCGATACCCATCATCGCGAACACCCGCTCCTGGATGTCGCGGCGATGAATACGAATCGAGCCGCCGCCGATTTCGTGGCCGTTGCACACGATGTCGTAGGCGTCGGCCAGCGCGCTACCCGGGTCGGTGTCGAAGGTGGCCTCCGATTCCGGCTTGGGCGCGGTGAACGCGTGATGCACCGCGGTCCAGGCTCCGGCGCCGACGGCAACCTCGCCGGCGGCGGCGGCCTCGTCGGCCGGCTCGAACAGCGGGAAATCCACCACCCACGTCAGCGCCCAGGCGGCCGGGTCGATCAGGTCCAGTCGCTTGGCGATCTCGATGCGGGCCGCGCCCAACAGTGCGCGCGAGGCCTTCGGCGGCCCCGCCGAGAAGAAGATGCAATCACCGGGTCCGGCGCCGACATGCTCGGCCAGGCCGGCACGTTCGGTGTCGGAGAGGTTCTTGGCCACCGGGCCGGACAGCGCACCGTCCTCGCCCACCAGCACATAGGCCAGCCCCTTGTGCCCGCGCTGCTTGGCCCAGTCCTGCCAGCCGTCCAGCGTGCGTCGCGGCTGCGACGCCCCGCCCGGCATCACCACCGCCCCGACATAGGGGGCCTGGAATACCCGAAATGTGGTGTCTTTGAGGAACTCTGCGCATTCGACGAGCTCCAGCCCGAATCGCAGGTCGGGTTTGTCGGAGCCGAACCGCCGCATCGCCTCGGCGTAGGTGATTCGCGGCAACGGCAACGGCAGGTCGTAGCCGATCAGCGCCCACAGCCCCCGGAGCACCTGTTCGGAGATCGCCAGCACGTCGTCGGCGTCCACGAAGCTCATCTCCATGTCGAGCTGGGTGAACTCCGGCTGGCGGTCGGCGCGGAAATCCTCGTCCCGGTAGCAGCGGGCGATTTGGTAGTAGCGCTCCATGCCCGCGACCATCAGCAGCTGCTTGAACAGCTGCGGGCTTTGCGGCAGGGCATAGAACGAGCCCGGCTGCAGCCGGGCCGGCACCAGAAAGTCGCGGGCGCCCTCCGGCGTGGAGCGGGTCATCGTCGGTGTCTCGATCTCGACGAAGTCGTGTTCGGCCAGCACCGCACGCGCGGCGGCGTTCACCTTGGAGCGCAACCGGATTGCCCCGCCGGGTCCGTCGCGGCGCAGGTCGAGGTAGCGGTACTTCAGCCGAGTCTCCTCGCCGGCGGATTCGTCGAGCTGAAACGGCAGCGGCGCGCACTCGCCCAGGACGGTCAGCGCCGTCGCGTTGACTTCGATCTCGCCGGTGGCGATGTCCGGGTTGGCGTTGCCTTCCGGGCGAATCTCGACCACACCCTCGACGGCGATGCAGAATTCGGCGCGCAGTCGGTGCGCCTGCTCCAGCACATCAGCCGCGCGGAACACCACCTGGGACACGCCGGATGCGTCGCGCAGGTCGATGAAGATCACCCCGCCGTGGTCGCGGCGGCGCGCCACCCAACCGGCCATCGTCACCTTCTGACCGGCATCGGCGGCGCGCAACGAACCGGCGACGTGACTGCGCAGCACGAACTACTCCTCTGCAATGGGTTGGACCGACTGCTCAGTGTAGAGCCGGTAATTTCGGGGATAACCATGGATATTGCCCTTGTCGGTCCCGGTGCTGTCGGCACGACGGTCGCGGCGTATCTGCATGCGGCCAGTCACCGCGTGCTGCTGTGCGGACGAACACCGCGTGACCGCATCGAACTGCGGCCCGACGGCGCCGACCCGATCGTGGTGCCGGGCCCGGTGCACACCGACCCGAGCGAGATCAGCGGCCCGGCCCAGATCGTCATCCTCGCGATCAAAGCCACGCAGAACGGCGCCGCAGCCGGCTGGCTGGCCCGCTTGTGCGATGAGCGCACCCTCGTGGCCGTGCTGCAGAACGGAGTGGAGCAGGTCGAGCAGGTGCAGCCGCTTTGCCCGTCGTCAACGGTCCTGGCGGGCATCGTCTGGTACAGCGCCGAGACCGATCCGGACGGGTGGGTGCGGCTACGCACCGAACCGCGGCTGGTGCTGCCCACTGGCCCGGCCGCGGACCGGCTTGCCACGGTGTTGCGCGAGGCCGGCTGTGTGGTGGACTGCGAACCGGATTTCACCACCGCGGCCTGGCGCAAGCTGCTGGTGAATGCGCTCGCCGGGCTGATGGTGTTGACCGGCCGGCGGTCCGGCATGTTCGGGCGCGACGACGTTGCCGCATTGAGTCGTCGCTACCTCGCTGAATGCCTTGCCGTGGCTCGCGCCGAGGGCGCCGATCTCGGCGATGACGTGGTCGAGGAGCTGGTCGAGATATTCCGCCGCGCTCCGACCGATATGGGGACCTCGATGCTGGCCGACCGGGAGGCCCACCGGCCGCTGGAGTGGGATATCCGCAACGGGGTGATCGTCCGCAAGGCGCGCTCGCATGGTCTGACCACACCGATCAGCGACGTCGTCGTACCGCTGCTGGCTGCCGCCAGCGACGGCCCGGGCTGAGCCACGGACCGCGCATCCACCGGCGCGCCGAACCGTAGTGTGAAAAGCTGATCCGGCGACCCGATCTAGCGGCAAACGGAGCGTGCGATGACCTTCAACGAGGGTATGCAGATCGACACCAGCACCACGTCGTCGTCCGGCGGCGGCGGTCGGCGGATGGCGATCGGCGGCGGTCTCGGCGGGCTGGTGATCGTGGTGGTGGCCATGTTCCTCGGCGTCGATCCGGGCAATGTGCTCAGCCAGCAACCGATGAACACCAACCAGGACGTCGCGCCGGGCTTTGACTTGAGCACCTGCCGCACCGGAGCCGACGCCAACAAGTACGTGCAGTGCCGCGTGGTCGCTACCGGCAACTCGGTGGACGGCGTGTGGAAGCAGCTGATGCGCGGCTACACCCGCCCGCACGTGCGGCTGTTCAGCGGCCAGGTCAGCACCGGCTGCGGCGCGGCCACCAGCGATGTCGGCCCGTTCTACTGTCCGCTGGACCAGACCGCCTATTTCGACACGGACTTCTTCGAGGTGCTCAAAGACCAATTCAATTCCAGCGGTGGGCCGTTGGCGCAGGAGTATGTGGTCGCGCACGAGTTTGGCCATCATGTGCAGAAGCTGCAGGGAGTACTCGGCCGCGCCCAGCAGGGCGCGCAGGGTGCCGGCGGCAACGGCGTGCGCACCGAGCTGCAGGCCGATTGCTATGCCGGGGTGTGGGCGCACTACGCGTCGATCACCAAGCAGGAAAGTACCGGTGTGCCGTTTCTGGAGCCTTTGAGCGACAAGGACATTGACGACGCGCTGTCGGCAGCGGCATCGGTGGGCGACGACCGTATTCAGCGCAAGGCGACCGGGCGCACCAACCCTGAGTCGTGGACCCACGGGTCGTCCGAGCAGCGGCAGCACTGGTTCACCGTCGGCTACCAGACCGGTGACCCCAATCAGTGCGACACTTTCCGCGCCGCAGAACTGGGCTAGAACAGCGTGGGCTGCAAAACCTCGGCGGCCAGGCGCGGCGGGGCGGGATCGGGGCGGCGCCGCTCACCGGTCAACCGGTGTTTGGCGATCAGCGGCGTAACCCGGTCTCGTAGCTCGTCGCGGTACTGCTGCGGCAGATAGGCGCTGCGCCGGTACAACTCGCGATACCCGCCGAGCAGCTCGGGGTGGGTGCGGCCCAACCACGACAAGAACCAGCCGCGTGTCGATCCGCGCAGATGCAGGCCCAGCACCGTCACACCGGTCGCACCCGCGTCGGCGATCTGGCGCAGCAGGCTGTCGAGCTGTTCGGCGGAATCGGTCAGGTGCGGCAGCACCGGCGCCACCATCACGTGGCAGTCCAGGCCGGCGTCGCGGATCGCCGCGATCAGCCCCAACCGTGCGCGTGGCCCGGGAGTGCCCGGTTCCACGGCCGCATGCAGCTCGGGATCGCCGACCGCCAGGGAGACGGCCACCCGGACCGAAATCTGCCCGGCGGCGTCGGCGAGCAACGGCAGGTCGCGCCGCAGCAGGGTGCCCTTGGTCAGGATCGACAGCGGCGTGCCCGACTCCGCGAGCGCACCGATAATGCCGGGCATCAACGCATACCGGCCCTCAGCGCGCTGATAGGGATCGGTGTTGGTGCCCAATGCCACGGTCTCGCGGCACCAGGACTTACGGCGCAGCTCGCGCCGGAGCACGTCGACGATATTCGTCTTGACGACGACCTGGGTGTCGAAGTCGTTGCCGCAGTTGAATTCCAGATACTCGTGGGTGGGCCGGGCGAAACAGTAACGGCAGGCATGCGAGCAGCCGCGATAGCCGTTGACGGTGTACCGGAACGGCAAGACAGCGGCGTTGGCGATCTTGTTCAGCGCCGACTTGCACAGCACCTCGTGAAACGTGATGCCGTCGAACTGCGGGGTCCGCACACTGCGGACGAACCCGATGCGCTGCAAACCGGGCAGCGCGCCGTCATCGACGTCGATGCTCTGGGCGTCCCACCGCATGCCCTATTCGAACGCCAGTTCGATTTCCTGTCAAGCGGGCAGCAATTTCTGCAACGTGTCGCGGCCCTCGTCGTCCAGCGGCAGCAGCGGACGGCGCGGGTCTCCGACGCCGACACCGAGCAGCTCCAATCCGGCCTTCACGGTGGTGGCGAGCCCGCCGGCAACGATGAATTGCAACAGCGGCTTGAGGTCGTCGTAGATCTTTTGCGCCGTTTGCAGATCGCCGGCCCGCACGGCGTCGTACAAGTCGATGCATGGCTGCGGTCGCAGACACGGGGCCGCCGTGCACCATCCGGCGGCGCCGGCCCGCAGCGCGTCGAGCACCAGCGGGTTGCTGCCGTTGTAGAACGGCAGCCGACCATCGCTGAGCTCGGCGATGCGCTGCATCCGGGACAGGTCGCCGGTGGACTCCTTGACCATCGTGAGGTTCTCGACGCTCTCGAACATGTGCACCAGCAGTTCCGGGCTCATGTCGATGCCACTGGTGGCCGGGTTGTTGTAGGCCATGATCGGAATTCCGATCGCCTCGCCGATGCTGCGGTAGTGCGTGACGATCTCGTGCTCGGTCAGCTTCCAATAGGACACCGGCAGGATCATCACCGCGTCGGCGCCGGCCTTCTCGGCCACCTGCGCACGCCGAATCGTGTTGGCAGTGGTCAGGTCTGACACACCGACGACGACCGGCACCCGGCCGTCGACAGCGGCGATCGTGGTGTCGACGACGGTGTCGAACTCGCCTTCGTCGAGATAGGCCAGCTCGCCGGTGCTACCGAGCGGGGCTATCGCGTGGACGCCGGCGCGCACCAGCCGGTCGACCAGCGCGGTCAAGGACGTGGTGTCGATCGTGCCCGAATCGGCGGCGAACGGAGTCACCGGGTAGGCGATGATGCCGTGAATTTTCGGCATGGCGGACTCCTTCGGTCAGCTCGTCAAGGCATCGGGGTGTTGCGTGAGCGCGCGGCGCGCATAGTAGGCGAAATTCGCCCGGCTACGTTCCGGCCGCAGCGTCCAGTCGTGGGCTTCGCGGGCCAGCTTCTCCGGTAGTTCTTTGATCGTGCCGGCCGACATCGCGGCCAGCTGCAGTTTGGCCGCGCGCTCGATGAGCACCGCCAGCGAGCACGCCTCCTCGACGCTGGCACCGGCCACGATCTGGCCATGGTGAGCCAGCAGGATGGCCTTTTTGTCGCCGAGGGCAGCGCTGATGATCTCGCCCTCCTCATTGCCGACCGGAACCCCTGGCCACTCCGCCAGAAACGCACAGTCATCGTAGAGCGGCGTGGTGTCCATCTGGGACACCACCAGCGGAACCTCCAGCATGGCCAGCGCGGCGGCGTGGAAGGCGTGGGTATGGACGATGCACTGCACATCGGGCCGGGCGCGGTAGATCCAGCTGTGAAAACGGTTGGCGGGGTTAGCCATACCGTCGCCGTCGAGCACATTGAGGTCCTCGTCGACGAGCAACAGGTTGGCGTCGGTGATCTCGTCGAAGCCCAACCCCAGCCGCTGGGTGTAATAGGTGCCGGGCTGCTCGGCGCGGGCGGTGATCTGTCCGGCCAGCCCCGAATCATGTCCTTGGTCGAACAGGGCGCGGCAGGTCAGCGCCAGCTTCTGGCGGGTCGACAACGCCGACTCACCCACATTGGCGGCCAAGCGGTCTTGTGCGCGCCGCATCAAGTCGGCTTTGGAATCGGTGAACGTGCTGGCCATCAGCGGCTCCCTGAATCGTAGGGATATGACACTAACAATTACGGTAGGACACTTTGTGTCATGGTGCAAACCGGATGCGCTCGGTCCTCTGCGCAGGCTAGCGGAGCGTTACCGCCAACGCAGAAATCTGCTGTCGGGTGCGGTATGAAACAAAGATGAGCGACGAGACGGGCATCAGCCGCCGCACGCTGTTGACGGCCGGGGCGGCGGCGATTGCGGGAGTGGGCATCGGCGGTGCCGGGGCAACGCTGCTGCGCTCGTCCGGACCGGCCGTGTGGACGCAGCCCGACGCCAGCGGCGCACCGCCGGTGCGGGGCCTGCATCTGCAATTCGGCCGGAATGCCGCCACCGACGTGGTGGTGTCCTGGCAGACCACCGACGCGGTAGGCAACCCCCGGGTGCTGGTGGGCATGCCGACGTCGGGCTTCGGGCGCACGGTGCAAGCCGAAACCCGCGCCTACCGGGACGCCAAGTCGCGCAGTGAAGTTCGCGTCCACCATGCGGCGCTGACCGATCTGGCTCCCGACACCGATTACGTCTACGCCGCGGTGCATGATGGCACCAGCCCAGAGCTGGGCACGGTGCGCACTGCGCCGTCGGGACGGAAATCACTGTGTTTCACCAGCTTCGGCGATCAGGCTACCCCGACGCTCGGCAGGCTGACGGGCACGACGTACACCAGCGACAACCTGGGCTCGCCGGCCGCCGCGGACACCACGACCGCGATCGAGCGCATCGGCCCGCTGTTCAACTTGGTCAACGGCGACCTCTGTTACGCCAACCTGGCCCACGACCGGATCCGCTCCTGGACCGATTGGTTCGACAACAACTCACGTTCGGCGCGCTACCGGCCCTGGATGCCGGCGGCGGGAAACCACGAAAACGAATTGGGCAACGGCCCAGTCGGATTCGAGGCCTACCAGACCTACTTTGCGCTGCCCGACTCGGGAGCCGACCCGGCATTGCGCGGGCTCTGGTACTCCTTCACCGCCGGGTCGGTGCGGGTAATCAGCCTGTCCAACGACGACGTGTGCTTTCAGGACGGCGGCAACTTCTATGTGCACGGCTATTCCGGTGGCGCGCAGAAGCGTTGGCTGGAAGCTGAACTCGCCGATGCCCGGCACGACCCCGACGTGGACTGGGTGGTCGTCTGCATGCACCAGACGGCAATCTCGACCACCGACCGCACCAACGGCGCCGACCTCGGCATCCGTCAGGAATGGCTGCCGTTGTTCGACCGCTACCAGGTCGATTTAGTGGTGTGCGGTCACGAACACCACTACGAACGCTCACATCCGGTGCGCGGAGCGCTGGACGGCGAAACCAGAACCCCCCGACCCGCCGACACCCGCGCCGACCTCATCGACGCCACCAAGGGCACCGTGCACGTAGTAATCGGCGGAGGTGGCACGTCGGCGCCGTCGAACACGATGTTCTTCGACCGGCCCAAATGTCGGGTGGTGACCGGCGTCGGCCGACTCAACCCGGCGACCGGACGCAAAGCACCGATCTATGTCGTGGAGGACGCGCCATGGTCGGCGTTTCGCGACCGCACACATCCCTACGGCTTCGCGGCGTTCGATGTCGACCCGGGCCCTCCCGGCGGCAACACCTCGATCACCGCGACGCACTACGCGATCACCGGATCGCTCGGCGCGCTCACTGTCGTCGACCAATTCACCTTGACCAAGCCGCGGGGCGGCCCATGACCTCTGGTAACGTCATTTCCGTTTGCGACGAATGAGACTCTCGGGAGGCGCCGCATGTCGTCACGTGAGCTGCCGTCATGATCGCTCCTCCCCGCCCCAGCGAGTCGGTGGCCGAGTTCGCCGAGCGGGCCCGCGGATGGCTGGCCGAGGCGATGCCGCGCATCGATCGAGGCAATCCGCCGTTTGCCGATCGCGGCGTGCAGGAGTCATGGCAGCGGGCCCGCGAGCTGCAGCGGCGACTCTACGATGGCGGGTTCGCCGGGATCTGTTTCCCGGTCGAGTACGGCGGGCTCGGGCTGAGCATCGAATATCAGAAGGCCTTCGACGCCGAGAGCGCCGGCTACGAGATGCCGCTGATACTCAACACGCCGACCTTCACGATCTGCTGCGCGACAATTCTGGACACCGGCAGCGAAGAGCAGAAGCGTCAACACATTTCAGCGGCACTGCGTGGTGATGAGGTACTGGTTCAGCTGCTCTCCGAACCCAGCGGCGGGTCGGATCTGGCCGGCGTGATCACCCGCGCCGAGCGGCGCGACGGCAGATGGGTGGTCAACGGCGCGAAGACCTGGAGCACCGGAGCGTTCGCCGCCGACTACGGGCTGCTGCTGGCCAGGACGAACTGGGAGGTCCCCAAGCACGACGGGCTGACCATGTTCTTGGTGCGCATCGACAGCCCCGGAATTACGTTGCGGCGCATCAAACAAGTCAACGGTTCCACCGAATTCTGCGAGGAGTTCTTCGACAACCTGGAACTCAGCGACGACGATGTGCTCGGCGAAGTCGACAAGGGCTGGGACGTCGCATCGCGCCAGCTCTATCACGAGCGGCGCGCCGTCGGCGGCGGCTCGGAGTTCGCCAGCGGCAGCGGCAGCGAGAACGCCCAGGAGAAGACACCCGACTACGGCGTGCTGCTGCAGGCGATCGGACAGCCCGACAACGACCGTGTCCGTGAGAAGGCCGGCCGGGCACTGGTGCATCGTGCGGTGCGTGATCAGCTGATCGACCACGTCTACCGCGGCGTGCTCGACGGCTCGCTCCCGCCGGCCGCCGGGACGCTGATTCGGCTCTTCCATGCCGAGGCCATCGAACTCGAGGTCGACACCGCATTGGCGATCGCGGGCAGCTTCGGGGTGGTCGACGAACTGCTTGCGATCGGCCAACGTTATCTGTCCCGGCAGACCGCGGCGCTCGGGGGCGGCAGTACCGAGATGGCGCGCAACGTGATTGGCGAACGGGTCTTGGGCTTTCCGCGTGAACACGCGGCCGATCGCGGTGTGCCGTTCAACCAGGTCAAGCACTGACGCCATTGTGCGCGAGCGTGCGTGTCCCCGGTCGACACGCCGGGCTGATAGCCGGGAACACGCACGCTCGCGGTCAAGGGGTGAGTCGGGAAAGCACGTCGGCGACAACCGCGTCCGTCGCAACGTCCACCTGCTCGCCCGAGCCGAGGTCTTTGACGCCGACGATGCCTTCCTCGATCTCGCGGTCACCGGCCACCAGCGCGAACCGGGCGCCGGACCGGTCGGCGGCGCGCATTGCACCCTTGAGTCCGCGCTCGCCGTAGGCCAGGTCCACCCGCGCGCCGGCGGCACGCAGTTGACCGGCCAGCGTCGCCAGCCGCAGCTTGCCCTGCTCGCTCAGCGGTACTCCGAAGACGTCGCAACGAGTCGTCGCGCCAACGGTTTTGCCTTCGACCTGCAATGCCAGCAGGGTGCGGTCCACGCCGAGACCGAACCCGATGCCGGAGAGATCCTGGCCACCCAGCACGCGCATCAGCCCGTCGTAGCGGCCGCCGCCGCCGATGCCCGACTGCGCGCCCAGCCCGTCGTGCACGAATTCAAACGTGGTCTTGGTGTAGTAGTCCAGCCCGCGCACCATTCGCGGGTTGATCACATACGGCACGCCGAGCGCGTCGAGATGCGCCTGCACCGTCTCGAAATGCTGCTTGGCGACATCGGAGAGGTGGTCGATCATCACCGGCGCGTCCGCGGTCATCGCTTTGATCTCCGGGCGCTTGTCGTCGAGCACCCGCAGCGGGTTGAGCTCGGCGCGCCTGCGGGTCTCCGGATCCAGGTCGAGCGCAAACAGGAAGTCCTGCAACAGCTCTCGGTATTGCGGACGGCAGGTGTCATCACCCAGCGAGGTGAGTTCTAGGCGAAACCCCGTCAAACCCAGGGAACGGAAGCCGGCGTCGGCGACGGCGATCACCTCGGCGTCCAGTGCGGGGTCGTCGACCCCGATGGCCTCCACCCCAACCTGCTGCAGCTGGCGGTAGCGGCCGGCCTGCGGGCGCTCGTAGCGAAAGAACGGACCCGCGTAGCACAGCTTGACCGGCAGCGCGCCGCGGTCCAGCCCGTGCTCGATGACCGCGCGCACCACCCCGGCGGTGCCTTCCGGGCGCAGCGTCACCGACCGGTCGCCGCGGTCGGCGAAGGTGTACATCTCCTTGGACACCACATCGGTGGACTCCCCCACCCCGCGCGCGAACAGCGCGGTGTCCTCGAAGATCGGCAACTCGATGTCGCTGTAGCCGGCGCGCCGTGCCGCGTCGAGCAGCCCGTCGCGCACCGCGACGAACCGTGCCGAATCCGGCGGGACGTAATCCGGTACACCCTTGGGCGCCTGGAATTGAGTCACTTTGCGCCGCTCCTCCTCATCGCTGCGCTCCGCATCGTCGCCGGCGCGGGGCCACGCTCACAGCCCTTCGAGGAACGGGTTGTGCCGGCGTTCGGCGCCGATCGTGGTCTTGGGGCCGTGACCGGGCAGGACCACGGTCTTGTCGTCGAGGACCAGCAGTTTGCCGGCGATCGAGCACAGCAGGTCGCGGCCGCTGCCGCCGAACAGGTCGGTGCGCCCAACCGAACGCTCGAACAGCGTGTCGCCGGTGAGCACGATGTCGGACCCATCGCCGGTCACCCGGAACACCACCGACCCCCGAGTGTGGCCAGGGGTGTGGTCGACGGTGACGGCGATGTCGGCCAGGTCGATCTTGTCGCCGTCGCGGTCGAGTTCGACGACCTGCTTGGGCTCGCGGAACATCGCCGCCAACAGGGCCTGGCCCAGCCGCGGTCCGAATCCTTTGATCGGATCGGTCAGCATGAACCGGTCCTCGGGGTGGATGTAGGCCGGGCAGCCGAAGCTGTCGGACACCTTCTGGGCTGACCAGATGTGGTCGATGTGGCCGTGGGTGAGCAGCACCGCCGCCGGGGTGAGCCGATTCTCGTCGAGAATGCGCCGCAGCGGGCCCATGGCCCGCTGACCGGGATCGACGATGATGGCGTCGGCCCCGGGATGCGGCGCCAGCACGTAGCAGTTGCAAGCCAGCAACCCGGCGGGAAACGCGGAAATCAACACGATCCCCAGTTTCCCACGTTGCGCCTGACTGCTGGCACTCTGGCACACTCTGTGCTGACCCACGCGAACGATCGAGGAGGGACTTCGGCGGTGCCGACCAACGAACAGCGACGGGCGACAGCCAAGCGCAAACTCGAACGCCAGCTGGAACGCCGCGCCAAGCAGGCCCGCCGGCGCAGGATTATGGCGATCGCCGGCGGATCGGTCGCCGCGGTGGTCGTCATCGCCGCGGTGGTCATCACTGTGCTGGTCACCAATAAGGACAAGAACGAGAAAGCGTCGGGAACCGAGGGCGGTGCGACGACCACGCAGAGCGCGCCTCCGGCCGCGCCGCCGTTGCCGTCGTTCAAGCCGTCGGCTGAGCTGGGCGCCAACTGCCAGTACCCGCCGTCCCCTGACCTGGCCAGCAAGCCGGTGAAACCGCCGCGGACCGGCAAAGTGCCGACGGAGGGGAAAGACGCGCAGGTCAGTGCCAGCATGGTAACCGATCAAGGGAATATCGGCCTGCTGCTCGCTAACGCCAAGTCCCCTTGCACCGTCAACAGTTTCGCCAGCCTCGCGCACCAGGGCTTCTTCAACGACACTCAGTGCCACCGGCTGACCACCTCGCCGACGTTGGGCGTGCTGCAGTGCGGCAATCCCAACCGAGACGGCGCCGACGGCGGCCCAGGGTACCAGTTTGCCAACGAATATCCCACCGATCAGTTCCCGCCCGACGACCCCGCACTGCAGCAACCAGTCGTCTACCCACGCGGCACATTGGCTATGGCGAACGCCGGCCCTGGCACCAATGGCAGCCAGTTCTTCATGGTTTACAAGGACTCTCAACTGTTGCCGAACTTTACGGTGTTCGGCACGATCCAAGACGACGGGCTGGCCACGCTGGACAAGATCGCCAAGGCCGGCGTCGCCGGCGGCGGCGAAGACGGTCCGCCCGCTACGCCGGTCACCATCAAGTCGGTACTGCTGGACTGACCTGGTATCGCTACTCACAGGTAGAGCGCCACCGCTTATGGTTCGAGGGAAACGCACCTCTCAGTGGTGAGGAGAAGACTACGGTGACAACGGCATTCGGACGTTACCAGCTTCTCGAGGTGTTGGGTCGCGGTGGCATGGGCGAGGTCTATCGTGCCTACGACAGCGCCACCGACCGTGTCGTCGCCATCAAACTGTTACCGCAGCATCTGGCCGAAAACCCGGAGTTTCAGCGGCGGTTCCGCCGCGAGGCACGGACTGCGGCTGGCCTCAGCGACCCGCACGTGGTGCCTATTCATGACTATGGCGAAATCGACGGCCGGCTCTACGTCGACATGCGGCTTATCGAGGGCCGCGATTTAGGCAGCATCATCGCCGACGACGACGGCCGGTTAAGCCCTGCACGCACCGTCGCAATCATCGAGCAGATCGCCTCGGCACTGCATACCGCCCACCTCGCAGAATTGGTCCACCGGGATGTCAAGCCTTCCAACATCCTTTTAGCCGCAAGAGATTTCGCTTACCTGATCGACTTCGGCATCGCCCGCGCAGTCACCGACACCGCGATGACCGGCACAGGCCATACCATCGGCACGTTGGCCTACATGGCTCCGGAACGCTTCAGCGGCACCACCGACTACCGCGCGGACATCTACTCGCTGGCCTGCGTGTTGCATGAATGCCTCACGGGCCAACGCCCCTACCCCGGCGAGAGCCTCGAACAACAAATTGCCGGCCACCTGAATAACCCGCCTCCACGGCCATCCATCGACTTCTCCGACATCCCACCGGCCTTCGACGCCGTCATCGCCCGAGGCATGGCTAAAAGGCCCGACCAACGCTACCAAAGTGCGACAGAATTCGCTGATGCCGCGCGCGCAGCGCTGACGAGTCCTGGGAAAACGACGCGGCCGACCCCGCCCGTCCAGGCACCGACTCAGCGTGCGCCGGCGCGGCCCGTCGCATCGCCTACCAACACGGTGGCTGCACCGACCAACGAAGATCGACGCGCGATGGCCAAGCGCAAGCTCGAGCAACAGCTGGAAATCACTGCCCTCCAAACCAGTCGGCGTCGGCGCACCCTGATCATTACCGGTGCATCAATCGCAATCGCCGTGGCGATTATCGTCCTGGTCATCACCAACTTAGAGCCTAAAGACGAAAAGGCGTCGGCACCGACCAGCAGTTCCGCCACGACGACTCCTGCCCTGGGCGCATTGCCTGGCATTCCGCCGTTGCCCTCATTCACGCCGTCGGCCGATCTGGGTGCCAACTGTCAATACCCACCTTCGACCGAGCCGGCGAGCAAGCCGGCTACTGCGCCCCGATCAGGCAAGGTGCCGACTGAGCCGGCGCAGGTCAGCGTTAGCATGGTAACCAGCCAGGGCAACGTTGGCCTACAACTCGCCAACGCCGAATCACCGTGTACGGTCAATAGTTTCGTCAGCCTCGCACAGCAGGGCTTCTTTGACGGCAACCAGTGTCACCGGTTGACCACCTCGCCGACGCTCAGCGTGCTGCAGTGCGGTGACCCGACGGGCAATGGAACCGGAGGCCCCGGGTATCAGTTCGCCAACGAATACCCCACGGACCAATATCCAACCGGTGATCCCGCGGTAGACCAACCGGTCGACTACCCTCGCGGCACCCTAGCCATGGCCAATGCAGGGCCAGGCACCAACGGTAGCCAATTCTTCCTGGTGTATAAGGATTCGCAGCTGCCGCCGGAATACACCGTGTTCGGAACCATCCAGGAAGACGGGCTGGCCACGCTGGACAAGATCGCCAATGCCGGCGTCGCGGGTGGCGGCGACGACGGCCAACCCGCCACTCCGGTCACCATCAAATCGGTACGGCTCGACTGACCGAAGGAACGTGTGATGCAAATGAACAGGTCCGGCAAGACGTTGTCGACGCCGACAATCCTGCTCATCACCGGCGGCATCATCGCCGTGCTCGTCGCGGTGGTCGCGGTCGTCGCCGTCAACCGCGACTCGGAAAAGAGCGCTAGCACCGGCACCGCGGACACCAGCGCCTCACCGTGGACGTCGCCCAGCGCCTCACCGTGGACGTCGCCCAGCGCCTCACAGCGATCGGCACCGCAGGCGAACGGACAATTGCCGCCATTTACCCCGACTGAGCATCTGGGCTCCGACTGCCAATACCGGCCGTCGACGGATCCGGCCAGCAAGCCGGTAGATCCACCCCGGGCGGGTAAGGTGCCAACCGACCCGGCCCTGATCAGCGTCAGCATGGTCACCGACCAGGGCAATGTCGGCCTGCAACTGGCCAACAACCAATCCCCTTGCACGGTCAACAGTTTCGTCAGCCTGGCCAAGCAAGGCTTCTTCGACGGCACCCAGTGTCACCGACTGACCGCCTCGCCGAGCCTGAGCGTGCTGCAGTGCGGCGATCCGAAGGGCAACGGCGCCGGCGGACCGGGCTATCAGTTCGCCAACGAATACCCGACCGATCAATTTCCGCCATACGATCCAGCGCTGAATCAACCGGTCGTCTACCCGCGCGGCACACTCGCGATGGCCAATGCCGGACTAGGAACCAATGGCAGTCAGTTCTTCATGGTCTACCAGGACTCGCAGTTGCCACCGCGATACACGATTTTCGGGACCATTCAGGACGACGGGCTGGCCATGCTGGACAAGGTTGCTGCCGCTGGTATTGCCGGCGGCGGTGCAAACGGGACGCCGGCAACCAAAGTCACGATCACATCGGTGCGGCTGGACTGAGCACTCCGCGAGATTGCCGCTAGGGCTGTAGTTTCCGAGAAATCACGACCGCAGTTGCAGTTTCGCGGAGCAAGCCGCCAATTCTCGCCGCGAGCGTGCGTGTTCCCGGCCGCACGCTCGGCGTGTCGGCCGGGGACACGCACGCTCGCGCACAAGGCAAAAGGTTACGCCGCGGAGGTCACCCGGTAGACGTCGTAGACGCCTTCGACATTGCGGACCACGTCGAGCAGATGCCCAAGATGCTTAGGGTCGCCCATCTCAAAAGTGAAGCGGCTGATGGCTACCCGGTCACCGGATGAGGTGGTCACCGAGGCCGACAGGATGTTCACCTTCTCGTCGGCGAGCACCTTCGTCACGTCCGAGAGCAACCGGTGCCGGTCCAGCGCTTCAACTTGAATGGCCACCAGGAACACCGACGACGGCGACGGCGCCCAGTGCACCTCGATGATCCGCTCGGCCTGCTGCTGCAGCGACGCGGCGTTGGTGCAGTCGGTGCGATGCACGCTGACCCCGCCACCGCGGGTGACGAACCCCATGATCTGGTCCCCGGGCACCGGCGTGCAGCACTTGGCCAGCTTGGTCAACACCCCCGGCGCGCCTGGCACCGCCACCCCGACATCGTCGGTGCTGCGCGGACGCCGCGGCATCGTCGCGGGCGTGGACCGCTCGGCGAGATCCTCTTCGGCCTGATCGATACCACCGAGTTCGGCCAGCAGCCGCTGCACGACGTGCTTGGCCGACACGTGGCCCTCACCGACCGCGGTGTAGAGCGCGGACACGTCGGTGTAGTGCAGCTCATTGGCCACCGCCGCCACCGATGCGCCGTTCATCAAGCGCTGCAACGGAAGTCCGACGCGACGAACCTCGCGCGCCATCGCTTCCTTGCCGGACTCCAGCGCCTCCTCGCGGCGCTCTTTGGCGAACCACTGACGGATCTTGGTCTTGGCGCGCGGAGACACCACGAACTGCTGCCAGTCTCGCGACGGCCCGGCATTGAGTGCCTTGGAGGTGAAAACCTCGACAACTTCGCCGTTTTCCAGCTTGCGCTCCAGCGCCACCAGCCGGCCGTTGACCCGGGCACCGATGCAGCGGTGCCCCACCTCGGTGTGCACGGCGTAGGCGAAGTCGACCGGTGTCGACCCAGCCGGCAGCGTGATCACATCGCCTTTCGGGGTGAACACGAAAATCTCTTGAACCGCAAGGTCATAGCGCAGCGACTCGAGGAACTCGCCGGGGTCGGCGGCCTCCCGCTGCCAGTCGAGCAGTTGCCGCATCCAGGCCATGTCGTCGATTTCGGCCGCGGCATGCGGATGCGGCACTCCGTTGCGGCCCTTGGCTTCCTTGTAACGCCAGTGCGCCGCGATACCGTACTCGGCGGTGCGGTGCATGTCGCGGGTGCGAATCTGCACCTCCAGCGGCTTGCCCTCCGGCCCGACAACCGTGGTGTGCAGCGACTGATACACCCCGTAGCGGGGCTGGGCGATGTAGTCCTTGAACCGGCCGGCCATCGGCTGCCACAGCGAATGCACCACGCCCACAGCGGCATAACAGTCCCGAATCTCCTCACACAGAATCCGGATGCCGACCAGGTCGTGGATGTCGTCGAAGTCGCGGCCCTTGACGATCATCTTCTGGTAGATCGACCAGTAGTGCTTGGGCCGGCCCTCGACCACCGCGTTGATCTTCGACGCAGTCAAGGTGGCGATGATCTCGGTGCGCACCTTGGCCAGGTAGGTGTCGCGCGACGGCGCCCGCCCGGCCACCAGCCGCACGATCTCCTCGTACTTCTTGGGATGCAGAATCGCGAAAGCCAGATCCTCCAGCTCCCACTTGACCGTGGCCATCCCCAGCCGATGTGCCAGCGGCGCAATCACTTCCAGCGTTTCGCGGGCTTTGCGGGCCTGCTTCTCCGGCGGCAGAAAACGCATCGTGCGCATGTTGTGCAGCCGGTCGGCCACCTTGATCACCAACACCCGCGGGTCACGCGCCATTGCGGTGATCATCTTGCGGATCGTCTCGCCCTCGGCGGCGCTGCCCAGCACCACCCGGTCCAGCTTGGTCACCCCGTCGACAAGATGACCGACCTCCTCGCCGAACTCCTCGGACAACGCGGCCAGCGTGTATCCGGTGTCCTCGACGGTGTCGTGCAGCAGGGCGGCCACCAGCGTGATGGTGTCCATGCCCAACTCGGCCAGAATGTTGGCGACGGCCAGCGGATGAGTGATGTAGGGATCCCCGGAATGCCGCATCTGGTCGGCGTGCCGTTGTTCGGCGACGTCGTAGGCGCGTTGCAACATCGACACGTCGGCCTTCGGGTGGATCTCGCGGTGCACCGCCACCAACGGCTCGAGCACGGGGCTGAGCGTGCTGCGCTGGGCGGTCATCCGCCTGGCCAGTCGGGCCCGCACCCGCCGCGACGCGCTGCTGGACGTCTTGAGTGTCTCCGCGGCCGGCGGCGCCTGCGGAATATCGGCGATCTGCAGCGGTTGGGTCGGCTGCTGGACAGCCGTGCGCTGGTCATCCGCCACGTTCGTCACCTCCGACCACCCAGGATATCGCTCAACCTCAATTGTCCCGCTAGATGCGGCGCAAGCTGTGTACCGGCAGCGGCGCCACGGCGTCGCGTCCGCCCAGCGCGCCGAGTTCCAGCACCACCGCGGCCATCGTCACCCGGGCGCCGCTGTGAGTGAGCAGCCGGTGTGCTGCCGCGACGCTGCCGCCGGTGGCCAGCACGTCGTCGACGATGACGACGCTGCGGCCGGCCAACTCGACACCGTCGGCGGGGATCTCCAGGGTGGCGGTGCCGTACTCCAGGTTGTAGGACTCGGCGAGCACCGGCGGCGGCAGCTTGCCGCCCTTGCGGATGGCCAGCATTCCGGTGCCGAGCCGGGCCGCCACCGCACCGCCGACCAGGAAGCCGCGGGCGTCGATGCCGGCGATCACCTCGGCGCCGGCGGCCACGTCGGCCAGCGCGTCGGTCACCGCGGCCAGCCCGCGCGGATCGGCGAATACCGGGGTCAGGTCTTTGAATTGCACACCCGCCGCGGGGAAGTCGGCCACCTCGCGGGTCAACGATGCGATGATGTCGGCGACTTGGTCGCCAGCCCGAGTCACCGCACCAATACCCAGCGGTCCATATTCCAGCCGGCGCCCCAGCGGCTGGGATTGGTGCCCACGGCATACATCTTCTTCGACATGAGCAGGCTGCGCTGCTGGCGGTACAACGGCAGCGTCGGCATATCGGCCCACAGCACCGGCGCGCTCTCGGCCAGCAGCCGGACCAACTCGGCCGGGTCGGCGGATACCGCCAGCGCACTGATGATCCCGTCGATCTGGCCGTTGTGATAGCCGGAGAGGTTATTGCCATTGCCGGCGCGCAGGGCGTAGGCGTCGATCGCCGAGGACCCGGTGGACCCGCTGCCGGTGGCGCCGCCGGTGCTGGCCAGCAGCACGTCGATCTGCCCGTCGAGCAACGTCTGCGGGCCGGTGGTGTCGGAGGTGACGTCGGAGACGGTGATACCGGCCGGCGCACACGCCTTGACGATCGCGCCGACGGTGGCGGCCAGCCGCGCGTTAGGTCCCCGGTAGCCGATCCGCACCGTCAGCGGCGCCTTGCCCAGCGCATCACGCGCCGCGTCGGGATTCGACCGGACGAACTGCGCGGCCTCGGGAACATTTTCGGCCTGGCTGATGGCGTCTTCGGCGGCGGTGTGCAACCGCGCGTTGGCAATCGGCACCCCGGCGTCGCGGGCGATCACGTCGCGCGGGGTGCACAACGCGACCGCGCGGCGCGCGCGGGTCTCCGACAATGGACCGCCCGGAGCAAAGATCAGCTGCTGGATTCCATCCGATGGCGCATCGATGCGCTGGTAGTCGTCCGGGGTGATCACCGACCCCGACGAACCGGTCGCGACGTCGACGACGTCGACGCTCTGGTTGTTGAGCCGGTCTTGGATGTCGGCTTTCTGTGGCCACACCGTGACCCGCTTGGTCATCGGCTTGGCGCCCCACCAGCGGTCATTGGCGACGAGCACCACCCCGCCGTCATTCAGCACCGATTCGATCTTGTAGGGCCCCGACGACGGGAAATGCTTGATGTCCAGACCGGGTTTGAGGTCCCAGATCGTGTTCCAGAGCTGGGCGATGCGCTCGATGGCCGGCCCGTTGTTGACCATCACCGCGGCGGCCACGCTCATTTTCAGCTCGTCGGAGATGACGTGCGAGGGCATCATCGTGGTCGCCGTGAACAGCTGCTGGTAGTCGACCACGTTGCGGTCGGGCTGGAATGACACCCGGGCCTTCTTCTGCCCGGGCTGACAGTCGATGGTGGCGATGTCGACGTAGCCGGCCTGGCTGGCGGCGTGGAAGGCCGGGTACCGGCCGGAGTGAGCCGCCCACGCCAGCATCAGATCGTCACAGGTGACCGGCTTGCCGTCGGAATAGACGGCCTTGTCGGCGATCTGGTAGTCGAGCACCAGCGGCGCGCCGCCCACCACCGACACCGTGCCGAAGTCGTGGTCGGCGACGACCTGCCCGTCGGGCCCGTGGTAGCCGAACCCGGTCAGGGTGCGGGCAAACGCCTGCGCACCGGCCGACGCGGCGCCGGTCACGGTGGTGGTGTTGTAGGTGACCAGCGCGCCGTCGACGACGTAGTCGACGTGCCCGGCGGCACTACCCGAGCAGCCCGACAAGCTCGCGAGGCCGGCTGCTGCCAAGATGGCCGCCAGACAGCTGGCGGCCACGCGCCGGGGCCAGGCAGCCATCGGGCTAGCTCTTGTTTCGCTTGCCGGTTGGCCGTACCGGCCGCGCGCCGGGCGCCGGCTTGTTCGGAGCCGGCTTGTTCGGGGCCGCCACGGTGTTCTGCCGGTCCGGCTCGTCCTCGGCCGATTCCGCCGACTCCGAAGTCTTCTCGGCAGCGCCGCTGCGCCGGCGCAGCACTCGGCGGGTGTGCGTACGCACCAACTCGGTGCGTTCACGCAGGCTGACCAGCAGCGGGGTAGCGAAGAAGATCGATGAGTAGGTGCCCACGATGATGCCGACCAGCTGCACTAGCGCCAGGTCCTTCAACGTGCCCACACCCAACAGCCACACTGCCACCACCAGCAGCGCAACCACCGGCAGCACCGAGATCAGGCTGGTGTTGATCGAGCGCATGAACGTCTGGTTGACCGCCAGGTTGGCCTGTTCGGCGAAGGTGCGCCGGGTGGTGTGCTGGAAGCCGTGGGTGTTCTCCTCGACCTTGTCGAACACGATGACGGTGTCATAGATGGAGAACCCGAGAATCGTCATCAACCCGATCACGGTCGCCGGGGTGACCTCGAAGCCGACCAGCGAATAGATGCCCGCGGTGACGGCGACGTCGAAGAACATCGCGACCAGCGCGGAGATCGCCATGTAGCGCTCGTAGCGCGCGGTGATGTAGATCGCGACCAGCACCAAAAACACCACCAGCGCGATCACCGCTTTCTTGGTGATCTGGCCGCCCCAGGTTTCCGAGACCGCCGAGTCGCTGATCGCCTGCTTGCTGGGCTTGCCGTCGGCGCCTTTTGGCTGGAACCTGTCGAACAGCGCGTTGCGCAGCTTGGCCGTCTGGTCGTTGTCCAGCGGCATGGAACGGATCTGCACGGTCGCCGAGGCGCCGTTGCCGACGATCACCACCGACTCGGGGTCAGAGCCGATGGTGTCGTGGTAGACCTCGGTCACCTGGCTGGTCTGGATGTCTCCCCTGGGCATCGACACCTTGGTTCCGCCTGCGAAGTCGATACCGAAGGTGAATCCGCGAAGCACGATGCTGGCGATCGCGATTGCGACGATCGCCCCGCTGACGCCGTACCACAGCCGGCGGCGGCCGACCACCTCGAACGCACCGGTCCCGGTGTACAGCCGGGACAGGAAGTTGTGGTGCGGCAGCCCGGTGGCGGTGTCGTCGCCTTCGGCGCCGGCCGTCTCGGTGATTTCGACGGCTGCTTCCGTTGCTTTTGCGGCCATCTCGCTATCCCCGTCCTGTGTGGGCTGCGGCGCGCCGCTCGCGCGCGACCTGCTGTACCGCGCCCAGGCCGTTGTATGCAGGCTTGCCCAACGTCGGGGACTTCGACGCCAGGTACACCAGCGGCCAGGTCACCAGGAACACCACGACAAGGTCGAGGACGGTGGTGAGACCCAACGTGAATGCGAAGCCCTTGACCTGTCCGATCGCCAGGAAGTACAGCACCGCGGCGGCCAGGAACGTCACCGCGTTACCGGACACGATCGTCTTGCGCGCCCGCGCCCAACCACGCGGAACCGCTGACCGGAACGAACGGCCTTCGCGGATCTCATCTTTGATGCGTTCGAAGAACACCACGAACGAGTCGGCGGTCGTGCCGATACCGATGATCAGACCGGCGATCCCGGCCAGATCCAGCGTGTAGTTGATGTAGCGGCCCAACAGCACCAGGATCGCGAAAACCATGGCGCCAGCAGCTACCAGTGACAGTGCGGTCAGCAATCCCAGCACCCGGTAATACAGCAGCGAATACAGCAGCACCAGCACCAGCCCGATCGCACCGGCGATCAGTCCTGCCCGCAATGACGTCAAACCTAGTGTGGCCGAAACGGTTTCGGCTTCCGAGGATTCGAACGACAGCGGCAACGACCCGTACTTGAGCACGTTGGCGAGCTGACGGGCGCTGTCGGCGGTGAACGCCGGGTCGCCGCCGGTGATTTGGGTTCGGCCGCCGGGGATCGCTTCACGGATCTGCGGCGCGCTGACCACCTGGGAGTCCAGTGTGAACGCGGTCTGGGTGCCGATGTGGGCGGCGGTGTAATCCGCCCAGATGCCGGCCGCGGCGCTCTTG
Source organism: Mycobacterium sp. NGS62 (assembly GCF_059812285.1). NCBI lineage: Bacteria > Bacillati > Actinomycetota > Actinomycetes > Mycobacteriales > Mycobacteriaceae > Mycobacterium > Mycobacterium sp. NGS62. Next base: position 862,426 of record NZ_JCALCK010000002.1, on the reverse strand, counting down.
AACTGCACGTCGACGACGTAGCCGCTGCGCGGGTCCAGGCCCGAGGTGGCGTTCTGGATCTGGTCGCCGCTGATGATCGACGGCGCCAGCAGGTAGGCGGTTTTGTGGTCCTTGTCGCAGGTGATCAACGGCAGGTTGGGATCGTCGTTGCCGGCCAGGATGTCGTCTTTGTCGCACTGGGTGGCCTGGTATTGCAGCCCGTAGAACTGGATGGCCTTGTCGGTGCTCTGCCGCCACTCCTTTTCTTTGGAGATGCGTTCGGCGAGGTCCTTCCGCGGATCCGGCGGCCCGGGCTGGACGGGCGCCGCCGTCTGATCCGGCGGCGGAGCCGGGCTCGGCGATGGCGGCGGCTCCTGCGGGTAGGGCCGTGGCTGGGGTGGTGGCGCCGGTTGGCCGGTCGGCGCGGGTTTGTCGCCCGGCTTTTCATCCGCCGGCGGCGGCGACTCCTCGGGCGGCGGAGCGGCTTGTGCGGGCATACCGTTGATCACCGGCCGGACGTAGAGCCGCGCGGTCTGCCCCAGATTGCGGGCCTCGTTGCCGTCGTTTCCGGGCACGGTGATGACCAGGTTGTCGCCGTCGACGACGACCTCCGAACCCGAGACGCCCAGCCCGTTGACCCGGGCACCGATGATCTGCTGGGCCTGCGACAGTGCGTCCCTGGACGGCCGGGAACCATCCGGCGTCCGTGCGGTCAACGTGACCCGGGTGCCGCCCTGCAGGTCGATGCCGAGCTTCGGTTCGGCCCGCTTGTCCCCGGTCAGGAAGACCAGCAGGTACACGCCGATGAGCATGACCAGAAAGATCGTCAGGTAACGGGCAGGGTGCACCGGCGCGGAAGGCGATGCCACGTTGTTGAGTCTCCTCGCTTACCGATCAGTTCGACTGCTCCCGCAAAGGGTACGTGCCGGTCGGCCGGACTTAGTCCTTGGGCAGTCGCTCTGGGTCGGCGGTGAGCTCGACGGCGCCGTCGTCGCCCTCGGTGATCTCCGGGTCGATACGGTCGCGGATCGCCATCTTGATCCAGGTGGTCACCACGCCCGGCGCGATCTCCAGGTCCACGGTGTCGTCGTTGAGGTCGGTGATCGTGCCCTGCAGCCCCGACGTGGTGTGCACCCGGTCGCCGACGCTCAGTGACTCGTGCAGGTCGATAGTCGCCTGCATCACCCGCTTTTGACGCCGCGATGCGAAGAACATGAACGCCGCCAGTATGATCAGCAGCGGCAAGAAGACGAGAAGGTCCATGACCGCTAGTGTGCCATTGGATGGAACTCCTCTCGGCGTTGCGCACTACCGGCGCAGTTCGCGACTTCACCGATCAGCCCGTCGACGACGCCGCCGTGGCGCGGGTGCTCGAAAACGCCCGGTTCGCGCCCAGCGGCGCCAACGCGCAGGCGTGGCGGATCGTGGTGCTCAAAGACCCCGAGCGGCGGCGCCGACTGCGGGATCTGTACCAGCGCGGTTCCCGCGACTACCTGGCGCTCAGCGCCGCGGGGCTGCGGCCCTGGTCACCGACCAACGACCGCGACGCCGAAGCCAGCGCCCTGGCCGCCGGACAGCCCGACCCGCCAGGAGGGTTCGCCGACCGCTTCGACCAGGCCCCGGTCCTGCTTGCGCTGTTCGCCGACCTGTCGTTGCTGGCGGCGGTGGACCGCGACGCCGACCGGTACACCTTCGCCGGCGGTGCCTCGATCTACCCGTTCGCCTGGAGCATCCTGCTGGCCGCCCGCGAAGAAGGCCTGGGCGGGGTCATTACGACGATCGCGATCCGGGAGGAACCCCAGGTCAAAGCTCTGCTCGCGGCTCCGGGCCCGCTGGCGCTGGCCGCCGTGATCGCGCTCGGGCACCCGGTTCGCCAGCCACGCAAACTGCGCCGCGCGCCGGTCTCCTCGTTCGCCACCGTCGACACGATCGACGGCCCGGCGTTTGGCGCATGACGCGGCCGTCAATACATAAGCTCATCGCACGGTTAACACGCTTTTCTGGAGGTCTGTCATGAATAACCTCGTCGGCCGGTTGGCGGCCGCAGCCATGCTGGCGACAGCAACGATGGCGGTCGTGGTGGTCGAAACACCAGCCCTGGGCTCGGCGGAACCGCTGAACTGCCCCGAAGGCCAGTACTGGGAGCCGACCGGCAACGTCTGCCGCCCGCTGGGCGAAGGCCCGCAACCCCTGAATTGCCCCGACGGCCAGTATTGGAACCCGGCCGACAACGTGTGCAAGCCACTCGGCCAACCCTGACCCGCGACAACGGCGCGAGCAGGTCAATCGGAGGCGTAGTCGCGCATCGGCTCCATGAAGTGCCGACCGTCGGACAGCATGATGGTCAAGCCGTCGCTACGCACCTCGTATCGGGTTCCGTCGACCGGGTTGACGACGTCGAATCCGCCGGATGAGCGGACCGCGTTGGCGAGTTCGATTGCGGCGCCGTCGCTAAGCCGAACGCCCCGGTAGTAGTAGCGGCTGGGACCGGCTTGGCAGATCACCAGCACCGACTCGTCGGTGCGGGCCAGCACCGCAGGCCGGTTTCCCGGGTCACAACGGGCCCCGGGATAGTCGATGAAACCCTGCGCATCGGCGCCCGGCAAGCTGAGCACGGGTTGGGTGACCTGCGACGACGACGATGGCGGCCGCGGCGGCGACGGCGAGGGCGTGCTCGCTGGCGGCACCTCGACGTCGGCAGGACGACCCGCCCCGAAACCCCACCACAGCGCGCCGGCGATCAGCACCGCAGCCGCAGCCGCTGCCGCGGCCAGCACCGGCCACCGGCGCCGGGACGGCATGGCCTGGTGTATCGACGGGCCGGGATCGGTCGGCGTCGGATCGGGCTGCTTCGCGGCGGGCGGCGGGACCCCGGCCGACCAGACCCACGCCGTGTTGGCGGCCTGGGCAAGCTCGCCGGCAGACGGGAATCGCTCCTCCGACTGTTTGGCCATCCCCCGGGCGATCACCTCGTCGAAGGCCGGCCCGAGATCCGGCCGGATCTGGCTGGGCCGCGGCGGCGGAGTCAACAAGTGGGCGCCCAACAGCTGGTCCAGTTCGCCCTGCGGGAACGGCGGTTGGCCGGTGAGACATTCGTAGAGCACGCAGGTCAGCGAGTAGATGTCGGCGTGCGGCCCCACCGGTCCGCCGCTGAACCGCTCCGGGGCCATGTAGAGGTAGGTTCCGCTCAGCGTAGCGGCGTTGGTCCCGCTGGTATCCGAGGTCGAACGGGCAATACCGAAGTCGACGAGGTAGGCAAAGTCGGTGCGCGTCAACAGCACGTTCTGCGGCTTCACGTCGCGGTGCAACAGCCCGTCGGCGTGCGCAGCATCGAGCGCCGCCGCCACCTGCGCGATGATCGACACCGCCCGCCCCGGGTCCAGCCCCCCGCCCTGGCGCAGCAGGGCCTTGAGATTGCTTCCTTCTACCAGCCGCATCTCGATGTAGAGAACGCCGTCGATCTCGCCGAAGTTGTGCACCGGGATGACGTGCGGTTCTTGCAGCCGCGCCACGAGTCGTGATTCGCGGCGGAACCGCTGCTGAAAAGTGGTGTCTGCGGCCAGTTCTGGGCGCAGCAGCTTGAGCGCGACCGTCCGGTCTTTGCCGGTGTCGTACGCCCGGTACACCTCCCCCATGCCGCCGCGGCCCAGCAACGACTGCAGCTCGTAGGGCCCGAACATGGTGCCGATGCGTGAGCCTTCCGCGGAGGCCATATCGGCATCTTCTCAGGCAGTTCCCATAGTGATTGCGGTTTCGAGCGCTCGCCCGGCGGCGTTTCGGGTGTGACCGCAACTAGGCTCGGATACATGCCCACTCTCGAACAGAGTCGCCACCTCGTCACCGAAATCCCGGGCCCCGCATCGCTGGAATTGGCCAAGCGCCGGTCCGCTGCGGTCGCCCGCGGTGTCCGCAGCACGATGCCGGTCTATGCCGTGCGCGCCGGCGGCGGCATCGTCGAAGACGTCGACGGCAATCGGCTCATCGACTTGAGCTCCGGCATCGCGGTCACCACGGTCGGCAACGCCTCGCCCCGGGTCGTCGATGCGGTGCGCGGGCAGGTCGCCGACTTCACCCACACCTGCTTCATGGTGACCCCCTACGAGCAATACATCGCCGTCGCCGAGCAGCTCAATCGCCTCACCCCGGGCTCCGGCGAGAAGCGCTCCGTGCTGTTCAACTCGGGCGCCGAGGCGGTGGAGAACGCGGTCAAGGTGGCCCGCGCCTTCACCCGCAAATCCGCGGTGGTCGCCTTCGACCATGCCTTCCACGGTCGCACCAACTTGGCCATGGCCCTGACCGCACAGTCGATGCCGTACAAGAGCGGCTTCGGGCCGTTCGCGCCGGAGATCTATCGAGCGCCGCTGTCCTATCCGTATCGCGACCGGCTGCTCGACAAAGAGCTGGCCACGGACGGCGAACGGGCGGCCGCACGAGCGATCCGCGTCATCGGCAGGCAGATCGGCGCGGACAACTTGGCGGCCCTCGTCATCGAGCCGATCCAGGGCGAAGGCGGCTTCATCGTGCCGGCCGAGGGGTTCCTGCCGACCTTGCTGGAGTGGTGCCGCCAGAACGACGTCGTCTTCATCGCTGACGAGGTGCAGACCGGATTCGCCCGCACCGGTGCGATGTTCGCGTGCGAGCACGAAGGCATCGAGCCCGACCTGATCTGCACCGCCAAGGGCATCGCCGACGGGCTGCCGCTGTCGGCGGTCACCGGCCGCGCTGAGCTGATGGACGCCTCCCACGTCGGTGGCCTGGGCGGCACGTTCGGGGGCAATCCGCTCGCATGCGCGGCGGCGCTGGCCACCATCGCGACCATCGAGAGCGACGAGCTCATCGAGCGCGCACAGCACATCGGGCGACTGATGACCGAGCGGTTGTTCCGGCTGCAGGCCGACGACGACCGGATCGGCGATGTGCGCGGACGCGGCGCGATGATCGCCGTCGAGCTGGTGAAATCCGGCGGCACCGAACCCGACGCCGAGCTGACGAACAAACTGGCGACTGCCGCGCGCGCCGCCGGCGTCATCCTGTTGACCTGCGGCACCTTCGGCAATGTGGTGCGGTTCCTGCCGCCGCTGGCGATCAGCGACGAGTTGCTCACCGAAGGCCTCGATGTGCTGGCAGGGCTTCTCGCCGAGATGTGACGTCACTGTAATCCCAGCTGTCGTAATCCCAGCTGTCGCAGGGACTTTGGGATGCGACGATGTGCCCGCCTCGCAGCGACAACTGACGCTTTGGTGTGGCGCCAGGACCAAAAATTGTTCACTTGAGACACTTCCGCCGCGCCAGTCACGCGCGTGGCGGCGTTGTCGCTGGTGGGAAGGTGCCCGGCTAGGAGCGACACTTGGCTCGGTCGCGCAGTGCCAGCTCACGCGTGCGGATTCGGTGCTCGGTACCGCGCGGCATCCAGCCGGGTCCATATCGGCCGCGCCTCAGCCGGCGCACCCGGCCGTGGCCCATTTCCCAGCGCAACGCGTCTGAGATGGATTTCGACATCCGCCCGCCCACGCCAAAACCGTGGTGCGCGAGCGCCTCGGCCAGCTCGCCTACGGTGGCCGGCCCATGGCGAAACAACTGCATTGTCAGTACGTAGCGGAGTTCGGTCCCCCGCAGTAGCAGCGACTCATTCATCGCCCGACCGTCGCATGGACATCCGACAATCCGTTCGCTGTCGCGCATAGGCTGTCGCGCATAGGCGGGCACCCCGGAACGACGGGCCAGGCCGTGACAGGTGTGGCAAACAGCGCTAGGAGTGGTCCGAGTGACTCCATCGTCGCCCCGCCGCCTGGGCATACGCCGCGTTGTCGCTACGAGGCGGGCACAACGGCACGTCGATCCCCGCGGTGACTGGTGTGACGCCTGGGACTCAGGGGTCCCCATGCGCCCGGGGTCAGCAGGGGGCCGGCAATCCGAGCTGCAGTGCGGGCGCGCATGCGGGCCGGACGGGCGCCGTTAGCTTGGTCACCTTGCTAACCGGAATAACTTTAGCTTTGCTAACGTAGTAAACCGTTGACGCAACGGTGCGCCGTAAACCTGAAACGTCCTAATCCTTGCGAGAGGACCCCAATGCCCACCGATATCAATGAAGAGTTCGTCGAGCGCCGCATCGCCGATTTGATCGCCAACGACCCGCAGTTCGCCGCCGCCCGCCCTGACCCGGCCGTCGCCGCAGCGGCGCAAGAGCCCGGACTCCAGCTGCCACAGGTGATTCAGGCCATCCTCGACGGCTATGCGGACCGGCCTGCACTCGGCCAGCGCGCGGTCGAATTCGTCCGCGACCAGAGCGGCCGCACGTCGGCCCAACTGCTGCCCCGCTTCGACACGATCAGTTACCGCGACTTGGGCCGGCGCGTGGATGCGCTGGCCAGTGCATGGGCCGCTGACGCCGTGTCCCCCGGCGATCGGGTGTGCGTGCTCGGCTTCACCAGCGTCGACTACACCACGATCGATGTGGCGCTGGCGCGCCTGGGCGCGGTGTCGGTGCCGATGCAGACCAGCGCGGCGATCACGCAGCTGCGGCCCATCGTCGTCGAGACCGAGCCGTCCGTGATCGCGGCAAGCGTCGACCATCTGCCCGACGCCGTCGAACTGATCCAGACCGGGCACCGGCCCGCCCGGCTGGTGGTGTTCGACTACCACCGGCAGGTCGACGACCACCGGGACGCCGTGCAAGCGGCCTGCGCGCAGTTGGCCGACAGCCCAGTTGTCGTGGAAACGCTGGACGAGGTGCTGAACCGCGGAAAGGCGCTGCCGGTATTGCCTGCATTCGTCGCCGATGACGAGAACGCGCTGGCGCTGTTGATCTACACCTCCGGTAGCACCGGCGCACCCAAAGGCGCGATGTACCCGCAGCGCAACGTCGCCAAGATGTGGCAACGGTCGTCCCGGAACTGGTTCGGGCCCAGCGCCGCGTCGATCACCCTCAACTTCATGCCGATGAGTCACGTGATGGGCCGCGGCATCCTCTACGGCACCCTGGGCAACGGCGGCACCGCCTACTTCGGCGCCAAGAGCGACCTGTCCACGCTGCTGGACGACCTTGCGCTGGTGCGGCCGACCGAGCTGAACTTCGTGCCGCGAATCTGGGAAATGCTTTTCCAAGAGTTCCAGAGCGAAGTGGACCGCCGGACTGCTGAGGGGTCAGACCGTGCGGTCGCCGAAACCGAGGTCATCGCCGAGCAGCGGCAGGACCGCCTCGGCGGGCGGTTCATCTTCGCGATGACGGGCTCGGCGCCCACGTCTCCTGAGTTGAAGGTCTGGGTCGAGTCCGTCCTCGAGATGCATCTGCTCGACGGCTACGGCTCCACCGAGGCGGGCATGGTGCTGTTCGACGGTGAAGTGCAACGCCCGCCGGTCATCGACTACAAACTGGTCGACGTCCCGGATCTGGGCTACTTCCACACCGATCAGCCCCATCCACGGGGCGAGTTGCTGCTGAAGACGGAGAACTTGTTCCCCGGCTACTACAAGCGACCCGAGGTCACCGCGGAGGTGTTCGACGCCGAGGGCTACTACCGCACCGGCGACGTGGTGGCCGAGGTCGGCCCCGACCGGCTGGTCTATGTCGACCGCCGCAATAACGTGCTCAAACTCGCCCAGGGCGAGTTCGTCACGGTCGCGAAGCTGGAGGCGGTGTTCGGCAACAGCCCGCTGGTGCGGCAGATCTACGTCTACGGCAACAGCGCGCATCCTTACTTGCTGGCGGTCGTGGTGCCGACGGACGTGAACGCGTCAAAGTCGGCAATCGCCGAGTCGCTGCAGAACGTGGCCAAAGAGGCCGGCCTGCAGTCCTACGAGGTCCCGCGCGACTTCCTCATCGAGACAACGCCTTTCACACTGGAAAACGGTCTGCTCACGGGCATACGCAAGCTGGCGTGGCCGAAACTGAAGCAGCACTACGGCGAACGGCTGGAACAGCTCTACGACGAGCTGGCCGAAGGGCAGGCCAATGAGCTCAGCGAGCTTCGTCGCAGCGGTGCCGGCGCGCCGGTGCTGGAGACCATCAGCCGGGCCGCGGCCGCACTGCTGGGTGCGTCGACGTCCGACCTGCAACCCGATGCGCACTTCACCGACTTGGGTGGAGACTCGTTGTCGGCGTTGACATTCGGCAACCTGCTGCGGGAGATCTTCGATGTGGACGTGCCGGTCGGTGTGATCGTCAGCCCGGCCTCGGATCTGCAGTCCATCGCCGACTACATCGAGGGCGAACGGCAGGGCTCCAAGCGACCCACGTTCGGCTCCGTGCATGGCCGCGACGCGGTCGAGGTGCACGCCGGTGATCTGACGCTGGACAAGTTCCTCGACGCCGCCACGCTGGCGGCCGCACCCTCGCTGCCTGGACCGAGCTCAGAGGTGCGGACGGTGCTGCTGACCGGCGCGACCGGCTTCCTGGGCCGCTACTTGGCCCTGGAGTGGCTGGAACGGATGGACCTGGTCGACGGCAAGCTGATCTGTCTGGTGCGGGCCAAGTCTGATGCCGATGCGCGGGCCCGGCTGGACAAGACCTTCGACAGCGGCGACCCGGCACTGCTGGCGCACTACCAGAAGCTGGCCGCCGATCACTTGGAGGTCATCGCCGGCGACAAGGGCGAGGCCAACCTCGGCCTCGACGACGCGACCTGGCAGCGCCTGGCCGACACGGTCGACCTGATCGTCGACCCGGCGGCGCTGGTCAACCACGTACTGCCCTACAGCGAGTTGTTCGGCCCCAACGCGCTGGGAACTGCCGAGCTGATCCGGATCGCGCTGACCACCAAGAAGAAGCCATACAGCTACGTGTCCACGATCGGCGTGGGCGACCAGATCGCTCCGGGCAGCTTCACCGAGGATGCCGATGTCCGGGTGATGAGCCCGACCCGCCGGATCAGCGACAGCTACGCCAACGGCTACGGCAACAGCAAGTGGGCCGGCGAAGTGCTGCTGGCCGAGGCGCACGAGCTGTGCGGCCTGCCGGTCGCGGTGTTCCGCTGCGACATGATCCTGGCCGACACCACGTATGCGGGCCAGCTCAATCTGCCGGACATGTTCACCCGGACGATGCTGAGCCTGGTGGCGACCGGCATCGCGCCCGGCTCGTTCTACCAGCTCGACGCGGACGGCAACCGGCAGCGCGCACACTACGACGGCTTGCCGGTCGAGTTCATCGCCGAGGCCATCTCGACGTTGGGCGCTCAGAATGTGGAGGGCTTGCAGACCTACCACGTGATGAATCCCTACGACGACGGCGTCGGGATGGACGAATACGTCGACTGGCTGATCGACGCCGGGTACAAGATCCAGCGGATCGCCGACTACGGCGAGTGGTTGCAGCGGTTCGAGATGACACTGCGGGCGCTGCCGGAAAAACAGCGCCAGTACTCGCTATTGCCGCTGCTGCACAATTACCAGAAGCCAGAGACGCCGATCCAAGGCTCGATTGCGCCGACCGATCGCTTCCGCGCCGCGGTGCAGGACGCGAAAATTGGCCCGGACAAAGACATTCCGCATGTCAGCGCGCCGGTGATCGTCAAGTACATCACCGACCTGCAACTGCTCGGCCTACTCTGACAAAGACACGCCAAGTCCCCCATTTCCGCTCGAAATGGGGGACTTGGTCTTTATTCAGCGCGACGCGTCGACGTGCTTGCGCCGACGGAAGAAGCTGCTCTTGGACCGCGCGGGCTCCGCGTCTTGCGCGGGGAACTGATCGGCCCGCGCCTGGGTGACCGCATCCGGTGACACTGCGGGCGCCGGCTCGTACTCCGGAGCGGGCGGGTAGTCCGCCGCAGGCACGTCGGCGGCAGGAGCCGCGGCTGCGGGCACCGCCTCGACATCTCGCGCCATCCGGACCGCGACCCGAGCCAGCACAGCGCCGGCCAAGAACACGATCAGCGCGCCCAGCCCGGAGAAGTAGGTGACTTCGAGCAATGCCCGCTTGGCGTCGGTGGAGGCCACCGGGTGGCCGACGCTGCCGATCCGCAGCGTCGAGGCGAAGGCGCCCCCGACCACGAACCAGGCCCCGGCAAAGGCCGCCAGCCAGCCGCCGAACATCGCGGTGGCGCGGTTTCCCGAACCCAGCACCAGCAGGCCACCGACCAGGGTGGTGACGCCGGGGAACACTTCAAGCCAGCCGCGGGCCGCGGTCCAGGTCCATTCCTGGTCTGGCGTATAGGCCCAGTGGAAATACGGCCCGATGAACGGGGCCAACGCACCCCACGCACCCAGGGCGATCAGGAGCAATCCGCTGACCGCGCCGCGGCTGCGAGGCATGTGCAGGCTGCCCGGGGCCGTCCGCGAGTCATTCATGACAATCTCCTCACACAGTTGATACCGACGGTGTCGGCTGCGTGCTGGGTACCCGGATCGGGTGCGGACGTAACTCGACGTAACTAGTCGAAAAGTCCCGGTTGACCCAGGCCACCGGCTCCGACCGGCGGCACCATGCCCAGATGCGTCCAGGCCTGGGCCGTGGCCACCCGACCGCGCGAAGTGCGGGCGATCATTCCGGCTCGCACCAGAAACGGCTCGCACACCTCCTCGACGGTGGTGGCCTCCTCCCCGACCGCTACCGCCAGCGTCGACACGCCGACCGGGCCGCCGCCGAAGCTGCGGGTCAATGCCGACAGCACGCCCCGGTCCAGCCGATCCAGGCCGAGCTCGTCGACGTCGTACACCGCCAACGCCGACTTGGCGACATCGCGGGTGATGACACCGTCGGCACGGACCTCGGCGTAGTCACGCACCCGTCGCAGCAGCCGGTTGGCGATCCGCGGCGTGCCGCGCGAGCGGCGCGCAATCTCCGCGCCGGCTTCGGCGCCCAGTTCGACACCCAGGATCCCGGCCGACCGGGCCAGCACCCGCTCCAACTCGGCGGGCTCGTAGAAGTCCATGTGCGCGGTGAACCCGAACCGGTCGCGCAGCGGCCCGGTCAGTGCACCGGACCGGGTGGTCGCACCGACCAGCGTGAACGGTGCCACCTCCAGTGGAATCGACGTCGCCCCAGGCCCTTTGCCGACGATCACGTCGACCCGAAAGTCCTCCATCGCCAGATACAGCATCTCCTCGGCGGGCCGGGCGATGCGATGGATCTCGTCGATGAACAGCACGTCGTGCTCGACGAGGTTGGACAACATCGCGGCCAGGTCACCGGCGCGTTCCAGCGCCGGTCCGGATGTCACCCGCAACGACGACCCCAATTCGGCGGCGATGATCATCGCCAGCGACGTCTTGCCCAGCCCGGGCGGCCCCGACAGCAGAATGTGATCCGGTGTGCCGCCACGGTTTTTGGCGCCTTCGATGACCAGTTGCAGTTGTTCGCGCACCCGCGCCTGGCCGATGAACTCGCGCAGCGAACGCGGCCGCAGGTTGGCGTCGATGTCGCCCTCGCCGACGGTCAGCGCCGGTGAGACCTCACGCTCGTCGGGCTCGCTCATGTGGACTTGCCCAGCAGCGACAGGGCCGCGCGCAGCGCACTGGACGTGGTGGCAGCGTCGTCGCCGGCCAACACGGTGTCGGTGGCCTCTTCGGCATGTTTGGCCGCAAAGCCAAGCCCGACAAGGGCTTCCACCACAGGGCCGCGGACGCTGTGGCCGTTGACTGACGCGCTCGGCGTCGGTCCGACCGGACCGATCTTGTCGCGGAGTTCGAGCACCATGCGCTCGGCGCCGCGCTTGCCGATGCCGGGTACCCGGGTCAGCGCGGTGATGTCACCGTCGGCCAGCGCTTGGCGCAGCGCCGCCGCGTCATACACCGCAAATGTAGCCAATGCGATTTTGGGGCCGACACCGGAGACACCCAGCAGTGTCAGGAAGAGGTCGCGAGCGTCGGCATCGGGAAACCCGTACAGGGTCATCGAGTCTTCCCGCACGATCATCGCGGTGATCAGCCGGGCCTCGCTGCCGCGACGCAGCGTCGCCAACGTCGACGGGGCGGCCATCAGCTTGTACCCGACACCGCACGCTTCGATCACGACATGGTCGAGCGCGATGTCGAGCACCTCTCCGCGTACCGAGGCGATCATGTCGCGGCCTTCACTTTCGCGTTGAACTTCCGGCGCTGCTCGGCCGCCTTGGCTTCGGCGGCGGCCATCCTGGCGATCATCGGCGCGCGCCAGCAGTGGCAGATTGCCAGCGCCAACGCGTCGGCGGCGTCCGCCGGCGTCGGTTTGGCCTGCAACCCGAGGATTCTCGTCACCATTGCGGTGACCTGGGCCTTTCCGGCGCCGCCATTGCCGGTGACCGCGGCCTTGACCTCGCTGGGGGTGTGGAAGTGCACGTCGATGCCGCGCTTGGCCGCGGCCAGCGCAATCACGCCGCCGGCCTGCGCGGTGCCCATCACCGTCGACACGTTCTGCTGGGAGAACACCCGCTCGATCGCGATCACGTCGGGACAATGAGTGTCCAGCCAGTGCTCGACGGCGTCGCTGATCGTCAACAGCCGCCGCGGCAGCGGCACGTCGGCCGGGGTGCGCACCACGTCGACGTCCAGCGCGGTCACCTGCCGCCCGCGGCCGCCTTCGATGACCGACAGGCCGCAGCGGGTCAGTCCCGGGTCGACGCCCATCACGCGCACGTCAAGCTCCCTCGATGCCGAACGGTTGTTCGATACCCTAACGGGCAGCGCCGACAAGAGCCGGTAGGACACGCGGTCGCAGGCTCGACTCGCGGGCTGTCACTCCTCGATCTGAGCCAGGATCTCGTCGGGGATGTCGGCGTTGGTGTAGACGTCTTGCACGTCGTCGCTGTCTTCGAGCGCATCGACGAGTTTCATGACTTTGCGGGCACCCTCGGCGTCCAGCGGAACGGTGACCGACGGCTGAAAGCCCGCCTCCGCGGAGTCGTAGTCGATGCCGGCGTCCTGCAACGCGGTACGGACCGCCACCAGATCACCTGGCTCGCTGAGGATTTCGAAGCTATCGCCAAGGTCGGTGACGTCTTCGGCGCCCGCTTCCAGCACCGCGGTCAACACGTCGTCTTCGGTCAGCCCGTTCTTCTCCAAGGTCACCACGCCCTTGCGGGCAAACAGGTAGGCCACCGAGCCGGGGTCGGCCATGTTGCCGCCGTTGCGGGTCATCGCCACCCGCACCTCGCTGGCGGCGCGGTTGCGGTTGTCGGTCAGACATTCGATGAGCACAGCCACCCCATTGGGGCCGTAGCCCTCGTAGGTGATGGTTTGGTAATCGGCGCCGCCGGCCTCTTCACCGGCGCCGCGTTTGCGGGCGCGCTCGATGTTGTCGTTGGGCACCGAGTTCTTCTTGGCCTTCTGGATGGCGTCGTAGAGGGTCGGGTTACCCGCCGGGTCACCACCGCCGACGCGGGCCGCAACCTCGACATTTTTGATCAGCCGGGCGAAGTTTTTGCCGCGACGGGCGTCGATGACGGCCTTCTTGTGCTTGGTGGTGGCCCATTTGGAGTGGCCGCTCATCGGCGTGCTACCTCTTCTGTTGCTGGCAAAGTTCGCCAGACGAGTCTACGTGGGCGGCAGGCGCGGGTCGTCCGTCGCCCGCGGGCGCTGCCCCTCCCCGGGCGGGAAGAATCCCGGTATCCATCGTTCGATCAGCGTCGCGTAGGCAACCTGCGCGTCAAGTTGCACGGCTACTCCGAGCAGACCGCCCAGCGTGCGGAGCAACATGACGTAGCCGGGCGGGATCGTCAGTTGCCGGGCCACCTTGAACCGGTCAGCAAATCCGTCCGCGAGCGGGTCGGCGGTGATCAGGGCCGACTTCTGGAACCAGTCGCGGGTGAAGTGAAACTCCCCGGAGCGCAACGGATCGATGTAAGCCCACAGCGGTCCGAGGTACTCCACCAGCTGCTCGGCGCTCAGGTCGTAGTGCTGGGGCATGAACCCGAGCTTCTTCATCAAGAAGATTGCTTCATCCCACTGTTCGTCTCGCGCCCAGCACAGCAGCTCGCCGAATTCGGCGGGAACCCCGCCGGGATGCTCGGCGACGGCGCCGAAATCGATGACTCCCAGCCGCCCGTCCGCCAGCATCATGAAGTTGCCCGGATGAGGGTCGGCGTGCACCAGCCCGACCCGGGCGGGTGAGCTCACCGTGAACTCAAGCAGCAAGGTGCACACCGCGTCTCGTTCATCTTGGGTGCCCTCGGCGATGATTGTGGAAAGACGTCGACCCTCCGCCCACTCCGAGATGATGACCTTGGGCGCACTCGCGACCACTGCCGGTACGAAGAACTTCTGGTCGTTCGCAAAAGCTTTCGCGAAGGCACGCTGATAGTCGGCTTCCTGCCGGTAGTCCAGTTCTGCTTCGATACGTTCGCTGACCTCGGAAACGAGGCGGTCCACGTCCGCTCGCGGCACGATCTGCTTGGCGAGCCAGGAGAACCGTTGGATCAACTTGAGATCCGCGCGTAGCGCGTCGTCGGCGCCGGGGTACTGGACCTTGACGGCGACTGTGCGCCCGTCTTTCCAGGTGCCTTTGTGAACCTGTCCGATACTCGCCGACGCGACCGGGGTGTCGTCGAAGGATTCGAAGCGTTGGCGCCACTTGGTGCCGAGCTGGGCGTCGAGCACCCGGTGCACCTTTGCTGCCGGCAGCGGCGGTGCTTCGGTTTGCAGCTTGACCAAGGCCTCCCGGAACGGATCGGCGAACTGCGGAGGTATTGCGGCCTCCATTACCGACAGCGCCTGACCGACCTTCATGGCGCCGCCTTTGAGCTCCCCCAGCACCTGGAACAGCTCGTCGGCGGCCCTTTCCAGCAGCTCCGCGTTGACTTCTTCCTTGGACTTGCCGGTCATCCGCTTGCCCACGCCCAGCGCGGCCCGCCCGGCCACTCCTGCTGGAAGTCCGGCCAGCTTTGCGACGCGTCCTAATCGGCCCCGCACGATGTCGGCCATGAGCACATCATGCCTGGCGGCAGCCGTGGTGTCTCGCTCGCGCGGGGCTAGGCCGCCCCGGTGACCATGTCGACGAACAACCGGTGGATGCGACGATCGCCGGTCATTTCCGGGTGAAACGCGGTCGCCAGCACGGGGCCTTGCCGCACCGCGACGATGTGACCGGCTGCGCGGGCCAGCACCTGGACATCTGCACCCACCCGCTCCGCCCACGGCGCCCGGATGAATACAGCGTGCACCGGATCGTCGAGACCGTCGAAGGCGATGTCACCCTCGAACGAGTCGACCTGTCGTCCGAAGGCGTTGCGCCGCACCGTCATATCGATGCCACCCAGGGGCAGCGCCTCGCGCCCGCCGGCGCCGGCATCGAGTATCTCGCCGGCCAACAAAATCATCCCGGCGCACGCCCCGTAGGCCGGAAAGCCCTCGGCCAGCCGCTTGCGCAGTGGATCCAGCAGGTCGAGTTCGCGCAGCAGGTGGCTCATCGTGGTGGACTCCCCGCCGGGGATCACCAGTGCATCCACCGCGTCGAGTTCGTCGCGGCGGCGCACCGGTTGCGGATCGGCTCCGGTTTCGCGCAGCGCCGCCAGGTGTTCGCGGGTGTCGCCCTGCAACGCCAGGACGCCGATATGGGGTGCGCTCACTGGCTCCCCGGTCGGAAGTCGCGTTTGTAGCGGGTCAGGCCCTCCTGCATCACCGCCGCGACCATCTCGCCGTACTGGTTGAAGAGCTTGCCCTGGGTCAGCGACCGCCCACCGCACGCCGACGGCGACGACTGGTCATACAGGAGCCATTCGTCGGCCCGGAACGGCCGCATGAACCACATCGCGTGGTCCAGTGATGCGACCTGCAAGTGGTCGCGCTCCTGAAGGTGGATTACCTGCGCCGAACCGAGCAGGGTGAGGTCGCTCATGTAGGCCAGCGCACAGATGTGCAGCACGGGGTCGTTGGGCAGCGGATCGCGATGCCGAAACCACACCTGCTGCTGGGACGCCAGTCCGGGCAGGAGTGTCAGCTGCTCCCGCGGCACGATCCGCACATCCCACTCTTCGAATTGGCGGAATCCCGCGTCGTCGAACACTTTCATCGACTGCAGCCCGGGCAGATCGTCGGGCGGCGGCGCCGAAGGCATCACGTCCTGGTGCTCGATGCCGCTCTGGTCGGTCTGAAAGGACGCCGACATGGAAAAAATCGTCTCGCCGTGCTGGACGGCGTTGACCCGCCGGGTGCAGAACGAGCCGCCGTCCCGGATCCGTTCGACGAGAAAGATCGTGGGCGCCTTGGCATCTCCGGGTCGTAGAAAATATCCGTGCAGCGAGTGCACCAGGAAGCGCGGGTCGACGGTGCGCACCGCCGACACCAGCGTCTGGCCGGCCACGTGGCCGCCGAAGGTGCGCTGCCAGGCGCCTGATTGGGCGGAGAACACACTGCCCCGGTAGATGTTGACCTCGAGCTGCTCGAGATCGAGGATCTGCTCGATCGCCACGGATCGTTCTTACCAGCCGCGTTCGGCCAGGCGATGCGCCGTCGCGATCTCCTCGACATTGATGCCGACCATCGGCTCACCCAGCCCCCGTGACACTTTGGCCAGCACGTCGGGGTCGTCGTAGAAAGTGGTGGCCTTGACGATGGCGGCGGCCCGCTGGGCCGGGTCGCCGGACTTGAAGATGCCCGAGCCAACGAACACCCCCTCGGCGCCGAGTTGCATCATCATCGCGGCATCGGCGGGGGTGGCGATGCCGCCGGCGGTGAACAGCGTGACCGGTAATTTACCGGCCCGGGCCACCTCCACGACAAGCTCGTAGGGCGCTGCGAGTTCCTTTGCCGCAACGAATAATTCGTCTTCCGACAACGACGTCAACCGACGGATCTCGCCGCCGATCGCCCGCATGTGCGTGGTGGCGTTGGAGACGTCGCCGGTGCCGGCCTCACCTTTGGACCGGATCATCGCCGCGCCTTCGCCGATGCGCCGCAGCGCCTCGCCCAGATTGGTGGCGCCGCAGACGAACGGGACGGTGAATTTCCACTTGTCGATGTGGTGGGTGTAGTCGGCCGGGGTGAGCACCTCGGACTCGTCGACGTAGTCCACCCCCAGGCTCTGCAGGATCTGCGCCTCGACGAAGTGCCCGATGCGCGCCTTGGCCATCACCGGGATGGTGACCGCGGCGATGATGCCTTCGATCATGTCCGGGTCGCTCATCCGCGACACCCCGCCCTGGGCGCGGATGTCGGCGGGCACCCGCTCGAGGGCCATCACCGCGACGGCGCCGGCGCCCTCGGCAATGCGGGCCTGCTCGGGCGTGACGACGTCCATGATGACGCCGCCCTTGAGCATTTCGGCCATGCCGCGCTTGACCCGCGCGGTTCCGATTTGCCCGCGGCCGTTCGACGAACCGGCGCTATCCACTGCTGATCTCCTTCACCTGGTACTAAGCCAGTCTAAAGCGTCCCGAAAAGCTGATGGTAAAAGGCGCGACCTGGGCGGATCGATCAGACCGCGGATGGTGCTACGATCCCGCGCATGCTGCCGATCGGTGGACCATTAGGTCGCAGCACTGATCGAAAACCTCGCCGGCAGTGAGCTTCCGAGCCGTCTCGCCCCTCGCCATTGTCCTGCTGCTCGGGACGATTGCACGCTGCGTCCTGATCCCGCTGACCCACGGCCAGGACTTCGTGGTCTGGGACATGGCCAGTGCGGCAACCCTGCGCGGCGTCAACATCTACACACATCATCCGCACTACCCCGCCGGGCCGTATGCGTACTTCCCGCTCTGGCTGTACATCGAATTGCCGTTCCAATGGTTGGCCCAGCACAGTGGCATCCCGTTTCAGGTGGCGGGCAAGCTGCCGATCGCGGCCGCCGATCTGGCCTGCACGCTGCTGCTCGCGGCCGCGGCGCGCCGCGGAGGCCGCAACGAGTGGGTGGTGGCCGGAGCCGCCGCAGCGTTCTTTCTGAACCCGCTGGTTCTGTACAACAGCGCCTACTACGGCCGCTTCGACTCACTGGGCTGTGCGCTCCTGCTGGCCGCTCTGCTCAGCCTGTCCGCTCGGCGCAATATCAGGTCGACCGCCGGCTACTACGCCCTGGCAGTCGCCGCGAAGACGTTCCCGATATTCGTGCTGCCGACCATCCTGCGCCATGTCAAAGGCCGGCGGCTCGCGATCATCGGGACCCTTGTCCTGGTCGTCGCCGTTCTGTGCCTGCCCTACCTGCACAGCTTTCACGCGCTGTATGCCGATGTGGTTCTTTACGACGCGACGAAGCTTCCGCAGGGGTTGTCGTGGCAACGGGAACTGCTCGGGCTACTGACGCACGAACAAGCCAAGTGGCTCAGCTATCTGCTGCTGGTCTGCTTCGCGGCCGCCGCGGTCCTCCTCGCGTCGCTGACCGACGTGTGGCTTGCTACCGCGCTGACCCTGGTGGCTTTCCTGCTGGCCAGCAAAGTCGTGCTCGAGCAGTACCTGATCTGGCCACTGCCTTTCCTGATCGTGGTCGCGGCCGGCGCCGCGGCCAGGTTGGCAGCGTCGACGTTATGTCTGGCCGGGCTGCTCACCGCGTTCGGCATGCTGGACAACGCCAGCTTCCATCCGTTCGAGCCGGCCGCGGCGATGCCGTGGTTGTTGGCCGGCATCTGTCTGCTCGGGTTGGTGGTGTGTCTGAGTTTCAGCCGGAGCGCTGCTCAGCGGATCGACTGCAGCTGCCGCCGCGGCCCCGAGGACTCGCCATCGGCCAGTGCCACCGCGTCGGCCAGCAACTCGGATAACTGCAGCGGGTAAACGGTCTCGCCGGCGGCCACCAGGCCGGCGATGTCGGCCGCGCCACACCAGCGGTGACAGTGGATGTAGCGGCGTTCCAGCTCGGTCCGCCCGGCGATGGACGGCTCGAACCGATGGGTGCGGTAGACGAAGAAGAACTCCTGGCTGTCCAGCACTGCGCCATTGAAGTCGAACACGGCATCGCGTCGCCAGATCGGTCCGACCATGTCAGCGGGCTCAGCCCGCAAACCGGTTTCCTCGGCGAGCTCGCGGGCGGCGGCCTGCGCCAAGTCTTCGTCGTCGCCGACCTGCCCGCCCACGGTGAACCACCAGCGCGGTGCGGTGTCATGGGGCAGCGCCGGGTCGGATCCGCACAGCAGCAGCACGGCGCCGGTGCCGTCGAGCAGCACCACCCGCGCCGACGTCCGCCGGTTGGCCGCGTGGCCGCTCAGCCCGTGCATGCGTGACCGCTCGGCGATCTCGAAATAGCTTGGCAGTGCGGCCCTTCCGCCCAGGCGCAGCAGACGCACTATCGTTCGCTCGCGCAGCGCCAGGGTGTCGCGGACCGCGTCGTTGTGGAACCGGCGGGCCAACAGCACCCGGGCTTCGGCGTCGGCCAGCTCAGCGACCAGCGCCGACGGCAGCAACGCCGGATCGACAGCAGCCAGCGCTGCCGACAACTCGTTTTCACCCGCCTCGCGGTCGTGGCGGGGAGCACGTTCGGCCGCGTCAGCCAGCGCCGCCAGCCGCTTACCCTGGGCCGCGCCGTGAAAGGCGTCGATCGCGACGGCGCGGGCCACCACGGCGCGGCGGGCCAGCGCACCGTCGAGCGCCTGCCAGGACAGGTCGCAGCGCACATGTAACCGGTCCAGGCGGTTGGCGGTGTGATAGCCCCAGGCGCCCAACACCACCAGCAGCGCGACCAGCGCCGCGACCGCCACCAGCAGCCAAACCATCAGCTGGCCACCTGAACCTTGGTGCCGGAGCCGGCCACCGTCTCATAGACCCGCATGATCTGGTTGGCCACCACCGACCAGTCGTACCGGCGCACGGCCTCGTGGCCGGCCGCGACGTAGCGTCCGGCCAGCACATCGTTCTCCAGCACCGTGACCAGGGCTTCGGCCAACGCGGCGCCGTCGTCCACCGGAACCAGCCGGCCGGCCTCGCCGTCGCGCAGCACCCGCCGAAACGCGTGCAGATCACTGGCCACCACGGCGGTGCCGGCGGCCATCGCCTCAACGAGCACGATGCCGAAACTCTCACCGCCGGTGTGGGGTGCGCAGTAGACGTCGGCGCTGCGCAGCGCCGAGGCCTTCCCGGCGTCGTCGATTTGGCCAAGGAACCGCAGATGCTTCGCCAAATCGCCGGCAGCGTCGCGCAATTCGTCCTCATCGCCGCGCCCGACAATCAGCAACTGCACGTCGGGCAGGTGCTCGACCAGCGTGGGCAACGCGTCGAGCAGCACCGCCATCCCCTTGCGGGGCTCGTCGTAGCGGCCCAAAAACAGCACCGTCTTGCCGGGCCGCGGATATCCGTCCAGCCGCGGCGCCGATGCGATCGACGCCACATCCACGCCGTTGGGGATCTCCACCGCGTCGGAGCCCAGCGCCTCCATCTGCCAGCGCCGCGCCAGGTCGGACACCGCGATGCGGCCGACGATCTTCTCATGCCAGGGCCGCAGCACCCCCTGGAAGACGGTCAGCGTCAAAGATTTGGTGGTCGACGTGTGAAAGGTCGCCACGATCGGCCCCTCGGCCACCCGCAACGCCCACATCGAGAGGCTGGGCGCGTTGGGTTCGTGCAGGTGCAACACATCGAAATCGCCGTCGGACAGCCAGCGCCGAACCCGGCCGTGCACCGCCGGACTGAACTGCAGCCGCGCCACCGAGCCGTTGTAGGGAATCGGGAAGGCCCGGCCGGCGGAAACGACATAGTCGGGCAGCGCGACATGCGGCGACGACGGCGCCAGCACGCTGACCGTGTGCCCCCGCGCGCGCATCACCTCAGCGAGCTGCAGGACATGCGACTGCACCCCGCCCGGCACGTCGAACGAGTACGGACACACCATCCCGATGCGCATCAGACTTGTTCCTGCTCCCCGGGTCGCGTCGCTCCAGCTCGCCCGATTCCCAAGCTGGCCCGTCGCTCATCGGACAGATCAGCCAGCCATTGCGGCTGCAGCATATGCCAGTCGGCGGGGTATGCGGCGATGTTGCGCGCGAACTGGTCCGCCAGCGCCTGGGTAATGGCGCTGACGTCGCGGCTGGCGCAGTCCAGCGCCGGATAGATCTCCGCGCCCCAGCCGGCGTCCTCGAACCAGCAGTGCACCGGCAGCAGCGCCGCGCCGGTCTCGATGGCCAGCTTCGCCGATCCGGCCGGCATCCGGGTGGGCTCACCGAAGAAGTCGACTTGAACGCCGGTGCGGGTGAGGTCGCGCTCGGCCATCAGGCAGACGACCCTGTTGTCGCTCAGCCGTTGGCTGAGCAGTTCGAACGGCGGCCGCTCGCCGCCCGACAGCGGGAGTACCTCGAAGCCGAGACTTTCGCGATAGTCGATGAACCGCCGGTACAACGACTCGGGTTTGAGACGCTCGGCGACGGTGGTGAAGGTGCCGTGTGTCTGGGTGAGCCAAACACCGGCCATATCCCAGTTGCCACTGTGTGGCAACGCCAGCACCGCCCCACGGCCGGTCGCCAGCGCCGCTTCCAGATGTTGTTGCCCCAGGATCGACTCGTCGAGTTGTTGGGCCACTCGCCGGTGGTCCATCGTCGGTAGCCGGAACGCTTCCCGCCAGTAGCGCGCATAGGAGGCCAGCGACGCACGCATCAGTGCACCGGGCACCTCGGCCGGCGCCACCCCGAGCACCCGGGCCAGGTTCTTGCGTAGCTGCTCGGGCCCGCCGTTGCGCGACGCGTAGAGCGCTCCGGCGTCGAACACGTTGCGCGCGGCCAACTCCGGCATGGTGCGCACCATCATCCAGCCGGCCGCATACCCCCAGTCGCTCATTCGGCCGGCCAGCGGGAAGCGACTGAGCCCAGGCACTTTCAGTCCCGCCGGCAGCGAGATCACGGCTCGCTCTTTTCCGACTCCCCCGGGCGCAGCGGATCCGCCGCACCTGGCGAGGTCCGCACGGTATGCAACCGCTGCGCGCAGGTGACCATGCTGGCCGCGGCGAGCAGCCACATCGCCACGTGCACCGCCCAGGGCAGCGGGAACAGGGGCAGGTCGGACAATCCCGCGCCGACTAGCACGATGATCAACCGTTCCGGTCGTTCGATGAAGCCGCCGTCGCCGCGCAGACCGCTGGCTTCGGCACGGGCCTTGATATAGGAGATCACCTGCGAGGTGACCAGGCAGATCAGCGTGGCCACTACCAGTGACGGGCTGTGCAGGCCGAACGCCGCCCACCACGCCAGCCCGCAGAACACCGCGCCGTCGCTGATGCGGTCACAGGTGGCGTCGAGCACCGCGCCAAACCGGCTGCCGCCGCCGCTTTCCCGCGCGATCGCGCCGTCGAGCAGGTCGAACATCACGAAAAACCAGATCACCAAGGTGCCGGCGAACAGCCGGCCGGTCGGGAACAACGTCAGCGCGGCGACCACGGCCGCGGCGGTGCCCAGGATGGTGACGCCGTCCGCGGTGAAACCCACCCGCAGAAACGCCCTGGCCAGCGGCGTGGTGACGCTGGCGACCCCCTCGCGGGAAAAGAGCTTGCTCACGGTTGCCTGGCCCACTCGGTCGCCAACAGCTCACGGGTATCGCGCAGCAACTGCGGAATGACCTTGGAATCACCGATGATCGTGATGAAGTTGGCGTCACCGCCCCACCGCGGCACGACGTGCACGTGCAGATGCTCGGCCAGCGACCCACCCGCCGACGTGCCCAGGTTCAGTCCGACGTTGAAGCCGTGCGGCCGCGACACGTTCTTGATGACGCGAATCGCCTTCTGGGTGAACGCCATCAGCTCTGCGCTCTCCTTGTCGGTGAGGTCCTCGAGTTCGGATACCCGCCGATACGGCACCACCATCAGGTGCCCGGGGTTGTACGGGTAGAGGTTGAGCACCGCATAGACGAGTTCACCGCGGGCGACCACCAGGCCGTCCTCGTCGGACAGCTGCGGGATGTCGGTAAAAGGTTGTGCACGGCTGCTCTCGTCCCGCCGCAGCGGCGCCTCGGCCAGGTAGCTCATCCGGTAGGGCGTCCACAACCGCTGCAGGTGGTCCGACTCGCCGACGCCTCTGTCGACGATGAAGTCCTCGTCAGCCACGGCTGCTCACCTTCATCGAATCCGCGGTGGGAGCGCTGTTTTCGCGCTCGGCAATCCATTTCACGATGGCGTCGACGGCTTCGTCACGACTCACCCCGTTGATCTGCGTGCGGTCGCCAAACCGGAAACTGACCGCGCCGGCGGCGACGTCACGATCCCCGGCCAGCAGCATGAACGGCACCTTCTGGTTGGTGTGGTTGACGATCTTCTTGGCCATCCGGTCGTCGCTGGAATCGACCTCGACCCGCACACCCTTCGAGCGCAGTTGGGCCGCAACATCTTCCAGATACGGCACATGACCGTCGGCGACGGGGATGCCGACCACCTGCACCGGCGCCAGCCATGCGGGGAACGCGCCGGCGTAATGCTCGGTCAGCACGCCGAAGAACCGTTCGATCGACCCGAACAGCGCGCGGTGGATCAGCACCGGCGTCTGCCGGGTGCCGTCGGCGGCGGTGTACTCCAGGTGGAACCGATCGGGCATGTTGAAGTCCAGTTGGATGGTCGACATCTGCCAATTGCGCCCGAGCGCATCGTTGACCTGAACTGAGATCTTGGGCCCGTAGAACGCGGCCCCACCGGGATCGGGAACCAGCTGCAGTCCCGACTCCTCGGCCACTGCGCGCAGTGTTTCGGTGGCTTCGTCCCACACCTCGTCGGAGCCGACGAACTTGTCGGGGTCTTTGGTGGACAGCTCCAGGTAGAAGTCGTCCAACCCGTAGTCGCGGAGCAGGTCGAGCACGAACCGCAGCAGCGACGCGAGTTCGGTACGCAGTTGCTCACGAGTGCAGTAGATGTGCGCATCGTCCTGGGTCATCCCGCGTACCCGGGTCAGTCCGTGCACCACGCCGGACTTCTCGTAGCGGTAGACACTGCCGAACTCGAAGAGCCGCAACGGCAGTTCGCGGTAGGACCGTCCGCGGGAACGGAAGATCAGGTGGTGCATCGGGCAGTTCATCGGCTTGAGGTAATAGTCCTGCCCCGGCTTGCGCACCGTGCCGTCGGCGTCGTACTCGGCGTCGATGTGCATCGGCGGGTACATGCCGTCGGCGTACCAGTCCAGGTGCCCGGAGGTATGGAACAGGTCCGCCTTGGTGATGTGCGGAGTGTTGACGAACTCGTAGCCGGCATCGATGTGCTTGCGCCGCGAATACTCTTCCAGCTCGCGGCGCACGATTCCGCCTTTAGGGTGGAAAACCGCCAAGCCGGAGCCGATTTCGTCGGGGAAGCTGAACAGGTCCAGCTCGGCGCCCAGCTTGCGGTGGTCGCGGCGTTGGGCTTCTTCCAGCAGGGTCAGGTGGCGGTCGAGGGCTTCCTGCGACTCCCAGGCGGTGCCGTAAATGCGTTGCAGGCTGGCGTTGTTCTGATCGCCGCGCCAGTATGCCGCCGAGCTGCGGGTCAGCCTGAACGCCGGAATGTGGCGGGTGGTGGGGATGTGCGGACCGCGGCACAGATCGCCCCAAACACGTTCGCGGGTACGGGGATTGAGATTGTCGTAGGCGGTGAGCTCGTCGCCGCCGACCTCCATCACCGCCGGGTCCCCAGACTTGTCGTCGACGAGTTCGAGCTTGTAGGGTTCACCGGCCAGTTCGGCGCGCGCCTCGTCCTTGGATTCGTAGACCCGCCGGGCGAACAGCTGCCCGTCTTTGACGATGCGGCGCATCCGCTTTTCCAGCGCTTCCAGATCCTCCGGGGTGAACGGTTGCGCCACGTCGAAGTCGTAGTAGAAGCCGTCGGTGATCGGCGGCCCGATCCCCAACTTGGCGTCCGGGAACATGTCCTGGACGGCTTGGGCCAACACGTGGGCACACGAGTGCCGGATGACGCTGCGACCCTCGTCGGTGTCGGCCGCTACCGGAACGACCTCGGAATCGACGTCCGGTGTCCAGCTCAGGTCACGCAGTTTGCCGTCGGCATCGCGCACCACCACGACGGCGTCGGGCACGCCGCGGACCGGCAACCCCGCGTCCCGCACCGCTGCGGCCGCGGTCGTGCCGGCAGGAACCCGGATCAGGGCGGGCTGCGCAGGGGCGGTCATGACGGCGGTCTCCAAGGCTCGGGGGAACGACGACCATGCTATCGGGGCGGTCAGCAGCCAAGCAGGAGCCGTCGAGCAGCGAACGGACCCGGCGGCGCCGCTGTCAGCAAAATCGTTCGCTCGGGTTCACCCCGGCATACCGTTACCCGGCGTGGACGTAGCGGGCCGCTTCCGGTGCGTGGTCGGCCGTAACGCAGATGTCGTAGCGCTGGGCTTCCAACGTTTGCACGCTGGAGAAGTCACGCCGGCCTCGAGTCGACCAGTGTGCGACGAATCCGAAGACTGCACCCCAGAACGCACCGATGGCCACCGCGATGAGCAGCGCCCATATCCAATACGGCCCGACCGTGAAGATCGCAAAAAGCAACCCGATGAGCAGACCCCACCACGCACCGGCGCCGGCGCCGGCCCACGCTGCCCTTGCGTTGGTCAGGCGGCCGGTGACGTGTTCAACCGTGCGTACACCGTCGCCGACGATGCGGACGTGCTCCACCGGAAACCCGCCGTCGGACATCCGGTCGACCAGTTGCTGCGCGGCGAAGTAATTGTCGAAGGATGCAATAACCTCCCGTCGGACGGGCGGCTCGGCGCGGGCCTGCTGGCTCGGACCGGATTGACCAGACGGATAAACCATTGCAATCTCCTGACGCGTTCTCGACAGCTACTTACATCTGGGGTTGACGTGAATCGCGGACCGCAAACGGATTGCCGACCCGAGGTCACGACATCGATCACGGCGGATCAGACGATGTCCGGCAGAATGTGGCCGTGGTGGTGCAGACGGCCCTGGCACTGCTGCTCGCCGCTGTCGGCGTCATCGTGGTGGTGAGTTGGATCAGTGAACGCACCGGACTGCCGGGCGCGGCGCTTCTCACTTTGGTCGGCATCGGGTATGCGCTGCTGCCAGGGCCGAACCTCAGCCTTGATCCCGATGTCGTGATGACATGCATATTGCCGCCGCTGCTGTACAACGCGGCGCTGGAATCGTCGCTGGTCGGGATACGTCACAACCTGCGCACGGTCATCAGCCTGTCGGTGGTGCTGGTGCTGGTGACCGCATCGGCCGTCGGTGTGGCGTTCAGCCTGTTCATCGGCGGCGCGACGCTCGCGGTGGGCATGGCGCTGGGCGCCGCAGTGGCGCCGACAGATCCGGTGGCCGCGCTCGCCGTCGCACGAAAGGTCGGCCTACCGCTCAACATCGTCACACTGATCGAGGGCGAAGGACTGCTCAACGACGCCACCGCGCTCACCACGTTCTCGGTCGCCATTGCAGTCGCTCGCGGCGCCGGATTCTCAGTGCCATCGGCAGCCGGAAAATTCGTGCTGGCGGCCGTGGGTGGTCTGGTAGTGGGCATGGTGCTGGCGTACTGCCGACGTTTCATCAGGCGCTGGACCCGCGACGTGTTGACAGCCAACGCGATCTCGCTCGCGACACCGTTTTTGACCTATCTGGCAGCCGAGAAGGTCCATGCCTCGGGCGTTTTGGCGGTTGTGGTGTGTGGGCTGATCGTCGGCCACCACTCGCCACGATCGGAATCTGGCGCGAGCCGACTCCAGACCCGCGCCGTCTGGCGACTGGTCAACTTCCTGCTCGAAGGTGTCGTCTTCCTGCTGATCGGTCAGCAACTGCCGGCTATTCTCCACGGCCTCACGGGCTACGAACTCTCGACGATCATTGCGGCAGTGACGATCACGGTCGCGGTGGTGCTGTTGGTCCGACCGCTGTGGTTGTTGCTCACCCAGGCGCTTCCTCGACCGCTGCATACCCGGCTCGGCAACGTCTCCGGCGACGATGCCCCTCGGTCCCGCAACGCTAAGCGACTCAGCGGCCGCGAGGTTTTCGTGCTCAGCTGGGCCGGCACCCGCGGCGTGGTGAGCCTCGCCGCGATTTTCGCGCTCCCATTCGTCACCGACAGCGGCACACCGTTTCCCGACCGGAGTCTGCTGCTGTTCTGCGCCTTCGTGATCGTGCTGGTGACACTGATCGGACAGGGCATCACCTTCGCTCCGGTGGTACGAGCCCTGGGCCTGCACGCCAATGCCGTCGACGAAGTGCGTCTGCGCAATCAGGCTCGAACAGCTGCCGTTCAGGCTGCCCTCGACAGACTGGACGAGCTGGACCAACAGGACCACGACGATGTTGATCCACGGGTTATCGATGGTGTGCGCCAACAGTTGTCCGCGCGGCTGGAGCGCTATCGACGTCGACTCGATCTGCTGGAATCCTGGGATTCCGATGAGATCCCGGCCTCCCCCGCCTATGAGGCCAATGTCGGGATACGCCGCGCGGCCATCGAAGCCCAGCGCGACGAACTCGTGCGCCGGCGCGACGCCGGCATGCTGCCCGACCGGAGCCTTCGCGTGCTAGAACGCGAGCTCGACCACGAAGAGGGCATGCTCCCGGTGGCTACACCGCCGCCACGCCGGCGCAAGCCCTGATACTGCTGGCTTCCGGGGATGACTATGCGAGGGCGCTATTCGAGTGCTGCGCGCAGAAATTGGCCAGTCAGGGTGATGGCTTCGCGGCCTTCCGGCAGCAGCCGGCCGAGCACGGGGAAGGCGTGGACTTGACGGCGCCAACGGTGCGTCTCGACCGGTGTTCCGGCTTCGTGCAGCCGCTGGGTGAACGCGAGGATGTCGGGCTCCAATAACTCACGTTCGGCGACGGTGAAGAAGCTCGGCGGAAACGCGGCGATGGGTGCGTCGATCGGCGTCCGCGAGCCGCGCAGCTCGATGTCACCGCGCAGCCACTTCGCCTTGGCCCGGCGCACCGCGCTCAGCGGCTGATACGCGTCGTGTTTGAGCGCAGCGGGGTCGCGTTGGTCGGCGTCGAGACTGAGTTGCGGTGAGTAGCCGACGAAGGCGGCTGGGCGGCTAATGCCGTCGGTGTCGGCGAGCTCACAAATCTTGGCGGCCAGAAAGCCGCCGGCGGAGTCGCCTGCGACGATGACCTTGCCGGGCGCCGCCTCTTGGGCCAGCGCCCGGTAGGCGGCGTACGCGTCGGATACCGAGGTGCCGACCCCTACCTCGGGAAGCTGCCGATAATTAACGGAATGTACTGGCACACCGGTTGTTTCGGACAGGCCACTGCACAGGCGACGATGGGTGGCCGGGCCGCAGAAGAGGAACGCGCCGCCGTGCAGGAACAGGATGTGCGCTCCGGCAAGGGCGTCGGTGGCGGGTTGGTGCGGGGTGCAGGAGTGCGTTGTGACGCCCCCGAGCCGGGTGTGGCTGTGGCACACCGTCGTGGGGTACGGCAGCCGGGTGAACGCGGTTTCGATGATGCGCAAGGCGCGGATCCCGCGGTCTCCCAGCGGCCAAACCCGATAGACCTGCTTGAGAAAGATCCGGGCCAGCCAGTAGAGCAGCACCGATGTGGCGCTCGGCGAACTGTGACTGATGATCGGCGATACGACGGGCCGTGTCGTCGTCACGAGGCGCTTCGGCCGGGTTTGACGACTTCGCCGTAGTTCAGCGGGACGTGCGAATACGTCGGGATCAGCGGCCATTGGCGTTTCCAGGACACACATTGCGACGACGGGATCACCTGCACCCAGCGTGGGTCGCGCGGCGAAGGTGAGGCCATCGTCTTCTCCTTGACCATCGAGTCGTACTGGTCGAGGGTGTCCTCCAGCGTGTTGGCGTTGAGCACAACCTCACGACCGTAAAACGCGGCCTGCTGCTTGACGCCCGGGATCTTCGACAGCTCAGGCTGCCAATTGTCCGGCGCCATACCGTTTTCCGAGCACACCCAGACACCATCGGGAGTGTTGACGCACAGCGAATGGTTCCCGTCGGTGTGACCGGGTGTCCACAGCAGGCTCACCCCGACGCCCAGTTCCACGTCGCCGTCGAAGATTTCGAGTCGCTCCGCCGGTACGCCGGCCATCCCGTTTTCGACGTACCAGGCCCACTGCATGGGATGCAGCGCCTCGAACGTGCCGAGTTCCTTGCGGTGCACCAGCAACTTGGCGTTGGGAAAGACCGGGTCTCGGGGCTTGTCCTCCCCCTCGATCGGCTCGGTGCTGCCCATGATCATCCGCACGTCCTGCACATGCAGATGGTCGTAGCTGACGTAGTCGACGTCTGCATTCGTCAGACCCAGATTCGGCAGCACCTCGTCGGGGTCGTTGTAGTACTTGACGAAGAATCGCCCGGCGTGCAAAGCATTCCCGAATTTGCGGATCTTGTTGTAAAACGGCGCTTCGGCGGATCCATCCGCAACGGTCGGCTCCCAGACCAAGGTTTTGAGCTTGCCGTCGAAACCCTCGAACTGGATCACCATCATCCGATTGATGATGGAAATGAACGGGTTGAGATTGACCGAATAGCCCTGAAACGCGAACCGGGCCGGATACGGAGCGGCCACCAGGTCGATACTTTTGATCGCCTTGACCTGCCCCTGGGAGGCGAAGCGTTCCCGATAGCGTTGCGCGGCGGCCCGCACTGCCTCGAGTCGAGCACCCCGGGGCCAAACGTCGTGCACGCCGTCGAACTCCGGTATCGGCCGCACGATCGCGGTGGGCTGGGTCGTTGTCATTGGTCTCCTCCATCAGCTTGGGATTCACCGGCGCGCGCGGATGATCCGCGTGTCGCCGCAATTTGGTCGGGGACCATGCGCCGTAGCACAAGGTCGCGGGTGCGCTGCGGCAGCGCCGCGACGAACCGGGTCAGCGGCCCCACATATCCGGGGATGGTCACCTCGAAGCGCGGCCGTTCGATGGTCCGCACCACCGCCCGCGCGACATCCGCCGGCTGTAGGAGCCGCGCGGCGCCGGTCGCGGTGCCGGCGGCCAGTTCGGTCTCCACGACACCCGGCATGATCACCGAGAGTTCTATCCCGCTGCTGCGCAGTTCTTCTCGCACGCCAACGAGATAGCCGAGCACTCCGTGCTTGGTGGCCGCATACGTCGATTCGCCCGGCGGGGACAGCCGCGAGGCGGCCGACGCGATCGTGACGATATGGCCGCGGCCCCGGGCTCGCATAGCAGGAGCCGCCAGCCGAACACCGCGGATGACACCGCCCAGGTTGACGTCCAACATGCGTTGGGTCCACGACTCGGGTTCTTCGTCGAATGGACCCACCCACATCACCCCGGCGTTGTTCACCAGCACGTCGATCGGTCCCCACAACGCCTCGACGGCGGCGAGGAAGGCCCGAAACGACGCCGAGTCGGTGACGTCGAGATCGAATCCCTGCACGGTGCCGGGTAGCGCCGCGGCGGTGCTGCGCACGATCTCGCCGTCGCGATCGCCGATAGCCACCCGCGCCCCGGCGGCGGCAAGTTGGCGGGCGATTTCCCGCCCGATCCCCCGCGCGCCGCCGGTCACCGCGATCACCTGGCCCGTGATCGGTGCGTTCATCTCAGTTACGCCCCCATCCTGACATGAAGACATGTCAGAATTGATACTCTACTCTGCAGTCCGACGACAAACAAGGACAGAGATGGCAGGCAAGCAGTTAGCTGCGCGGCCGGCAGGACGCAAATACCACGGGCTGACTCCCCAGGAACGCACACGTCAGCGGCGTGCCGCCATCCTTGCGGCGGGTCTGGAAGTGTTCGGCATCCGCGGATATGCGGGCAGCTCGGTAAAACAGATCTGCGGCGTCGCCGGCCTGACCGAACGGTACTTCTACGAGTCGTTCAGCGACCGCGAAAGCTGCCTCGCCGAGCTCTACTCCGACCTCGTCGACCAGATGCGCGCAGCCACCCTGGCGGCCGTCGAGTCCGCCGGCACCGATGTCGACGCGAGAGCCCAGGCCGGTCTGCACGCGTTCATCGGCTACCTCACCGACGACCCGAGACGCGCCCGGGTCGTACTGACCGAGGTGGTCGGGGTCTCGCCCGAGATGGAACAGCGGCGCCACGGCGTCTTGCGGCAGTTCGCCGATATCGTCGCCACCATTTGGGCCGCCTCCCGCACCGAACCCCTGACGCAAAAGGAACATTCGACCGCCGTCGCATTGGTCGGCGGCGTGAACCATCTACTCGTCGACTGGCTGATGACCGGCAGCAAGCAACGTCCCGGCGACCTGGCCGACGTCTGCGCGACCCTGTTCACCGCGGCGCGGGAACGGCTCGACGCCCCACGCCGCTAGGAACCGCGCGGGCTGGAACTACGAATGCTGGGCGATCGGGCTCGTCAGCCACGACTGCTCGACACCCACCAATTCCGCCGACCAATGGGCGACGCCGAGCAGCCACATCGTCGTCACTACGATCGCCGCGGTAAACGCGACACCCAGCGCCTGTGTCCACCGGCTCCTGCGGGCGAACCACGCCATCACCGCGTCATACCGGCTCCTGGCGTATGTCAGCACTCGGTGCGCCCAGGCGAATTCGCTGGCGAGAATGGCCAGGCCCAGGAACACGATGGCCCACCCCGGCCCCGGGTACGGAATCGCAATGATGCCGATCGTCAGAACGGTAAAACCGATCACCGCGACGGCCGTCCGGTAGCCGAGCTCGACGACGGGCCAACGGCGCAGCCGATCTCGCCACCGGGACCAGCGGTGCGCGATTGGCCGTCCCGACGGTGTCACGGTTGTCCCGGCCGTAACCGAACGAAGAGGGCCTCGGCGTCGGCCAGAACGGTCTCGCCGTCGAGCAGGCGTCCCTCGACGAAGATTTTCCGGCCGCCGGTGCGTTCGATCCCCGCATCGACCTGTAGCTCTTTTTCGATCGGCACAATGCGACGGTAGTTTAGGTGCAAATACGCGGTGCGCTGGTAGGGCCCGCCGGTGAGCACCGCAGACGTCAGGCCCAGCACCGAATCGAACAGCTGCGCAATCGCGCCGCCGTGCACGGCACCGTTGCGTCCCAGATGAAACCGGCGGAAGCGGGCCCAGCCGTGGATGCGGCCGTCGCCAGTTTTGGTCATTTTCATCGGCACCGTCAGCAGGTTGCCGCGCATCGGCAGGTCCATCCGGCGGCCCGACGGGGAGCGCCACTCGTCGGTGTCGTACGGGCTGAGCAGATCGGACACCTTCTCGAGCAGGTCGGCCGCCTCGCTGATCACCTCGTCGGGCGCATCGACGGCACGCGCGTGATCCTGCAGCGTCCGCGCCGCGTCGATGAACCGGCCGTAATCGGGCCCGCCGCTTGTGGTCGGGTCGGGCGGATTGAATCCGCCGCCCGCGTGCTTGGCGTTCACTCTGCGCTCACCACGCGGTCCACTCGCACTTCTGCACGGTAGCCGCAGAGTCAATCCTGCTGCTGCGCCCCCGCGGCCCCCAGCGTCTCGAACTCGTCGTCGGACAGCGTGATCTCGGCGGCGGCGACGTTTTCCTCGAGGTGCGCCACGCTGGAGGTGCCCGGAATCGGCAACATCACCGGCGAGCGTTTCAGCAGCCAGGCCAGCGACAACTGTGCGGGTGTCGCGTGGTGTTCGGCCGCCATCTGTTGCAGCGGCCCGTCGGGGGCGGCCAGCGGTCCAGCGGCCAGCGGGAACCACGGGATGAAGCCGATGCCCCGCTCGGTCGCCGCGTCCAGCAACGGTTCGGCGTCCCGGGCCGTCAGGTTGTACATGTTCTGCACCGACACGATCGGGGTGATCTGCTGAGCGGCGCTCAGTTGATCGACGTCCACCTCCGACAGGCCGATGTGGCGAATCTTGCCTTCCTCGCGCAACTTCACCAGCTCACCCACCTGGTCCGCCAACGGGAAGTTGCGGTCGACGCGATGCAGTTGGAAGAGGTCGATGGTGTCGACACCCAGACGCCGCAGGCTCATCTCGCACTCCTGGCGCAGATAGGTCGGATTGCCCAACGGCACCCACACATCCGGGCCGGTGCGCAGCAGCCCCGCCTTGGTCGCGATGACCAGCCCCCGGTAGGGATGCAGCGCCTCGCAGATGATCTCCTCAGACACGTAGGGGCCATACGAGTCGGCGGTGTCGATGAAGTTGACGCCGAGTTCCACGGCGCGGCGTAATACCCGCACGGCTTCCCCGCGGTCGGCCGGCGGGCCCCAGACACCCGTGCCGGTGATGCGCATGGCACCGAATCCGAGCCGGTTGACTGTGAGGTCACCGCCGAGAGTGAAGGTCCCGGAAGCTTGGGCAGGAGTTTGAGAGCTTGGTGCGGTCATGAAGCCGACCGTACGCCGCCAATGCCTATAGCCCGTTACGTCGTGGCAAGCTGAGCGGGTGGACTTGCGCATGCTGGCCGATTTACCGCTGACCTATCCCGAAGTGGGCGCGACCGCCGGCCCGCCGCCTCCGGGCTATCACCACATGGGCTTTGCCACCCAGATCGGTGCGGGCCAAAAGCGTTTCGACGACGCCGCCGACGCGGTGATGCATTGGGGAATGCAGCGCGGCGCCGGACTGCGGGTGACGGCCAGCAGCGAGGTGGTCGAGGTCGGCGCCGTGCTGCTGGTCAAGCTCGCCTTCCTGCAGGCACCGTGTCGTGTTATCTACGTCATCGACGAACCGGATGTCAGGGGATTCGCCTACGGCACGCTGCCCGGTCACCCGGAGTCCGGTGAGGAACGATTCGTCGTACGCCATGACCCGGTGACCGCTGCGGTGTTCGCGGAGGTGTCGGCATTCTCACGGCCGGCGACGTGGTGGAGCAGGGCCGGCGGACCGGTCGTGACGCTGGCCCAGCGCATCATCGCCAAGCGCTACGTGCGCGCGGTGTGATGCACTGGGCCGCACCGATTCGCAGCCGGTCGGGCCGCGTCAGGGTTGCCGGGGAGTGTGGAAGCCCTGGGCCAGCCGGCCGAGCGCGACGGCGCCGACCAGCAACCCGAAGTCACGCAGCGCGACGTCGTAGTGACCGGACAGCGTCAGCAGGTCGACGATGATGCCGGCCAGCCAAGCCGTCACCACCCAGGCCCCGAGGCGCGGCGCGACCGCTACCAGGATGCCGGCCACGATCTCGATCACGCCGACGACGTACATGCACTGGTCGGCGTTTCCGGGAACGATGTCGTTGATCCAGTTGGCCAGATACAACTCGCCCCAGTGATAGGGATGGGTCAGGAGGTTGAAGAACTTGTCCAGCCCGAACAGGATTGGCGCGACGGTGAAGACGACGCGCAACGCGAAGTACGCGGAGTACGTCGGATCCTTCAACCGCTCGGCGAGGGTGGCCGTTGGGGCCGGCGCGTGGGTAGTAGTCATGTCTCGCTCCTTACTCTAAAAGATCCTAATTTGAACGTTAGAACAAGGCGTACTCTAACGTCAAGGGTTTAATCCGTTAGAAGTGGAGATATGGGAGACTTGCAGCGCGACGCGGCCGGCATCGGCGCGCTCGCCGATCCGGTGCGACACGAGCTCTACCGGTTCGTCTGCTCGCAGCCGGAGCCGGTCAGCCGGGATCAAGCAGCCGACGCGGTCGGTATTGCGCGCCACCAGGCGAAGTTCCACCTCGACCGACTGGAGGCCGAGGGTTTGCTGGAATCCGGCTATGCCCGGTTGACCGGGCGGTCCGGCCCCGGGGCAGGCCGGACGTCCAAGCTGTACCAACGGGCCAACCGCGACATCGCGGTCAGCCTGCCGCAGCGGGAGTACGAGCTCGCCGGCCGGCTGATGGCCGAGGCCATCGCGCGGTCCGCGCAGACCGGCATGCCCGTCGTCGAGGTGCTGCAGCAGGTCGCGCACGACTACGGCCGCGCCATCGCCGATGCCGCGGTCCGCGATGACCGGCAGCCGCCCGACGCGCAGGCAGCGCTCGAACTGGCGACGACCGTGCTGGCCGACTACGGCTACGAGCCGCGGCGCGCCGACGGCGAGGTCTATCTGGCCAACTGCCCGTTTCACGCGCTGGCTCAAGAGCAGACCGAACTGGCCTGCGGCATGAACCATGCACTGATCACCGGTGTGACCGATGCGCTCACCCCGCACTGCCCTCGGGCGCGGTTGCAGCCGCAACCGGAGCGGTGCTGTGTGGTGC
Source organism: Mycobacterium sp. NGS62 (assembly GCF_059812285.1). Classification (NCBI taxonomy): domain Bacteria; kingdom Bacillati; phylum Actinomycetota; class Actinomycetes; order Mycobacteriales; family Mycobacteriaceae; genus Mycobacterium; species Mycobacterium sp. NGS62. The sequence continues at coordinate 827,650 of NZ_JCALCK010000002.1, read as the reverse complement.
TGACAAGCGACTAACCCCAGCGGCCAAGCAAACCTTCGGCGCCCGAGCAGAGCCGGTCGATCACGTCGGCCACCGGCGTCACGCCGGTCACCATTCCCACCCCTTGTCCCGCGTCGACCGGAGCCACCCGATAATCCTCGGCGGCGATCGCCTCGGCGAGTTCGGCCTGCGCACCGGAATCGCCGGCCAGCGCGTCTTCGCGGCCGCCCCAGCGGGCGACGAAGTCGTTGCGCAGCACCCGCGACGGAAACCGCTTGGGCCACGGGCGATCACGACCGACGTCGAACACCCGAGTCGCGGTGGTGTCCGTCTCGCCGGCAGCAATCAGCATCCGGCGGGCGGCGTCGCTGGTCAGCGCCTCCGAGGAAGCCGACAAGCAGGTGCCCAACCACGCCCCGCCGGCACCGGCGGCCAGCACCGCGGCGAGGCTGCGCGGCGAGGCGATGCCACCCGCGGCCAGCACCGGCAGTGACACCGCGTCCAGCACGGCATCCAGCAGCGGCAGCATCGCGACCCTCGCATCGCCGTGACCACCGCCCTCTGCACCCCGGGCGACCAGAACGTCGATGCCGGCATCCTGGGCGCGCCGGGCCTCGCCGCCGTCGTAAACCTGGGTGGCGGTGGCGATTTCGGCATCATGGGCGCGACGGACCCAAGACCAGTCGGTCCCGAAACTGACCGACAGCAGGACCGGCTGCGCGGCCAGCGCCGCATCGAGCAGGCCCGGCTCCTTGCGAATCACCCAGTCCACCAAGCCAATTCCGACCATCCCGCGCACGTGCTGCAACTCGGCGGCCAGTGCCGAGGTCGACCCGGCGCTGCCCATACCAACCATGCCCAGCCCGCCCGCCGCCGTCACGGCGGCCGCGAGCCGTCCGCCGGCGACTCCGCCCATCGGTGCGTTGACGATCGGCACTCGCAACCCCATGCGGCGGGACCATGGTGTCGACAGCACAGCGTCGGCTACGCCGAAGGAATGTTCTTCACCACGGTCAGGATGATCACCGAATCCTCGAGTGATTCCAGCGCGTGCCGGCGCGGCGGGATCGTGACGTGGTCACCGGTTTTGCCCTCCCAGGCTTCGTCACCGGCGGTGAGCCGCACGTGGCCCTGCAGGACCTGCAGCGTCGCCTCCCCCGGGCTGTCGTGTTCCGCCAGCTCCTGACCGCTCAGCAGCGCCAGTACGGTCTGGCGCAATTCGAGCGCATGACCGCCGTGGATGGTGTGCGCGGCCCGACCGCTATGCGCCTCTCGCGCCTTGGCGAGTTGTTCGGCGGCCAGGCTGGTCAGTGAGACGGAGTCCATCGATGATTTCCTTCGAGTCGGAGGTGGGCCTTCAGCTGGATAGTAGAAGAACCCCGGCTACGGCCAATGCAACCACCTTGATCAGTTCGAGGCCGACATACCCGTAATGGGCGCGTGAGCGCGGCGCGTTCAGACCGGCGAGCACCTTGTCGGACCGGCGGTTCAACCGCGGTCGCACCGCGCCCAATTGCAGGCCCAGCATGGCAAACGCGACGACGAACGCCACCGTGACAGCGGTCCGGGGCGGGCTGGCCACGGCGGCCACCAGGATCACCACGGCGAAAACGACCTCCACGCTGTTGAGCGCGCGGAAGACCAGCCGGCCGATGCCGAGCCCGATCTGAGTGGTGACGTTGGGTGCGCGGAACTTCAGCGGCGCTTCGAGGAACGAGATCGCCAACACCATGCCCAGCCAGAGGAAGATGACGGCGACGGCGACGGCCGCTCCAGCGGTCATCTGCGAGAGCCCAGAGTGAGGTGCGTCATGCACAGGTCCGGTTCGGCGAAGGCGTCCAGCCGATCGACCGCGACCGGCGCCTGCCAGGTTTCCAATGCTCCTTGCATGAGCCCCAAGTGAATCGGGCAGACAACGGCGGTCCGGGCTTCGGCCAGTTCCAGGAATGGACAGTGCCGCAGACCGACCTCCTTTTTGCCGCGGCGCTCCGGCGCAAACCCGAGGTCGTCGAGCACGTCGACCAAGTGCTCGATCGATTCCTCGGTGCCGAGAGTTGCGGACCGTTTGCCGCTCTCGGGCGGCGGTTCCAACTGCTTGCCCCACGCCCGGCCGGCGGCCAGCGCCTTGGCGCCCGGATCTCGTTCTGCGGCAAAGCCCATCGCCAAGATCTCGGCCAGCAACCGGTAACGCCGCGGGCCACCGCGGTCCATCTGGCGGGTGGCCCGGAACAGCAACGGCGGCCGGCCCGGCCCTTTACGATCGGGCGCCACCTGCTCCACCTGTCCCTCACTGACCAGTGTGTCGAGATGGAAACGGACGGTATTGGGATGCACGTGCAACTCGTCGGCGACCGCGGCGATGCTCATCGGCGCCGTCGCCGCCTTCAATACCCGAAGGACGTCGCGCCGGCGACCGGCGTGTTCGGTTGGTGACCTGACGATGTCGCTCATTCTTCCTGAGTTTCGTCCGCCTTCGGCAGACTAGCCACCAAGGGAGTGTCCACGCCGAGCGGGCCGATCTTGGCCGCGCCGCCCGGCGAGCCCAGCGGCTCGTCGCGGCCCGGCAAGGTTTCCGAGAAGAACGCGTCATTGTCGGCCAGGTAGGGCTGCAGGTCCTCGGGCAGATCGTCCTCGTAGTAGATCGCCTCGACCGGACAAACCGGCTCGCAGGCACCACAATCCACGCATTCGTCCGGGTGAATGTAGAGAGCACGCCCGCCCTCGTAAATGCAGTCAACCGGGCACTCCTCCACACAGCTCCGGTCCATCACATCAACGCATGGTTTCCCGATCACGTACGTCATGGGCTAGAGTTTACACAATTTGCCTTGTAGAAACTAGAGCGAGGTGCGAGACCCCATGGCCGACAATGAACTCGGCGTCCGGGAGCCGCGAGCGAGTGGCGCTGACGTCGATCCGCCCGCTATCAGTTACCGCACCGAGCTGCGATTGGCGCACGACATCGTCGATCGGGAAAGCTGGGCAGGCGGATTAGCAGACAAGCGGGCCATCGCTCCGCGGCTGCGAATAGGACGCGAGATGTGGTTCAACACGCTGTGGCTGATCCCGATCGGGTTCGGCATACTCGTCGCAGCGGTCGCGATCGGCAAAGGGCTGCACAATATTTCAGCAGTGCAGGCTTTCATCCAGCGCTATCCCGGCGTACCCGGACCGTCCGGGGCGCCCGCCGGCATTCCCGGCTGGGTGGGGTGGACGCATTTTTTCAACCTGTTCTTGATGACGTTCATCATCCGCTCGGGCATCCAGATCCTCGTCGATCACCCGCGGCTTTACTTCAGCCGCAACGCCACACCCGGCAACGACGAGTGGTTGCGGCTGGCGAAGCCGGTGCCGGACGACCCGATGTGGACAGCCAAGGATGATTCGGTCGCGCTGCCCGATCAACTCGGGTTGCCGGGGATTCGGCACTCCATCGGCCTGGCCCGGTGGTGGCACCTCGGGTCCGACGTCGTATGGCTGCTCAACGGCGCGGTGTTCTACCTGCTGTTGTTCGCGACCGGGCAGTGGCGTCGCATTGTGCCCACCAGTTGGGACGTCTTCCCCAACGCGGTGTCGGTGGCCATCCAGTACCTGTCACTGAACTGGCCGGCCGACAACACGTGGCTGGCCTACAACGCGTTGCAGCTGCTGGCTTACTTCACCACCGTCTTCATCGCCGCGCCGTTGGCGGTCATCACCGGGCTCGGCATGTCGCCGGCGCTGTCCATGCGGCTCACCGTGATCAGCAAACGGTTGAACATTCAGGTCGCGCGCTCGCTGCACTTCCTGGTCATGGCGTATTTCGTGTTCTTCATCGTGGTGCACGTGACGTTGGTCTTCACCACCGAGGCGTTGCGCAACCTCAACCACATGTTCGCCGCCCGCGACGACGACCGCTGGATCGGGTTCGGCGCCTTTGCCGCGGCGATGGTGGTGGTGGCGGTCGCCTGGGGAGCTGCCACCCCGTTCACATATCGCCACCCCCGCGTGGTGCAACGAGTCGGCTACGCGCTGATCGGGCCGTTGCAGCGGCTGTTCGAATACGTCAACCCGAGGCCGGGCGCGTTCACCGAGCAAGACATCTCGCCCTACTTCTGGCACAACGGCACCTACCCGGAAACCGTGGAGTACAAGGAGCTGGAGCACAACAACTTCGTGGATTGGCGGCTGCGGGTCCACGGTCTTGTCGCGAACCCCACCGACTTCTCCCTGGCCGACCTGCATGATCTCCCCTACCACGAGCAGATCACCCAGCATTTCTGCATCCAGGGTTGGTCAGGCGTCGCGAAATGGGGCGGTGTATCGATGCAGACGATCATTGACATCGTCAAGCCGCTGCCGGAGGCAAAATGGGCGGTGTTCTACTCACTGGGCGCCGGCGCCGACGGCGGCATCTACTACGTCGCGCACCCGATCGAGCAGATGAGCAACCATCTGACCATGCTGGCCTACGACATGAACGGGGAAGCAGTGAGCTACGGCCACGGCGCGCCACTGCGGCTGCGTAACGAGCTACAGCACGGGTTCAGGCAGGTGAAGTGGCTCAAGGGCATCGAGTTCGTTGCGCACTACTCCGAGGTCGGTAGCGGTTATGGCGGTTACAACGAAGACCACGAGTTCTTCGGCCGCCACCAGACGATCTAAAGGTAGGCGAGGCTTCCCTATCGCGCAGGTGATGCGGTAGTGTTTACACAAGTTGCGTTGTACAAACTCTGGGAGGACGAAACCCCGTGGCAGAGAACGAACTTGACGTCCGAGAGTTGCCCAAGCCCCAGAAGCACCCGACGATCTTCGCCACCTACGGCGCACTGGCCGTCGACGAATCGTTTGTGCTGGTCAACAACCATGACCCCAAGCATCTGCACGACGAGTTCGAGGCCGACCACGCCGGCAGCTATGGCTGGGAATACGTCGAGAAGGGCCCGAAGGTCTGGCGGATCCGAATCACCAAGCGCGCCACGACTCCGCTCCCCCGCGTTCTGGCCAACACCGCCGACCTGGCGGCCGAGCCCGACGTGGCCGGGGCGGTATGGAAGCTGGAGGCCCGCGAACGCGACCTGGATTCGAACGTGATCGCGCTGGCGCCCGACGGCGGGATCGACGCGCACGCCGGCGCGGACGTCGACGTCTTGATCCACGTGCTCTCCGGTAGCGGGCGGCTTACCACCGAACACGGCGTGATCGACTTGGTGCCCGGCGCGTTGCTCTGGCTGCCTAAGCGGTCCCGACGCCAGTTCAGCGCGGGTCCGGACGGATTACGCTATCTGACCGTGCACCAAAAGCGGGAAATTCTGCCGCTCACACCGACTGTGCGGCAGGCAGGCTGATGACCGACTACGACACGCTGCCGTCGGCGGACCGCACCGATGATGCGATACACGGGCACTGGCTGCTGGCCCGGCTGGGCAAGCGGGTTTTGCGCCCGGGCGGGATCGGATTGACCCGCACCCTGTTGGCCCGCGCCGATGTGGCCGGTGTCGACGTGCTCGAACTGGCCCCCGGAATGGGCCGCACCGCGACCGAGATCCTGGCCCGCCACCCGCGCTCGTATCTCGGCGCCGAGCAAGACCCCGACGCCGCTCGGGCGGTGCGCAACCTCGTTGCGGACCACGGCGATGTCCGGGTCGCCGACGCCGCCCGGACCGGCCTGCCCGACGCCGCCACCGACGTGGTGATCGGCGAGGCGATGCTGACCATGCAGGGCGACACCGCCAAGCAGGCGATCGTCGGCGAGGCGGCGCGGGTCCTGCGACCGGGCGGACGGTACGCGATCCACGAACTGGCGCTGACACCGGACAGCATCGCCGAGGACATCAAAACCGATGTCCGGCAGTCTCTTGCCCGCGCCATCAAAGTCAACGCCCGCCCGCTCACCGTGGCTGAATGGACCCAGCTCCTCGCCGAGGCGGGCCTGGTCGTTGACGAAGTGGCAACGGCGCCGATGGCGCTGTTACAGCCGCGGCGGCTGGTTGCCGACGAAGGGCTGTGGGGAGCGCTGCGGTTCGCCAAAAACCTGCTCACCCACCACGATGCGCGACGGCGCGTACTGATCATGCGTCGCACTTTCCGCAAGTACCGTGAGCAGCTGATCGCCGTGGCGATCATTGCTCACAAACCGGCAACCGGCTGAATCTGCGTCACTGAGCGTCGATTTCGTCGAACACGCGCTGGGCGATCCGGAAAGCGCTGTTGGCATCTGGCACGCTGCAATAGACGGCGGTCTGCAGCAGCACTTCTTTGATCTCATCGCGGGTCAACCCGTTGCGCAGCGCCGCCCGGATATGCGCCGCCAGTTCCTCGTCGCGCCCACGGGCGATCAGGGCGGTCAGCGCGATCAGTGAACGGCTGCGCCGGTCCAGGCCCGGTCGCGTCCAGATCGCGCCCCAGGCGAATTCGGTGATGAAAGCCTGAAACTCGCGGGTGAAGTCGGTGATCTGCGAGTCGGCGCGTTCGACGTAGCGCTCGCCGAGCACTTCACGCCGCACCGCCATCCCGTCTGCGGAGCGGTCACTGGCCCCGGCCATCTATCTCCACTTCCTCAGCGCAGAAAGAACTTTGGCAATACGTCCGGGTTGCTCGGCGGGAGCCAGGTGCGCGGCGTTGGGCACCTGGACGAACCGGCCACGGCTGACATTGGCGGCGATGAAGCGCACCGAATCGGGCGGAGTGGCGATGTCGTCGGCCCCGGCGACCGCGACAATCGGTGTGTCGATTTCACCGAGTCGACCGCGGGCATCGAATTCGGCCAGCGCCTCACAGGTTCGCGCGTAGCCGTCGTCGTCCACTTCCCGCAACGCGTCCAGCAGCGCCCGCGCCGAGCCCGGGTCACGCTCGAAAAAGCCTGGAGCGAACCACCGCCGGACAGATCCGGACACCACTTCGCCGGTTCCGCCGCTACGGACGACCTGGGCTCGGGAGTGCCAGTCGTCCGGGTCGCCGATTTTTGCCGCTGTGCAGATCAGCGCAGCCGACATAATGCGTTCGGGGCGCGCGAGCAGCAACTGCAGTCCGACGACGCCGGCGACCGAGACACCGGCATAGGTGACCGGTCGCTTACCCACCGTGTGATCCACCAGCTTGCCGACGGCTGAGGCCAACTCGCTGATCGTGAAGGCGTCCCGCGGCGGCGGGCTGGCGCCGTGGCCGGGTAGATCCCAGCCGATGACCTGATAGCTGTCCGTCAGACGCCGGGCTGCGGCCGACCACAACGCGGCCACGGATGTGCCCAGCGACGGGCCGACGACCAGCGGCGGCAGGTCGGGTGAGCCGCCCAAATGGCATCCGCGGATGGCGGGCGTACTCAACGTCGTTCCTCGCGAAGCCGTTGCGCACGGTCCAGGCTGTCGTTGATCAAGAAATCTACTGTACCGAAATAGGTTGGCGACGGGGTGCTTTCGACCAGATCTGCGATCGCTCGTTGTTCACCGGATACGTCGGCGCCGTCGAGGTTGTCGGCCATGCGGTCTGGGTGGACTTCCAACCCGGCGAGCAATTCGCTGCACTGGGCGGCGGCGACGACGGTGCGGCGGGCCAACGTCCGCACCGTGTCCCATTCGGCATGCCACGCCCCGTCCGGGCGCTCGTCGTGGGCGAGGGCGGCGGCGATGTGCAGGGTCGCGGCCAATGGTGGCGCCGATATCGCAGTGCGCCGGAGCAAGATGGACAGCACGGGATTGCGCTTGCCCGGCATGGTCGACGATCCGCCGCGATCGCCGACGGTAGGCTCGCACAACTCGGCGATCTCGGGACGGGCCAGCGTGACGATATCCGAGGCGATGTGGCCCCACGCGTCAGTGCATCCCACCAGGGCGTCGGCGAACGCGGTGACCGGCGCCCGGGTGGTATGCCACGGCATTCGGGCCGCCAATCCCAATGCCGCTGCGGTGTTTTGCGCCAACTGGATCGAGACCTGCGCGGGGCCGCCTGCGCTGCCGGCCAAGGTGGCCAGCTCGGTCGTCGCCGCCAGGGTCCCGCCGGCACCGCCGATCTGGGCCGGCCAGGTCAATGCGCCGAGGCCCCGATACGCCTCGACCACGCCGCCCAGCCACCCGGCCACCTTGGCACCGAATGTCGTTGGCACGGCGTGCTGGGTTAATGTGCGGGCCACCATCGGTGTGGCCCGATACTTCTCCGCAAGAGCGGACAGTGCCGAAATCTGCTCGCAGAATTGGCTTTTCAGGGTGTCGGCGACATCACGGGCGGCCAGCATCAGGGCAGTGTCCAGGACGTCCTGGCTGGTGAGGCCGCGGTGGATCCAGGCGCTGGTGGCCGGAGCGGCGCGCTCACGCAGCAGTGCGACCAACCCGATCACCGGGTTGCCGCCGTCTTCGGCGGTCACCGCGAGCAACTCGCAGTCCTGCGAGCCCACCAATTGGCCCAGATCGGCGTCGGCTGCCTCGACCGGAGCCAGACCGGCAGCGGCCAGTGCGTTCAGCCAGGCCGATTCCACCGCGAGCATCGCCGCAAGCAACGCCTCGTCGGTCATCAGGGCACCGGCGCGGTGATCACCCGGCCACAGCAGGTTCGTCATCCGTTATCGCTGTGGTAGGCCAGGAAAATCGTTTCGTGCTCGCCTTGCAGGTGGATGTCGAAACGGTATCCGCTCGGCTCCACGGAGCACAACAGGGTGTTTCGTCGCGCGGTGTCGACCACTGACAGCAGCGGCTCGGCGGCCAGATCACCGTGCGGCAAATAGGCCCGGGTGAACAACCGATTCAACAACCCGCGTGCGAAGACGGTGATCGCGAAGAACGCAGCACGTCCGGCGGTTACCGATCCGGGTGTCAGCGTTGTGAAGGTGTAGCGTCCGGCCTCGTCAGTCGCGCATCGTCCCCAGCCGGTGAATGTCGCGCCGTCGCGACGCAGCGAACCGGGCTGCGAGACGATGCTGCCGTCCGGGGCCGGCTGCCACAGTTCGACCAGCGCGTCGGGGATGCCGACACCGGCGCCGTCAAACACCACGCCGTGCAACTGGATGGCGTCGGCATCGCCGGCCAATCGGTTGTCGCCGACATACGGCAACGCGCAGTGAAAGAACGGCCCGACTGTTTGCCCTGCCGTGCAGGCTAATTCACTCATGTTCGCTTTGCTCCAGCACGATGTCCCAGCGGTAACCGGTGGCGTATTCGGGTTGGGTGAGCTCGTGGTCGTAGGCGGCGATCAGACGTTGTCGGGCGGCGGGGTCGAGGACGGACTGGAAGATGGGGTCCAACCCGAACAACGGGTCCCCGGGGAAATACATCTGAGTGACCAGGCGCTGGGTGAAAGCCGTGCCGAAAACCGAGAAGTGAATGTGCGCCGGTCGCCAAGCGTTGTGGTGATTTCGCCAGGGGTACGGGCCCGGCTTGATGGTCAGGAAGCGGTACGTGCCGTCGGACTGCGTCAGACAGCGGCCCACCCCGATGAAGTTCGGGTCGATCGGCGCCGGGTGTTGGTCACGATCGTGGTTGTAACGGCCACTGGCGTTGGCCTGCCAGATCTCGATGAGTTGTCCGGCCAGCGGTCGGCCCGCGGTGTCGAGCAGCCGCCCCGTCACGATGATGCGCTCGCCGATCGGCTCGCCGGCACCACCGGCGGTGAGGTCGGCATCGCCGGGGTCGACGTCCTGGTAGCCGAAACACGGCGCCGCGCGCTCGACGCCCTCCGGATCGACGCGGACGAACGGCGATTGCGGATGGCGCAGGGCGCTGCTGCGGTACGGCGGGTAGTTCAGCTGCGGCTGCGGTCCGTCAGCACTGCCGGTTGCCACGCCGGCGATCTCGGCCGTGATGTCGCTTTGGGACGCGAGGTGCTCCGGTGCCGCCCACATAGCGCTGACGCTACTAGCAATGCCCGGCTGTCCTCTGCGGGACTACATCGCGCGAAGCAGCGCCGCTTTGCCCTTCACCCGCAATTTTTCCAGAGTGGAGCCACGTAGCTGCTCGATGCGCGCCGCCATCTCGCGCCCCAGCGCCTCGAGTTCTTCGTCGGTGATGTGCACCGATGCGGGAACCGGGATCATGTCACGTTCCTCTTCGTCGGCGTGCGCCTCCAGGACCGTTTTGAACGTTTCCCATTCGAGTTCGTAGGTGGGCGCAGTCGGCGGCGTGCGCAGCAGCACCGCGAGCTGGTCGGTGACCTGGCGGTGCTCGGCGTGCGCGATCGCGATCAACCTGCTGGCCGCCGCCAGGGCCGGATAGTAGATGTCGTCCTCGATGCGAAAGTGAATATCCAATTCCACCAGCATCTCGTCGAGGATGGCCTGCCGTTCCGCGGTCCCTGCCGGCGCCGCACTGACCTTGGCCCCCAGGCCTTTGAGTACCTTGTGGTGGTCCTGCAGCACTGTGTAGGCGTTCATTTGGCCACTCCCCTTCCCGCCTCGAGCGGATGTTGTGCGTCGCCGCGCAACTCGATCATTCCGTCGCTGATCCGCGCCTGATAGCGGGGCAGCGGCGCCGCCGCCGGGCCGCGCAGCACCTCCCCCGAGTCGACGTCGAATCGCGAACCGTGCCAGGGACATACGATTCGTCCGCGATCGACCCATCCGTCAGCCATCGGTGCCGCGAGGTGCGGACAGAACTCGCCGAAGGCGGATACCTCGCCGTCGCCGGTCTTGCACACGACCAACCCCACCCCGTCGATCTCGACTCGCTGCGGCTTGCCGTTCTGCAGCGACGTCGCCGGCAGCACGGGCGTCCAGTCGCGGGTGCGCAACCGCTGGCCGGATTGATCGATGCCGATTCCGGACTCGAACACCAAGGCGCCGCCCAGGTAGCTGCTGCCCACGGTGATGCCGTAACCCACTGCACTGATGGCAATTCCGCGCAGGTGGCGGCCACGTCGGCGATCCGACCACGACTTCACGTACAGCCCAGTCGCGACGACGTTCAGCAGACCGTGCACGACTCCGACGCGGCGGTCTTCCTCGTGGGTGTGCTGCCAGTCGGTGACGCCGGTGACCGCGGAGGCGATGTTCGCCAGAATCCCCAGACCCAACGCGCGTCGCGCAAACCGCGATGCGTCGACCAGTTCGGAAGCCGGTCGGCCCGGTAGCACGCTCAGCGCATCCAGCGCGACCGTCGTCCCGAGCGCTCCACTGGTCAGCGACGCCAATGGCGGATGAACCGGATGCCCGAGCCACGCGCCGTTCAGTGCGTTGGAAACGCGGTCCCGGGCGCCGCCCAGCGCGTTGTAGACAAAGCCGAGCATGTGCTCAAACCGGTAACTGGGGCGATCCAGCCAGTCCTGCCGTCCGATGAAGGACAGCGTTCGGGTGCCCAACTTCGACCGCTGAACCATGACCTCAGCCTCTCCTCATTTACGGTTTCTATCCTCGTTCCGTCACGGACTATAGCCCGATATGCCCAGCTTGCACGATTTTCATAACCGCATATTCGGATTCATGTGAGATTGTTCACGTACCCAGCGCACAGCTGGCGCTCCGTTGACCGTCCCCGACGGTTCGGGCATTCTCTAAATAGCGGAAGTGCTCTCTGCATAGCAGATCATCGACGGGAGTAGGCCGGTGACCGACTACAGCCACGTCTTCGACAACGTTCGGCGCGGGATGATCCCCGCCTACATCTACAACGACGACGACATCTTCGCTTTGGAGAAGGACCGAATATTCAGCCGCGCCTGGCTGTTCGTCGGCCACGAGTCGGAGATCCCCCACGACGGCGACTACGTGGTTCGTCGGGTGCTGGGTGACTCATTCATCATCGCCCGTGGATCGGACGGCGATGTGCGGGCCCTGTTTAATATGTGCTTACACCGCGGGATGCAGGTGTGCCGCGCCGAGATGGGCAATGCCTCGAATTTCCGTTGCCCGTACCACGGTTGGGTCTACCGCAACGACGGCCGGCTCACCGGTCTTCCGTTCCACCGCGAGGCCTACGGCGGCGACGACGGATTCGCCAAGACCGCTCAAACCCTGTTACCTGCACCGAATCTGGCGAGCTACAACGGGTTGATCTTCATCAGCCTGGATCCCAACGCCGAGCCGCTGGAGGACTTCCTCGGTGACTTCCGGTTCTACTTGGACTTCTACACCAAACAGAGCCGCCACGGCCTGGAAGTGCGTGGCCCGCAACGCTGGCGGATCAACGCGAATTGGAAGATCGGAGCGGAGAATTTCGCCGGCGACATGTACCACACCCCGCAGACCCATGCCTCGATCGTCGAAATCGGACTGTTCCGCGAACCCAAGGCTCAAAAACGCAAGGATGGCGCCACCTATTGGGCCGGCCGGGGCGGTGGAACCACTTATAAACTCCCGCCGGGCGCTTTCGACGAACGCATGCGCTACGTCGGATACCCCGATGAGATGATCGGCCGGATCAAAGACGTTTGGTCACAACGCCACCAACAGGTCGTCGGCGAGGACGGATTCATGATCTCGGCCGCTTCGTGTTTCCCCAACCTGAGTTTCGTACACAACTGGCCCAAAGTCGCAGACGGCGAAGCGGTCTTGCCGTTCATCTCGATTCGGCTCTGGCAGCCGATCAGCGCGAACCAAACCGAGGTGTACTCATGGTTCGCGGTGGACTCTGCGGCGCCGCCGGAGTACAAGAAGAATTCCTACAAGGCCTACCTGATGTGCTTCGGGTCGTCGGGCATGTTCGAACAGGACGACGTCGAGAACTGGGTGTCGCTGACCACCACTGCAGGCGGCACGATGGCGCGGCGGTTGCTGCTGAACAGCCGGATGGGCCTGTTCTCCGATGACCGTCCCGTCGTCGACACGCTGCCCGCAACTGCGTTCCACGGGCCGGGCCGCGCCCAAGTCGGCTACAACGAGAACAACCAGCGCGCATTACTGCAACTGTGGGCCGATCACCTGGAGACGGTATGACCGCCCGACATCCCCTGCCGTTCAACGATCTTCGGCACCTGCAGGCCCACCAGTTCCTGGTTGACGAAGCCTACCTGCTCGACGCACAGCAGTACGAGGCGTGGCTGGCCACCTTGGCCGACGACATTGTCTACCTGATGCCGGTGCGGGTAACCACCGCGCTGGGGGCCGGGTTCGACACCTCGCCCGGCATGGCGCACTTCGACGAGGACAAATACTCGCTGAGCCGACGGGTGGCCCGGTTCCGTACCGAGCACGCATGGACCGAAGATCCGCCGTCACGGCTACGGCACTACATCACCAACGTTCGCACGTTCGCCTGCGAGGATGATGATCATGTGGTCGTCGAATCCGCTGAGCTGCTGTTCCGCAGCCGCGGTGATGCCAACGAAGCGGCGCTGGTGTCCTGCGGCCGCACGGACGTACTGCGCCGGGACGGCGAGCGCTGGAAACTGGCGCGGCGCACCATCATGGTCGACGAGTCGGTGTTGCGGATGCAGAATCTGGCGGTGTTCCTATGACCGATGAACCCCTCACCATCGCAAATGAATTCACCGAAGTGCAGGTGCGTCGCGTGGATACCCGCAACGGATCACGGCTGTTGGTCACCGCACCCAAATCCGGGCAGTCGATCAGCCTGGATGCACTCGAGCTGGAAGCCCTGACACGGCAGAACACCCGCACACTGGAGGCAATGGTCGGCACGACGCATGGCCCGCTGCTTCCGGACGAGGGGCCGACACCATGACGGGCTGGCTGGACGGCAAGCGTGCCCTAATCGTCGGCGCCGGATCGGGCATCGGACGAGCCGTCGTCGACGCTTTCCGTGCCGAAGGCGCCAAAGCTGCTGTGCTGGAACGCGATCACGGCAAGTGCGAGGCTCTCCGCCAGGAGTGCCCGGAGGTGCCGGTCGTCGAAGGCGACGCGATCGAGCGTGCCGCCAACGAACGCGCGGTCGCCGCCGCGGTCGACGCGTTCGGCGGACTCGACACCCTGGTCAACTGTGTGGGAATTTTCGACTTCTACCGGGGAATCCTGGACTTCGACGCCGATGACCTGCCCGCCGCATTCGACGAGATCTTCCGGGCCAACGTGCTCAGCCACCTGCAATCGGTCAAGGCCGCCGTGCCGGCGCTGAAAGCCGGCGCCGGGTCGTCGATCGTGCTGGCCGAATCCGCATCGTCGTTCTATCCCGGCCGTGGTGGCGTGCTCTACGTGTCGTCGAAATTCGCGGTGCGTGGACTGGTCAGCACGCTCGCCCACGAACTGGCGCCGGACATCCGAGTCAACGGTGTGGCGCCGGGCGGCACGCTGAACACCGATCTCCGTGGGGCGACCAGCCTCGGGTTGCAGGATGTCCGCCTCGACGACACACCTGGCCGGGCCGACGACTTAGCGGCGCGCACACCGCTGAACGTCGCACTCTCCGGCCACGACCACGCGTGGAGTTTCGTGTTCTTGGCCTCCGACCGCTCCCGCGGCATCACCGGCGACACCATCCACCCGGACGGTGGATCGGGTCTGGGGGCATCGTGAGTCTCGACGAGCAACGCGCGTTGGTGGCGCAGGCCTGCCGGGTGGCCGCGGCGCGCGGCTTGGTCGACGGCATCCTCGGCCATCTCAGCCTGCGCGTCGACGACGAGCACCTGCTGATCCGCTGCCGCAGTGACGCCGATACCGGGGTGGCGTTCACCCGGCCGGAGGATATTCGGCTGATCCACTTCGACGGCAGCGCCGGCGCCGCAGCCGAACTCGACGGTTACCGAGTGCCCAACGAGCTTCCGATCCACGTCGAAACCCTGCTGGCCGACGCGCGGCATCGGGCGGTTGCCCATCTGCATCCGCCCGCTGTCGTCGCCGCGGATCTGGCGGGCATCGTTCTCCGGCCGATCTGGGGTGCATACGACATTGCCGGCGCGTGGCTCGCACGCGGTGGCGTGCCCGTCTACGAACGGGCGGTGCTGATCCGAAACCCTCAGTTGGGCAAGGAAATGGTGGCCGCGATGCGCGGCCGGCCGGTGGTGATCTGCCGCGGCCACGGGATCACCAGCGCCGCCGCCAGCGTGCAGCAGGCGGTGCTGCAGGCGATCAGCGTCGACGCGCTGGCCCGGATGGCGTTACGCGTGCGCTCCGCCGGCGGCACCGTGCACGACATCGACGACCGGGATTGGGCTGATCTGCCCGACCTCGGTGCCGGCTTCACCGTCGAGGCGGCGTGGCGGCACGAAGTCGCGCGGCTCGGGTAACCCCTTGCTCGCCGCCGAACGTCGAGTTGTTGGGCGATTTTGGGGCGAATTCGCGCAACAAGTCGACGCTCGACGGATCAGAGTTGCTCGCCGATCTCTTTGGCCGCCTTGGCCAGTGTGGCCGCCACCGATGCATATTGCGGCTTACTCAACCGATGCTGTGGTGCTGCGGCGTTGAGCGCCAGCCGCAAACCCGGCGCCCGGGTCGGAATCACCACCGCAACCGAGGCAACACCTTCCTCGCTCTCCTCCCGGTTGACGGCGTAGCCCTGTTCGCGGATCCGCGACAGCTCGGCCTCCAACGCGGTGCGCTTGGCGATCGACCGCTGAGTGATCCGCTCCAGGGTCTCGTCGGGCAGCAGCTGATGCAATTCCGGTTGTGACAGCTGGGCCAGCATGGCCTTGCCGGTCGACGTGCAGTGCGCCGGCATAGTGCGACCCAAGCGGGAGGCCACCCGCACCGCCGTCGGCCCTTCGACCGCGGCAACGAAGCGCACCACTGCACCGTCGAGCATCCCGATATGGATTGTCTCGCGCAGTCGTTCACTGAGCCCGCGCATGATCGGCATGGCAGTTCCAGCGATATCGATGCGGCCGAAGATCGCGAATGCCACACCGGTCAGCGCCGGACCCGGCAGGTAGGCCTTCGACACCGGGTCCTGGCGCACAAATCCGCGGTAGGTCAACATCGCCAACAGCCGGTGTGCGGTCGAGGATGCCACTCCCAGATACCGGGTCGCGTCGGTCAGCCGGATCTGGGGTTGGTCCCCTAATAGCAGCAATAGTTTGAGCGCGTTGTCCACCGACTCGATCGGATACTGCGGCGCAAGTGAATCGGCGGTCCGCTTCGCCTTCTTCGGCATGTCAGAGACGGTACCTGCGATAACGCCGATCCTGACTATCATGGGGACGCGTGGCGACTGACCGGATCCGTCTGCTGCTCGCCGATGTAGACGGCACGCTAGTAGACCAGCAGAAGCAACTCACCGACGCGGCCGTGGACGCGGTGCGCAAGCTACACGACGCCGACGTGTTGTTCGCCGTCACCAGCGGGCGACCGCCCAAGGGTATGGCGATGCTGATCGATCCGCTCGATCTGAAAACGCCCATCGCCGGCTTCAACGGCGGCATCTTCGTCAAGCGCGATATGAGCGTCATCGAACAGAAGGTCCTCCCCGACAACCTCGTGGTACCGATCGCGGAGGTGATCAGCTCGTTCGACCTCGACGTGTGGATCTATCAGGGTGCCGATTGGTATGTTCCCGATCTCGACGGCTCGCATGTAGATCGCGAGTCCAAGACGGTCCAGTTCAAGCCGAAGGTGATGAAAGACCCGAAGGACCACACCGAGTCGGTCGCCAAGCTCGTCGGGGTCAGCGACGACCACGACGCGGTTGCTGCGGCCACCAAGGCAGTCCACGACAAGTTCGGTGAGCGCGTCGCCGCATCGACGTCACAGCCGTACTATCTCGACGTCACCCATCCCGAGGCCAACAAGGGTTCGGTCGCCAAATACCTTGCGGCCCAGTACAACCTAAAGCCCGACGAGATCGCAACGATCGGTGACATGCCCAATGACGTTCTGATGTTCGCGCACTCACGTCTGCCGATCGCCATGGGTAACGCCGACAGCGAGGTGAAGAAAGCCGCTCGTCGAGTCACCGACAGCAACGACAACGACGGCTTCGCCAAGGCCGTCGAGCGCTTCGTCTTGCCTGAGGCCTGAATTCCCGGGGTTAGTCTCGCGGTCATGTCGGGCATCGCTTACCGCCGGTACGTGGCTATCGGCGACAGCCAGACCGAGGGGTTGTGGGACGGCGACGACACCGTTGGCCTCAGCGGATTCGCCGACCGGCTGGCCTACCAGCTCGACGCCCTGTATCCCGGATTGCAGTACGCCAATCTGGCGGTGCGGGGCAGGCGGATCCGTGACGTGCTGCACGACCAACTACCGCACGCGCTTGCGATGCGGCCGGATCTGATCACCGTGTGCGCTGGGATGAATGACGTCACCCGGCCGGGACGATCCTTCGATCAAGCCCTGGCCGAACTGGGCCTGCTGTATACGCGGTTGGCCGGGTCGGGAGCAACCGTGGCGACGACGACCTTCCCCGACGTCGCCAAACTCGTGCCGGTCGGCCGCCTGCTTGCCGCACGAGTGGCCCGCATCAACGACGTCATCCGCAGCGCTGCCCAAAGCCATGGATTCGGGCTCGTCGATCTGTACACCGCCCCCTCCATGCACGACCTCGACACCTGGAGCGCGGACCGCATTCACGCCTCCACCAAGGGCCATATCTTGTTTGCGGCCGCCGCGGCAGAGGCCTTGAATCTGCCGTCGAGCAATCATGATTGGGCGAACTCAGCCGGCGTGGCGGTGCGCTCGTCGCTGTCAGCGCGCGCCGGTGCGCAAGTGCGATGGACACAGAACATGCTCCTGCCCTGGCTGTGGCGCCAGCTGCGCGGTCGCTCTACCGGCGACGGCCGGCAACCCAAACGTCCACACCTCGATGACGTCACAGCGCGTCGCCGCGCCCGCTGACCACCCCGGTCAGGCATCCTTATCGCATGACGGTGGATGTCCTGCTGCACTCGATCCCACCGCTGACGGTGTACCTGATCGTCGGCGTCGTGGTCGGGATCGAGAGCCTGGGGATTCCACTTCCCGGCGAGATCGTGCTCGTCACCGCGGCGCTGATGTCATCACGCCACGAATTGGCCGTCAGCCCAATCGGCGTCGGGGCGGCCGCAGTGATCGGAGCGGTGATCGGCGACACGATCGGCTATTCCATTGGCCGGCGGTTCGGCATGCCCCTGTTCGAATGGCTGGGCCGGCGGTTTCCGCACCACTTCGGCCCCGGACACGTCGGCCTGGCCGAACGGATATTCACCCGATGGGGTTCACACGCGGTCTTCTTCGGGCGGTTCATCGCATTATTGCGGATCTTCGCCGGGCCGCTTGCCGGCGCTTTGAAGATGCCCTATCCGCGGTTTCTCGTCGCCAATGTTTCCGGTGCCGTGTGCTGGGCCGGCGGTACCACCGCCCTGATTTACTACGCCGGAGTCGCAGCCGAGCGCTGGCTGCAGCGCTTCTCCTGGATCGCTCTGGTTGTCGCGGTCGTAATTGGCGGCATTGCCGCGATTCTGCTCCGCAAACGCACTGCTCGGGCAATCGCCGAATTCGAGGCCGAAAGCCCTCGAGAATCGGACCAGACGGCGGCTTGAGGCGACGGTTTCGCCCGGCCCGTTGGCAAACTTCGCGCCCGATGCTGAGCGCCACCGACAGCTGCTCCGCAACAGGCACCCGACCTCGTCGACCGAGAGTTTGCTACCGAGCCGCAACAGGCTGTTAGCGCTCGATGCTGCCCCGCGCCCCGCGTGGCCGCTGTCGAATGAGAGCTGTTGGTAACAGATGTAATCGACATTTACATCACGTGCGCTGACGAGATTCGTCCGGAAATGCGGACAGTCATCCTCATTTGCGGAACGTCGGGCTATCCCGGTCGGATCCAGCCCATTCTTAGCAACTCCACATAGACATGCCGAGCAATCTCTGTTATAAAAATGAAATCTAGAAATTACGAGGTCTGTCTTCAGGCACGTAGGGCGGGCATCCTTCGCGGCGCGAAGCGCCGATTTGAGGAGTTCACCATGAGTTTTGCCACGGCAGAAGCATCGTCCAGTCATTTGATGTTGAGCAGCCGTCTGGTCTCGGAACTGGCCGGTGCACGGAGCACACTGCGGACCACCAGCGAACGCAGCGGATCCGCGGTGATTGTCCATGCCGGAGGCGAAGTCGACGCCTCCAACGAAGACACCTGGCGGCACCTGCTGAGCGAGGCGGCGGCTGCTGCCAGTTCCCCGGGTGCTCTGGTGGTCGACACCAGCGGCCTGGACTTCATGGGCTGCTGCGCGTTCGCCGTGCTGGCCGAGGAAGCGGAGCGCAGCCGGGAGCGTGGCGTCGAGATCCGCCTGGTCAGCAACCAGCCTGTCGTTGCGCGACTGGTCGCCGCCTGCGGGCTCGGCGAACTGATAGCCGTCGACGAGAGCGTGGACGCGGCGCTGGCGAACTCGCCTGGCGAGTCCTCCGACTGGTAAACCACTGGGCGGGTCAGCGACGTATGCGCTGAGCGAGCAGCTCTTTCCCTGGTCCGGCTAGTTGATTGAGGGCGTCCGGGCGTGCAGCCATCGCCATCAGCAGAGCCTCGCCTGGGCCCTTTACCTCAGTCCCGCTGCCGTGCGACCAGTCCAGGTCGGTGGCGACCAGCCGGATCCCTCGAGCCCGCCACACACCACGAGTTGCGGGAGCCCGCAAGGCGTAGTCCAACACGGCTTGCATCCGCTGTGGGTCGATGGTGCGCGCGATACCGAGTGGCCGGCGAATGTCCTGCTGATGGATCATGCCGTCAACGAGCGCGACCATGCCACCGCACATCGACGTGAAGCCCCGCGGCGGGATGCAGGCGCGCATCAATTCGGTGAGCTGTTCGGGCGAGCGGCGCGCATACTCAGCGACGCCGATCGCGTTGATGCGGTTGACCACCAAACCGCCTTTGACGAAGCGCCACACCAGTTCCCGGCGACTCAGCTCGTCATAGCTGAGCACGTGAGCGACGACGTCACGCACCCGCCATTGAGCGCACAAGCTAGGGTGCTCCCATTGCGCCGGTGATAGCCCCGCGAGCAGGTCGGCGAATTCTTCGCGCTCCTCGCACGCCATCTGCATTGTGCTCACGTCGGTCATTGCAGTACGACCTTAGTTGGTTTACCGGCCCCGGGCCGGGGTAAGCGTGCTTATGGAGACCATTCGTCCGCCGCCCTACAAGATCGGAACAGCGTAAGACCATGGGAATCAAAGACTCACCCGTCGTCGTGGTGACCGGCGCGAGCGCCGGTATCGGCCGAGCGACTGTGCAACTGCTCGCGAAGCGAGGGGCACGCATCGGACTGCTGGCACGGGGCGAGGCCGGGCTGGACGGCGCGGCATCCGATGTGCGCGCGGCAGGCGGTGAGGCGCTGGCGATCCCGACCGACGTGTCCGACTATGACGCGGTGGAACAGGCCGCGCAACGCGTCGAGGAACGGTTCGGCCCTATCGATGCCTGGATCAACGTTGCATTCAGTTCGGTCTTCGCGCCGTTCGCCGAGATCAAACCGGAGGAATTCCGCCGGGTCACCGAGATCAGCTACCTCGGCTTCGTGTACGGCACCATGGTCGCGTTGAAGCGAATGCGTCCGCGGAACTCCGGAGTCATCGTGCAAGTGGGATCTGCACTGGGCGCCCGCGCAATTCCGCTTCAGTCGGCGTACTGCGGCGCCAAACATGCCATCAACGGCTTTACCGAATCGCTACGAACCGAATTGATGCATGAGAAGAGCAAGGTGCGGATCACCGTCGTGCAGATGCCCGCGGTCAACACCCCGCAGTTCTCCTGGGTGCTTTCGCGTTTGGATCGGCACCCGCAACCGGTGCCGCCGATATACCAGCCAGAGGTCGCCGCGCGCGGCGTCCTGCATGCGCTCGACCATCCGCGCCGCAAGCAGTACTGGGTCGGGGCGAGCACGGTCGGAACGATCATCGGACAACGGTTCGCGCCTGCGCTGCTCGACCGCTATCTGGCCCGGACTGGATATGACTCGCAACAAACCGATCAGAAAGTCGGGCCGGATCAGCCGGCCAATCTTTGGGAGCCTGTCGACGGGCCAGGGGGCAAGGATTACGGCGCGCATGGCGTGTTCGACGACCAGGCCCACGGCCATAGCGCGCAATTCTGGGCCACCCGGCATCGGCGCTCGCTGCTCGGCGCGGGGCTAATGGCAAGCTTGCTGGCCGCGTCGAGTTGGGGTCAGCGCCAGCTTCGCTGAAATCACTTCTGCCACTTCCGTTTCAGTGGTCTCACGGTCGGCCATCATTGTCGTGCCCCGTCGATAAAATTCGAACATGCATTCGGGTAGTCGGGAAGAGATCGTCGAGTACTTCGACGCGCTCAAGACCGCCATGAAACGCATCCTGGACCTGTCGTTCGATGTGTTGACCACCCCCGAACGCCTGGCGATGTTGGAGTGCTGCGAAACCTTGCGCCGCCAGCTGCCCGCTGTCGAGCACCCGCTGATCAACCAGCTCGCCGAGCAGGCCACCGAAACCGAGCTCGGCGGCAAGCTCTCGTTTGCGTTGGCGGAGCGGTTGCGGATCACCCGCGCCGACGCTTCACGGCGTATCGGTGAGGCCGCCGACCTGGGGCCACGCCGCGCAATCACCGGCGAACCTTTGGAGCCGGTTTTGGCGGCGACCGCCGCCGCTCAACGCGCCGGACGCATCGGGGCCGGGCATGTGGCGGTGATCCGCAGCTTTTATCACCGGCTGCCCGACGCGGTGGATGTGGAGACCCGCGGGCGCGCCGAAGCCCACCTAGCCCAGCTGGCTGGCGAACATCGCCCCGACGACTTACACAAGCTCGCCGATCGGCTCACCGACTGTCTGAACCCCGACGGCGATTTCACCGACACCGACCGCGCCCGACGCCGCGGCCTGGCTCTGGGTAATCAGCACCCCGATGCGATGTCGCAGTTGACCGGCTGGGTGACCCCTGAACTGCGGGCCGCCATCGAAGCAATATGGGCCAAACTGGCCGCCCCCGGCATGTGCAACCCCGACGACCCCACGCCCTGCGTGAGCGGCACCCCCTCACAAGAAGCCATCGAGCGCGACACCCGCAGCACCGCCCAGCGCAACCACGACGCGCTGCTGGCCGCCGCTCGCGCGCTACTGGCCTCCGGCGATCTGGGCCAGCACAACGGGCTACCGGCCACCATCATCGTGTCCACCACCCTGGCCGAACTCGAAGCCGGCGCGGGCAAAGCCCTCACCGGCGGCGGCACCCTGCTACCGATGTCCAATGTGATCCGAATGGCATCGCATGCGCATCATTACCTGTCGATTTTCGACAACGGTAAGGCGATCGGGCTATATCACACCAAGCGGTTGGCCTCACCCGGTCAGCGAATCATGCTGCACGCCAGGGATCGTGGGTGTAGCTTCCCCAACTGCGACGTGCCCGGCTACCTCACCGAAGTCCACCACGTCACCGACTACGCCCAATGTCGCGACACCGACATCGATGACCTGACCCTGGGCTGCGGACCACATCACAAACTCGTCACCTCCGGCGGCTGGAGAACCCGCAAACTCAAAAACGGTGACACCGAATGGATCCCACCCCCACACCTCGACCACGGCCAACCACGAACCAACAACTACCACCACCCCGAAAAACTGCTGCGCACGGACGAAGACGACGAGGTGCCGTAGCGGCTCAACGCTTTCGGAGTGCGGCTGCCAGCGCCCAAGTCACCCCGGCACCCACCACCGCGACTGCGGCCAGTGGGCCAGCCACCCGGGCCGCCCGAACGCGTGACGAGGGCTCCGGACGACTCGGCCGACCGCCGACCATTACCTGCGCCAGATGCAGCGGCGTCGCTGCGCCCGCATCTTTGATCTGGGTCTGGCAGGAGAATCCGTCGGCCACCACCAGGGCGTCGGGGTTGTCGCGAACCTTCGGCAGCAGCGCTTGCTCGCCACAGTCCATCGAAAGTTGGTACTTGCCTTGCTCGAAACCCCAGGAACCGGCCAATCCGCAGCAGCCGCCGGTTACTGATTGCACGTCGAGTCCCATCTTCTCCAGGACTTGCTGATCCGCATCCACCCCGCCGGTTGCCCGCTGGTGGCAGTGCCCCCACAGCAGCGCCCGCGCACCGGACACCTTCGGAAGCTCGACGTCGAACTTCGTGAAGAACTCGGCAAAGTGATAGCTGTTGCGTACCAGGCGGTCTGCGTCGTCGTCATGCGGCAATAGCTTGGGCAGCTCGTCTTTGAACACGGCCAGACAGCTGGGCTCCATCCCCACGATCGGTGTGCCGGCCCGGATGTCGTCACGCAACTGCGCCAGCACATCGTGCAGGTAGCGCTCGGCCACATCCAAGAAGCCGTAGTCGTACAGCGGTCGGCCACAACAGATGTGCTTGGTCGGCATTACCACCTGCCAGCCGGCCGCCTCGATCGCCTCCACGCAGGCCACCCCGACATCGGTATGCAGCCGGTTGTTGAACGTATCCGGAAACACGATGACCCGCGGTCCGCCGTCATTGACCACCGGGCGCTCCGAAAACCACTGTTGCAGTGTCATCGGCGCGAACGTCGGTAGCGGCCGGTGGCGGTCGATTCCGCCCAGGGCTTTGGCGATGCGGGACAGCACCGGTGTCTGGGTGGCGAAGTTCGCCAGTTCGGGGATCGCGCTCGCCAACCGGGCCGCCTGGTCGATGAACCCGAACGCGTAGGCATAGCGCGGTCGCCACCGGCGCGCCGACTTGAAATGGTGGTAGAGGAATTCCGCCTTGTAGGTCGGGATATCAACGTCGACCGGGCAGTCGCTGGTGCAGCCCTTACAGGCCAGGCACAGGTCCAATGCATCGGCGACCTCTGTGGACTGCCAGCCGTCGGTGATCACTTCACCGCGCAACATCTCGAACAGCAGCCGGGCGCGCCCACGAGTGGAGTGCTTCTCCTCCCTGGTCACCTGATAGCTCGGGCACATCGTGCTCGTCGCCTCGGGCACCCGGCATTTGCCGACACCGACGCAGCGCAGCGCCGCGTGCGAAAAGTCGCCGCCGTCGTCCGGGTAGGCGAACTTCACCTTCGGCCGCGGCGGGTTGTAGTCGGTGCCCAGCTTGAGATTCTCGTCGAAGCGATACGGGTCGATGACCTTGCCGGGGTTCATCTTCCACTCCGGATCCCAGATCAGCTTGAACTTGCGCATCGCTTCGAGAAGGCGCGGACCGTACTGCTTGCCGAGCAGTTCGGCACGCTGCTGCCCGTCGCCGTGCTCGCCGGACATCGAGCCGTTGTAGCGCGCCACCAGGTCGCCGGCCGCCTCCATGAAGTGCCGGTAGTTGGCCAACCCGTCGCGGTGGCGCAGGTCGAAATTGATCCGGGAATGGATGCAGCCTTCGCCCAGGTGGCCGTACATGGCACCGCGCAGACTGTGGTCGGCGTAGAGCTGCTGCAGATCCCGCAAATAGTCGCCAACTCGCGCCGGCGGCACAGCCGAATCTTCCCAGCCTGGCCAGTGATCGCCACTGTCAGCCGGAAACGCAGTCGATCCCAGCCCGGCCTCGCGGATCGACCACAACTCGTCGCTGTTGCCGCCGTCCTGCTTGCTGCGGGCCAGCACGATGCGGTCGTCGTCGTAGTCCTTCTTCTTCTGGAGCCACTGGACGAATTCCTCAGCCCGGCGCAGTGATTCGCCGGGCTCGTCGGATCCAAACTGCATGAACAGCCAGGCACCGCTGGATTCGGGCCGGGGCAGCGCCGCCCGGCCGGCCGCATTGGTTCCGGTCAGTTCCTGGTCGTGGACCAGCAGGTGGTCGACGGCCTCCAGACCAATTGGTTTCCAGGCCATCAGGTCCGGTACCGCGTCGCCGGCCTCGCCCAGCGAGTCGTATTGAATCACCACCAGCGTGCGGTGAATCATCGCCGGTGTCAGCATCACTGTCGCGGTCAGCGCCACCGCGCAGGTGCTTTCGGTGCCGACCAGCGCGCGGGCTACGTTGAAACCCTTCTCCGGGAGCAATTCGTCGAGGTTGTATCCGGACACCCGCCGCGGCAGCTCGTCCACCGATGGATATCCCTTGCGGATGTCGTCGGCATACTCGTCGCGCAAATCCCGCAGGGCGGCATAGATTTCACCCTTGCGTCCACCGGCGGCGATGATGGCGTCCAGATTCTTCTCCTCATTGACGCCGACCGAGAACCGCGCGCCGTCATAGGTGATGACGTCCATTGAATGCGTGTTGTCGGACGTGCGCGGCCCCGGTCCGTAGAGATGCGACTGGATCGAATGGACGCCGCAGGAGTTGTTGCCAATATTGCCGCCCAAGGTGCACCTCGAGTGCGACGACGGGTCCGGACCGAACACCAGTCCGTATTCGCCAGTGGCCTTGTTGAGCTGCTCGTTGATCACCCCGGTTTGCACAGTAGCCACGCGACGCCCGGCATCGATGTCGATGATCTCGGTGAGGTACTTCGAAAAGTCGATGACGACGGCCACGTTCACGGTCTCACCGGACAAACTGGTCCCACCGCCCCGGCACAGCACCGGGGCACCGTAGGTGTGACAGGCCCGCACGGTCTGGACGACGTCGTCGATCGTCTTGGGCACGACCACACCGATGGGCACCTGGCGGAAGTTCGACGCGTCGTTGGCGTACATCGCCTTGGTGGCCGTGTCGAATCGCACCTCACCGCTGACGTGCCGACGCAGCTGGTTCTCCAGCCCTGCGACGTTGACTTTGCCGACCGACGCCATCCCAGCGACGAAGCGGGTATCGGGCCGCGATGGGACGGTCTGCGTCATTCGTCGTCACCTTTGACCGTCTGCTTGATCGACTCGGTGAACTCGTGCATCTTCTGTTTGGCGCCCTTCTTGCCAATGCTGACCCGGTCGGGATCTTTGATCACCGCTTTGGCGGTCTTCTTGGCCATCATCTTCTTGATGTGTGGCGGAACAGGCGGGATGTCCTTGTCGACGACGACTTCCAAAACCACCGGACCGTTGGCGGCCAGCGCCCGGTCCCAGGCCTCGCCGATCTTCGCCGGGTCGTCGCAGCGAATCCCGGTCAGACCGAGCAGATTTGCGAACTCCGCGTAGGGCACATCCGGGATATATTGGGACCCCTCAAATTTGGGCTCCCCACCCATCGCCCGCTGTTCCCACGTGACTTGGTTGAGGTCTTCGTTGTTGAACACACAGAAGATCAGCGGCCCATCGGAAAGCCGATCCTTGTAACGCTTGACCGTGATCATTTCGGCCATTCCGTTCATCTGGAACACGCCGTCACCGACCAGCGCGATCACCGGCCGGCCCGGATAGGCGAACTTAGCGGCGATCGCATAGGGCGTACCGGGTCCCATCGTGGCCAAGTTTCCGGCTAACGAGGCTTGCATACCCGGGCGCATCCTCAGGTGCCGCGCCCACCAGTTGGCCACCGAACCGGCGTCGGTGGTCAGAATCGCATTATCCGGTAGCCGTTTCGACAATTCGTGCGCAACCAGCTCCGGGTTGAGCGGCTCCGCCTTGTCGTGCGCCCGCTTGTCGAGCACCGCCCACCACTCTTTGACTTCCTTTTGGATCTTTTCCTGCCACGACCGGTCATCTTTACGCTTCAGTAGTGGAATAAGCTCTCGTAGCGTCTCTTTGGAGCCTCCGACGAGATTGGCCTCCATCGGATAGCGGGTGCCGATCATGCGTCCGTCGATGTTGATCTCGACGCCGCGGCATTGGGCTTCCTTCGGCAGCCATTCGGTGTAGGGGAAGCTGGTGCCGATGTAGAACAAGGTGTCGGCGTCGGACATCATCGCCTCGCTGGCGGTGGAACCGAGCAAGCCGATGGGACCGGTGACATAGGGCAGATCGTCGGGCAGCACGGCGCGTCCCAGCGAAGACTTGGCGACGCCGGCGCCGAGCAACTCCGCGGTCTGCACCACCTCGTCGGCCGCCTCGGCCGCACCTTGGCCGATAACGATGGCCACCTTCTTGCCGTCGTTGAGAATTCCGGCCGCCTTCTGCAACTCGGACTCCGGGGGGATCACCCGCGGTTTCGTCCAACCGACACTGGTGAACACCGCGCCGTGCATGCGCGGCGGCGACGGCACCGCATCTGCCTCCGCGACGTCCTCCGGCAGGATGATCGTCGCCACGGTCCGGTTGTTCAGCGCCACCTTGCAGGCCCGGTCGACGAGCTGGCGCGCCTGTTCGGGGGCCATGCACGTTTGGACGAAGTCAGACGATACGTCTTTGTACAGCGAGTTGGGATCGATCTCCTGCTGGAACGCCGCACCCAGCGACATCCGCTTCTGTTGACCGATGATGGCCACCACTGGCTGGTGGTCGAGCTTGGCGTCGTAGAGGCCATTGAGCAAATGGATGGTCCCGCCGCCGGAGGTTGCCAAACAACAGCCGATCTCCCCGGTGAACTTGGCGTGCGCGGTCGCCATGAATGCACCCATCTCCTCATGCCGCGGCTGGATCAGCTCAGGATCTCCGCCGGCGCGATCGAGCGCTCCCAGCATCGACAGAATGCCGTCGCCCGGATATCCGTAGATGCGGTGAATCCCCCACTGCCGCAGTCGGTCGAGAATAAAGTCGGCGGTCTTGGGCATTGGTATTCCTTCCGTGGGGGTTCGCTTTGCGGGACGTGAGTGGACCGCCGGGATCGTCACCGCCGGCCGAGGAGGGGGCAACGGCGGCGGTCATGGGTACCACGGCGACGGTGACGACGCCGGTGGTCACTGTCGACGTGTACCCGCGAGTTGGGGCGTCAAACGGTCGAAAGACGGGCGCGTGCGCTGCGGAGGTCGTCGACGAAAGACGCGTAGGCCTTGTCGCGGTCGGTGCGGTCCCGCAGCACCGCCGACGGATGCACGGTGGCCGCCAGTTGGGGCTCTGGGTCCAACCGCACGTCGAACTCCTGCGGCAGGCCGATGAGCTCGCCGCGGTGCGCCGAGACGCGAAAGGCGCTGCCCAGCAATGCCTGGGCGGCGGTCGCGCCGAGCAGCACGATCAGCTGAGGCTGCAGTGAGTCGATTTCGGCTAACAGCCAGGGGCGGCACGCGACGACCTCGGTGCGGTTGGGCTTTTGGTGTATCCGCCGTTTGCCGCTTTTGCGGGTGAACTTGAAATGCTTGACCGCGTTGGTTTGATACGTCAGATCGGGGTCGATGCCCGCGTCGTCGAGTGCTCGGGCCAGCAGTCGCCCGGCGGGTCCGACGAACGGCAGGCCTTCGATGTCCTCCCGGTCCCCCGGCTGCTCGCCGACGAGCATGATCGGCGCGTCTCGATGCCCGTGCCCGAACACCGTTTGAGAGGCGCTCTGGTACAGCGTGCAGCCGTGGCAACAGCTTGCCGCGGCTTCCAATGAATCCAGGCTGCGATCTTCGGGGAGGTAACGCTCCGCGCCGGGGACCTTGGTAGTGCTCATCGGTTCACGCGAACTCGGGTGCGATCTCCGACTCCCAGAAGTCGAAGAACCGGTCCTGGTCCGGACCGATCTGCTGGATGTAGACCTCGTCGAAGCCGGCGGCGGCGAATTCCCGGATCCGCTCGATATAGGGCTTGGCATCCGGCCCGCAGGGCACCGACTCCGCCACCGCAGACTCTGGAACCAGACTGGATGCCTGCTCGAAATCACTTGGTCGGGGTAAGGTCTGGCCGAGCTGCCCAGGCAACTGTTCGTTTGCCCACAAACTGTGCGCGGTGCGCAGCCCGTCGTCTTTGGTCGGCGCGTGGCACACTTTGAAGCCGGCCTGGGTCGGCTTACCGGATCCGCCGTTCTCCCGGAACTGCGACACCAATTCGGCATCGGGCATGGTGCACTGGAAACCATCGCCGATCCGGCCGGCCAAGCCGGCGGCCTGCGGCCCGTATCCGGAGACATAGATCGGGACCGGTTGGGACGGCAGCGTGTAGAGCCTGGCGTTCTCGACGGTGAAGTGTTGGCCGTGGTGGCTGACCTCGTTGCCGGAGAACAGCTTTCGGATCACAGCCACCGCTTCTTCGAGCATTTCGCGGCGGATCGCCATCGTCGGCCAATGCTGTCCGGTGATGTGCTCGTTGAGCGCTTCCCCGGTCCCCACCCCGAGGACGAACCGCCCGTCGTGCTGAGCGGCGCAGGTCGCGGCGGCCTGGGCGATCACCGCTGGATGGATCCGCATGATCGGACAGGTGACAGCCGTGGTGACCGGCAATGAGCAGGCCTGCGACAGCGCGCCGATCACCGACCAGACAAATGGACTGTGTCCCTGTTGGTCGGTCCACGGATGAAAGTGATCGGAGATCCACAGCCGCTGGAAGCCGGCGGCCTCAGCTCGAACGGCTTGGCGGATCAATTCGTTCGGATGGAACTCTTCGCTGGTGAGGAGGTAGCCAAAAGTCGGCATGGTGCGGGCATACCCTTCTGACAAGGGCCGAAACAGGTGTAAGCACCCGCGTCTTGGGGTATTGCATCCCACGTGGCCACCGCATTCTGGCGCTGGTGTTCGGCTGCTGCCGCCGGCGCACTCGCTGTCGCTGGGTGCTCATCGCCTCAACAGCCGGAGAGCTCGCCTGAAGTGACGCTGGTGCATGTCGACGCGGCGCTGCACAGTCCGGTGTGGTCATATGGCACGCACACTCTGCTCGGCCTCACCGATGACCATCGGCTGGCGAAGGTCAGCGGCGCCGAAAAGCCGGAGACTGCGCGAACCACGCTGTCGGGGCCGCTCGACGCCGGCCGCAACCTCCAAATCAGCCAGATGGACGACCGCAACGTCTTCGTGCCGCAACCGCAGCGTGGGGACGTGGGCATCGTCGACATCGGCAGCCTGCGGACGGTCGGCCAGTTCGATGCCGGTCCGGCTCCCGACTACCTCTCCGAAGACGCCGGCATGCGGATCTTGCTCGCGCTGTCCGCTGACGGAACGACTGTGACGCCGGTGGATCAATACGGCTACCGCAAACTGCCGGCTGCCACGATCACCGGAGATCGCGCGGATTCCATCGACGGTTCCACGCGAGGACGCGAAATCGACTACCACGTGTACGCGCCGTCGGGAATCCGATACTACAAAGGACCCTCGTCGCCACCGAGAGAACGCGGCGCGTTCACCATGGACGTCGCGGCGTCAGCGGGCAACAACACCAAAGTGACCCGCACCTACGCCGCCGACCACGACCACGCCACGCTCTACTCGATCGACTCCCGCCGCGGCGGCGAAGGATTGGAAGTGGTCGGCCGTGCGGAACTGCCGTCATCGCCGATCCGCTATTTGGGAACCGACGACACCCGGATCTACGCGGCAACCGACCGGCAACTGGTGACGCTCGAGACGAACAGCTTCGGCGGCTATCCGAACTACGCCATGCATGTGATCCACGTAGTCGACTACCGCTCGAGTTTGCCTGCCGGCCAGGCGAAGTCGGCGCCGCTGTCCGGGATGGAGGTTGGTCCACACCAGGTGTTTCTCACGCTACGCGGAGCACCGTATGTGGTCGGCGTCGCGAAGCCGCACCTATGACTGAAGGAGAACCGGTGAGCGCCGTACCGCACACCCCGATCGGCGTCGACGACGACTTCGAGTGGATCAATGAACAGATCCGGGCCCTCAAGGAACTCGGCGCTAAGGAAGAAGTCGAGGAAGGGGAAAGTTACGACTTCAGCATCCGGTGGGGCACGGCTCTTGCCGGGCGGCTGCGGCGGCTGGTGCTCTACAGCTCCGAAGGCATCCTCAGTGCGGCCGATGAAGCCCGATTCCAATCGCTGTGCGACGAGTTGCGCGGGCTATCCGAGCTGATCGATCAATTCGAGCTGGCTCACCCGGTGTTCACCGCACCCACACCCGCCACCGCTAAACGGCATCGGGGACCTCGACGGACCAGCTCGCGGCGCGGGCCTCGTCTGCATCGCGGGTGAGGAAGTCTTTCTCCCGCAGTTTGATTCCGGTGCGCGGCATGGGGCACTCCGGTTTGCGGCATGTCAAAGCCACCATGTAGGCATCGTCGTCCTCGTCGAGAAACAGGAAACCAAGGTAGAGCGCATCGCCGACATCGAATTCGGTTGCGCCACAGCCGTCGCAGTGCCCTCCTTTGGCCTTGACCTGGTCCAGCACCCGCTCACACTCGGTCAGATTCAAGCTGACCAGCTCGGGACGCACCACAGTGTCGCGGGTCATCAGATCTCCACATCCTTGTCGTAATGGATGTTGTCCTCGCGCCAACCGCCCAAGCCCATGCCGATACCGCGGTGGTCGTCGACGAACTCGATCTGGTTGATCCACTTGGCCATCTTGAAGCCGACTTGGGTCTCGACCCGCAACCGCAGCGGCGCACCATGTTTGATCGGCAACGGCTGGCCGTTCATCTCGTAGGCCAGGATGGTCTGCGGCTTGTAAGCCAGTTCCATATCCATCACCTCATAGAACTGGCCCAACCCGTCGGAGCTGGGCTCGTCGCGGCTGTTGTCCTGCATGGTCAAAAAGCAGATGTAGCGGGCCTGTGGCAGCGGCTTGACTTCCTCGAGCAGCCGGCTCAGATGAATCCCGCTCCATTGACCGATGCTCGTCCAACCCTGCACGCAGTTGTGCAACACCCGCTGCGTTTCCGGTTCGCCCAACGCGCGCAGCCCCGCCAAGTCGAGGGTCACCGGCTTTTCCACCAGACCGCCGACTCGCAATCGCCAGTCGACGAAGTTGTGCACCGCCATCACCTTGTACTCACTTGAGCATGGCGGCTTGCCGTTGACTCGGTGCTCTTTGGAGAGCTTGTGCACCGGGTAGTCCTGCCGCGAGTTCAGCGGCCGCAACAACATGAGTTTGGCGCGGGTATTGATCACGCCCAAAATTTTGTGGACCTGTGTTGGCCGGCGAAGACTCCATGCCGTCGCGGCGACGTGCACGGCGACGATCGCGCCGATGATCACGAACGACCAGAACGTCGCCCAGTTGATGTTGCGGACCGAACCGAAGATCATCGCCGCGGTGAGCTGGCCCCAGCCCCAGAAGAAGATCATCGACAGGTGGATCACGATGAAGACCAAAAACGCCACCAGACCAAAGAAGTGCAAACTGCGCGCCCGTTGCCGGCCACCCCACAGCCGGACGTACCACGGGAAGCGCGCTTCGACCGCCGGTGACTGTGCCGCGCCGGTCAGGATCTGGAACGGGGCAAGAACGAAGATGACGCCGGCGTACGCCAATTTCTGGATGGCATCCAGCGGTTCGCTGGGCAACAGCGACGGCAAGTTGAACGTCATGTAGGCGACGATGTCGTTCCAGGCCTCGGAAAATATCGACCACGAATAGGGCCAGTACCGATGCCACTGCCCGGTGGCGAACAGCAGGATGTAGTAGGACAGACCGACCAGAATCCACCCGATCACCGCGAAGAAGTGCCAGTGGCGGCCGAGGCCGAGTTTCTTGTGGCCGGGCAACGCGACGATCGAGCTGTAGGACTCCTCCTCGTCAAGCGTGTCGTACAACTTATTGGTCGGCATTTCCTTGGGGGTGAAGCGCGCCCACTCGGTGCCGGGCCTGCTGTCCTCGCGCCAATACAACTTGGGATGGGTGCCGAGGATCTCGATCCCGCTGCGCAACAGCAACGTCAGGAAAAGCACGTTGAGCCAGTGGTCGATCCGCAGCCACACCGGGTAGTCGAAGGTCATCAGTCGTGCCAATTCTGTCGTTGCGGGTAGGCCACGTTGATGCCCAAGAGCACCGTCATGTGAACCGCGATGAAGCCGCCCGCGCAAGCCAGCGCCCACGTGCCGGGCGCGACATCCCAGCGACCGGTCAACGCCACCAGCCCCGGCAGGCTGGCCGCCCGGCTGGCCAGATACAAGCCGAGAAACACCACCGACACCAGGTCGCCCAGCAGCCAACCCAGCTGCGGCAGACGGGGATTCAGCCCGAGCCACATGACACCGGCGGCCAGTAGACAGCCGGCGATCAGCACAGCGGCGTAGATGATGAAGTAGACCGGCGGCGACGTCTCTCGGGTGAGGGCATAGATGTGGGCCGCGACAATGCCCAGCAGCAGCACTCCACCCAGTGCCGTCACCGTGCGCGGCAGGTCGAAAGCGACATAGCCACCCAGTCGCAACATCCGGTACAGCCGACTGCGCTGCAACACGCGCACGACAAGACCCACGGCGGCTGCGTACCCCGCGACGATTGACGGCAAACCATCGCTACCTGCCAGTCCCGGTGCCGACCGACGGCCCGACCGAGTCCGCCAGCCGGTGCGCGGACTCGAACAGCAGCGCATGCACAAACGCCTGCGGGAGGTTGCCGCGCAGCTGGCGTTGGTCGACGTCGAACTCCTCGGTGAGTAAGCCGGGCGGGCCGCAGGCGGTGCGATTGCGCTCGAACCAGCGCACTGCCGCCAAGTTGTTGCCTTGCTGATGATCGGCTAGTGCCATCAGGAATCCGCAGAGCAAAAAGGCCCCTTCGGCCTGCCCGAGCGGACGCTCGTCAGGTTTGAAGCGGTACACGAACCCGTGTCGGCCCAGGTCGTTGCGCACTGCTTCGAGGGTGGCAACGCTGCGCGGGTCGTGGGGCGGTATCGCCCCGCGGATCGCCGGAAGCAGCAATGCCGAGTCGACCCGCGAATCATCCGGCGCCCGTTGCCATCTGCCCGACGGGTGCAGACAGTCCGAATCGGCATCGGCGATCAGCACGTCGGCAAGCCGCTGCCACTCGGAGCCCTGCTGTCTCGGTGCTACCTCGCCGGCCCGTCGCAAGCCGGCCGCACAGATCAACCGGGAGTGCGCCCACCGCCGGTCATCGATTTCCCAGAGTCCGGCATCGGCCTCGCGCCAACGCTTCTCGATGGACTCGACCAGGGTGCGCACGGCACGCCAATGCACGCTGTCCAGCCGGTCCAGCCGTGCCGCGGCCGCCAGCAGCAGCAATGCCTCGCCGAAGGCGTCCAGCTGGAACTGGTCGGTCACCCAGTTGCCGGTCTTGACAGCCGCACCCGGATACCCCGGCAGGTCGAGGTCCTGCTCCCCGGGCACGGCGTCACCGGTAACGCAGTAGGCCGGCTTCAAGCCCGGGCCGTCGTCGAGCACCCGCTCGCTGATGAACTTAACGGCGTCGTCGAGAAGCGGGTAGCCGCCTGCAGCGGCGACAGCTTGCCCGACGTAGCACTGGTCGCGGATCCAGCAATAGCGGTAGTCATAGTTGCGGCCCTGCTCAGCCCGCTCCGGCAGCGACATCGTCGCCGCGGCGACCATCCCTCCCCCGCTGCTGGTCAGGCCGCGCAGCACCGCATACGCGGTCCGGGTGTCGAGGTCCGCGATAGTGCCGGAAAATTCTGGAACAGCTTGCATCCAGGCATGTTCGGTGTCGCGCCAAGCATCGTTGGGCCGCACCACATCGGACGCCAACTCCTCGTCGGACAGTTCCAGCACCAGGTCGTGATCCGTGCCGGGGCTGGCTTCGACGACCGCCTCCAGCGCCCCGTCGTCGCCGCGCCGAGCGCCGCCGGCGCCAACCCAGCGGAAGCGGTGCGGCCCCGAGCGGCCGGTCCAGACTCCGTCGCTGCAGGACAAGTCACGGATGCCCTTAGCGCCGAACTCCGCGCGCAGATCGAGTCTGATCCGCATCCGGGTGGGCCGATCGAGGGCGCGAATGCGCCGAAGTATCACCGCGGTGTGCGGGTCGCCGGGAAATGCGAGCGCCTCGCGGCATTCGACGATCCCATCCGTGGTCACCCACCGTGACCGCCAGATCAGCGACCGGTGTTCGTATCGGCCGCCCCAGACGTAGCGCGGGTGATCCGGCGAGACGGAGTAGACGCCGCCACCGCCCAGCAATGAACTGAACACCGCGGGACTGTCCCAGCGCGGCAGACACATCCAGCAGCAATCACCGCGCGGCCCAACAACAATTCCCCGTTCTCCGTCGGCCAGCAACGCGTATTCCCGAAGTACATGCGGCGCAAGCTGTTCAGCCAGCAGTGGTTCGTTTGCCATAGTTCCTTTCATTTCGCCACGTCGGGCATACCCGGTTTGCGTTGCGGGTAGTCACCGAGCATGCCTTCGCGTGCCGGCTCAGTAATCCCTGTCGAATCCGTCGATGCTTCGGCCTACTCGATTCCCACCGACGCCCCGGAATCGGACGGCACCCTGACGTGGGATTCGACGACTCTCGTACTGGTGACAGTGCGGGCCGGCGGCCAAGTCGGCACCGGCTACACCTACGGCGGCACAGCCGTGGTGACCGTGGTCCAGTCCAAGCTGGCCGACGTGGTCAAGGGCGCAGACGCGCTGCAGCCGCCGGCCCGCTGGGCCGAGATGCAACACGCGGTGCGCAATTTGGGTAAACCGGGCGTAGTCGCCGAGGCCATCTCAGCGGTCGACGTCGCGCTGTGGGACTTGCGATCCCGGCTACTCGACGAACCACTCGCGGTGGCGCTCGGCGCCGTGCACGACGCCACACCGGTCTACGGCAGCGGCGGATTCACCTCCTACGACAACGACACCCTTCGCGAGCAGCTGTCCGGATGGGTCGGCGCCGGAATACCGCGGGTCAAGATGAAGGTCGGCCGCGACCCAGGCGCCGACACCGGCAGGGTGGCCGCGGCCCGCTCGGCGATCGGCGACTCGGCGGAACTTTTTGTCGACGCCAACGGGGCCTACAACCGCAAGCAAGCACTGCTGTGGGCGCACCGCTTCGCCGAATACGACGTGCGCTGGTTCGAAGAGCCGCTGACCTCCGATGACCTCGACGGCCTGCGGCAGCTCTGCGAGCAGGGCCCCGGCGGGATGGACATCACCGCCGGCGAATACGGCTACCACCTGCCGTATTTCCACCAGATGCTGGCAGCGGGCGCCGTGGACTGCTTACAGGCCGACGTCACGCGCGCGCTGGGAATCACCGGCGTGCTCAAGGTCGCCGCGTTGTGCGACGCACGCGGCATGGACCTGTCGCTGCATTGCGCGCCGCAGATCAGCGCGCACGTCGGAACGGCGATATGGCACCTGCGGCATCTGGAGTACTTCCATGATCATGTGCGGATCGAAGGCATGGCGTTCGACGGGACGATCGACCCTGAGCCGGACGGGGCGCTACATCCGGACCGGACCGCCCCCGGTCACGGATTGACCGTCAAAGAGGCCGACCTGCAGCAGTTCCGCGTGGCCTGACACCCGTCGGGATTCAGCCTTCTGGCTCATAGCCAGTTCACAGCCTGCACTCATCTGGGCGGCGTAACGTCACACGTTGTTAGTTCGACAAAGTATGTAGATGGCGGCCCGTGCGGTGCGCTCCTCCGCCCAGACCGTGGCTTGGTGGCGAAGAATTTGGAGGAGAAGTGGACATTGTCCTCGGGGTATCGATGGCACCCAGCACGATCCGCATGGTGCTGGTCGAGGGTGACAATGCCGACGGTGTCACGGTCGAGGAAGACCACTTCGATGTCGCGGCCGCCGCCACGCTCAGCAGCTCTGACCAGGTGATCTCGGCCATTGTGGGCACGCGCGAAGCCGCGACCGCAGGCGGCTACCGGTTGGCCTCGACGGGCGTCACCTGGACCAACCCCGTCGACGCGGCCGCACTGCGCGAGGCACTGGCCGCCCGCAAGATCGAGAACGTCATGTTGGTCTCGGCGTTTCTGGCTGCGGCCGCACTGACTCAAACGGTCGGCCAGGCGATCGGTTACCAGCACACCGCGATGCTGTTCGTCGAACCGCAGACCGCAACGCTGGCCGTTGTTGATGCCTCCGACGGTTCGGTCACCGACGTGTACCGGCGGCCGCTGCGCAGCACCGACATGGCCGGCGAGCTCGCGGCAATGATCGCCGATCTGGACGGATCGGCGACCCGCCCGGAGGGCTTGTTCGTGGTGGGCTGTGGCGTCGATATCGCACCGATCAAGCCGGTGTTGGAGTCGGCGACCTGGCTTCCGGTAAGCGCACCCGAGGAGCCTGGCACGGCGCTGGCCCGCGGGGCGGCGCTGGCGTCCGCCAACGCGCCGTTGTTCGCATCGTCGACCGCGGCTTTGGCGTATGCGCAGGATCCCGGTACTGGTCGGGTGGACCCGTATGCCGTCGCCCCCGGTTACCTCGACCTGCCGATTGCCCGGGCCGGTGTTGAGCTAGGCGAAGAGGACATTGCGTACAGTGCGGTGGTCGACGACGACGCCGATACCACTGTGCTGTCCGAGGACGGCGGTCTCGACGAACCCCGGTCGGGGCGGCGGCCGCTGCTGCTGGTCGTTAGCGGATTGGCCGTCGTCTTCGTTATCGCGGCCTTGGCGCTGGAAGTCGCGCTGGCACTGGGCGTCCGGCCGACCGTTGCGCTGTTGCCCAACCCGGTGCAACAACTCATTGCGCCCACCGAGCAGCCGCCTGCGCCGCCCGCGCCGGCGGCTTCGCAGCCGCAACCGCAGGCGGTTCACATGACCGCACCACCCGCTCCGGCGGCACCGCCCGCGCCGGTTGATCCCGTCGCGCCGCCACCGGTTCCGAAGCCGGCGCTCGCGCCTCCGCCACTTCCGGACGCCGCGTCCGTGCCGGTTCCTGCCGCGGTCCCGGTGCCCGTGCCGGTACCGGTCCGGGTGCCCGCGCCGCCAATTCACGTGGCGGTTCCGCGGCCGATCCAGGCGCCGATTGCCCAGCCGCCGCTACCACCTGTCCATCTGCCGACACCCCCGCTACATCTGCCGACGCCGCCCGCCAACCCGCCGACCCCGCCGGCACACATTCCGACGCCGCCAGTGCAGGCGCCCACCCCGCCCGTTGAATTTCCGAAACCGCCTACCCAGGTACCGACGTCACCGCCCTGGCAACTACCGTCGCCGCCCTGGCAGCACCCTGCGCCCCCGGTTCAGGCGCCCACGCCACCGGTGAACATCCCGGCGCCGGAGCCGCCGATGCGCTTGCCGTTTCCACAGGCACCGCAATTCCCTCGGATGCCGGCTCCGCAGGCGCCCCGGCTGCCCACCATGCCCGCTCCGCAATTCCCTCGGATGCCCACTCCGGCCGCCCCGGCAATGCCGGCGATGCCGCACTTCAACTTCCCGACGCCGTCGTTCCGGTTCTAGCGCCGCGGGACCGAGGCTAGGTTTGCAGCAACAGCTTGAGTCGTTTGGCATACGCGTTGAGCGGTTCGCTATCCAACATCTCATGATGCGCACAGTCCACCGACTGCTCGGTGATGTCCCCGGCGACATACGGGCGCCAGCTCTGCAGCTTGGATGCACCGTTCCCATTTCCGTTTCGGGTGGCGGAGAAGAGGAACATGTCACCGTCAAACACAGCAGGCACATGCTCTAACAGATGCATCCGGTTGGCGTTAGCGCTTTCCACGATGAACTTCAGCAGTGGTCGCGGCGGCAGAGGATATTCCGCCTCCTCCTGTTGGTGAATTAATTCCTCCACTTGGCGATAGGTCAGCGGTTCAGGCTGGGCCGGAATCGGTATCCGATTGCTCCGCAAGATGCGATCCAGCAGGCGACTCTCGTCTACGGCGCCATTGCTGGTGGCCTTTCCGCTCCCGTTCGACGCGGCATCGAGCAGGACAAGACGTCGGACTACGCATCCGCGTCGACGAAGCTCGATGGCAAGCTCGTGGGCGACCACGCCGCCAAAAGACCAGCCGAGGATGTTATAGGGCCCGGTCGGATAAACCGCTTGGAGCCGGTCGGCATAGTTTTGCGCCATCTCACGAATCGACCCGGCATCAGGCTCGCCATTTTGCTGGGCTTGTTGAATGCCGATGATCGGGCAGTCCAGATAATCGCCCAGCGCCCGATACCGCCAGCTCAGCCCGAGACCGTCATGGATACAGCACAGCGGGACGCCGGTACCTTTCCGGAGGATCTGAACTGGTGCCACTTCCACCGACCTGGCCCGGCTGCCCATCTGCCGGCTCAAACTTCTCACCGAGGGCGCGTCGAACAACGTGCGCACCGCGACGTCGGTATCCAGCGCAATGTTGATCGCGGCGATCAGGCGCATCGCTGAAATGCTGTCGCCACCCAGGTCGAAGAATGAGTCGTCGACGCCGACCCGCTCGAGACCGAGTACCTGGGCATACGTGGCGGCCAGGATTTCTTCGGTCCGGTTAGCCGGAGCGCGATACGTCGTCGCGGTGTATTCGGGTGCCGGCAACGCACGGTTGTCGAGTTTGCCGTTCGGGGTCAGCGGCAGCGCCTGCAACGCCACCACCGCCGCCGGCACCATGTAGGCCGGTAGCCGTTGCGTCAGTTGACTGCGCGCCTCGGCCGGGTCGGCGTTGCCGGTCACGTAGCCGACGAGCCGTTTATCGCCGGGGCGGTCCTCACGGGCGACCACCACCGCCTGATCCACCCCATCGAGGGCGTTGAGGGCCGCCTGGACTTCGCCGAGTTCGATGCGGTAGCCGCGGACCTTGACCTGCTCGTCGGCGCGCCCCGCATACTGCAGCTGACCATCCGAACCCCAACGCACCAGATCCCCGGTGCGATACATCCGTTGCCCGGACTCCCCGAACGGGCAAGCCACAAACCGCGACGCCGTCAACGAATTCCGGCCTACATAGCCGCGCGCCACCCCGGCGCCGGCCACGTACAACTCGCCGACCACACCGGCCGGCACCGGCCGCAACCACCCATCCAAGACAAACAACGCCGCCTCCGGCACCGGCGAACCGATCGGCACCGTGTCCAACCCCGCGGTCAACGGCGCGCTGATCGCCACACACATCGTGGTCTCGGTGGGGCCGTAAGCATTGACCATCACCCGGCCCGGCGCCCACTGATCCACCACCTCGACCGGACAGGGCTCACCGGCCATCACCAGCGCCGTCGACTCCAATCTCTGTTGCGGCAACGCCGCAACCGCCGACGGAGTCTGGGTCAGCACACTGACGTGCTCGGCAACCAGCACATCGTGCAACTCGTGCGGCGAGCGCGCTACCGCGTCGGGCACGATCACCAGCCGCCCGCCACCCAACAGCGCGCCGAAGATCTCCCACACCGAAACATCGAAGGCCAGCGAATGACACTGCGACCACACCCTGGCCGCCGGCAAGCCGGCATCCAACGACGCCAATAGTTGCATCACATTGCGATGGGTGACCGCGACGCCCTTGGGCACCCCGGTGGTGCCGGAGGTGTAGATCACATACGCGGCGTCATCAGGGTCCGGGACCGGCAGTGCCGTGCCCGGCGGGGTGTCAACAGCATCATCGACATCCACGACCACGACGCCGAATTCGTCGAGTCGGTCAGCCAACTCGGCGGTGGTGATCACCGCCACCGGCGCAGCATCGCCGAGCATGAACCCGACCCGCGCCGCGGGCAGCGTCGGATCGATCGGCAGATACGCCGCCCCGCTTTCGAGCACCGCCAACATCGCCACGATCGCGTCGACTGAGCGCGACAACAGCAAGCCCACGCACTGTCCCGGGCCCGCGCCGTGACTGGCCAACACGTGCGCCAGCCGGTTCGACGCCTCGGCGAGCTCTCGATACGTGATCGACTCCCCCTGGCACGTCACTGCGACCGCATCGGCGGTGCGGGCCAGCTGCTCGGCCAACAACTCCGGAATCGACATCGGCGCGCTCGTCGAGTGAGCCAACACCGCCCGGTTCCCGATCTCATCCAGCCGGGCATGCTCGGCCGCATCGAGTACATCCACCGACGCCAACGGGCGGGTCGGATCGGCCGTCATGGCCGTCAACACCCGCTGCAACCGCCCGATCAACGCGTCGATGCCGGAGGCGTCGAACACATCGGTGTCGTATTCGACGCGCAGCCCCAGTTCCCGACCCGGCTGGGCCTGCACCGTCAACGGGTAATGGTTGTATTCGGAGATGGTGGAGTCGGTGACGGCTAACTCGTTGTCGCCCAACAACGCACCGGTGTCAATCGGATAGTTCTCGTAGGCGAAAAGCGTGTCGAACAGCTTCTCCTGACCGGTGACGCGGTGGATCTCGCTGAGCGCCAGATGATGATGCTCGAACGTGTCGTTGTACGCGCCTTGCAACTGATCCAGCAGATCTGCGGTGGTAGTTGCCGACGTGATGCGAGCCCGTACCGGCACCGTGTTGATCAACAACCCGACCATCGATTCGACACCGGCCAACTCGGCCGGCCGACCCGAGACCGTGGTGCCGAACGCGACATCGTGCTGACCGGTCAATGACGCGAGCAGCAGCGCCCAGGCGCTCTGCAGTACGACGTTGACAGTGGTTTGACGCGACCGGGCCAACTCGCTGAGCGCGTGGGTGGTCTCGGCGGGCACCCGACCCGCGATGACGCCGCGGGCACCCAGTCGCCGTGGGTGCGGGGGGCCGACCAATGTGGGGGCGTCAAAGCCGGCGAACGCCTCGGCCCAGGCGGCGCGGGCGGCATCGAGGTCCCGGCCGGCCAGCCAGGTAAGGAATGTCCGATACGAGACCGTCGCCGGCAGCGGCTGCCCGGTGAAGCTCGCGAATATCTCACCCAACAGGATCGGCAGCGACCAGCCGTCGAGCACGACGTGGTGAATTGTCAGTACCAACCGGTGCCGGTTGGCTGCGGTGCGAATCACAGCCGCGCGCATGGCCGGTTGGTCGGCGAGGTCGTAAACCGCGGCACGCTCTGCGGCGCAAAGCTGTTGGATCTGCTCATCGCCGTCGAGGTCTTCGTCGTCGAGTTCGACGTAGCGCCACGCCACCGCGGGATCATCCGGGATGATCTGCACCGGCGCGTCGAAGTGTCGGCAGAACCGGGCCACCAGGTTCGGGTGCCGCTTGGCCGCGGTGTCCATCGCATCGCGCAGCCGGTTGCTGTCGAGCCGACCGCTCAGCGCGACGTTCAGCTGCACCGCATAGAGGTCGTCCTCGCTGTCCTGTGCGGTGGCGTGAAACAGCAGGCCCTGCTGCAACGGTGTCAACGGCAAGATATCGGCGACGTCATAGTTGTGTTGCAGCTCGTCGATCTCGCGTTGGCTGAGCCGCGCCGGCGCGATGTCCGACGGGGTCAGCCCGCCGCCACCGGCTCGCACATGCGCGCAGATACCGGTCAAAGCCTCAAACCACAGTTGGCTCAACCGGCTGATCTGCGCTTCATCGAGCGCCGAGACCGCCCATGCCCAGTCGGCGTGGAGATGCGGACCCGCCTGGGTGTCGACGGTGCCGGCGTTGAGTTCCACGGTGTGCATCAGCGGCATCGATGTCGCCGTCGCGGCGCCGGTGATCGAGGAGCCGTCCGGGCAGATTCGCCAGCCGTCCCCAGTCTCGCCGGCCGCCGCGCCCGAACGCCCGAAGTAGTTGAACCCGATCAGCGGGTCGGAGCCGCCCAGATCGACTTCGGCGTTCACATAGCGCAGCACACCGTAAGTCAGGCCGTCGGGCAGGGCGCGAAGCTGCTCTTTGGCGTCTTTGATCACCGTTCCCAGCGCCGCCTCGCCGGCGACCACCTGTGCCCAGGACAGCCCGCCAAGAGCCAGCGACACCGGGTATTTCGCGGTGAACCAACCCACCGTGTGAGACAAGTCGATATTGGAGCCCAATTCCTCACGGCGGCCGTGGCTCTCGACGTCAATGCCGATCGGGGCGTTGCCGTTGCCGGAAAACTCGGCCACCGCCAACCCGAACGCAATCAGCAGAATGTCGTGTATCCCGGCGCGAAACGCCACGGGCACCTCGGCCAGCAGCATCCTGGTGGTCTCAACGTCATCCAGCGACACCGACAGGTGCCCCGCGGTGGCATACGTGTCGGTTTCGGGCCGCACAGCGGGCA
This sequence comes from Mycobacterium sp. NGS62, assembly GCF_059812285.1. NCBI lineage: Bacteria > Bacillati > Actinomycetota > Actinomycetes > Mycobacteriales > Mycobacteriaceae > Mycobacterium > Mycobacterium sp. NGS62. The sequence goes on along the minus strand of NZ_JCALCK010000002.1, from coordinate 785,297 downwards.
AGGCTGTCGGCGTCGCCGCCACCTGCCGCCAGATCTGCTCTGCGGCCACTACTTCCGGTGTCCGAGCGTACTCACGCAGAATCGCCGCCCACCGGGCAAACGATGTGCCGGTTGACCGCAATGCCACCGGCTGTCCGCTGTGCTGCTGAGCCCAGGCGATATTGAGGTCCTCCAACAGGATCCACCACGACACCGCATCGACGGCCAAGTGGTGAACAGTCAGCACCAGCTGACCGCGGTCGGCTACCCACAGCGCGCTGAGCATCACCCCGGCGGTCGGGTTCAACCGCGACCGCGCGTCAATCACTGCCGCATCCGACAACTCCTGCACCGACTGCAGGCAGCTGCGAGCATCCACCGTCCCCGGCTCAGGCACCGTCAGTGACCAGCCACCGGCCTCGTCGCGGTCGACGCGCAGCCGCAACATGGCATGGCGATCCAGCAAGGCCTGCAACACAATCAGTACGTCGGCCTCGTCGACGCCGGCGGGGGCCTGCAGCGCCATCGTCTGGTTGAACTGCTCGACCGGACCATCCACGCTTTCCAGCCACCGGATGATCGGAGTGGCCGCCACTTCGCCGACGCCGTCATCACCGTCGTCAATGCCGCCGTCGGACACCGCGGCCACTACCGCCAGCCTTGCCACCGTTTGCTCGACGAAAACATCGCGCGGCCGACACGTCAGGCCTGCGGCGCGGGCCAGCGTCACCACCTGCATCGACAAAATGCTGTCCCCGCCCAGCTCGAAGAACGAGTCGTCGACGCCGACGCGCTCCAGCCCCAACACCTGGGCATAGATGCCGGCCAGAATCTCCTCAATTGCGTTGCCCGGAGCGCGATACCGGTCGGCGTCGCGATACTCCGGGGCGGGCAGCGCGCGGGCGTCGAGTTTGCCGTTGGGCGTCAACGGCAGAGCATCCAACACCACCACAGCGACCGGCACCATGTAGGCCGGCAACCGCTGCGCCAGCGCGCGGCGCGCCTGGGCCGGGTCGGCAGTCCCGGTCACATAACCCACCAGGCGTTTGTCGCCGGGCCGGTCCTCGCGCGCGATCACCACCGCCTGCTGCACGCCGTCTACCGCGTACAAGGCTGCCTGGACTTCGCCGAGTTCGATGCGGTAGCCGCGGATCTTGACCTGCTCGTCGGCGCGCCCCAAATACTGCAGCTGCCCATCGCTGCCCCACCGCGCCAAATCCCCGGTGCGATACATCCGTTCGCCGGGCTCCCCGAACGGGCAGGCCACAAAGCGCGATGCCGTTAACGGACCCCGACGCACGTACCCGCAGCCGACCCCGGCACCGGCCACGTACAACTCGCCGACCACACCGGAGGCCACTGGCCGCAACCAGTTGTCCAACACAAACAAGGCGGCGCCCGGCACCGGTGAACCGATCGGCACCACCGCCGACCCCGCGGTCAACGGCGCACTGATCGCCACGCACATCGTCGTCTCGGTCGGGCCGTAGGCGTTGACCATCACCCGGCCCGGCGCCCACCGTTCCACCACCTCGGCCGGGCAGGGCTCCCCGGCCACCATGAGCGTCGCCGCGTCCAGCCCGTCAGGGGCCAACATTCCTACGGCAGAAGGGGTTTGGGTGATCATGGTGACCTGCTCGGCAACCAGTAACTCCGAAAGGTCTTTCGGTGAGCGTGCTACCTCCTCGGGCGCCACCACGAGGCGCCCGCCGTGTAAGAGTGCGCCGAAGATCTCCCATGCCGAAACGTCGAAGACCAGCGAATGACACTGCGACCATACCCCGGTCACCGGCAGGCCGGCGTCCAGCGTCGCCAACAGTTGGACGACGTTGTGGTGAGCGATCGCGACGCCTTTGGGCACCCCGGTAGTGCCTGAGGTGTAGATGATGTAGGCGATGTCCCGTGGGTCCGGCACCGGTGGTGCTGTGTTGAGCTGGGCGTCGATAGCGAGCTCATCGACATCGATCACCGCAATGTCAACGAACCCATCGAATCGCCCAGCAAGTTCAGCGGTGGTAACCGCAGCGATCGGCGCGGCATCCTCGAGCATGAACCCGATCCGCGCCGCCGGCAGTGCCGGGTCGATCGGCAGGTAGGCCGCTCCGCTCTTCAGCACCGCCATGATCGCCACGATCGCCTCAGCCGAACGTGAGGACAGCAGCGCCACGCACTGTCCCGGACCGGCTCCGTGACTGACCAACAGCTGCGCTAACCGGTTGGCGGCCTCATCGAGTTCCCGGTACGTCAATGACCGGCCCTGGCACGTCACCGCCACCGTCTCCGGGACTCGAGCCACCTGCTGTGCGAACAACATCGGAATCGACACTGGTGCCGGCGAATTCGCGGTCAACGCAGCCCGGTTCCCCAGGTCATCAAGCCGGTCGTGCTCAGCCTGGTCGAGCAGGTCCATCGATGACAACGACCGTGTCGGATCGGCCGTCATGGCCATCAGCACACGGCGCAACCGCTCCGCGAGCGTCTCGATACTGGGAGCGTCGAACACATCGGTGCGGAATTCCACCCTGCCGCCGATCCCGGCGGGCTCACCGTCCTCGCTCCACCGTTCGGCCAGCGAAAACACCAAATCCATGCGAGCCGACTGGGTATCGGTCGGCATCGACGTGACGTGCAGGTCGCCCAGGGCAGGCCCGGCGGCGGCATCATCGCTGCGCCCGCCGAAGTTCTGCCAGGCCAACATCACCTGCACGAGCGGATGATGGGCCAGGGACCGAGTCGGGTTGAGCCGCTCCACCAGCACCTCGAAAGGCACGTCTTGATGCTCGTAGGCGGCCAGACTGCGCGACCGCACCTGCGCCAGCAGCTCGGCGAAGCTGGGATCACCCGTCACATCGACCCGCAGCACCAACGTATTGACGAAAAAGCCCACCAGCTCGTCGAGTGCCGGATCACGACGGCCAGCGATCGGGAAGCCAACTGCCACATCAGAATTCATGCTGACGTTGGACAACAGCGCCGCCAAAGCAGCCTGCATCACCATGAAGCTGGTGGCGCTATGCTCACGGGCCACCCGGGCAACATTCTGCTGCAACTCCGCCGGCCAATCCACCGCCACAGTCGCGCCGCGCTGATCGGCCACCAGTGGGTAGGGCCGGTCGGTGGGCAACTGCAGCCGTTCGGGCATCCCGGCCAATGCCTCTTCCCAGTAGCCCAGCTGGGCGGCGATGGGACTGCTGCTGTCGTCGAGGTCACCCAACTGCGCGCGCTGCCACAGCGTGTAATCGACATACTGCACCGCCAAATCAGCCCAGCCCGGGGCTTGTCCGGCACAGCGACTGGCGTACGCCACACCCAGATCACGCACCAGCGGAGTGATCGACGAGCCGTCGGCGGCGATGTGGTGGACTACTGCCGCCAGCACGTGTTCGTCGTCGGCTATCTGGAAAAGCCTGGCCCGCAACGGAATCTCAGTGGCCAGGTCAAACGTGTGGCGTGCCGTCTCGCTGATGGCCTCAGCGAGCCGGCTGGCCGTCCACGTGCTGGCATCGACGTGCTGCCAGCCAAAGTCGGCCCGCTCGACGGGGATAACCACCTGCTGAGGCGTACCCAGCGGCGCTGGGAACAGCGTTCGCAGGCTTTCGTGACGGCCGACCACATCGGCCAATGCCGCACGCAACGCCGGGGCATCAAGCTGGCCGCGCAGCCGCAATGACACCGGGATGTTGTACACCGGTGAGGGGCCCTGCAGCTGGTCTAGGAGCCACAACCGGGTTTGGGCAAACGACAACGGGACCACCGCGGGACGCTCAACCGCCGCTATGTGCGGCAGCCGCCCCGCGCCCTCACCGACGCTGCGCGCCAACTGGGCGACCGTGGGCGCCTCGAACACGGCACGTACCGAAAGATCGCCATCCAGAGCGGCATTGATCGCCGCGATCAGGCGCATCGCCGAAATGCTGTCCCCGCCCAGATCGAAGAACGAGTCGTCGACCCCAACGCGGTTGAGTCCGAGTACCTCGGCATAGATGCCGGCCAGCGTCTCCTCGGTCGGGTTGGCCGGGGCGCGGTAATGATCGGTGTCCCGGTACTCGGGCGCCGGTAGGGCCCTGGTGTCAAGTTTGCCGTTGACCGTCAACGGCAGTGCGTCTAACGCCACTACCGCGACCGGCACCATATAGGCCGGGAGCCGCTGCGCCAGGTGGCCGCGCGCCTCGGCCGGGTCGGCGGTGCCGGTGAGATAACCGACCAGGCGTTTGTCGCCGGGGCGGTCCTCGCGGGCGATCACCACCGCCTGATCCACGCCGTCGAGGGCAGTCAGGGCTGCCTGGACTTCGCCGAGTTCGATGCGGTAGCCGCGAATCTTGACTTGCTCATCGGCGCGGCCCAGGTACAGCAACTGCCCATCAGTGCCCCAACGCACCAGATCGCCGGTGCGATACATGCGCGTCGCAGGCGCCCCGAACGGACAGGCCACAAAGCGCGACGCGGTCAATCCCCCGCGGCGCACGTACCCACACGCCACCCCGGCGCCGGCCACATACAACTCACCGGCCACCCCGGGGGGTACCGGGCGCAACCAGCCGTCCAACACGAACAACGCCGCTCCTGGCACCGGCGAACCGATCGGCACCACACCCGACCCTGCGGTCAACGAGCTGACCGACGCATACACCGTCGTCTCGGTCGGGCCGTAGCCGTTGATCATCACCCGACCGGGCGCCCACCGGTCCACCAACTCGGTCGGGCATGCCTCCGCGGCGATCACCAGCGCCGCCGAATCCAGTCCCTCGGGGGACAACATGCCTATCGCAGAAGGGGTTTGACTCAGCACGGTGACCTGTTCGGCAACCAGCAGATCGTGGAGGTTCTCCGGGGAGCGGGTCACCGCTTCGGGAACGACCACCAGCCGGCCGCCGTGCAGCAGTGCACCCCAGATCTCCCACACCGAGTAGTCGAAGGCGTAGGAGTGGCACTGCGTCCACACCTGTGCCGGCCCGAGTTCTAGCCCCGCCTCCAGTGAGTCGAACAGCCGTGTCACGTTGTGATGGGTGACCGCCACGCCTTTGGGGACTCCTGTGGTACCGGAGGTGTAGATGAAGTAGGCGATGTCGTCCGGGTTCGGCGCCGACGGCGCCGTGCTGGGCTGGATGCCGACGGCGGGGTCGTGGACATCGATGATCTCCAGCTCGTGCCCGTCGAACCGATCAGCCAAATCAGCGGTGGTGATCGCTGCGATCGGCGCGGCGTCGGCGAGCATGAATTCGATCCGGGCCGCCGGCAGGGCCGGGTCGATCGGCAGATAGGCCGCCCCGCTCTTCAGCGCCGCCAGAATCGCCACGATCGCCTCAGCGGAACGCGAAAACAGCAGCGCCACAGACTTACCCGGGCCCACCCCGCGCCCGGCCAGCAGCTGCGCCAACCTGTTGGCGGCCTCGTCCAGCTCCCGGTAGGTCAGTGACCGGCCCTCGCACGTCACCGCCACCGCCTCGGGAGCGCGGACTACCTGCTGTGCGAACAATGCCGGAATCGACACCCGCACCGCCGGTCGGGTCAACACCGCCCGGTTGCCGAGCACATCAAGCCGGGCATGCTCGCGCTCGTCGAGCAGATCCATCGACGACAACGGCTGCGCCGGATCGGCAATCATCGCCACCAACACTCGCTGCAACCGCCCGGCCAACGCCTCGATACTGGCGGCGTCGAACACATCGGCGTCGTATTCGACGCGTAGTCGTAGCTCGTGGCCCGGCTGGGCTTGCATCGTCAACGGGTAGTGGGTGGATTCGCGGCTGGTGACATCGGTGATGGCGAACTCGTGGTCACCCAGTAACGCGCCACTGTCGATCGGGTAGTTCTCGAACGCGAAAAGCGTGTCGAACAGCGTGTCCTGACCGGTGATCCGGTGGATTTCGCTAAGCGCCACGTGCTGGTGCTCAAGCGTGTCGTTGTAGGCGCCCTGCAGCTGGTCCAGCAGGTCGGCGGTGGTCGTCGACGCGGTGATGCGCGCACGCACTCCCACCGTGTTGATCAGCAGTCCCACCATCGATTCCGCACCGGCGACGTCGGCGGGCCGTCCCGAGACCGTGGTGCCGAACGCCACATCCTGTTGGCCGGTCAGCGAACTCAACAGCTGAGCCCATGCGCCCTGTAACACGATGTTGACCGTGGTATGACGCGAGCGGGCCAGTTCGGAGACGGCTTGCGTGATTTCAGCAGGCAGCCCAAAGGCTTTCACGCTTCGCGGTCCCGGCTCCATCCGGCCCTGAGGCCCAACCAACGTCGGAGCGTCAAAGCCAGCGAACACCTCGCGCCAGGCGGCGCGGGCGGCCTCGGCGTCGCGGGCGGCAAGCCAGGCGACGAAACTGCGGTACTCAGCAGCCCCGGGCAGTCGTTGCCCGTAATAGCCGGTGAAGAGTTCGCCCAACAGGATGGGCATCGACCAGCCATCGAGCACGATGTGGTGGTTAGTCAGCACCAATCGGTGGCGGTCTGCTGCGGTGCGGATCAGGACGGCCCGAAACGCCGGTTGGCTGGCGAGGTCGCAGACCGCGGCACGCTCGGCGGCGCAGAGCCGCTGGATCTGCTCATCGTGGTCGATGTCGTCCTCGTTGAGTTCGACGTAGCGCCAGGCCAATACCGGATCAGCCGGGATGACCTGTACTGGCTCGTCGAACTGTGGGCAGAACCGGGCTACCAGGTTGGGGTGCCGGTTGACCACCGTGTGCATGGCATCGCGCAGCCGGTGGGGATCGAGGGCGCCGGTGAGGCTGATGTCCAATTGCCCGGCGTACAGGTCGTCGTTGCCCCGCACAGTATTTGCGTGGAAGAGCAGACCCTCTTGCACCGCTGTCAGCGGTAGTACGTCGGCGATCCGGCCTTGCGCCTGCAGCTCGTCGATCTGGTGCTGGCTGAGCCGGGCCGGAGTGATATCGGATGGCGTCAATCCCCCGCCACCGTCTTGTACATGCGCGCAGATCCCGGCCAGCGCCTCGGACCACAACCGGCTGAGCCGGCTGATCTGCGCTTCATCGAGCGCCGACGGCGCCCACGTCCAGTTGGCATGCAGCTGCGGTCCGGATTCGGTGTCGACGGCGGCAGCGTTGAGTTCCACGGTGTGCATCAGCGGCATGGGTATTGCCGTAGCCGCGCCGGCAACCGATAGGCCGTCCGGGCCGATCTGCCACAGCTCACCGGACGATTCAGCTGCCGGGATCCCCACGCGGCCTAGATAATTGAATCCGATCGGCGGCTCGTACTCGCCAAGATCAACGTCGGTGTTCAGGTACCGCAACAGACCGTACGTCAGGCTGTCGGGCAGGGCGCGAAGCTGCTCTTTGGCGTGTTTGATCACCGCCCCCAGCGCCGCCTCGCCGGTGACGACCTGCGCCCAGGACAGCCCGCCAAGGGTGAGCGCGACGGGATATTTGGTGGTGAACCAGCCCACCGTGTGGGACAGGTCCACATTCGGGTTCAGCTCCTCGTGACGCCCATGGCCTTCGACGTCGATACCGATCGGGGCGCTGCCGTTGCCGACGAACTCGGCTACCGCCAACCCGAACGCGATCAGCAGCATGTCGTGCGTTGCGGCGTGAAATGCTGCCGGCACCTCCCCGAGCAGCATGCGGGTGATCTCGGCATCCACCGGCACCGACAGATGCCCGGCGGTGGCAAACGTGTCGGTTTCCGGCTGCACGGCAGGCAAAGCCGCCGGCGCCGCCGCCACCTGCTGCCAACTCTGCTGCTGTTCAACCACTTCCGACGTCTGAGCATGTTCACTGAGAAGCGTCGCCCACCGGGCAAACGATGTGCCGGTCGCCGGCAACACCACCTCGCGGCCTTCGCGATGCTGAGCCCACGCGGTGTTGAGCTCTTCCAACAGAATCCACCACGAAACCGCGTCAACTGCCAGGTGGTGAACGATCAACGCCAGCTGGCCGCTGCCGGTTACCCACAGTGCGCTCAGCATCACCCCGGTGCTCGGGTTCAACCGCGACCGCGCCTCAATCAGCGCCCCGTCCGACAACTCCTGCACCGACCGCAGACACTCGCGGGCGGCCACCGTCCCGGGTTCGGGCACCGTCAGCGACCAGCCACCGGCATCGTCGTGGTCGACCCGCAGCCGCAACATGGCGTGGCGATCCAGCAAGGCCTGCAACACAATCAGCACGTCGGCCTCGTCGGCCCCGGCGGGAGCCTGCAGCACCATCGTCTGGTTGAACTGGTCTACCGGACCGTCCACGCTTTCCAGCCAACGGATGATCGGGGTGGCCACCACCTGTCCGACGCCGTCGTCACCGTCGTCGATGTGGCTGTCGGCTACTTCGGCCACTCGGGCCAGCCGGGCCACGTTCTGCTCGACGAAGACGTCGCGCGGCCGACACGTCAGGCCAGCGGCGCGGGCCCGCGCCACCACCTGCATCGCCAAGATGCTGTCCCCGCCCGAGTCGAAGAATGAGTCGTCGATTCCGACTTGCTCCAACCCCAGTACCTGCGCGTAGATGCCGGCCAGGATCTCCTCGATCGCGGTGCCCGGGGCACGGTACTCACCGGCGGCGTATTCCGGTGCCGGCAGGGCGCGGGTGTCGAGTTTGCCGTTGGGCGTCAGTGGCAGCTCCGGCAGCAGCACCACCGCCGCCGGGACCATATAGGCCGGCAATCGGTCCGCCAGTCGGGAGCGAACCTGGACCGGATCGGCGGTCCCGGTCACATAGCCCACCAGCCGTTTGTCGCCGGGGCGGTCTTCGCGGGCGATCACCACCGCCTGCTGTACGCCGTCGAGCGCACTCAATGCCGTTTGAACTTCGCCGAGTTCGATGCGGTAGCCGCGGATCTTGACTTGCGCATCGGTGCGTCCCAGATACTGCAGCTGCCCATCGGTGCCCCACCGCGCCAAATCCCCGGTGCGATACATCCGTTCGCCGGCCCCGCCGAACGGGCAGGCCACAAACCGCGACGCAGTCAATCCCGCGCGTCGCACGTACCCGCACGCCAACCCGGCACCGGCGACGTACAACTCACCGACCACACCGTGCGGCGCCGGCCGTAACCACTCGTCGAGGACGAACAGTGCCGCGCCGGAGACCGGCGAACCGATTGGCACGACACCCGATCCTGCCGTCAACGGCGCGCTGATCGCCGCGTACACGGTGGCCTCGGTCGGACCGTAGGCGTTGATCATCACTCGCCCCGGCGCCCAGCGGTCCACCAGCTCAGTCGGGCAGGCTTCACCGGCCACCACCAGCGCCGTCGACTCCAAACCCTCAGCCGAGAGCATCCCCACCGCCGACGGGGTCTGACTCAACACGCTGACCTGTTCAGCGACCAGCAAAGCGTGCAGGTCTTCCGGCGAGCCCGCTACCGATTCGGGCACCACGACCAGCCGCCCGCCATGCAGCAGCGCACCGAGGATCTCCCACACCGAGACGTCGAAGGCCAACGAATGCCATTGGCTCCATACCGCCACACTCGGCAGACCGGCGTCGAGTGTGGCCAATAACCGGGTGACGTTGTGATGGGTAACCGCAACACCTTTGGGCACGCCGGTGGTCCCCGACGTGTAGATGAGGTAGGCGATATCCGCGGCGGTCGGGGCCGGCAGCGCGGTGTTGGGCTGGGCATCGACGGCGGTGTCATGGACATCAATGACCCGCACGTCACTACCGGACAGCCGTGCCGCGAGGTCAGCGGTGGTGATCACCGCGACCGGTGCGGCATCCTCGAGCATGAACCCGATCCGCGTCGCCGGCAGCGCCGGGTCGATCGGCAGGTAGGCCGCCCCGCTCTTGAGTACCGCCATGATCGCCACGATCGCTTCAGCCGAACGCGAAAACAGCAGCGCCACATACTTCCCCGGGCCTGCTCCGTGACCGGCCAGCAGCTGCGCCAACCGGTTGGCGGCCTCGTCCAGCTCTCGGTACGTCAGTGACCGGCTCTCGCAGGTCACCGCTACCGCCTCCGGAGTGCGAGCCACCTGCTGTGCGAACAACGTTGGAACCGAAACGGGCAGCGGCGAATTCGCGGATAACGCGGTCCGGTTCCCGAGGTCGTCAAGCGTGGCGTGCTCGCGCTCGTCGAGCAGATCCATCGACGACAACGACCGTGCCGGGTCTGCCGTCATCGCCATCAGGACCCGGCGCAACCGCTCGGTGAGGGTTGCGATGCTGGCGGTGTCGAACACATCGGTGCGAAATTCGACTGTTCCGCCGATCCCCGCGGGCTCACCGTTTTCGCTCCACCGTTCGGCCAGCGAGAACACCAAATCCATGCGGGCGGTGTGGGTGTCCACCGGGATCGGCGCGATGTGAACATCACCCAAGGCCAGCCCGGCGGCGGGATCGCTGGTGTGACCCGGCAGGTTCTGCCAGGCCAACATCACCTGCACGAGCGGATGGTGGGTCAGCGATCGAGTCGGGTTGAGCCGCTCCACCAGCACCTCGAAGGGCACATCTTGATGCTCGTAGGCGGCCAGACTACGGGCCCGCACCTGCGCCAGCAGCTCGGTGAAGCTGGGATCACCGGACAGATCGACCCGCAGTACCAGGGTGTTGACGAAAAAGCCGACCAGCTCATCGAGTGCCGGATCACGACGTCCGGCGATCGGGAAGCCCACCGGCACATCAGAACTGGTGCTGAGCTTGGCCAGCAGTACCGCCAAGGCGGCCTGCATCACCATGAAGCTGGTCGCGTTGTGTTCTCGGGCTAGCTGGGCAACCTGCTGCTGCAGCTCGGCCGGCCAATCTACGGTCACAGTGGCGCCGCGCTGGTCGGCCACCAGTGGATAGGGCCGGTCGGTAGGCAGTTGCACCCGCTCGGGCATCCCGGCCAGCGTCTCTTCCCAGAAGCCCAGCTGGGCGGCGATGGGACTGCTGCTGTCGTCGAGGTCACCCAACTGCGCGCGCTGCCACAGCGTGTAATCGACATACTGCACCGCCAGATCGGCCCACTCCGGCGCGTGCCCGGCACAGCGACTGGCGTACGCCACACCCAGATCACGCACCAGCGGAGTGATCGACGAGCCGTCGGCGGCGATGTGGTGCACTGCGGCCACCAACACATGCTCGTGCTCGGCCACCCGGAAAACGGTTGCCCGCAGCGGAATTTCGGAGGCGAGATCGAAGGCGTAACGCGCCGCGGTGTCGATCGCCTCGTCCAGCTGTGTCGTCGGCCAGGCCGTGGCATCGACGACCTGCCAATCCAGCTCGGCCCGCTCGGCGGGCACCACCACCTGCTGAGGTATCCCGTCGGATGCCACGAACAGGGTGCGTAGGCTTTCGTGGCGTCTCACCACACCGGTCAGCGCCGCACCCAACGCCTCGACGTCGAGCCGCCCGTCCAACCGCAACGCTGTCGCCATGTTGTAAACCGGCGAGGGCCCCTGCAACTGATCCAAGAACCACAATCGGCTCTGCGCAAACGACAGTGGGACCACCGCCGGTCGCTCGCCCGCCGTCAACGGCTCGAACCTACCCGCGTCCTCCCCGATCCGGGGCGCTAACTGGGCAACCGTGGGCGCCTCGAACACAGTGCGAACCGCAAGCGCGGCATTCAAATTCGTGTTGATCACCGCGATCAGGCGCATCGCCGAAATGCTGTCTCCGCCCAGATCGAAGAACGAGTCGTCGACTCCAACGCGCTGGACGTCGAGCACCTGGGCGTAGATGCCGGCCAGGATCTCCTCGACTGCAGTGCTGGGGGGCCGGTATTCGCCCGTGGCGTACTCGGGTGCGGGTAGGCCGCGGGTGTCGAGTTTGCCGTTGGGTGTCAGCGGCAGCGCATCGAGGACGACCACCGCGGCCGGAACCATGTAGGCCGGTAACCGGTCGGCCAGCGCCGCGCGCAGCCCGGCCGGATCGGCGGTGCCGGTCACGTAACCGACCAAGCGTTTGTCGCCGGGACCGTCGTCGCGGGCGATTGCCACCGCCTGATCCACCCCGTCAAGCGCGTTCAGGGCAGCCTGGACTTCGCCGAGTTCGATGCGGTAGCCACGAATTTTGACCTGCTCATCAGCGCGTCCCAGATACTGCAGCTGGCCATCGCGGCGCCAACACACCAGATCACCGGTGCGATACATGCGCGTCGCAGGTGCCCCGAAGGGGCAGGCCACGAACCGCGACGCGGTCAACCCCGCGCGTCGCACATACCCGTATCCCAGACCGGCGCCGGCGACATACAACTCGCCGACCACCCCCGCAGGCACCGGGCGCAACGAGCCGTCCAACACGAACAGCGCAGCACCGGCCACCGGCGACCCGATCGGCACCACACCTGCCGCTGGGGTCAGCGGCGCACTGATCGCCACACACATCGTGGTCTCGGTCGGGCCATAGGCGTTGACCATCACCCGCCCCGACGCCCAGCGATCCACCACCTCGGCCGGGCACGCCTCACCGGCCATCACCAACGCCGTTGATTCCAGGCCCTCCGGTGATAACGCCATCACTGCCGACGGAGTCTGGGTCATGACGCTGATCTGTTCACCGAGCAGCAAGTCGTGCAAGTCTTTCGGAGAGCGCACCACGGAGTCGGGCACCACCACCAGCCGCCCACCGCGTAACAACGCACCGAAGATCTCCCACACCGAGACGTCGAAGGCCAGCGAATGACTCTGGCTCCAGACCCCCGACGCCGGCAGCCCGGCCGCCAGCGACGCCAGCAACTGGGTCACGTTGTGGTGGGTGATTGCCACACCCTTTGGCGTGCCGGTGGTGCCGGACGTGTAGATCAGGTAGGCCACATCGGCCGGGCTTGGTTCCCCCGGCGCGGTGCTGGATTGGGCACTGACAGCGTGGTCATTGACGTCGACGACCAGCACACCACTGCCGTCGAGCAAAACGGACAGATCGGCGGTGGTGATCGCGGCGACCGGCGCGGCATCGGCAAGCATGAACTCGATCCGCGCCGACGGCACCGCCGGGTCGACCGGCAGGTAGGCTGCCCCGGTTTTCAGCACCGCCACAATCGCGATGACCGCGTCAGCCGACCGCGGCAACAGCAGCGCCACGCACTCGCCTGGGCCGGCGCCGTGACCGACCAGCAAGTGCGCCAGCCGATTCGCGGCCTCATCGAGCTCCCGGTAGGTCAGTGACCGACCGTCGCTTACCAGCGCCACTGCCTCCGGTGCGCGGGCCACCTGCTGTGCGAACAACGCCGGAATCGACACCGCGGCGGGCACCGGCCCGGTCAACACCGCTCGGTTCCCCACCTCATCCAGTCGGACATGCTCGGTCTCATCGAGCAGATCCACCGACGACAGCGGCCGGGTCGGATCGGCCGCCGCGGCCATCAGCACCCGCTGCAATCGCTCGATGACCGCCTGGATGCTGTCGGCGTCGAACACGTCGGTGCGAAATTCCACTTTGCCGCCGATTCCGGCAGGCTCACCGGTCTGGCTCCACCGTTCGGCCAGTGCAAAGACCAGATCCATGCGGGCGGTGTGGCTCTCCACCGGCAGCGGCGTGACTTCCAGGTCGCCCAATGTCAGCCCGGCGGCGGGGTCATCGTCTTGCCAAGGGAGGTTCTGCCAGGCCAACATCACCTGGACCAGCGGGTGATGGGTCAGGCTGCGGGTGGGGTTGAGCCGCTCCACCAGTACTTCAAAGGGCACGTCTTGGTGCTCGTAGGCCGCCAGGCTGCGCGCCCGCACCTGGTCCAGCAGCTCGGCGAAGCTGGGATCACCGGACAGATCGATCCGCAGCACCAAGGTGTTGACGAAAAAGCCGACCAGCTCGTCGAGCGCGCGGTCACGGCGCCCGGCGATCGGAAAGCCCACCGCCACATCAGAACTGGCGCTGAGCTTGGAGAGCAGTACCGTCAGCGCGGCCTGCATCACCATGAAGGTGGTCGCATTGTGCTCTCGGGCCACCCGCTGAACCTGCTGCTGCAGCTCCGCCGGCCAATCCACGGTCACGGTGGCGCCCTGATGATCCGCGACCGGCGGGTAGGGCCGATCGGTGGGCAGGTCGAGGCGTTCGGGCATTCCGGCCAGCGCCTGTGTCCAGAACTCGAGCTCCGCAGCGACGCGGCTGTCACTATCGTCGAGGTCGCCAAGCCAACTGCGCTGCCACAGTGTGTAATCGACATACTGCACCGCCAACGCAGCCCACCCGGGGGCCCGCCCGGCGCACCGGCTGGCATAAGCCACCCCCAAATCGGCGGCCAGTGGCCTCAGCGACCAGCCGTCGGCGGCGATATGGTGCACCACGATCAGCAGCACGTGCTCGCCCTCGGCGATGCGGAAAAGCCGTGCCTGCAAAGGGATTTCAGTTGCCAAGTCGAACGTGTAGCGTGCTGCCGCGTCAACGGCCTGATCCAGCCGGCTCTCCGACCATCCGGTGGCATCAACGACGTCACACCCGGTGTGAACCCGCTCGATGGGGATGACCACTTGCTCAGGTGTTCCTTGCGGTGCCGGGAACAGGGAGCGCAGGCTTTCGTGGCGCTCGACGACGTCGGCCAACGCCGCCCGCAGCGCATCGACATCCAGCGGCCCGCGCAGGCGCAATGCGGCCGCGATGTTGTAAATCGGTGACGGGCCTTGCAACTGGTCGATGAACCACAACCGACTCTGGGCGAACGACAATGGAATTGTCGCCGGTCGTTCACCAGCCGCCATGAGCTCCAGCCGACCAGCGCCCTGACCGATATGCGGTGCCAATTGGGCGACTGTGGGCGCTTCGAAGACGGTGCGAACCGAAAGATCGGCGTCCAGCGCGGTATTGATCGCCGCGATCAGGCGCATCGTCGACAGCGAATCCCCACCCAGTTCGAAGAACGAGTCGTCGGCCCCGACCCGCTCGATTCCGAGTAGTTCGGCGTAGATGCCGGCCAGGATCTCCTCCGTGGGGCTGGCCGGCGCGCGGTACTGACCGGTGTCCAGGTACTCCGGTGCGGGTAACGCGCGGGTGTCCAGTTTGCCGTTGACCGTGACGGGCAGGGCATCCAGCACGACCACCGCCGACGGCACCATGTAGGCCGGTAGCCGCTGAGCCAGCGCGGCGCGTGCCTCCGCGGGATCTGTTGTGCCGGTGAGGTAACCGACCAACCGGTTGTCGCCGGGCCTGTCCTCGCGGGCGATCACCACCGCCTGCTCGACCCCGGGTAGCCCGGACAGGGCCGAGCGCACCTCACCGAGTTCGATGCGGTATCCGCGGATTTTGACCTGCTCGTCGGCGCGCCCCAAGTAGCGCAGCTGCCCATCGGGACCCCAACACACCAGATCCCCGGTGCGATACATGCGCGTCCCAGCACCCCCGAACGGGCAGGCCACAAACCGCGACGCCGCCAACCCGGGTCGCCGCCAATACCCCACCGCCACACCGCGACCGGCCAGATACAACTCTCCGACCACGCCCGCCGGTACCGGCCGCAACCAAGCATCCAGCACGAAAAAGGCCGCGCCCGTCACCGGCGAGCCGACCGGCGGCGCCCCGGTCCCCGGGGCCAGCGGGGTGCTCTTCGACGCCCACATTGTCGTCTCGGTCGGACCGTAGACGTTGACCATCAGCCGCCCGGCCGCCCACCGGTCGACCAACTCGGGCGGGCACGGCTCAGCACCGATCACCAACGCCGCTGTCTCCAGCCCTTCGGGTGAGAGCACGCCCACTGCCGACGGGGTCTGGGTGAGCACGCTGACGTGCTCACCCACCAACAAGGCGTGGAAGTCGTGCGGTGAACGCGCCACCACATCGGGCACTATTACCAGCCGGCCGCCGTGCAGCAGCGCTCCCCAGATCTCCCACACCGAGAAGTCGAACGAATAGGAATGGAACTGTGTCCAGACTTGTCCCGGTGCCAAGTGCACGCCGGCGTCCAGAGAGTCGAATAGCTGAGTGACGTTGTGGTGAGTGACGGCCACCCCCTTGGGAACACCGGTGGTGCCCGAGGTGTAGATGAGGTGCGCCATGTCGTCCGGCGCGGGCATCGGTAATCCAGTGCCGGGCTGGGCGGCGACAGCGGGGTCGTTGACGTCGACGACGACGAGGTCATGGCCGTCGAGCCGGTCGACCAGATCCGTTGTGGTGACCGCGGCGATCGGCTCGGCGTCGGTGAGCATGAAGCCGATGCGCGCCGACGGCAGCGCAGGGTCGATCGGCAGATAGGCTGCCCCGCTCTTGAGCACCGCCAAGATCGCCGTGATCGCCTCGGCGGAGCGGGAAAACAGCAGCGCCACAAAGGCACCTGGGCCTGCGCCCTGCGCGGCCAGCAGGTGCGCCAACCGGTTAGCCGCCTCGTCAAGCTCCCGGTAGGTCAGTGACCGGCCTTCGAAGGTCACCGCTGCCGCGTCGGGGGTGCGGGCCACCTGCGCGGCGAACAGTGCCGGGACCGCCACCGGGGTTGCCGGCTGGGTCAACACCGCCCGGTTACCCCAGTTGTCCAGCCGGGCATGCTCGCGCTCATCGAGCACGTTCACCGACGAAACCCGCTGGGCGGGGTCGGCGGTCATCGCCACCAACATCCGTTCGAGCCGCCCGACGAGCGCCCCGATGCCGGCGGCGTCGAACACGTCGGTCCGAAATTCCACTTCCCCGCCGATCCCGGCGGGCACCCCGGCCTCGCTCCAACGTTCTGACATCGAAAACGCCAGATCCATTCGGGCGGTTTGGGTATCGACAGACACCGGCGTGACGTGCACGTCACCCAACGCCAGTCCGGCAGCGGGGTCATGGTCCTGGAAGTTCTGCCAGCCCAACACCACCTGGATCAGCGGGTGATGGGTGAGGCTCCGAGGGGGATTGAGTCGCTCCACCAGGACCTCGAAGGGCACATCTTGGTGCTCGTAGGCCGCCAGGCTGCGACGCCGCACCTGCGCCAGCAGTTCGGCGAAGGTGGGGTCACCGGACACGTCGACGCGCAACACCAAGGTATTGACGAAAAAGCCCACCAGCTCGTCGAGCACCGGGAGGCGGCGCCCGGCGATCGGGAAGCCCACCGCCACATCGCTGCTACCGGTGATGGTCGACAGCAGCGCGGCAAAGGCGGCCTGGATCACCATGAAACTGGTGGAGTTGTGTTCGCGGGCCACTCGCCGAACCTGTTGCTGCAGCTCGGCCGGCCAGTCGATGGCCACTCGAGCGCCACGGTGGTCGGCCACCGGCGGATAGGGCCGGTCAGTGGGCAGCTGCAAGCGCTCGGGCATGCCGGCCAAAGCTTTCTCCCAGTAGGCCACCTGCGCCGCGATCGGGCTGTCGCTGTCGTCGAGATCGCCGAACTGCGTGCGCTGCCACAAGGTGTAATCGACGTACTGAACGGCCAACGGCTCGCAGTCCGGGGCTTGACCTGCGCACCGGCTGGCATAAGCCACCGCGAGGTCACGGGCCAGCGGCCTGATCGACCAGCCATCGGCGGCGATGTGGTGCACCACCGCCACCAACACGTGTTCGTCCTCTGAGACCCGAAACAGCGGTGCGCGCAACGGGATCTCGGTCCCCAAGTCAAATGCGTAACGTGCCGCCGCACCGATGGCCTTACTCAGCCGGCTTTCCGGCCATCCGGCCGCATCGACGATCTCGCAACCGAATCCAGCCTGCTCGGCCGGCATGACCACCTGTTGAGGGATCCCTTCGGGTGCCGCAAACAGTGTGCGGAGGCTTTCGTGCCGAGCCACTACATCGCCTAGGGCAGCACGCAAAGCCTCGGCATCAAGGTGTCCGCGCAGCCGCAATGCCACCGCGATGTTGTAGGTCGGTGAGGGCCCCTGCAACTGGTCGATGAACCACAATCGACTCTGGGCAAAGGACAACGGAATCGCCGCGGGCCGCTCGCCGGCTACCAGCGGCTCCAACCGTCCTGCGTCTCCGCCGATCCGGGGCGCCAACTCGGCCACCGTTGGCGCCTCGAACAACACGCGCACCGACAGGTTGGTGTCCAGCGTGCTGTTGACCGCGGCGATCAACCGCATCGCCGAGAGTGAATCGCCGCCCAGATCGAAGAATGAGTCATTCGCGCCAACGCGTTCCAGTCCCAGTACCTGGGCGTAGATGCCGGCCAGAATCTCCTCGACCGCACCGGCCGGGGCGCGGTAACGATCGGAATCCTGATACTCGGGCGCCGGCAGGGCTTTTCGGTCGAGCTTGCCCGAGGAGGTCAACGGGAACTCCTCGAGGACCAGAATGTGCTGCGGCACCATGTATTCGGGCAACCACGCGCTCAACCGCCGACGGACCGCGCTGACTTTGGTGTTGGTCTGTGGATCGTTGGCGTAGGTAACGCGGTGCTGAGCTCCGGCGGGCGGCAGGTACACGTCGGTCAGGGCTGGGGTGTGCTCGCGATGCGGGCCGACCGCGGCGATGAAAACCGCGTCCAGGGCGCCCGGTTGGGCGTCCCAGGTCACCGCGACGTGGTATCCACTGGCTTCGCCGAGCCGATGCAGTTCCTCCGGGACCGCTGTGTCGGCGGGGGCTTGGGCCAGCGCGTCGCCCAGCGATTGTCCGGCGGACAAGGTGGTTTCGATATGGACATCGACGGTCACTCCGGTGCGCGGGATACCGGTGACGCGAACAGTGGCTGGACGTTGGGCTGCCAGCCTGGTTTGCAGACCGGGCAGGTCGGTGCATTGGGCCCAGGTCCATGTGACCGCGGTGGCCAATGAGTGCACCGGTGCGGGGGTCTTGTAGGCGACGACGTCGTAGCGATACCGGGTCAGCTCATTGTCGGCCCATCCGCGTTTGACTTGCACGTCAACGCCGGCCACCGACGAGTGGTCAGCGGCCCATGTGGTGAAAAACTCTGGGGCCAGCAGCAATTCGGGTTCACCACGTAGTGCGTGTTGGACTCGCTGGCGGATCTCGGCGGCGTCGGCGCTGTCCGTGCGGGCCAGCGCGATCGCGGTTTGGAACGCACCTTGCAAGCTATGGTTGCGCACATCGCCGATGAAAACCGCCCCGCCCGGCGCCAGCAATCGCATCGCGGCTGCCAGCACATCGAGCAGATAGCCCGCGCTCGGGAAGTACTGGACCACCGAGTTCAGCACCACGACGTCGAAATGCCCTTCGGGCAACCCATCTGCCACATCCGCCGGCTGCACCCGCAACCGCACCCGGTCGCCCCATGACTGTGCGGCCACCTGCTCCTGCAGGGTCTTGATGGTCGGCGCGGAGAAGTCGGTGGCCCAGTACTCGGCACAGGTCGGGGCCACCTGCGTCAGCAACAGCCCCGAGCCGACCCCGATCTCCAACACCCGCTCCGGACTCAATCCGCGGATCCGGTCCACGGTGGCCGACCGCCACTCCACCATTTCCTCGAGCGGAATCGGGTCACCGGTGTAGCTGCTGTTCCAGCCGCGGAAATCCATTCCGAATTCCGGCTCCTCCAATTCAGCGCCGTACAACTCGTCATACAGGTGTTGCCACTCGTCGACGACCTCGACGTCGTGGTCGGCGGTGGCGGCTGGATCGAGAACGAGGTAGGCCACCAGGTGCGCGCCGGTCTCGCCTTCGTGCACGGTGACGGCGGCCTGGGCCACCTGCGGACAGGTCAGCAAGGTGTTCTCGATTTCGCCCAGTTCGATGCGCTGCCCGCGTAGTTTGATCTGGGTGTCGGCGCGCCCCAGGCAGTCCAGGGTGCCGGCGGAGGTCCAGCGCACCAGGTCACCGGTGCGGTACATCCGAGACCCGGCCGCCCCGAAGGGATTTGCGACGAACCGTTCGGCGGTCAACTCGACCCGGCCCACGTAGCCGTGCGCCAGCACGGGCCCGCCCAGATAGAGCTCACCGACCACCCCCACAGGGGCCGGCTTCAACCAGGCATCGAGCACCAGCGCGTGGACCCCGGGCAGCGGGGTGCCGATGCTGATCGGTTGGTCCGGCGACAGCGGCGCGCTGGCGGTGACCCAGATGGTGGTTTCGGTGGGGCCGTAGACATTGAGCATGCGCCGGCCCGGCGCCCAGGCGCCGACCAACTCTGCCGGACAGGCCTCCCCGCCGGCCATCAGCGTGCCCAGTCCGTCCAGTCGGGTCCGGTCCAGCGACGACAGTACCGACGGAGTCAAAAACGCCGCGTCGACCTCTTGCTCCTGCAGCAGCGCGGTCAGCGCCTCACCGGCATATACGCCCGGCGGTGCCACGACGACTGCGGCACCGGACCCCGCCGCCCACAACATTTCGCCGATCGACGCGTCGAAGGTCGGCGCGGCCACCATCAATACCCGCGCATCGTCACCAAATTGGGACTTCTCGCGTTGCGCCGCAGCCCAACCCAACAGGCCGGCGTGGCTGACCACCACCCCTTTGGGCACACCGGTAGAACCCGACGTGAAGATCACATACGCGGTGTTGTCTACGTGTAGTGGCGCCAGCCGATCAGCGTCGGCAATCGAATCCGCGCTGCGACCACGGAGGTCCAGGCCGTCGACGCGCAGCACCGGCCGCGGCCCGGCGGCCGTGAGATCGTCGGCGCCGCAGGTTAATACGCACACTGCCCCTGCTGCGTCCAACACCGCAGCGATCCGTTCGACCGGATGGGCCCGGTCCACCGGCACATACACTCCGCCGGCCTTGACCACTGCCCACCACGCCACCACCAATTCCACGCACCGGTCCATCGCCACGCCCACCGCGCGCTCTGGGCCCACCCCCGCCTCGATCAGCACCCGCGCCAACCGCGTCGACCACACATCGAGTTCGCGGTACGACAGCCGCCGGTCACCGTCGATGACCGCCACCGCGCCCGGGTCGGCAGCCACCGCCGCCGCCAACGACTGCGGCGCCACATTCACTGGCGCTGTCACGCCGGCACCAGACCACTTGGACACCAACAGGTCTCGCTCGCTGATGTCGAGCAGGTCCACCGATGACAGGCGCCGGGAGGGGTCGGCGGTTATCGCTGCCAGCACTCGCCGCAACCGCTGGATGAGCGCCTGGATGCCGGCCGGGTCGAACACGGTGGTGTCGTATTCGACGTGAAAACCCAGCTCGCGACCCGGCAGCGCTTCCACTGTCAGCGGGTAGTGGTTGTATTCGCGGTTGGTGAATCCCGTGATGACCAATCCGTCGGCGCCCAACGGGACGTCGGCGTCAATCGGATAGTTTTCGTACACGAACAGGGTGTCGAACAGTCTTTCGTGACCGGTAGCGCGATGTATCTCGCTGAGCGCCAGGTGCTGGTGCTCGAGCGTCTCGTTGTGGGTGTTCTGCAGCTGGCGCAGCAGGTCTGCGGCGGTGGTTGCCGCCGTGATGCTTGCCCGCACCGGCACGGTGTTGATCAGGAGGCCCACCATTGATTCCGCGCCAGCCACTTCCAACTGACCTACCCGAGAGCGCGGGGTGCCGAAGACGACATCACGCTGACCGGTCAGCGAGGTCAGGAGCAGTGCCCAGGCGCCTTGCAACACGGTGCTGACGGTGGTGTGGCAGGAGCGCGCCAGGTGATTGAGGGCCTGTGTGGTGTGCTCGGGCACCTTGAACGATGCAGAGCCTCGTTCAAAGCCGCGCCGCCCCAGGCTCAACCGATCCTTCGGGCCGACCAGGCTGGGGGTTTCGAAGCCCGCCAGCACCTCGCGCCAAGCGGCGCGCGCGGTATCGAGGTCTCGATCGGCCAGCCAGGTAAGGAATGTCCGGTAGGACCCGGCGGCGGGCAGCGGCTGCCCGTAATAGCTGGCGAACAATTCCCGCAGCAGAATCGGCAGTGACCAGCCGTCGAGCACGATGTGGTGATTGGTCAGCACCAACCGGTGCCGGTCTGTGGCGGTGCGGATCAACGCAACCCGAAATGCCGGCTGGTCGGCCAGGTCGCAGACCGCGGCACGTTCGGCGGCGCACAGTTGCTCGATCGCCTCGTCCGGGTCGGCGTCGTTGTCAGCAGCGGCGACACCGAAATCGACGTATTGCCACTCGACGACCGGATCGGCCGGGATGACTTGCACCGGCTCGTCGAACTGTTGGCAAAATCGTGCCGCCAGATGTGGATGGCGGTTGACCACCGTGTGCATCGCATCGCGGAGCCGGCGGGAGTCGAGGGGGCCGGTGACGGTGAAATCCAGCTGTACGGCATACATGTCGTCGCTCGCCTGCGCGGTGCTGGTGTGGAAGAGCAGCCCTTGCTGCAAGGGCGTCAACGGCAAGATGTCGGCGATCTCATGGTACTGTTGCAGCTCGTCGATCTGCTGCTGGCTGAGCCGGGCCGGCGCGATATCAGAAGGTGTCAGCCCGCCACCACCAGATCGCACATGCGCGCAGATACCGGCAAGGGCCTCGAACCACAACCGGCTCAGCCGGCTGATCTGTGCTTCGTCGAGCACCGATGCCGCCCAGGTCCAGTTGGCATGCAGGTGCGGCCCGGCCTCGGTGTCGACAGTGACGGCGTTGAGCTCCACGGTGTGTGCCAACGGTATGGGTACCGCCGCGGCGGCGCCGGTGACCGCCAAGCTATCCTGCCCGAGCCGCCAAACACCATCAGCCGCATCGGTTGTCGGGACACCCAGGCGCCCCAGATAGTTGAACCCGACCGGTGGATCGGACTCGGCCAGGCTGACATCGGTGTTGAGATACCGCAGCGCCCCATACGTCAGCGGGTGCGGGAGCGCCCGGAACTGCTCCTTGGCGTCCTTAAGCACCGGCCCCAGCGCCGCCTCACCGGCAACCACCTGTGCCCAGGACAGCCTCCCGAGATTCAACGACACCGGGTATTTAGTGGTGAACCACCCCACCGTGTGCGACAGGTCGATATCGGCGTCCAACTCCTCGTGACGGCCGTGGCCCTCGACGTCGATACCGATTGGGGCGCTGCCGTTGCCCACGAACTCGACGACCGCCAAACCGAGCGCGGTCAACAGAATGTCGTGTATTCCGGCGTGAAACGCAGCGGGTACCTCTCCGAGCAACATACGGGTGGTCGCGGCGTCAAGCGATACCGACAGATGACCGGCATTGGCATACGTGTCGGTTCCGGGCCGCACGGCCGGCAGTGCAGTGGTGGTCGCCGCCACCTGCTTCCAGGCGTCCGCCTGGTTTACGACATCCGGGCGTTGCGCGTGCTCGGCCAACAGCGCTGCCCACCGGGCAAACGAGGTGCCGGTGGCCGGCAACACCACTGGCTGCCCGCCGTGCTGCTGAGCCCAGGCGGTGTTGAGGTCCTCCAGCAGAATCCACCACGACACCGCATCGACGGCTAAGTGGTGAACGACCAACACCAGCTGGTTCGCCGGAGCCACCCATAGCGCGCCGACCATCACCCCGGCGGTCGGGTTCAACCGCGACCGCGCCTCGATCAGTGCCGCGTCCGACAACTCCTGCACCGACTGCAGGCACCTGCGAGCATCCACCGACCCCGCTTCAGGCACCGTCAACGACCAGCCACCTGCCTCGTCGTGGTCGACACGCAGCCGCAACATGGCATGGCGATCCAGCAAGGCCTGCAACACAATCAGCACGTCGGCCTCGTCGGCCCCGGCGGGGGCCTGCAGCACCATCGTCTGGTTGAACTGCTCGACCGGACCATCCACGCTTTCCAGCCAACGGATAATCGGAGTGGCCACCACCTGCCCGATGCCCTCATCGATCGGGCCAACCTCACCGTCGGACACCGCGGCCACGACGGCCAACCGGGCCACGGTCTGTTCGACGAAAACATCGCGCGGCCGACAAATCAGGCCCGCGGCGCGGGCACGCGCCACCACCTGCATCGACGAGATGCTGTCCCCGCCCAGTTCGAAGAATGAATCGTCGACGCCGACCCGTTCCAGTGCCAACACCTCGGCGTAGATGTCGGCCAGAATCTCCTCAACCGCGTTGCCCGGCGCTCGATACTCACCGGCGGAGTATTCGGGCGCCGGCAGGGCGCGGGTGTCGAGTTTTCCGTTGGGCGTCAACGGCAGAGCATCCAGCACCACCACTGCCGCGGGGATCATGTAGGCAGGGAGCCGGTCGGCCAGTTGGGTGCGTATCCCGACCGGGTCGGCTGCGCCGGTGACATAACCGACCAGGCGCTTGTCGCCCGGGCGGTCCTCGCGGGCGACCGCCACCGCTTGCTGGACGCCGTCCAGCGCACTCAAAGCCGTTTGAACTTCCCCGAGTTCGATGCGAGACCCGCGGATCTTGACCTGCTCATCAGCGCGCCCCACGTAACACAGCTGCCCATCAGCGCCCCAGCACACCAGGTCCCCGGTGCGGTAGACGCGCGTGCCGGTGGCGCCCCAGGAACTCCCAAAGGGATGCGCCACGAACCGTTCCGCGGTCAACGCCACCCGGCCTACATAGCCGTGCGCCAGCGCCGGCCCGCACAGATACAACTCACCCACTACCCCGGTCGGAGCCGGGTTCAGCCGCGCGTCGAGCACCAGTGCGCATACCCCCGGGATCGGAGCGCCGATGCTCACCGGCTGCCCCGCCGCCAGCGGCGCACTACAAGTCGACCAGATGGTGGCCTCAGTGGGGCCGTAGCCGTTGAACATGCGCCGGCCCGGGGCCCAGGCCGTTACCAACTCCGCCGGGCAGGCCTCCCCCGCGGTGAGCAGCGTGTCCAATCCGCTCAGCCGAGCCGTGTCCAGCGACGAAAGCACCGACGGTGTCAGCACCGCAGCGCTGACCTGCTGGTCCTCCAACAACCCGGTCAGTGCCTCACCGGCATACGTTTCCGGCGGCGCTATTACGACCGCCGCCCCGGACCCCGCCGCCAACATCAACTCGAACACCGAGGCATCAAAAGTCGGCGCAGCTACTGTTAAAACCCGTGCGTCCGAACCCAATCCGAACAACTCCCGTTGCGCCGCGGCCACCCCCAGTAGGCCGGCGTGGCTGACCGCCACTCCCTTGGGCACGCCGGTGGACCCGGATGTAAAGATCACATACGCGGTGTCATCCACCCCTAATGGCGCCAGCCGGTCGGCGTCGGCAATCGGATCGGCGCAGCGCCCCGACACGTCCAGACCGTCGACGCGCAGCACCGGCCGCGTGCCGACCCCCGCCACATCGTCGGCGCCACAGGCTAATACGCACACCGCTCCCACCGCGTCCAGCACGGTGGCGATGCGCTCGACCGGGTGGATGGGATCCACCGGCACATATGCGCCGCCGGCTTTGATCACCGCCCACCACGCCACCACCAACTCCGCACACCGGTCCATCGCCACGCCCACCGCGCGTTCTGGGCCCACGCCCGCCTCGATCAGCACCCGCGCCAACCGCGTCGACCACTCATCAAGGTCGCGATACGACAAGCTGCGTGCACCGTCGATGACCGCCACCGCGTCCGGATCGGCAGCCGCCGCCGTGGCCAACAACTGCGTCACCACCCCCGCCGGCGTCTCCACACCAGCGCCAGACCACCGCGATAGCAACAGGTCACGCTCACCGGCGTCCAGCAATGGCATGCTTCCGACCGCGACCGACCTGTCCGCCGCCAACAGGCGGTCGAAGAGCGATTCCAAACGGCTGATGTGCCTGTCGATGTCGTCGGCGCTGTACCGATCCGGATTCCAGCTGAACTGAATTCGCGGCGCGCCCTCACCCAGCTGTGGATAGATGTTGACGGCAATGTCTTGGATGGGGAACGTGCTCAGCACGTTGTAGGCCGTTTTGGACGGACCGAACTGAAGCGTCGCCGCGAAGTCGAGCACGTTGATCACCGGACCGAACTCGACGTTCATGTCGACCCCGGCTGTGTCGGCAATGAGATCGGGCCACCGGCGGAACTGTTGATGGCGCAGTGCACCGACCAACGCCTTGGTGACCTGATCGGTTACTGCACCAATGGTGTCGCCGTCCTCGACGCTGATGAGCAGCGGCACCAGGTTGGATACCATGCCTGCACGTCGTTTCAGCGCCGCAGTGGTGCGCGCCGACACCGGCAACGACATCGAGACATTCTGGCGTCCGGTGGTTTTCGCGATGAATACCGCCACCGCCGCAACCACCCTTGCGACATCGAATTGATGATCCCCGTTCGTCGGCCGCCGATGTAGGCACTGCAGTTCGCGCACCAGCGGGTGGCGTGGTGGCACGGACCTTGACGTCCCGGTCAGGTCGCTGACGTCCAAGGGTCCTTGGACAACCGTCTTCCAGTACTCGGCATCGGCTTGACTGCGCGAAGACTGCTGATACTTCTGATCTGCGTCACGGATCAGGGCAAATTCGGAAAAGTCGATGTCCGCGGTGTCGGCGGCTGCCCCCGAGTAGACGGCGGCGATGTATTGGATGAAATTGTCGGCGCCATAGCCGTCACAAAGAACGTGGTGCGCGCGCAAGTAGAAGTACGAGAGGTTATCGGTGATCCGCAGCAGCGCGAAGTTCGTAAGTCGGTCACGAACCATCTCAATTGGCTCGCGGTAATCGTTGTTCATCCAGTTGCTGGCGGCGGCTTCGGGGTCCGGCTCGTCGCGCAAATCAATGCAGCGCAAGAGCCCGGTCTGCGCGAGGGTGCGGTCAACCATGAACACCGGTTCACCGTCGACGAGCGAGAGCCGGGCGCAGGGTGTGCCGAACCGCGTCGCCGCCGCTTCGCACGCAGCCGCGAGCTTCTCGGCGTCGACAGCGTGATCGATCCTCACAAAGGCGGCAAAGTTGTAAGGGACTTCTGTGCGGAGCTGCTGGGCAGCCCATATCGACCGCTGAGCAGCGGTCAACGGGCCCAGCATGTCTGGTTGCGTGCCGTAGTTGAGCATGCTGACGAAGAACCCCCTACTCAGGCCGACAGGCCAGCGTCCGAAATGCGTGCAGCGTTGAATCGCCTTATCCCACAACGATGATCACATCCATTGGATGCGTCCGCCCTGCGGGCATTGGCGAGAGGCGTCCCACCTGGAGTTCGGCCGCTGCCGGTCACGGCCCGTCCACCGGGTACCCGGATTCGCGCGCTTCGCTCACGCCGGGACAGCTTGAGTTTGTCGATCGCGTCACACGCGGGGTGCCATATGCGCACGGCAGGCAGTCGTGTCCCGGCCCCGGTCCACCTAGGGACCGGGGCCGCCCGCGCCGCCATCAGGTCCTCACGGCCTGAGGTGGCCATCACGTTGGCTTACCGCATCTATTGGTGCGCGGGTGATGCGCCGCGTTGACCGACGACCCCGCACCTGCTTGAACTGGCGTCGGCCGAACGACCGAATCCGCAACCCCCATGAAATGCCCCCACCAAGCAAATGTGGTGATGCGTCAAACGCCGGGTCCCGATCCGGCCCTTCACGCAACCCCCGTCGGCTGTTTCGATACGGCCGAGACACCCGGCACGCGCCGCCTCACCGGTACCCACCCGGCAGCGCGCCCGAACTTCAGCAAAGCCGAACCCAGGCCCCGCTGGTGCTCGTCATCGACAATGGCAGCTACGCCGCCACTGTCCTCCTTGAATCAGAACTGTGCATACCCTCAGTATGTTCACTTAAACACTGAACATAAGGTTCCGCAAGACCTGCGTGAGGCGCAGTCGAAACATCGTCACGACCGGGGTGTGCCGAACCTGCCGGCCCTGGTCCGTCGCATTCAACATCGGTGCAACAACTCAGTTTTCGTCCAGTTAGGCAGTACCTGAGAGCTTCCTTGGTAAGTTCTATGCGGCGAACGCAACGAGGCGACTACTTCAACTGAAGAATAATCGGTATGTGGGCGCTTTATGTGTCGAAGATGTGCGGTCCCGATAATTGCTCGGATGCGCAATAAGTATTGCTAATTGGACGGCTGCCTAATAAAACTCGCCGACTGGGCCCGCGGCAGTCAGCAAATTTTTTGCGCCTTCGCCTTTTGCGCTGGGACGAGCTCGCGGTCGTGGCCGACGAACCGGCTGAGTCGGCCTGAAGGATCAGCCTTCGCTCAACCGCTGCGCCGTTCTCATGGTGATTGCCTTCTCACCATCGGAAGACGCTACTCGCAGATGCAGGCGATGCCTGCCGCCAGGACGGTGGGCATCAGCACTGCTTTGATCACTGGACCTCCTTAATCGGTCATCGGCTGTGACGGGTCGCAACCCGGCGGCCAGTAAGAATAATTCTTGTCGGTTTCCGACTTACTGCATGGATTTGTGCACTTCGGCAACGACGAAAACCAGCTGTTCGAACAGGTGTCGGCACAGGTCAGGTGGCCTCGCCCTGTGATTTGTTCGCAGAGCGAGGAGGACGGCGAGGAGGGAAGCGGCGTGATCACCACCGGTGCCAACGCCGCTGCTGCGAGGGTTGCCAGGATCTTCATTGGTGTGCCCCCGCTCGTAGATCGGCACACTGTTGCTTTTCGCCTGGCGCGCCAACCACGCACGGATCACCCGGGGTGCAACCGCTTGCCAATCCGCAGTAGTTCTGGTTCTGCTCCATCTGCAAGCACCGCTGGTAAATCTCACCACCTACTTGTGCTGCCTGGGCGCACAGCGGTCCTGCCTGTGCCACACCGGGCGTCAGCGCGCCAAGCGGTGCGAAACCGATGGCGGCTGCCACGGTGAGAGTAAGTCCCACTTGCTTGACCTTCATGATTTAACTCCCCTTCGGGTAGCGGCAGGATCTGCCGCTACCCGGTCAGTGTGATCTCGTCGATCCCCCCACCGCGCGAGTAGTCGGCTACTCCAATTTCAGGTGAAAACTCACACGGCGTGTTGGACTACTTCGCCTGTCAGAGCCGGTGGTTTTCGACCACCACGCCAGCCCGTGAGTTGCACAGCTCCAGCCGCACGACGGCGGGATCCGCAAAGTCTTTTGGCCAATCCGCGCTAGCTCAGTCGGGTGTCGTGGCCCCTCGTCGGCTGCTGCATCATCAGCCGGAATACCTGGTCAGCGCACATTTCGAGCGGTTCTGTGCGATCAGCATGCGATCCGCACGATTGCCTGATCTGAATAATGGTGCGTCACAACGTATTCTCAGCGCGTCCTGGTGCTAATGGCCTCTGACCTGCGATGTGAAGTGGTCCCGGCTGGGATCGAACCAGCGACCTTCCGCGTGTGAAGCGGACGCTCTCCCACTGAGCCACGGGACCGGTGCCGAAAGGCGAACGAGCACGAAGATTAACACGCGGCGAGCGTGATAGCGGAACCTGCTGCACCCGACTGCGATGAGGCGCGCCGAACCGCACCGAGGAATTTGTGCAGGCCCGCTTAGGTGGACTATCGTCGTGCTTCGCGACGGGCGACGATCTCGTCCGTGGCTCGCGGATGTAGCGCAGTTGGTAGCGCATCACCTTGCCAAGGTGAGGGTCGCGGGTTCGAATCCCGTCATCCGCTCGAAGATGCTAGTGGCATCAACCCCAGCGGTGGAGTGGCCGAGTGGTGAGGCAACGGCCTGCAAAGCCGTGCACACGGGTTCGATTCCCGTCTCCACCTCGATTTCTTCGATCCACGCGCGGTTAGCTCAGCGGGAGAGCGCTTCCCTGACACGGAAGAGGTCGCTGGTTCAATCCCAGTACCGCGCACCAGTGTTTGTGCAGGTCACAAGCCTGCTACCCGCTCATGGCGTCACGTACTGCCGGCAGGCGCCGGTCCCGGGGTCGCAAATTAGCGGCAGTGTCGTCCACCCGCCGTAGGTGCCCGGGACGTCCCAGGTGTTCAGCCCCGGGCCGTTGTACTGGGGTGGCCCCTGACAGTTCCAGTCGCCATCGAACAGGCATCGCGGAAGCGCGTGCGCCGGCGGCGCGACTAGCAGCCCGCCGCTTAACGCCAGCGTCGCCGCCACTATCGCCAAGGCGATTCGAGTCATGTCGGTTGTCCTCTCTCGATACCTGGACGCGAAGTGCCCCAACACCGAGCGGTCAATACGGCCGCAGCGCTTTCGGGCCCAAGACATTGCGCCCCGTCGTCGTGTCAAAGACCTTAAGCAGAGGGTGCGACATGTACCGCTGCCCACAGTGCGCTGTCCGTATGTCGAATGCGGCCAGGTCGTCGGTGCCCGGAGTTAGCATCCCCCCGGGAAGGAATCGAGATGAAAGCAGTCACAGGGGTTAAGTATGTGTTCGCTGTCGCGGCGGTTTCCGCATCGGCGGCCGTTGGCGTAGCTGCCGGTGCTGGACCGGTCCATGCCGACCCCGGCCAGGTATGCGGCACGCCGGACGTGCCGTGTGCGGGCCCGGGCCCACTGACCCCCGAGCAGCGGTGCGCGTTCATCGCGTGGCGGACGTGGATGCCCTGCAACTGGGTCAGCAACGAACAAGTCCCAGCCGGAACACCGGGCAGCCTCGGGTAGCTCGACGACGCGGCCGAAGGCGGCGCGGCCTGACAGCTATAGCCAAGCCTGTTCTACGGCAAATTAATTGGCGTCTGGGCTGGGACTGCCGACGACATATTCGGGGCAGTACGCGCTCGCCGCGATCGCGGCGAACTTGGCGGCACCGGAGATGGTGAAGCCGGGATTCTGCTCGGCCACCTTCCTGACGATGTCGATGTCCTGCTGGCCGCTGTCCATCAGCGTGCACACCTGTCTGCCCGCCGCGACAGCCTGTTCGGGGCTGCCGTAGGTGATGCCGGCCTTGCTCAGGGCCGCCACGAACTCCGCATCGACGCCGCCCGGATCGGCGTTGGCCGGCACGGCCAAGCAGATCATGGCCGCCATGCCGGCCAGCATCGAGAGCAGTTTCACCGCTCCATCATCGCGCACCCCGGCAGTGCTGTCCTGTCGATGGCAAGGGCTAGTCTCGATCCGGGCTCGATAACGCGGACACTGAGGAGGAATTACGTCATGGCCAAGGTCGTGCTGGTGCTCTATCCCGACCCGGTAACCGGTTATCCCCCGGCGTATGCGCGCGACAGCATCCCGGTGTTGCAGGGCTACCCGGGCGGTCAGAGTCTGCCCAGCCCGTCATCGATCGACTTCACTCCCGGTGAGTTGGTGGGTTGTGTGTCCGGCGCGTTGGGGTTGCGCAAGTTCCTCGAAGACGGTGGCCACCAGTTGGTGGTCACCTCGGACAAAGACGGCCCGGATTCGGAGTTCGAGCGTGAGCTACCTGATGCCGATATCGTGATTTCCCAGCCATTTTGGCCCGCGTACTTGACCGCAGAGCGAATCGCCAAGGCACCGAAGCTCAAGCTGGCGATCACCGCGGGAATCGGCTCGGACCACGTCGACCTCGACGCCGCGATCACCCGCGGCATCACCGTGGCCGAGGAAACTTACAGCAACAGCATCAGTGTGGCCGAGCATGCCGTCATGCAGATTCTGGCGCTGGTGCGCAACTTCGTCCCGTCACACCAATGGGCGGCCGAGGGCGGCTGGAACATCGCCGACTGTGTGGCGCATGCCTACGACGTGGAGGGTCTCGAAGTCGGCGTGATGGCCGCCGGCCGCATCGGACAGGCCGTGCTGCGCCGCATGGCGCCCTTCGACGTCAACCTGCATTACACCGACACCCGCCGCCTGCCCGCTGAGCTCGAGCAGGAATTGAACGTGACGTTTCATCCCGACGTGGCGTCGCTGGTGCGTGCGGTCGACGTGGTGTCCATCCACGCCCCGCTGCATCCGCAGACCTACCATTTGTTCGACGAAAAGCTGCTGGGATCGATGCGCCGCGGCTCCTACATCGTCAACACCGCCCGCGCCGAGATCTGCGTGCGCGACGCGATCGTGGCAGCACTGCAAAGCGGCCAACTCGCCGGTTACGCCGGCGACGTGTGGTATCCCCAACCGCCGCCCGCCGACCACCCCTGGCGCACCATGCCGCACAACGCGATGACGCCGCACATCTCAGGGAGCACCCTTTCGGCCCAGGCGCGCTACGCCGCGGGCACCCGCGAGATCCTCGAAGACTGGTTCGCCGGGCGCCCCATCCGCGAGGAATACCTCATCGTCGACGGCGGAAAGCTTGCCGGCACCGGCGCCGCCTCCTACACGGCCGGTGGTGGCGGCAGTCCCGGCAGCGGCTCATGACCGAACGAATCGAGGTGCAACGCCGCATCGCGGCACCGGCGGCCGACATCTTCGCGGTGCTGTGCGACCCACATGGCCATGTCGCCATCGACTCATCGGGGATGTTGCAGGACGCGGACGGCGGACCCGTGGGTGCAGTCGGTGACAGCTTCGTCGTGCACATGGACCGCGAGGCGCTCAACGACTTCCCGCAAATGGGCCGCTACGACGTCACCGTCAGCATCCGCGAATTCGAGCCCGACCGGCTGATCTCCTGGACAATTCTGGGTCAGATCCGACCGCAGATCGGCCATGTCTACGGCTACCGCCTCGAGCCTGATCAGGACGGTGAAAGCACCGTAGTCACATCGTTTTACGACTGGTCGGAAATCGACGAGAAGTGGCGTGCGGCGGGAATTTTCCCGGTCATCTCCGAACTCGCGTTGCGCGCCACGCTGGGCATTTTGGATCGCACCGTTCGACGCGGTTACCCGAAGGGCTGAGGCGCGGCGGTCAGCGCCGACGACTCAGATGCATCCGCTCACGCTGACCCGACGCCGCCCGCCGAGGTTGACACACGCATTGACATTGGGGCGCGGTACCGGCACGGGGACGAAGACCGGCGGTGGCGCCTGGCAACCGTCTGAGTCGTCGCATGAGCTGTCCGAGCAGTCCGGCTGACCGTCTTCGCACACATCGGCGCGGCTCGGTGCCGGAACGCTGAGCGTGACAACGGAGAACGGCACCCCGGCCAACGCGAACACACACGCGACAGCCGCAGCCAAACGTCGAATCGGCCGAACCATACGCCGCCAATCGGTAGCCACGGTTGGACGCATGGTCGGCAGTGTAATTCAACACAAGCCCAAAAATGGCCTAACCGCGGTAGTCAACTCAGGGTTGACGCGATCCGGGCGTCAACCTAATGTTGACGCCATGACAGGACCCGCCGCCAACCCGACGCCGATCGCCTATCCAGTCCGCCTCGACGAATTAATCGGTGCCATCAAGCACGTTCACCCAGATGTGCTGGACCAACTCAGCGATGCCGTTCTGGCGGCCGAACATCTGGGCGAGGTTGCCGACCACCTGATCGGACATTTCGTCGACCAGGCGCGCCGCTCCGGAGCATCCTGGACCGACATCGGCCAGAGCATGGGTGTCACCAAGCAAGCCGCCCAGAAGCGGTTCGTTTTTCGCGCGCAGCCCTTCGCGGTGGATCCCGAGCAAGGCTTCGAGCGCTTCACGCCGCGGGCCCGCAACGCAGTCGTCGCCGCCCAAAACGCCGCCCACGCAGCGCACAACAGCGAAATCACCCCCGATCATCTGGTGCTAGGTGTGCTCGGCGATTCTGAGGGGCTGGCCCCCAAGCTGCTCGCGGCCCAGCAGGTCGACGTCGAATCGGTTCGAGCCGCCGTCACACTGCCCGCGGCGGTAGAAAACCCGCCCCAGCTGATTCCCTTCAGCGGCCCGGCCCGCAAGGCGCTCGAGTTGACCTTCCGTGAAGCACTGCGCTTGGGCCACAACTACATCGGCACCGAACACATATTGCTGGCACTGCTCGAGCTGGAAGATGGCGCCGGCCCGCTGCACCGCGCCGGTGTCGACAAAGTCCGGGCGGAGACCGACCTGATCGCCGTATTGGAATCGCTGGTAGCGCAAAAAAGCGACTGAGCTTGATTGCCGACCAACTCGGCGACGCAGACGCCGCGATGTGCCATCATGCGAAGGTCGCCGAGGAGGAAACAATGCACCGCTGGTTGATTGTCGTGATCACCGTCATGGTCGCGGGGTTCGTCGCCGCTCCACCTGCCTCGGCCAGCGAGGCACCGATCGGACGACTCGGTGACACGTTGCGGGTGGACACCGGCAAGATGATCGCCGACATCACCGTCAGCAGCGTCCAGCGTGTCGATGCGCCTCCTGGATTCGGCTACCAGCGCGGCGGTAACTACGTCAAAGGCTTCCCCGGCAGCGGGGTCGACCGTGCCGACGTGGCGATCCACGCGATCAGGATGCCTAATCCGTTCCAGATGGGCACCGATTTCAGTTTCGTCGGCGTCACACCGTTCGCCGACGCCTACCGGCCGCGGCCATCCGATGCTCCCGACGCTCTGGAAGTCGCGTTGGGGAATGCGCCGGCCGGGTCGGTGGTCCGCGGTGGCGTGTACTGGGACGTCCAGCGTGATCCGGTCTCGAATGTGGTGCTGCTGGACAAGAAGACCGGCACCCACCTGGCGCAGTGGAATCTCTGACGACAGACACTCTCACGGTTCGCGTTGCCGGCGCCGATTCCGTCGATCTCGACGAACTGGCCGCCGTCGCCGCTGACACCTTTCCCCTGGCCTGTCCGGCGTCAGTGACACCGGCGAACATCGCGGCGTTCGTCGAAGCCAATTTGTCTGCGGCGCGCTTCGCCGAGTATCTCGCTGATCCCGAACGCGTGTTGCTGGTCGCCGAGCAAGCCGGCCGGATTGCGGGCTATGCGATGCTGGTCTGCGGCGTCACCGACGACCCCGACGTAAGGCGGGCAGTCAGCGCCGTTCCAGCCGTAGAGCTTTCGAAAATCTACGTGGTCGAACATCATCACCGCACGGCAGTGTCGACGGCATTGATGACCGCCGCGTTGGCTGCTGCCGAGAAGCTGGGCACCACCTGCATGTGGCTTGGCGTCAACCGGCAAAACCAACGCGCTCAACGCTTCTATACCAAACATGGCTTTATCGTCAGCGGCACCAGAACGTTTCAGGTAGGCGAGCGTCGCGAGGACGACTACGTGATGGTCCGGCGGCTCTAGCTCGATGCCGTCAGCGCCAGCAGGCGCGACGTGGCACGCAGGTACTTCTTCCGAAAACCGCCGGCGAGCATCTCTTCACTGAAAATGTGGTCCAGCTTCTCACCCGAGGCCGCCACGGGTATTCCGGCGTCATAGAGCCGGTCGGTCAGCGCCACCAGTCGCAGCGCGACGTTTTGGTCGTCGATGCCGTGCACGCCGGTCAGATACACCGCGGTCACGCCTTCGATCAACGCCAGATAGCGCGACGGGTGCATGGTGGCCAGATGCGCGCACAGCTCGTCGAAGTCGTCGAGAGTGGCTCCGTCGACACGCGTGGCAGACGCGGCGACCTGGTCATCGGACGGCGGCTCGGGTGCGGCCGGCAGGCCGCGATGTCGATAGTCGGGCCCGTCAATCCGCACGACGGTGAAAATGCTTGCCAGCGTGTTGATTTCACGCAGGAAATCCTGGGCGGCAAAGCGGCCTTCGCCGAGCTGTTCGGGCAACGTGTTCGACGTGGCGGCCAGCGACACACCGCGCTCGACGAGCTGGGCGAGCATCCGGGCGATCAGCGTGGTGTTTCCCGGATCGTCCAGCTCGAATTCGTCGATGCAGACCAGCGTGTAATCGGCAAGCAGGTCGATGCATTCGGCGAAGCCGAATACCCCGGCCAGCTGAGTCAACTCCATGAACGTCGCAAACGCCTTGCGGTGCATGCCGTCGGGTATCTGGCGGTACGCGGAGGCCAGCAGATGGGTTTTACCGACGCCGAAGCCGCCGTCGAGGTAGAGCCCGATACCGGGCACTACCGCCCGCTTGCCGAACAGCTTGCGGCGACCGGCCCGGCGCTCGACAGCCTGTCGGCAAAATTGTTGACATGCCTCGACGGCAGCGGTTTGGCTTGGTTGGGCAGGGTCGGGACGGTAGGTCGCGAAGCTGACCCCGGCAAACATCGGCGGGGGCGTCAACTGGCCGATCAGCCGCTCCGGGGAGACGGTCGGATGCCGATCCACCAGATGCCCGATTGCGTCGGTGGCGTCCGTAGAGGTGGGGCCGTGCATGCAGGCACTGTAACGACGTGCTGCAATCAAGCTCATGGCCGAGCTTGGACCCGACCTCACCGCTGAGCTCACACTGTTGGGCTCCACCCGCCGGCTCGACGACGGCGATCTGCCCAACCTGTACGCCTATCCATCGGACGGGTTGTGGGTGCGGGCCAACTTCATCGCCAGCATCGACGGGGGCGGCACCGTCGGCGGCACCACCGGCCAATTGGGCGGGCCCGTCGACCGGGCGTTGTTCAGCCTGCTGCGCGAACTCGCCGACGTCATCCTGGTCGGTGCGGGCACGGTGCGCATCGAAAGCTATTCCGGGGCGCGCCCGGGCGTATCGGCGCGGCAGCGGCGACAGGCCCGCGGCCAAAGCGAAGTCCCGCCGCTGGCGATCGTGACCAAGTCCGGCCGGCTGGAGCGCGACATGCCGGTGTTCACCCGCACCGAGGTGCCGCCGCTGGTGCTCACCTGCGCTGCGTCGGCCGAGGCGACCCGTCGTCGGCTGGGTGGCCTGGCCGAGGTCGTCGACTGTTCGGGCCGTGATCCGGCGCTGGTCGACGAGGCCGCCCTACTGAAGGCGCTGACCAGCCGTGGCCTCAACCGGGTGCTGACCGAGGGTGGCCCGATGCTGTTCGGCTCGCTGGTCGAAGGCGGCATGCTCGACGAGCTGTGCCTGACAATCGCACCGTGTGTGGTGGGCGGTCAGGCCCGCCGTATCGCGACCGGGCCGGGCCAGGTGCAAAGCGCGATGCGCTGCGCCCACATCCTGTCCGACGAGGACGGCTACCTCTACACCCGCTATGTCCGCGGCGTCTAGTTACTGTGGTCGCATGAACCGGCACGCCATCTACGCCGCAACCTTGGTCGCGGTGACTGCGTTGGTGGCCAGCTGTGCGCCGGGTCTGGCCGCTAACCCGCGCTTTGCCACCAACTCCGGTGCCCACCCGCAAGGGAAAGCCGCAAAGACCCAATCGCCCGGTGGTCCGCCGCCGATCGCGGCTCCCAAGAACGACTTGTCGTGGCGAGATTGCACGTCGCGGGTGTTCGGCGACGCCGCCGTCCCCGCCGCTCCCGGAGTCAAACTGGATTGCGCCAACTACGATGCCGACCTCGACCCGGTTAACGGCTCGTCGGGAACGCTGAGCATCGGCGTGGTCCGCGCCCGCTCCGTGCAGACCCCGGAGGATGCCGGCCCACTGGTGTTCACCACCGGTTCGGATCTGCCGTCGTCGCTGCAATTGCCGGTGTGGCTGTCGCGCGCGGGCGCCGACGTGTTGCGCGCCCACCCCGTCGTCGCCGTCGACCGTCGCGGCATGGGCCTGTCGAGTCCTGTCGACTGCCGCGACCAGTTCGACCGTCTGGAAATGCGCAACCAATCGCAGTTCGAGACGGGCGACGATCCGGTGGCCAACCTCGCCGACATCACCCAAAACGCCACCACCAGCTGCACCGACACCATCGCCCCCGGCGACTCCGCCTACGACAACACGCACTCGGCCGGCGACCTCGAACGGCTGCGCAGCATCTGGGACGTGCCCGCGCTGGCGCTGGTCGGGATCGGCAACGGCGCCCAGGTGGCGCTGAGCTACGCCGGGTCTCGTCCCGACAAGGTGTCCAGGTTGATCCTGGACTCGCCGATCGCCTTGGGCGTGGGCGCCGAAGCCGCTGCCGAGCAGCGGGTCAAGGGCGAACAGGCGGCGCTGGACGCGTTCGCTGCCCAGTGCGCGGCGGTGAACTGTGCGCTGGGACCCGACCCCAAGGGCGCCGTCGATTCGCTGCTCGCCGACGCCCGCGCCGGCCACGGGCTCGCCGGCGCGTCGGTGGCATCGGTGGCCAACGCCATCTCCACCGCGCTGGGTTTCCCCACCGGGGACCGCATCGGAACCACCACCGACCTGGCCACCGCGCTGGCCAACGCCCGCTCCGGCGACACCAACTTGTTGACATCGCTGATCAACCGGGCTGAATCCACCCGCGGCACCGACGGCCAGTTCATCAACAGCTGCAGCGACGCGCTCAACCGCCCGACCCCGGATCGTGTGCGCCAACTGGTGGTCGAGTGGGGCAAGCTCTACCCGCAGTTCGGCAGGGTCGGCGCGCTGGATCTCGTCAAGTGTGTGCACTGGCCAAGCGGCTCCCCGCCGCAAGCACCGAAGACCCTCAAGGTCAACGTCCTGTTGCTGGGCGTGCAGAACGACCCGATCGTCGGCTCCGAGGGCGTCGCCGCAACGGCCGCCACCATCATCAACGCCACCGCGGCCAGCAAGCGGGTGATGTGGCAGGGAATCGGCCACGGCGCCAGCATTTACTCCTCGTGTGCGGTACCGCCGCTGATCGGTTACCTGGACAGCGGCCACCTGCCCGACACCGACACCTACTGTCCCGCCTGATACTTGGGTCGGCGAGGCACCGGTGTACGGTGCGCTGGTGACGACGGTTGACTCCTTGTTTCGTCCCCGCACCAGCGCCCCCAGCATCGCGACGGTGCTGCGGTCGGTGCTGTGGCCGGCGGCCATTCTGGCCATCATCCACCGCAGCGTGGTGGTGACGACCAACGGCAACATCACCGACGACTTCAAACCCGTGTACCGGGCGGTGTCCAACTTTCGGCACGGCTTGGACATCTACAACGAGCATTTCGACTACGTCGACCCGCACTACCTCTACCCGCCCGGCGGCACGCTGCTCATGGCGCCGTTCGGCTATCTGTCGTTCGCCGAGTCGCGCTACCTGTTCATTGCGTGCAACACCATTGCGATCGTGATCGCGGCCTACCTGCTGCTGCGGATGTTCAACTTCACCGTCACCTCAGTGGCCGCACCAGCGCTGCTGCTGGCGATGTTCTGCACCGAATCAGTGACCAACACGTTGGTGTTCACCAACATCAACGGCTGCATCCTGCTGTTGGAAGTGCTGTTCTTCCGGTGGCTGCTCGACGGCCGCCAGTGGCCGGCTGGTGTGGCGATCGGATTGGCGCTGGTGGTCAAACCGGTCCTGGGACCGCTGCTACTGCTGCCGCTGCTCAACCGGCAGTGGCGCGCGGTGATAGTCGCCATCGTGGTGCCGGCGGTGTTCAACCTGGCCGCGCTGCCACTGCTCAGCGATCCGATGGACTTCTTCACCCGCACACTGCCCTACATCATGGGTACCCGCGACTACTTCAACAGCTCGATCCTGGGCAACGGTGTATACTTCGGGTTGCCCACCTGGTTGATCATGTTTCTGCGAATCCTGTTCACGCTCATCGCGATTGGTAGTTTGTGGCTGCTGTACCGCTACTACCGGACCCGCGACCCGCGGTTTTGGCTGCTCACTTCCTCTGGTGTGGTGTTGCTGTGGTCCTGGCTGGTGCTGTCGCTGGCGCAGGGCTACTACTCGATGATGCTGTTCC
Organism: Mycobacterium sp. NGS62; assembly: GCF_059812285.1. Taxonomy (NCBI): domain Bacteria; kingdom Bacillati; phylum Actinomycetota; class Actinomycetes; order Mycobacteriales; family Mycobacteriaceae; genus Mycobacterium; species Mycobacterium sp. NGS62. The sequence continues at coordinate 746,411 of NZ_JCALCK010000002.1, read as the reverse complement.
CGTTCTTGATGACGGTGGTGTTGCCCAACTCGGTGATCCGCAACTGGCCGGCATGGCTGGGTATCTACGGCTTCTTGACGATGGACCGCTGGCTGCTGTTCAACTGGATGTATATCGGGCGTCCGCTGGAGTACCTGAAGATCACCTACGGCTGGTCGCTGCTGATGATTGTGGTGTTCACGGTGCTGTACTTCCGTTATCTGGACGCCAAGGCGGAAAACCGGCTGGACGACGGGATCGATCCGGCGTGGCTGACGAGCGAGCAGCCGGCGCGCTAGCGTGGAAGCATGACCTCTCCCAGGGTGCAGTTGAGCGACGACGAATGGCGGCAGAAGCTCACGCCGGAGGAGTTCGCGGTGCTACGGCAAGCCGGCACCGAGCGGCCCTTCAGCGGTGAATACACCGACACCAAAACCGAGGGCATTTACCAGTGCCGGGCCTGTGGGGCCGAGCTGTTCCGCAGCAGCGAGAAGTTCGAATCCCATTGCGGCTGGCCGTCATTCTTCGACCCGTCGGCCTCGGATGCGGTGATCCTGCGGTCCGACGACTCGTTGGGCATGCGTCGCATCGAAGTGCTGTGCGCCAACTGCCACAGCCACTTGGGCCACGTCTTCGAAGGCGAGGGCTATCAGACGCCGACCGATCAGCGCTATTGCATCAACTCGATCTGCCTCAAGCTGGTGCCTGCCTGATCTCTCGCGAAAGTGCAACTACCGACACGTTTCGCGAGAGACGATGTCGCTAGTTGCACTCTCGCGACAGTCAGTCCACCCGGACTGCGTGCACTTCCCAGAACGGGGCGTGTGCCCGGCCGCCCTCCAGCCACGGTTCGATGACCTGAAACCGCTCGGCTACCGGCTTGATCTGGTCAGCCATATCGGGATTGCGTGCCAGCATCATCTCGAAGGATTGCGCGCTGAGATTGACCTGGTAGGTGGTCGGACCCAGGTACGTGATCTCCCAGCCACCGGCCGGAAGCACCTGTCGAAAGTCGTCCTCGGACAGTGACCGCGGCATGCGAAAGCCGTTGACGCTGTGCGGACCAAACTCGAACATGTACAGCCGCGCACCGGGTTTGGTGGCGCGGTGCAACGCCTTGGCATACGACTGCTGTAGCTCGGGGTCGGTGCTGAAGGTGTGATAAAAGGCGCAGTCGACGACGGTGTCGAAGCGGTTGTCCAGCCGCTCGAGCCGGGTGGCGTCGGCCAATTCGAAGTTCACCGAAACGCCGGCTTTACGAGCGTTTTCCCGCGCACGTTCCAGACCGCTCGGTGACGCGTCGACGCCGGTGGCCGAATAGCCCTTCGACGCGTAGTAGATCGCATGGTGGCCGGGGCCGGTGCCCGGATCGAGTACCTCGCCCTTGATCGCGCCCAGCGCCACCAGCTGCTGAACCACCGGCTGCGGGCCGCCGATGTCCCATGGCGTGGCCGTCGGCAATCCATGCGAGGTCCGCTCATCGCGGTACATCTCTTCGAAACGGCTGGGATCGACCGGAGACGTCATGGCAGCGAAGCCATCAACTGCTCGACCGGCACCCGCGGCCCGGTGAAGAAGGGGGTCTCGGCGCGGGTGTGCCGGCGTGCGTCGGTGGCCCGCAGATCGCGCATCAGGTCGACGATCCGGTCCAGTTCGGGCGCCTCGAACGCCAGGATCCACTCGTAGTCGCCCAGCGCGAAGGCCGGCACCGTGTTGGCTCGGACGTCCTTGTACCCGCGCGCGGCCATCCCATGCTCGGATAACATGCGGCGGCGCTCTTCGTCGGGCAGCAGATACCACTCGTAGGACCGCACGAAGGGGTAGACGCAGATGTAAGCGCCCGGCTCTTCGCCGGCGATAAACGCCGGGACGTGGCTCTTGTTGAACTCGGCAGGCCGATGCAGCGCCACACTGCTCCACACCGGCGTGCAGGCCCGGCCCAGCGTGGTGGCGCGGCGGAAGTCGGCGTAGGTCGCTTGCAGCGCTTCGACGCGTTCGGCGTGCGTCCAGATCATGAAATCGGCGTCGGCCCGCAGGCCCGAGACGTCATAGAGCCCGCGCACCACCACGCCGCGTTCTTCCTGCTGCTTGAGGAAGGTCGCGGTCTCGTCGACGATGGTGTCTCGCTCGTCCCCGAGTACGCCGGGCCGTACCGAGAACACCGAAAACATCAGGTAGCGCAGGGTCGAGTTGAGGGTGTCGTAGTCCAGGCGGGCCATGGCTCTATCGTGCCACGCCCACCTTCAGCAGTTCCGACACCGCTCGACCAGCCGCGCCGACACACGCCGGCACCCCGATCCCGTCGAGGTAGCTGCCCGCCACCGCCACTCCCGGCGGCAGTCCGGCACGCAACTCGGCAACCACATCGGCATGACCGGGGCCGTATTGCGGCATCGCATCTGGCCAGCGCTGCGCCCAGGCGTCCAGCGGCTTGACGGCCGCCCCGAACACGGTGGCCAGGTCGTCCACCGCCCACGACCGCAGTTCGTCGTCGGAGGCCCGCACGGCCAGATCCTCGCCGAACCGACCGAACGACAAGCGCAGCAACTCGACCTCGCCGCCGCTCCCCCATTTGCGCGACGACAAGGTGATCGCCTTGGCGCGCAAAGCTTCGCCGGTGGCCACCAGCACCCCGGACTGGTGCGGAAAGGGAGTGTCAGGCGGCACCGCCAACGCCACCACCGCAGAGGATGCGCTGCCAATCCGGTTCGCGGCCGCGGCGCTACGCGGGGCAATGCCTTCGACCAGCGGCGCGAGTCGCGGCGCGGGGACGGCCAGAATGACCCCGTCGGCCTGCCATGGTGTCCCGGCGTCGTCGTGCAGCACCCAGCCCCGATCGGCATGCTCGAGGCGCTGCACCGCCGTCTGCACCCAGCGCACCCGGCTGCGCCGGGCCAACGCGTCGACCAGCACGCAGTAGCCGCCGTCGACCGCGCCGAAAACCGGCCCCCGGCTGGTCGTGCTCAGCACCTGGCCCACCGCCCCGGTCAGGCTGGCTGCACCGGCGTCGAGGGCTGCGGCCACCGACGGCGCCGCCGCGCGCAGCCCGATACTGGCTGCCGAACCCGCATACACGCCAGCCAGCAGCGGGTCCACCACCCGGCTCACCACCTGCTCGCCGAACCGGTCGGCCACCACTTCAGCGACGCTCGGGTCGCTGCCGCGGCGCCACTGCAGCGGACGGCTGGGCTCCTGGGCAATGCGTGCGACGGTCCCGTCGTCGACCAGACCCGCGACCGATTCCGCCGACGACGGGATTCCGTTGACCGTGCCGGTCGGCAGTGGATGCAGCCGGGCCTGGCTGTAGATCAGCGGGCGGGCACCGGTGGTGTCGCGTTGCCGGTCCGCGAGGTCCAACTCGGCAAGCAGCGCCGGCACTTCGGGCCGGCGCAACACGAACGCCTCGGCGCCGACGTCCATCGGCTGCCCGCCGACGCGCTCGGTGCGCAGTACCCCGCCGAGCCGGTCGGCGGGATCGAACAGGGTGATCGTCGCGTCGTCACCGACGGCCAGCCGTAGCCGATAGGCGGCTGTCAGCCCTGAGATGCCGCCCCCGACAACGCAATACGAGGTCACAGCGAATGCACCAACGACACCAACTCGGTCAGCACGTCGGGATCGGTGTCGGGCAGCACCCCATGTCCGAGGTTGAAGATGTGGCCTGCCGCGCCGGCCTCCACGGCACGCCGCCCGTCGTCGGCCACTGCCCGCGCCGCCCGCTCCACCGCCGGCCAGCCTGCCAGCAGCACCGCGGGATCGAGGTTGCCCTGCAGCGCCGTGCCGGCCTCGACCCGCCAGGCGGCGTCGAGTAGCGACGTCCGCCAGTCGACTCCCACCACCGTGGCGCCGGCCCCTGACATCGGCCCCAGCAATTCGGCGGTGCCCACTCCGAAGTGCGTCATCGGGACGCCGTATTCGGCGAGCGTGGCGAAGATCCGCGCACTGTGGGACTGCACATAACGGCGGTAGTCCGACAGCGACAACGCACCGGCCCACGAGTCGAACACCTGAATGGCGTCCACCCCGGCGTCGAGTTGTACCCGCAGGAAGGCGATGGTCACGTCGGTCAGCTTTTCCATCAGCGCATGCCAGCTGTCCGGCTCGGCCAGCATCATCGCCTTCGTGCGAGCGTGGTGACGGCTGGGTCCGCCCTCCACCAGATAGGACGCCAACGTGAACGGCGCACCTGCGAAACCGATCAGCGGAACATCGCCGAGCGCGTCCACCAGCTGCGCCACCGCCTCTGATACCGGTTGAACGTTTTGTGGCTCAAGAGGTTTCAATGCGCTGATGTCGTCGGCGCTGCGCACCGGTGCGGCGATGACCGGCCCGACGTCGGGGACGATATCGAGCTCGACGCCCGCACCGCGGAGCGGCACCACGATGTCGGAGAACAGAATCGCCGCATCGACGTCGTGGCGGCGCACCGGCTGCATGGTGATCTCGGTGATCAGCTCGGCGTCGAAGCAGGCTGCCAGCATGCTGTGTTGTGCCCGCAGCGCCCGGTATTCGGGCAGCGAGCGGCCGGCCTGGCGCATGAACCACACCGGCAACCGGGCGGGCGTGCGGCCGGCGGCGGCAGCCAGATACGGCGAGTCGGGAAGGTCACGACGAGTAGTCATCGCGCTCAATGCTGCCACGACAGCCAACGGAGATGGCCCGAAGTGTGCGCACGGCCGTTTTGGGGAATGCGGTCGGTGCGGCGGCGGCCCGCGCATTTGCGCGTGCCCATCCTCAGCCGCCCCGACGGCGTGAAAGGAGACGGTTGATGTTCCTGATGGACAAACCGGCCAAGGACACAAACCTGGTCGGCGAGGCCGAATACCTGATTGACCGGGTGTTGCGCAATATCGCACATGGCCGTTTCGAGCGGACGCTGTCGGGGCTGACCGCGTTCGCGGCGGTCGTGACGACCGCCGAGGTGTACTTCGAGCACTACCGGGCCAGCTTCGGCAACAAATGGATGTGGAGCCCGATCGTCGTGACGCCGCCGGTGGTGGTGGCCGGGGTGGCCGGGGTGTTCTCGAAGCACTGGGCCAAGCGGTGGCTGCCCGTCACCGCGGGGATCTACGCGGCGAACGGGCTGATGGGCCAGTATTTTCACGCCCGCGGCGTCGCGCGCCGGCCCGGTGGCTGGGGGCTGTACAACTACAACGTGCCGATGGGCCCGCCGATCGCCGCACCGGGACTGATGAGCATCGTCGGCGCGATGGGCATACTGGCGGCGATCATGCGGCGCGAGAAGTGAGCATGCGCGACATCGCCAGCGGTAAGCACCTGCCCAACCTGCGGCCCGACGGCAAGCCGCTGCACCCGTCGTGGCTGCCGCGCCAGCGCCGCGGCGTCACACCGCAGATGATCGGCCGCTACCCCGACTACGACGTGGTGTCCACCGCGGACACCTGGGACGAAGCCACCCGCAAAGTGGTGCTGGCCCGGCTGGATGAACCCGGACCGCTGCGGTTCTTCGAGCCTGCCGAGGAACCGACACTGCGGATGTTCTGCGACACCGTGCTGGCCCAAGACGGTGAGCCGCGGGTACCGGTGGCCGAGTTCGTCGACGCCAAGCTCGCCGACGGGCAACTGGACGGCTACCAATACGACGACATGCCCGACGACCGGGACACCTGGCGGCTGGTGCTGGCCGGCTTGGACGAGGCGGCCCGTGACGCCGGCGCGGACTCGTTTGCCGCCGCCGAGGCGACGACTCGCGAATCTGTCGTCCAGCGCTTCGCCGACACCCAGTTGTACGGCGGCAGTTGGGAGAAGTTGAACGTCTCCCGCGCGTGGTCGGTGGTGATGCGGATGGCGCTCTCGGCTTTCTACAGTCATCCGTGGGCGTGGAATGAGATCGGGTTCGGCGGGCCGGCCTATCCCCGCGGGTTCATGCGGCTCGGCGGGGTTGGCAGCCGGGAGCCGTACGAGAAGCCCGGCGCCACCGATGAGGACCCGGTCACGACTGTCGACGAGGACGACATCGATGGGTGACTTCTTGCGAGGCCTGCTCAAAGGCGCCCTCGGTCCGCCCGACAACGATTCTCGATTCCTGCTCGACGTGCACTCGCGTGACCTGCCCGGCAAAGCCACCATGCGCCGCTACCACGACGACGAAGAGGTCGACCTGGTGATCGTGGGGGCCGGCGCCGGGGGTTCGGTGCTCGCCCAGCGGTTGGCGCGCGCCGGCTGGCGAATCGTGATTCTGGAGGCCGGCCCGTTCTGGCATCCCGACGAGGACTGGGTATCCGACGAGGCCGGGTCGCATCAGCTGTATTGGACGCAGAAGCGGATCATCGGCGGCTCGGATCCGATCGAATTGGGCAAGAACAACTCCGGCCGCGGTGTGGGCGGCTCGATGGTGCACTACGCCGGCTACACACCGCGGTTCCATCCCAGCGACTTCGAAACGTTCACCCGGGACCGGGTCGGTGCCGACTGGCCGATCAGCTACGCCGATCTGCGACCACACTACGAGCGCCTGGAGCAGGAGTTGCCGGTCGCCGGCCAGGACTGGCCGTGGGGCGATCCGCACCGCTATCCCTTTGCCCCGCATCCAGTTTCGGGTGCGGCGATGAAACTGTGGGAAGGAGCGCTCAACCTCGGCATCGAGATGCGGGTCGGCCCGGTCGGCATCGTCAACGGCACCTTCGGCAACCGGCCGCACTGCATCTACCGTGGCTACTGCCTGCAGGGCTGCAAGGTCAACGCCAAGGCCAGCCCGTACGTCACACATCTGCCCGACGCGCTGGCCCACGGTGTCGAGGTCCGGGCCAATTGCATGGCATCGCGCGTCGAGCTCGACGAGGCTGGAAATGCCAGCGGCGTGACATATTTCGACGAAGACGGCAGCAGGGAGCGGTTTCAGCGGGCCAAAGTGGTTGCGGTGGCGTGCTACTCGATCGAAACCCCACGGCTACTGCTCAACTCGACCAGTCAGAAGTTCCCGAACGGATTGTGCAACAACAGCGACCAAGTCGGCCGCTACGTGATGGTGCAGGGTGCCTCGCAGACCGCGGGCCGCTGGCCTGACGAGCTGCGGATGTACAAGGCGCCGCCGCCGGAGGTGTCGTCCGAACAGTTCTACGAGACGGATCCGGATCGCGGCTTCGCGCGCGGGTTTTCCATCCAGACGGTGTCGCCACTGCCGATCGGGTGGGCCGAACACGTGCTGGCCGACGGGCACTGGGGTGCTGCGCTGCGCGAATACATGCGCGACTACAACCACTGGGCCACCATCGGCGTGCTCAACGAATTGCTTCCACACCCCGACAACCGGGTTACGCTCGCCGAGGAGACCGACCAGTACGGGATTCCGGTCGCCCGGTTCGACTACTCGCTGTCGGACAACGACAAGGACAACATGGAGTACTCCACCAACGTCATCACCAACATCCTGCACGCGGCCCGGGCCCAGGACGTGCTGACCATCCAGCGTTTCGCCCATCTGATCGGCGGCGCACGGATGGGCAGCGACCCCGACACCAGCGTCGTCAACTCCGATCAGCGAAGTTGGGCGGTGCCCAACCTGTTCTTGGCCGACGGTTCGGTGTGCCCCACTCAGGGCAGCGCCAACCCCGCGCTGACCATCATGGCGCTGGCCTCGCGGCTGGCCGAACGGATCGTCAGGGGCGACATCAAGGCCGACGTGGGGACCCGAGCCGTGCGTGCGTAACCTCGTCGGTATGCCAGTACAGCAACCTCCAGTCAACTACGACGAATTCCCAAGTCTGCGAATCGAACCCGGCGATGACGGCGTGCTGCAGGTGATTCTCGACGCTCCCGGACTGAACTCGGTGGGTCCGCAGATGCATCGCGATCTCGCCGAGATTTGGCCGGCCATCAATCGCGACCCCGACGTGCGGGTGGTCCTGGTCCGCGGCGAAGGTAAAGCGTTCTCCTCCGGCGGCAGCTTCGACCTGATCCAGGAGACCATGGGCGAGTTTCCCGACCGGATGCGCATCATGCGCGAGGCCCGCGACCTGGTACTCAACATGGTCAACCTCGACAAGCCGGTGGTCTCGGCGATTCACGGTGCGGCGGTCGGCGCCGGACTGGTGGTGGCACTGCTCGCCGACGTGTCGGTGGCGGGCCGCAACGCCAAGATCATCGACGGCCATACCAAGCTGGGCGTGGCCGCCGGTGATCACGCCGCGATCTGCTGGCCGTTGTTGGTCGGCATGGCCAAGGCCAAGTACTACCTGCTCACCTGCGAGCCGCTGACCGGCGAGGAAGCCGAGCGGATCGGACTGGTCTCGACCTGCGTTGACGATGACCAGGTGCTGGCCACCGCGACCCGCATCGCCGGCGACCTGGCGCAGGGCGCGCAATCGGCGATCCGGTTTACCAAACACAGCCTCAACCACTGGTACCGGATGTTCGCGCCGGCCTTCGAAACCTCGCTTGGCCTGGAATTTCTCGGCTTCAGCGGGCCGGACGTGGCCGAAGGTCTGGCCGCGCACCGCGAAAAGCGGCCGGCTCGCTTCTAGCCTTGCGTTGACTCTGCGCTGACCAGGCAGGCCACTCGCACTTTTGACTGGTACACGCAGAGTCAATGGCTGGCCCGGGCAGACCGCGGCGCGCCTGTTTCCACGGATCTGCGGATAGGTCTAGCGTCAGAGGTTGTGACTGCAGCCGAACCGGCCCCATTCCGCGAGGCGGTGACGGCGATGAACGCCGCGACCGTGCGGCCGGAGATCGAGCTGGGCCCGATCCGGCCGCCGCAGCGTCTCGCGCCCTACAGCTACGCGCTGGGCGCCGAGGTCAAGCATCCCGACGTCGCGATCGTCCCGGAGCGCTCCGAGGGTGACGCCTTCGGCCGGCTGATTCTGCTGTATGACCCTGATGGCGCCGACGCCTGGGACGGCACCATGCGGTTGGTCGCCTACATCCAGGCCGACCTGGACTCCAGCGAGGCCATCGACCCGTTGCTACCCGAAGTGGCGTGGAGTTGGCTGGTCGACGCCCTGGAGGCACGCGCCGAGGACGTCACGGCTCTCGGCGGCACCGTCACCGCCACCACGTCGGTGCGTTACGGCGATATCTCCGGACCGCCGCGCGCCCACCAGCTCGAACTGCGGGCCTCCTGGACCGCGATCACCCCCGACATCGGCACCCACGTCGAGGCGTTTTGCGAAGTCCTCGAGCACGCTGCAGGGCTTCCGCCGGTGGGGGTGACCGACCTCGGGTCGCGGTCCCGCGCCTAGAGATGTCCGACGCGCCGGTTCAACCCGAGAGCACGGAAGTCGAAGCCGACGTCACGCCGTTGCTGCATCCCGCCGAGGGGGTGCCGGACCTCTCGGCGACAGCGGACCAAATCACGGCCGCCGCGGAGCTGCTGGCCGGCGGGCACGGACCGTTCGCGGTGGACGCCGAGCGCGCGTCGGGATTCCGCTACTCAAATCGGGCCTACCTGATCCAAATCCGGCGCGTTGGCGCCGGCACCGTGCTCATCGACCCGGTAAGCCACGGCGGTGACCCGCTGACGGTGCTGCGACCGGTCGCCGAGGTGCTCGCCGACGATGAGTGGATCCTGCACGCCGCCGACCAGGATCTGCCCTGCCTGGCCGAGGTTGGCATGCGCCCACCGAGCCTGTACGACACCGAGTTGGCCGGCCGCCTGGCCGGCTTCGACCGGGTCAATCTGGCGGCGGAGGTGCAGCGGCTGTTGGGCTTGGGCTTGGTCAAAGGCCACGGCGCTGCCGACTGGTCCAAACGTCCGCTACCGGCGGCCTGGCTGAATTATGCGGCCCTCGACGTCGAGTTGCTCATCGAGTTGCGCCAGGCGATCGCCGGCGTGCTGGCAGAACAAGATAAAAGTTCTTGGGCGGCAGAGGAATTCGAATACTTACGGACATCCGCTGCCGAGCCGGCCCAGCCCACCCGGCGCGACCGGTGGCGACGCACGTCGGGGATCCACAAAGTGCGCAACCAACGCGGGCTGGCCGCTGTGCGGGAATTGTGGACAGCGCGCGACCGCATCGCCCAACGCCGCGACATCGCGCCAGGCCGGATCCTGCCCGATTCGGCGATCGTCGCGGCCGCCATCGCCGACCCGAAAACCGTCGACGACCTCGTCGATCTGCCCATATTCGGCGGGCGCAAGCAGCGCCGCAGTGCGGCAATGTGGTTCGCAGCGCTGGAGGCCGCCCGGCAGAATCGCGAGCCGGTCGAGGAAACCGAACCACCGAACGGCCCGCCGGCGCCGGCGCGCTGGTCTAGGCGCAGACCCGAAGCCGCCGCGCGGCTGGATGCCGCCCGCGCCGCGCTGACGAAAGTCGCGGAGCGGGTGGCGGTGCCGACGGAGAACCTGATCTCCCCCGACCTGGTGCGACGGCTGTGCTGGGACTGGGACGGCGCCGCCGACGCGGCGACGGCCATCGACGATTTTCTCCGTGCCGGCGGCGCCCGCGATTGGCAGCGTCAGCTAGTGGTGCCGGAGTTGGCCGCGGCATTGCAGCCGCCGCCCGGTTAGTCCAGGTGCTCGCGGATCTCGGCTTCGGTGACCGAGCTGCCCAACGCCGCAACCCAGCCGGTGATTTGGCGCGCCACGTCCTGATCGGTCAGGCCTACCTCGGCGAGGACCTCGCCGCGAGCGGCGTGGTCGAAGAATTGCTGCGGCAGCCCGACGTCGCGGCACGGCACGTCGATCTCCACGCGCCGCAACGCCGCCGAGATCGCCGAACCGACCCCGCCGGCCACGCCGTTGTCCTCCAGCGTGACGACGAGCTTGTGCGTCACCGCCAAGTCGCGCAGTGCATCAGAGACCGGCAGCACCCACCGCGGGTCGATCACCGTCACGCCGATGCCCTGGTTACGCAGCCGCTCGGCCACCGCCAACGACATCGACGCAAACGCTCCGACCGCCACCAGCAGCACGTCATGGTTCAGCCCCTCGGCCGGCAGCGCGAGCACATCGACGCCGGCGCGCCGCTCGACGGCCGGAATGTCTTCGCCCACATCCCCTTTGGGGAATCTGATCGCGGTGGGACCGTCGTCGACGTCGAGGGCTTCGCCGAGTTCTTCGCGCAGCCGGGCAGCGTCTCTGGGCGCGGCCACCCGCATACCGGGCACGATGCCCAGCATCGACAGGTCCCACATGCCGTTGTGGCTGGCGCCGTCGGGCCCGGTGATCCCGGCCCGGTCGAGCACCATGGTGACCGGCAGCTTGTGCAGCGCGACGTCCATCATGATCTGGTCGAACGCCCGGTTGAGGAACGTCGAGTAGATCGCCACGACCGGATGCAACCCGCCCATGGCCAGGCCGGCCGCCGACGTTATCGCGTGCTGCTCGGCGATTCCGACGTCGAACAACCGGTCGGGGAAGCGCTGCCCGAAGGCTGTCAGCCCGGTGGGGCCGGGCATCGCCGCGGTGATCGCGACCACGTCGCGGCGTTGGGCACCGAGCTGGATCAGCGCCTCGGAGAACGTTGCCGTCCAGCCCGGTCCCGGCACCTTCGTGGCCAGCCCGGTCGCCGGGTCGATCACCCCGCAGGAATGCATTTGTTCGGCCTCGTCGGCCTCAGCCGGGCCGTAGCCGTGTCCCTTGCCGGTCGCGACGTGCACGAGTACCGGGCCGCCGAACCCGCGGGCGCTGCGCAGCGCCGTCTCCACGGCGTGTTCGTCGTGGCCGTCGACCGGCCCGACATATTTCAGCCCGAGGTCGGTGAACAGCAGCTGCGGCGACAGCGCGTCCTTCACGCCGGCTTTGACGCTGTGCATGAAGTGGTAGACCAACTCACCGATAACCGGCATGCCGCGCACGGTGGCGCGCCCCCGGTTCAGCAATTGCTCATACTTCGGTTGCAGCCGCAGCGCGGCCAGGTGATTGGCGAGGCCGCCGAAGGTCGGAGCGTAGCTGCGGCCGTTGTCGTTGACGACCACGATCACCGGCCGGCGCGCGGCGGCGATATTGTTCAGCGCCTCCCAGCACATCCCGCCGGTGAGCGCGCCGTCGCCCACCACGGCCACGACATGCCGGTTGCGGTGCCCCGCCAACTCGAAGGCCTTGGCCAGCCCGTCGGCGTACGACAACGCGGCACTGGCATGGCTGGACTCCACCCAGTCGTGCTCGCTTTCGGCGCGGGACGGATAACCCGACAGCCCGCCCTTTTTGCGCAGCGTTTCGAAGTCGGCGGCGCGGCCGGTCAGCATCTTGTGCACGTAAGCCTGGTGACCGGTGTCGAACACGATCGGATCGTGCGGCGAGTCGAACACCCGGTGCAGCGCCAGCGTCAACTCGACGACGCCCAGGTTAGGCCCCAGATGCCCCCCGGTGGCCGCGACCTTGTGGATCAAAAACTCACGAATCTCGTGAGCCAGATCGCGCAATTCCAACTGGGAAAGGTGCTGCAGATCGGCGGGCCCGCGGATCTGTTCAAGCATCCCGCCATCCTACGCAGGCACGGGCCACGCGTCGCGTTGATGACATGGGGTGCCGCCGACGCTGATAGGGTCGGTTTTCGGTGAGCCGGGAAGCCTGGTCGGCGTTCGTGTCCTGCAACGTCTAGCGACCCGGGAGCGCGCCATCGCCATCATGGTCGGAGACCAAACAAGCCCGCCCGCAGCGGACGTATTGTCACCGTATGCACGCAGAGGACATCGCCGAGGACTTTCCGGTTGTGAGCATCGATGCCGACGCACTCGATGCCGCCCGCATGCTCGCCGAACACCGCTTGCCCGGGATTGTGGTCACGTCTGGAAAGTCGTACGCCGTCCTACCGGCATCCCAGGTCGTCCGCTTCATCGTTCCCCGCTACGTGCAAGACGATCCGTCGCTTGCCGGTGTACTCGACGAATCCATGGCCGACCGTGCCGCGGAAAAGTTGGGTGGCAAGACGGTGCGCGATGTGCTGCCGGATCACCTACGCAACGTACCGTCGGCCGACGCCGACGACACCATCATCGAGGTGGCCGCGGTGATGGCGCGGCTGAGAAGCCCGCTGATCGCGGTGGTCAAGGACGGCACCTTACACGGAGTGATCACCGCATCGCGCTTGCTGGCAGCGGCGCTGAAAACTTGATCCCGGCGACAGCGGCGCAACGTCGCCGGCGGGGTCGTCGATGAGCGTCGTCGCAATTGCGGTGTTCGTGGCCGCCTATGCGCTGATCGCCAGCGACCGCATCAACAAGACGCTGGTAGCGCTGGCGGGCGCAGCGATCGTGGTCTGCTTGCCGTTGATCAGGTCCGATGACGTCTTCTACTCCCATGAGACCGGAATCGATTGGGACGTCATCTTTCTGTTGCTCGGGATGATGATCATCGTCAGCGTGCTGCGCCAAACCGGTGTCTTCGAGTATCTCGCCATCTGGGCCGCCAAACGTGCCAACGGCTCCCCACTGCGCATCATGGTCCTGCTGGTGCTGATCACGGCGCTCGCCTCGGCCCTGTTGGACAACGTCACGACGGTCTTGCTGATCGCGCCGGTCACCTTATTGGTGTGCGATCGACTGGCGATCAACGCGGCCCCGTTTCTGATGGCGGAAGTATTCGCCTCCAATATCGGCGGCGCCTCGACGTTGGTCGGTGATCCGCCCAACATCATCATTGCCAGCCGCGCTGGATTGACGTTCAACGACTTCCTGGTGCACATGTTGCCGATCGTCCTCATCGTCATCGTCGTCTTTGTCGGGTTGTTGCCGTTGCTGTTCCGTGGGTCGTTCACGGTCGATCCGGAGCGGGTCGCCGATGTCATGTCACTGGAAGAGCGCGAGGCCATTCGCGATCACGGGCTGCTCATCAAGTGCGGGGTTGTCCTGGCACTGGTCTTCACGGCTTTCATCGCGCACTCGGCGCTGCACATGGAGCCTTCCGTCGTGGCGCTGCTGGGCGCCGGCATCCTGGTCGTGATCTCCAGGCTGGAGCGCTCCGACTATCTGTCCAGCGTGGAATGGGAAACGCTGTTGTTCTTCGCCGGCCTGTTCGTCATGGTCGGCGCCCTGGTGAAAACCGGTGTCGTGGAACAGCTCGCACGCTCCGCGACCACCGCAACCGGCGGCAACATGCTCGTCACCGCAATGCTGATCCTCGGTGTATCCGCACCGGTATCCGGCGTCATCGACAACATCCCCTACGTCGCGACCATGACCCCGATCGTCAGCGAGCTGGCGGCCACCATCCACGACCACGTCCACCCCGACGTGCTGTGGTGGGCGTTGGCCCTCGGTGCCGACTTCGGCGGCAACCTGACCGCCGTGGGAGCCAGCGCCAACGTCGTCATGCTCGGAATCGCTCGTCGCGCCGAGAGTCCCATCTCGTTTTGGGAATTCACCCGCAAAGGCACGGTGGTGACCATCGTGTCGATCGCGCTGTCCGCGGTCTATCTGTGGGTGCGCTACTTCGTTTTGGGCTAATAGTCCGATGCTTCGCAAAAGCGGCGAGTTCGATCCCGATGCAGGAGATAACTTTCATCGCCGCCCATCCGAATGCTGTGGTGGTGGAACTGGGTTGCGGACTGGAAACTCGGATGAACCTGGTTCCGTTGACCAACTCGGGCTGGCAAGGCAGCCCGTGATGAGCATGCCGAGGGCACGGACCGCGACTAGCAGGGACTCGCGCTTAGTACGCGACGAACCGGAAGAAGACGAGCGCGGGCACCGGAGTCCGCGGTAGCAGTGCGCCGTCGGCAGTATTGGATGGACCGGTTTGCCCGTCTCGATCGGCGGGTATGCCATCGGCTTTAGCGCTGCGACAATCGTGGCGGCGCGTCAGATGAGCGATAGTGGCATGGAGGCACGAAGTGCGGGGGACATCCGGCGAGGTACGGCGGATAACTGGTGCGCCGTGCTGCTGCCGTTACTCAACGCTCACGCCGTGGCACGGTGCGCGACAACATAACCGCGGCGTTGAGGCGTATTTGCAGCGCCGACAACATCGGCAATGGCGGAACCGCGGATCATAAGCTGCTGACGTTTGCGTCTGTACAAATGCGATGTCCAGGTGAACTCTTCAACATTCAGGTTGCTGGCTGAGCCTTGGCTGCCTGCGTCCGGGTGAGCGTGAAAATCCGGCAGCAGCGCTTCTCAGCAGAATCGGCTGAACCAATTCAATCCCGACTCGGATCGCGCAGTTGATGGAATGCAATTGGCTAGATTGCGCGGACTGGTTTCTCCGTCGCGTTACCAAATAGCCAGAGACCAGCATGGAAGTTTGCGGCCGCCGCATGCCTCGGCGCTCATTGACGGGCGCCACGTTGACCGGCGAGACACGCGCCAGTAACTCACCTAACTCACCGGGGGTTACCGAACATGGATTATGTGGCTCTACCGTCAGAGATCAATTCCAGCAGAATGTATGCCGATCCCGGGGCGTCGCCGGTGATGGCGGCCGCGGCTGCACCATTTTGCGTGCACTCCAGCGCACCTTCGTCTGAAGCCACCCAAAGGTGGTCCGACTGAATATAGAGAGGGGAAGTACAGATGTCCTTCTTAACCACACAGCCAGAACTGCTTACGGCTGCGGCCGGTGACTTGCAGGGTATCGGTTCTGCAGTGAGCGCAGGAAATGCGGCGGCAGCGCCACCGACGACTGGAGTAATTCCCGCCGCCGCAGACGAGGTATCAGCGCTGACCGCAGCACAATTCGCTGCGCAGGCCCAGATGTACCAGGCGATCAGCGCGCAGGCTGCGGCTATCCACGAGCAGTTTGTCACCACGTTGCAAACCAGCGCCGGTTCCTATGCAGCCACCGAGGCGGCCAATGCCGTCTCAGCAAGCTGAGGAGTTGTCAAGCAATGGAATTCGCGCTGCTGCCACCGGAAGTCAACTCCGCCAGGATGTATTCCGGTCCCGGCTCGGCACCGATGCTCGCCGCCGCAACTGCCTGGAACGGTCTGGCTGCCGACTTGGGCACGGCGGCCGCATCCTACGAATCGCTGATCGCTCAACTAACCGGCAGCTGGCTGGGGCCGGCGTCGACGTCAATGGCGTTCGCCGCCACCCCTTATGCGGCGTGGATGCACGCGGCCGCCGCCCAGGCCGAGCAGACCGCTGCGCAGGCGAGCGCCGCCGCGGCCGCCTATGAGGCCGCGTTCGCGATGACGGTGCCGCCACCGGCCGTCGCGGCCAATCGTGCCCAGCTGGCTGCGTTGGTGGCGACCAACTTCTTGGGTCAAAACACCGCGGCGATCGCGGCCACCGAGGCTCACTACGCCCAGATGTGGGCCCAGGATGCCACCGCCATGTACGGGTACGCCGGCAGTTCGGCCGCGGCCGCGACGCTGGCACCGTTCACGCCGCCGGGACAGACCACCAATCCAGCCGGCATGTCCGACCAAGCAGCAGCGTTAGCGCAGGCCATCGGCACCGCAGCCGGCACCCGCGCCCAAACCGCGATCTCGGCAGTGCCGCAAGCGCTGCAAAGCCTGACGTCGCCCGCGGCGGGGCTGCCGGCATTAGGCGCCGCGGCGCCAACCGCCTCGGCTGCTCCAATTGGCGCGCTGGCGCCGGCGTTGAGCGCCAGTCCGGCCTTGACCGTGGCGCTGGCAGGCCTGGGTGCCGACCTATTCGGCTCGTTCGTCATTGATTCGGCCGGTTCGTTCGGTGTGGATGTGGCCGGCGTAGGTGTTGCGCTCCAGGCCGCCGAGATAGAGACGGGCGGCGTCTACCCAGGATTGGGCTTAGGTGGTGTGCCCGTGGCGGCAGGTATGGGTCAAGCCAACTCAGTCGGCGGATTGTCGGTGCCGCAATCCTGGACCACTGCTGCCCCGCCGGCGATTCGGCAAGTCGCCATGGTGTCGCCGGGCTCCAGCGCTGCTGCCGCGGCAGCCGTCGCGGCCGGCGAATCGGAAATCCCCTACGCGGAGATGGCTGCGGCGGGGATGGCCGGACGCGCCCTTGGCAGTACCGCCGGTCTGCGCCGCGGGCAGCCGGCCGTATCGACGGGGCGGAAGCGCACGGAGTTGGCGCCGAGACCACTCACCGGGCCAGTGACGGGAATCGCCGCCGAGCTGCGCGAACTCGCCGACCTCCGCGACTCCGGGATACTGACCGAGGAGGAATTCACTCAACAAAAGCAACGCCTTCTCGAGCCGTAAAACTCGCAGCGCCCGTCATCGCGCTTGCACGTGGCGATTCGGGATGGCGCTGGGGCGCGAGGGGGAAACGACATGCTGACCGCGCTGAAGAGTCGCGTGGTGTCGACCGTGACGTGGCCGCTGAATCGGTTACCGATCGAAGACCGCGATTCGGTGATGGTCGCCCTGATGGTGGCCCCGTCGGGTGCAGCAGTTTCGCGATTCGCGGTGCTGATGTTTCTCTCGAGCCTGGTGGCGGCGATCGGGCTGCTACAGAATTCCGCGGCGGTCGTGATCGGCGCAATGATGATTGCACCGCTGATGGCACCGATCATGGGGATTGCCGCTTGTCTGGTCATGGGATGGGCGCAGCGGTTTGTGAGCGCTCTGATGCTGGTATCGGTCTCTGCGGCGTGCGCCGTCGCCGTGGGATGGCTCTTCGCAACACTGCTGCCCCCAGCCGGGACCGGGCTGCCTGCCCAAGTAGTTGCCCGGTCCAGCCCAGATATACGTGACCTATTGGTTGCGCTCGGGGCTGGCGCCGCCGGAGCGATCGCTACCGTACACAAACAGATTTCCGCAGCGCTGCCCGGCGTCGCAGTCGCTGTCGCGGTCGTCCCGCCTCTGGCGGCAGCCGGTGTGCTCCTGGGTCGGGGGCAGCCAGAGTTGGCTCGGGGCGCCGCGTTGTTGTTTCTGACGAATCTGATCGGCATCGTGTTGATGGCGGCTGTGGTATTCCTGCTGACTGGCTTGGTTCCCGGAGACATGTTGCGGACCCGTCGCGGCCAGATTCTTACTTCTCTGGCTGTGGCGGCCATTTGCGTATTGGCACTCGCATTGATCCTCACGCCGCGCTATCTCGCCATCACGCGCCAAGCCCACGAACTCAAAGTAGCCACCCAGACAATCACAGATCTTCTCGACTCCGGTAGCAGACTTACCCGTATCACAGCCGCTGACAACGCGATTCGCGCCGACATCGCGGGCCCCACGTCGCCCCCACCGGTGCAGAATGTGGCGGCCACTCTCGGTCGCGCATTGGGCCATCCGGTTACGGTGCAGTTGGGCTGGATACCCATGCGGGATCCTGAGGACGACCAGCCCGACATGCCGCAACTGCCGCTGATCGAGCTAAGCCCCGTGGTCGAGAAGTGGCTGGCCGGGCAATCATTGAGCCTCAACGGACTCAGCTATCAGTCCGGGACGCTGGTTGTTTCCGCGGCCGGACCACATCCGCCAAAAAATTCCGAAGACCTGACCGCGCTGCTCAACGCACGGTTCACCTACCGCATTCCGGTCAGCCTCGCCTGGACACGCACCCGCGGAGCCATCGAACCCAATGGCAGCGAAACTGCACTTGCCACCGCGCGTGGCACCGCCGCCAAATGGGCATCGTCCAGACCGGACAGCGCGATCTTGAGTATTACCGGATCGGCTACGGCGATCACTGTCACCTTGATTGGGCAAACCGAACCGGATGTCGGCGCACTGCAAGCTGACCTGCAGACCGCGCTGCCGCAGACCACCATCACCATTCAGTGGGTATCCGGCGGCCTGTTGGTCATTGCCACGCCCGCATCGACGCCTACACCGACACCGCCGCGGTAACTACCTGCGTACGAGACGCATGCTGCCGCAATGCGAATGCTTTTCTGAGAACTTGCCGCAGGCCCGAAATTTGGGCGCTACCGCTGGTGCACTGCGTTACGGGGTTATCGGGCTCGTCCAGTCTCCAACGCGTTGGCCAGCCATCGGTCGAGACTAAGCACGTCGTCGGGATCACCCCGCCACCCCAGGTGCGCGTCCGGCCGAACCAGCATCGCTTCCTTGCCGTCGTAGCGCAGCACACTCAGATGACCGCCGAGTCGTTTCTGAACACTTTCGGCGCCCCCCACATCGCCGTCGCGCGGCGCGAGCAACGCCCAACGACCGCCCAGTTCGGCGTGCAGGCGCGACACTGCGCCGTCCTCGCGGATGCACGGCAGATCACTGATCCGATCACCCGGACGCGGCTTTCGGCCTCGCCCGCCGAGCGGTCCTTTGCGGTAACTCACCCACAGCTGTGACGCCGAGTAGGTCGCCCAACGCTGCACCACCGCCAAACCGACCAACCGCACCACGATCCGATCTCGCACAAACCGACCAATCGGGTTACTCAGCACGTTGACGCGGGTCATCGCGCTGGTGCCGCGCAGCACCTCCATCGCCAGCGGGCGGCGCTCGGCCTCATAGCTATCGAGCAGTCGATCAGCCGCACAACCACTGACCACCAACGCAAGCTTCCACGCCAGGTTTTCCGCATCCCCGACACCGGTGAGCATTCCCTGCCCGCCGAAGGGAGCATGCGCGTGCGCCGCGTCGCCGGCGATCACAATCCGGCCCCGACGGTAGGTATCGGCGAGGCGCCGGTGCACCGAAAACTGGGAAAGCCACACCGCATCCCCGATCCGCACTGGGCGCTGGGTCCGCTCCGGCAGGATCTGCTCGAGACGGTCGAGAATCTGGTGCTCGCTTGGCTTTTCGTCACCTCCCGGGTCGTAGGCGATTACCCGCCACAAGTCGTTGCGCCCATCCGGGTCGGGCATCGGCATCACGCCGATCATCCCCGCCGGGTGAATCCAACCGGTCGTCCCGCCACGGTCCATGTCCCAATCAAGGTGCACGTCGGCCAGCAGAAAACGCTCGCTGAGCTGCACGCCCGGAAAGCCAATACCCGCCAGTGCGCGAGTGGTGCTGCCGGTGCCGTCACAGCCCACGACCCATTGCGTCCGCACGCTCTGATCGGCACCCAGCACCGCAGTGACGCCCTCGTCGTCCGGCGTCACAGCACGCAACGGCCGGCCCCATTCCACAACACCGCCAAGCTCGGCCAACCGATCGCCCAGTGCCGCCTCGACCTTGGCCTGCGACACCAGCATTGGCGGCGCGGCCGTGCGCAGCCCTGGATCACCGAACTGCAGCTTCATGACCGGTTGGTCGCCGAGATAGGTCGTAATCCGCATCGCTCGTAGCGACTCATCAGGCAACGTCCCCAACGCACCCACCCGGTCGAGCACCTCCGAACCGCGCGCGTGCAGAAAGTTGGCCCGCGACGTCACTGCCGGACCCGACGCGCGATCGACGACACGCACTGAGACGCCGTGCAATAACAATCCGCACGCCAACGTCAGGCCGGTAGGGCCCGCGCCCACCACAACGACATCGACAGTGTCCACACGCCTCAAGGTACGGACCACTGGCGGTCAGCCGCCGTCAGCACTCTTGCCGAGAGCGGTCTTGGCGAGGAAGCGGCGGAACAACGGCCAGGCGATCGCCAGGTTGTACCCGACGCCGCCCAGCAGGTACGGCCACCACGTGCCCTGGTCGCTGGCCACCCAGAACGCCTTGGCGGCCCAGTAGGGCGGCAATACCCCGAACGCCAGATTCCAATTGGAATCGATGAACCACGGCAGGCAGGGCAGCCCGGCGATCAGCATGCCCAGGGCGCGGACGGCCGCCAGGCCCTGAATCTTGTTGCTGGCCACGGCCAGTATCAGCAGCAGCGTCACCACTGCGGAGAGCCCGGCCAGCAGCCCGATCGGGATCAACGCCCCGACCAGGCCGGGCTGCAGGATTCCGCTGAACGACATCGTCGCGATCACGTAGACCGTGGTCACTGCGATCACCGTGGCCGCCCGGTAGCCGAAGAAGACCGACAGCGGAACCGGCGTCACCCGCAACGCGACCAGTGTGCCGGCGTCGACCTCATCCAACACGAGGAACGCTGCCAACGCACCTGCGATGATGATGCTGGTCAGCAGCAGGAACCCGGTCAGAATCAACGGGTAGTACGGCACCAGATCGAACCCGTTGCGGTGCGCCAACATCCTGGTGAACCGCGGCGTGAGCAGCGCGACGCCACTGGTCCAGATCACCGGCGCGGCCACGATCATCACCAGCAGCGGGTCGCGGTAGGAACCTCGAATATCATTGCGGCCGAATGCGGTCAGCACTCGCACACCCGACATCACAGACCTCCCGATCGTGCGATGATGTAGCGGTCGAACATCGCCTTCGCCGTCCAACACAACCCCGCCACGCACACCACCGGATACAGCACCGCATACCCGAGCTGCCACGGTTCCAACGCAACCTGCTCGAACGCGGCGCCGAACAGCAGCAACGGCCCGTGCGTCGGGATGATGTAGAGCAGCGGATTCGGCAACACACCCGAATAATTCAGCACCGGCAACGTCATCACCGCGAGCGGGATCGTCGCCGCCAGAAACCAGTCGCTGATCGACGCGAACGGCAGCGAGGTGATGAACCCCACCAGCAGCATCAACAGTGTCCCGAGCACAACCCCGACCAGCACTGGCATCACGGCGTACGCCAAACCGCGCGTCACCGTCGCCACCACCACCGCCACGAACAACGAGATCAACACCAGCAGCGCCAGTTTCGCGGATAAATACTCCCAGAACCGCAACGGGGTGGAGATGACCGCGCCGAGTGTGCGTTCCTGCTTCTCGAAGAACACGGTGCCCGCGATGAAGAAGAACCCGATGATCGAGATATCACCTACCAACACGTAGGGTTCGGCGACCGGACGCAGGCCGGCCGGCATCGGTAGCAGCACGGCCAGCCAGATCACCCCGGAGAAAACGGCGGCGTGCAGAAACTTTTGCCGCACTTGCAGTGTCAGTTCCAGCCGCAGCGCGCTCACCAATCGGGTCACGACAACTGCCGTCCGGTGGTCTCCACGAAGACGTCATCGAGGGTGGCTTCCTTGCTGTGGATGGTCTCGACGTGGTGGTCACGCAGCACGGCGTGAAATGCGGGATCGTCCGCCAGCCCGTCCAGGGGAAAATCGGCAGTGTCGAGTCGACCGTTCTCGCCGCGGTACTCCACGCGGACCAGCCGTTGACTGCGGGCGATTTTCAGCTCGGTCGGGGTGTCCAGGGCGACGATCCTGCCGTCGACCACGAAGGCGACCCGGTCGCACAGTTCGTTGGCGGTGGCCATGTCGTGGGTGGTGAGAAAGACCGTGCGACCGCGGGCCTTGAGGTCTAGCACCATGTTCTTGACGTTGCGTGCGTTCACCGGGTCCAGTCCCGAGGTTGGCTCGTCGAGGAACAGCAGTTCCGGGTCGTTGATCAGCGCCCGCGCGAACGTCAGCCGCATCTGCATGCCCTTGGAGTATTTGCTGACGCGGGTATTGGCATCGTCGGTCAGACCCACGGCGTCCAGCAGCGTCATCGGATCCAGGGTCGCGACGTCATACAGCGACGCGAAGAAGCGCAGGTTCTCCAGGCCGCTCAGTTTCTGATAGTGGTTGGGCAGCTCGAACGAGACCCCGACGCGCTGGTAGTAGTCGGATCCCCACGCCAGCGGATCCCTCCCCCAGACTGAGACCTCGCCACCGTGACCACGCAATAAGCCAATCAGGATCTTCTGGGTGGTCGATTTGCCCGCTCCGCTGGGGCCCAGGAACCCGAAGATCTCGCCCCGGCCCACCGCGAACTCCATGCCGCGGATCGCGGGCCCGGGCGATTTGGGATAGCGGAAAGTGAGGTCGCGGACGCGGATCACCTCGGTAATTACTGCTGCGGATGCCGCGACGGTCGAGGCGTTCTGCATGGAAATCGCCCAATCCCTTTCGGGTCGAGCGCGGTGCGCCGATGGACGTACCGCACAGTCGGATATCACATTTGCCGACCAGACTTCCCGGCACGCCGTGGTTCACTATACTGAATATTCAGAAATCTTTGAAGTCTCTGTAGGGAGTTGGCGTGGCCTCAGACCAACAGCACGCGGCCGAGCAGCTCGCTGTGATCCTCACCAGCCACGGGCTGCAACGGATGACCGCTCGAGTGCTGGCCACCCTGTTGTTCACCGAGCAGCCCACCATGACGATGGGTGAGCTGGCCGACCAGCTGCAGGCCAGTTCCGGTGCGATCTCCGGCGCCGTCAAAATGCTCACGTCCGTCGGGCTAGCCGAGCGGGTGCCGGCGCCGGCCAGCCGCCGCGACCATTTCCGGCTACGCGACGACGCCTGGGCGGTGCTGTTCACCAATCAGAACGCCGTCATCTCCGCCATGCAGACGGCAGCCGAGGCCGGTATCGCGACCACCGGACCGAACAGCCCGGCGCGGCACCGCCTCACGCAGATGCACGACTTCTACGACTTCCTGCTCACCGAACTCCCTGCGGTGTTGGAACGTTGGCATCAGAGCGGCTAGCGGGTCAGCAGCGCGGCGCACTCCACGTGGTGGGTCAGCGGGAACGAGTCGAACACCCGGATTTTCTCGACGACGTAGCCATGGCCGCGGTACAGGCCGATGTCACGCGCGAAAGACGCTGCCTCGCAGCCGATATGCACCACTCGAGGCACATCGGCAGCGGCCAGCAGGCCGATGACGTCGCGGCCCGCGCCGGCGGGCGGCGGATCCAGCACCGCTACGTCGGCGCGCGTACGTTGCGCGGTCAGCGCCCGGCGCACCGAATCGTTGACCACACTCACGTGGGGCAGGTCGGACAACGCGGCTCGAGCTGCGCGCGACGCCGCGCGGGAGGTGTCGACGCTCACCACCCGCCCGAACTCACCCACCGCCTCCCCCAGCGCCGCCGCGAAAACCCCTGCGCCGCCGTAGAGATCCCATGCGGTCTGGCCGGCGCCGGCCTGCGCCCAATCGCTGACCAACGAGCTGTAGAACCGCGCCGCGTCTCGGTGGGCCTGCCAGAACGCCGTCACCGGCACCTTCCAGCTGCGCTCACCGGCCCGCTGCACGGCCTGATAGCTGCCCTCGACCACATCGGTCGCGGTGCGTCGGCCTTGCCGCGCGGTGCACACCACATGACGCTGCGCGTCGTCGTCAACGGCCACATACAGTTGCGCGTCCGGCGGCCAACTCGCAGCGGCCAGCCCGTCAACCATCCCGGCAATCAGCTGCGCGCAACGAATATCGGTGATCAACTCGTCGCTGCGGTAACGATGAAAGCCGGCGCGGCCGTCGGCGTCCACCGCCAGCCGGACCCTGGTGCGCCACCCCGTCGGACCCGCCGCGGAAAGCGGTTCGGCCACACCGCACCATTGCTGATCGCCCAGGCGCGCCAGCTGATTGCTCACCACCTCGCCCTTGAGTGCCCGCGCCATCTCCGGTTCGGCGAATGCCAAGTCGCAACAACCGGACCCGTCGACTCCGGCGATCGGACACAAGGACGCGATCCGGTAATCCGACGACTCAATCACCTCGATGGTCTCGGCGTGCCAGTAGGAACCCCGGTCCGCGGTGACCCGCACCCGTACTCGTTCACCGGGCAGCGCATAGCGGACGAACACCACTCGACCGTCATGCCGGGCCACACAGCTGCCTCCATTCGCCGGCGCACCGACCGTCAGCGTGAGCTCGGTCAATCGAAGATTCCCCGCCGAGCGTCTCCGGGAGCGATGTGGGGCTGCAGCGTCTTGAGGCGTTCCGACGAAGACAGTTGCCATGGAACGGAAGTCACCATCACGCCCGGCATGAACAGCAACCGTCCCTTGAGCCGCAACGCACTCTGGTTGTGCAGCACCTGTTCCCACCAGCGGCCCACGACATATTCCGGAATGAACACGGTCACCACGGTGCGCGGCGACTCCTTGCTGACCCGCTTGACGTACTCGAGCACCGGGCGGGTGACCTCGCGGTAGGGCGAGGCGATGACCTTGAGCGGCACGCTGATGTCGCTGTCTTCCCATTTGCTCACCAGCTCGCGTGTTTCGCCGTCGTCGACGCTGACCGTGACGGCCTCCAAAACGTCGGGACGGGTGGCCCGGGCATAGGCCAGTGCCCGCAAGGTCGGCAGGTGCAATTTCGACACCAGCACCAGGGCGTGGTTGCGGCTGGGCAACACCACACCCTCGTTCTCGGCGGCTTGCTGCTGCAGTTCCCGGCTGACCGCGTCGTAATGCTTGCGGATCAACTTCATGACAAGGAACAGCGATGTCATCGCGACGACAGCAATCCAGGCGCCGGCGGCGAACTTGGTGACCACCACGACACACAGCACCGTTCCGGTGGAAACCAGACCGATCGTGTTGACCACCCGTGAGCGCATCATCTTGCGCCGTGCCGCCAGATCGGTTTCGGTGCGCAGCAGCCGCGTCCAGTGCCGCACCATGCCGATCTGGCTGAGCGTGAATGACCAGAACACCCCGACGATGTAGAGCTGGATCAGGGCAGTCACCTGGGCGCGGAACAGGATGATCGCGGCCAAAGCCGCCGCGGACAAGAACAAAATGCCGTTGGAGAAGGCCAATCGGTCACCGCGGGTGTGCAGTTGGCGCGGCAGATAGCTGTGCTGCGCGAGAACCGAACCCAACACCGGAAAGCCATTGAATGCGGTATTGGCCGCCAGCACCAGAATGAGTGCGGTCACCACGGTGATGAGCCAAAACCCGACCTCAAAGCTGCCGAACACCGCTTGAGCAATCTGGGCGACAAGAGTTTTCTGCTGGTAATCCGCAGGGGTGCCGATCAGCTGACGCGCGGGATCGTCGACGATCTTGACCCCGGTCTTCTCGGCCAACAGGACGATGCCCATCAGCAGGCTCACCGCGATCATGCCCAGCATCAGCAGAGTCGTTGCAGCGTTGCGCGACTTGGGCTTCCGGAATGCCGGCACGCCGTTGCTGATCGCCTCCACACCGGTCAAGGCCGCACACCCTGAGGAAAATGACCGGGCCACCAGGAAAACCAGTGCGAATCCGACGATCTGACCGTGTTCGGCCCGCATGTCGAAACCGGCTGATTCGGCCTGTAGCGGGTCGCCGAGCACGTAGATCCGGAACAGACCCCAGACCAGCATGATGCCCAGGCCGACGATGAACGCGTAGGTGGGAACGGCGAACGCCACCCCGGACTCGCGGACGCCACGCAGGTTCATCGCCATCACCAACAGAATCGCGATGACGCAGAACAGCACTTTGTGCTTGGCGATGAACGGAATGGCCGATCCGATGTTCGACATGGCTGATGCTGTCGAAACAGCAACGGTCAGAACGTAATCCACCATCAGCGCGGCGGCTACGGTCAGACCCGCATGCTCACCGAGGTTGGTGGTGACGACTTCGTAGTCGCCGCCACCGGATGGGTAGGCATGCACATTCTGCCGGTAGCTGGCCACCACGATCAACATGACCGCGGCCACCGCCAACCCGATCCACGGCGTCAGCGAGTACGCGGCCAGGCCGGCCACCGAAAGCATGAGAAATACTTCCTCAGGGGCGTAAGCCACCGAGGACAGCGCATCCGAGGCGAACACCGGCAGCGCGACCCGCTTCGGCAACAGGGTATGGCTCAGCCGGTCGCTGCGAAACGGCCGACCCAACACCAACCGGCGCGCCGCCGTCGAAAGTTTGGACACGAGAGCCAAGAGTAAGCCCACCCGCGATTGGCGGTAGCGTTCCGTAGACGAGCAGAACGCAGCCGAAAGGACCTCAGGTGCGGGTAGTGGTGATGGGGTGCGGCCGGGTCGGGTCTTCGGTGGCCGACGGCCTGTCCCGGATCGGCCACGATGTCGCGGTCATCGACCGCGACGGGACTGCCTTCAACCGGCTCAGCCCGGATTTCGCCGGCGACCGGGTGTTAGGCCTGGGCTTCGACCGCGATGTGCTGTTGCGGGCGGGCATCGAGGAGACCGATGCCTTCGCCGCGGTGTCGTCCGGCGACAACTCCAACATCATCTCGGCGCGGCTGGCCCGGGAAACCTTCGGCGTGCAGCGTGTGGTGGCACGGATCTACGACGCCAAACGCGCCGCGGTCTATGAGCGGCTTGGCATCCCCACCATCGCCACCGTGCCGTGGACTACCGATCGCCTTCTCAACGCGCTGACTCGGGAGTCTGAAACCAGCAAGTGGCGCGATCCGACCGGCACGGTCGCCGTCGTCGAAGTGGTGCTGCATGAGGACTGGGTGGGACATCGGCTGACCGATCTGGAAACAGCGACCGGAGCCCGGGTGGCGTTTTTGATCCGGTTCGGCAGCGGGCTGCTACCCGAACCGAAGACGGTCATTCAGGCCGGCGATCAGGTCTACGTCGCCGCGATATCCGGCCGCGCTGCTGAGGCGGTGGCCATTGCCGCTCTGCCGCCGAGCGAAGAGTTATGAAGGTCGCGATTGCCGGCGCCGGCGCGGTGGGCCGCTCGATCGCGCGGGAACTCATCGAAAGTGGCCACGAAGTGAGCCTGATCGAGCGTAACCCCGAACACCTCGATGTCGATGCCATCCCGGCAGCGCACTGGCGGCTGGGCGATGCTTGCGAGTTGAGCTTGCTGGAATCGATCCACCTCGAGGACTTCGACGTCGTCATCGCCGCTACCGGTGATGACAAGGCCAACGTGGTCCTCAGCCTGTTGGCCAAAACCGAGTTCGCGGTACCTCGGGTGGTGGCCAGGGTCAACGATCCCCGCAACGAATGGCTTTTCACCGACGCCTGGGGCGTCGACGTCGCCGTATCCACCCCGCGGATGCTGGCCTCCCTGGTCGAAGAGGCCGTCGCCGTCGGAGATCTGGTGCGGCTGATGGAGTTCCGCAAGGGCCAGGCCAACCTCGTCGAGATCACGCTGCCCGACGACACGCCATGGGGCGGTAAGCCGGTACGCAAGCTGGAGCTGCCGCGTGATGCGGCGCTGGTGACGATCCTGCGCGGGCCGCGGGTCATCGTGCCGCAGGGCGACGAACCGCTGGAGGGCGGCGACGAGTTGCTCTTCGTCGCCGTTACTGAGGTGGAGGCGGAGCTGCGCCAGCTGCTTCTGCCGGCACGCTGACCAGGACCGGACTCGATGCACGCTGCGCTGCTTTGATCGCCAGATAGGTCACCAGGGCGGCCGCGGCGGTCAGCGGCAAACCCATTGCGATCCGCGCAACACCCAACCAGCCCGTCTGGTCGGCGTCGTAGAGCAACCGCTGCACCACAAACCGGGCCCCGAAGACCAGCACCCAGGTCAAAGTCGCGAGGTCGAAGGCGTAGACAGCGCGACGCACGTCACGCCAGCTGCGGTCGTCGCCGGCCCACCAGCTCCACAAGTAGCCCACCACGGGCCGGCGGATCAGCACCGACACCGCGAAGACCGTCGCCCACACCAGCGACACCCAGATGCCCAGCAGGAAATATCCCTTGGACTCTCCGAGCGCGTAGGCGATCACCGCACAGAAGGCAACGCCGATGAATCCGGATACCGCCGGTCTGGTGGACTCCCCCCGGGTCAGGCGCCACAGCAGAATGAGTACCGCCACGCCGAGCGCCGCGCCGGTAGCGCCCACCAACCCCGCCACCCCGTTCGCGACGACGAACACCACGACCGGCAGCGAAGAGTAGACCATTCCGCTCACACCGCCCAGGTGTGCCATCACCCGTTCGGCGGCGCCGGTGCGGTCATCTGCCATGGTCATTCCCGCCCGTCAGGATTCATCTCACCGCTGAATTTCGTAATGCGGGTTGTAAATCGCCTTGGTGCCGTTATCCAGCTTGCCCAGCCGACCCCGCACTCGCAGCATGCGGCCCAAGTCGATGCCCGGAATACGACGCTGCCCCAGCCACACCAGCGTCACGGTGTCGGTGCCGTCGAACAACTCGGCACGAACCCCACCGGCGCAGCCCTTGGCGTTGGCTTCCACGCTGCGCAGCGTCCCCACCATCGTCACCTCCTGACCACGGCGGCAGTCGATCGCGCGCTGCGCGCCGGTGTTGGTTGCCTCGTCGGACAACTCCTCAACATCGCGCTGCTCGGGGTCCTCCGTCAAACGACGAGTGAGCCGGCGCAGATAACCTTCGCGGGTCGCCATCACCTCTCCTGATCACTTCGGCCGATCCCACTGGAACCAATCCACTGTGGTGGTCGAACCCATATATGCCAACGGACACCGTAGACCCGTTGGTTCCCCAACGCCATGTATCTCTTGGGGTGTCGGAGGGATACCCCGCGAATGCCAGGCAGTATCAAGCTGTGACCGTCGACTTGAGTGGTGTTTCCGCCGTCATACTGCCCGGCACGGGCTCCGACGACGACTACATCCGGCGGGCCTTCGGTGACCCGTTGCGGGCGGCCGGCGCGCTGATTGTGGCACCGCCTCCGCGGCCGGGCGGCTTGGTGCGCGGCTATCTCGCCGCCCTGGACGACGCGGCGCGCGGCGGGCCGATCGCCGTTGGCGGTGTTTCGATCGGCGCCGCCGTGGCCGCCGCATGGGCACTGGGGCATCCCGATCGCGCGGTAGCGGTGCTGGCCGCGCTGCCCGCCTGGGCGGGTGCGCCCGACGACGCGCCGGCCGCCCACGCGGCGCGCCATTCCGCGGCGCAACTCCGTCGCGAGGGACTGGCCGCGACGACGGCGCAGATGCGGGAGTCCAGCCCGCCGTGGCTGGGCGACGAGCTGGCCCGCTCATGGCGGGGGCAGTGGCCACAACTCCCCGACGCCATGGACGAGGCAGCGGCCTACATCGCACCAACCTGTACAGAGCTCGCGGATCTGGGAGTCCCCTTGGCAGTGGCGGCCGCCACCGACGACCCGATCCATCCGGTCGAGGTCGGCGTGCAATGGGCGTCTGCCGCGCCGCGAGCCGCCTTGCGCAGCGTGACGCTGGATCAGATCGGCGCCGACCCGGCTGCGCTGGGCGTCGCATGTTTGGCGGCGCTGGGCGCCGTTTAGCCTCCGGTGCTGGTGCTGCGCAATTGCTGCATGGCCGACCCCTGGGCGCTGCGCCGAGCGGCCGGTTCGGGGTCACCCTGCTGCGCAGCCGCTTGTTGGGCGGCGGCCTCCCGCAGCTGCGCTGCCATCGGCTCGGGCAACTCCACCGCCAGCGGCGTCCGCACCGGTAGTGGTGTATCGCCGCGACGGACTACGGTGTCCGCCAGCGCTTCCCGGGCTTCCTCGGTGAGCGCGTTGATGGTCTCGTGTGTTCCGTTGACCACGCAACGGATCATCCAGCGGTAGCCGTCGACTCCGATGAAACGCACCTCGCCGGCCGCACTGCCGACAACTTCCCGGCCCCACGGACCGTCCTGGATGGTCACTTTCGCGCCGTCTTTGCGCAGTGAATCAGCGAGTTCGGTGGCCACTTCCCGCCACAATCCGGCCGTCTTCGGCGCCGCATATGCCGCGATGGTGAACCGGCCATTGACCGTGACCACCCACACCGCACTCGGGACGCCGGTATCGGTGAGTTCGACTTGCAGCTGACCGTCCCCGGGCATCGGGATCAGCACTGAGCCGAGGTCCAGGCGGGCCACTTCGGCGGCCGCCGGATCATCGAAATCCTCGATGTCGAACGGGCCGTCGAGTTCGACGTCGGATTCGGCTTCGGCTGTCGGCTCCGGGTTCTGCACTGGGACCGCCACCTCCGTCTCGGCCGAGTCGTCTTGGGGTTTGCTTTTACCGAATGCCATTACAAGCGCCGCTCCTCCTCATCGCTACGCTCTGCATCGTCGCCGGCGTCACAAACTCGCGTGTCCGCCGGAGGAGCCGTGACCGCCGTCGCCACGAGATGTGCCCGCCAGGCCGGCCTCGTCAAACGACGCCACTTCCATCAGCTCGACCAACTCCACCCTTTGCACCAGCAGTTGGGCGATGCGATCGCCGCGGTGCACCAGGATCGATGCCGCAGGATCGAGATTGATCAACGCGACCTTGATCTCCCCGCGGTAGCCGGCGTCGATGGTCCCGGGACTGTTGACGATCGAAAGCCCCGCTCGCGCAGCTAATCCGGAGCGCGGATGCACCAGCCCGACCATTCCCAGCGGGATGGCCACCGCAATGCCGGTGCGCACCAGGGCACGGTGACCGGGCGCCAGTTCGATGTCTTCGGCGCTGTAGAGGTCGACGCCGGCGTCCCCCTCGTGGGCGCGACTAGGCAGTGGAAGTCCCGGATCGAGGCGGACGATCGCCAGACTGGTCGACACGGGGGCACAGACTACCCTTGACCGCGTGTCGGGTACGCGCGTCGCGCCGCAAAGTGTGCGGTATCGCGAGCATCTATGGGTGCCATGGTGGTGGTGGCCACTAGGTTTCGCGGCTGCGGCCCTCATCGCGTTGGAGGTCAACCACGGCGTGCCGACACTTCCCGACTGGTTGCCATTTGCGGTCCTGTTCGGGGTGGCCGCCGGAGCGTTGCTGTGGCTGGGCCGGATGGAGATTCGGGTCACCGTCGGCGACGACGGCGTCGAGCTGTGGGCCGGTGAGGCGCATCTGCCTGTCACGGCGATCGCCCGCTCCGCGGAGGTCCCACGCTCGGCCAAGTCTGCGGCATTAGGGCGCCAGCTCGATCCCGCGGCCTACGTACTGCACCGAGGCTGGGTCGGCCCGATGGTGTTGGTCGTGCTCGACGACCCCGACGACCCGACGCCGTACTGGTTGGTGAGCTGCCGTCACCCGCAGCGGGTGCTGTCAGCATTGCGGAGCTGACCCAACCCGCTCAGGCCGCGCAGTCGGTACAGATCATCACGCCGTTCTTCTCGCTGGCCAGCCGGCTGCGGTGTTGCACCAGAAAGCAGCTCGAGCAGGTGAACTCGTCAGCTTGCTTAGGAACAACACGAACCGACAGTTCTTCGCCGGACAAGTCGGCGCCAGGCAGTTCGAACGACTCTGCGGACTCGGATTCGTCGACGTCGACTACGGCCGACGCCGCTTCATTGCGCCGCGCTTTGAGCTCCTCTAACGAATCCTCGGAAACGTCATCGGTCTCGGTGCGCCTTGGGGCGTCATAGTCGGTAGCCATCGGCCTTTCCCCTCGCTCCCCTCATAAACCCTGCAAGCAACGCTTTGTACCAGCGTCGAACGCATCCGCCAAACGATTCGTGCCCGTAACCCGGTTTGTTCAAGTGTGATTTACGTCACACACGTATCTTGACCGCCCTATCTCGTTCTAAACATCGCGTTCGGATCGCCGCTAGTCTCGTCGGCGGCGACCCACCGCGCCCGGCTACGCCGCGCTCGTGATCGCCGCTAGAGTGCTCCCGTGGTCGCGCAAATCACCGAAGGCACCGCGTTCGACAAACATGGTCGCCCATTTCGCCGCCGCAACACCCGGCCCGCTATGTTCCTGCTGATCTTTCTGGTGCTGGCAACCGGCTTTATCTGGACGATTGCACTGACCCGTCCGTCCGACGTCCACGAGGTCGCGATCTGCAATCCCCCGCCGCCGCAGACCGATCCGGGCCAACCACGGCTGGGCGAGCCGGTCCCGTACAGCACGATGATCAACGTCACCCCGGCCAAGCTGGCGGATACCAAGATTCGGGTGCTCAATGCCAGCGGGCGCGGCGGCCAGGCCGGCGACGTCGCGGGCACGCTGCGCGACCTGGGCTTCGCCCAGCCGACCGCCGCCAACGACCCGATCTATGCCAATACCCGACTGGCCTGCCAGGGCCAGATCCGCTTCGGCGAGGTCGGGCAGGCCGCGGCGGCTGCCCTGTGGGTGGTGGCGCCGTGCACCGAACTGTTCCGCGACGACCGCTCCGACGACTCTGTCGATCTGGCGTTGGGCACCGAGTTCACCGCGCTGGCCCACAGCGATGACATCGAAGCGGTGCTCGCCGGCTTACGGCCAGGGCCCGGTGAGCCGCCAGATCCTGCGCTGCTGTCGAAGATCCACGCCAACAGCTGCTGATTTCGGTCCAGCGGAGGATGCGCGCCGCGGCGCGGCGCGAGCAGAAGCCGGACAATCAGATCTCAGCCCGGGATCGGCGCCAGCCCGCCGAATCGGTCGAGGGCAGCAAGCAATTCGTCCGCGATCCCCGGTGCCGCCGCCACCACCGGCCCGGCTCCGCCGGCTGGCGTCCCAGGATCCGGCAGCACTACCCGCGCGCCCGCCTCGGCAGCGATCAACGCCCCAGCCGCGCAATCCCACAGGTGTAGCCCGTGCTCGTAGTAGGCGTCCAGTCGGCCCGCCGCGACCATGCACAAATCCAGTGCGGCAGAACCGATGCGGCGCACATCGCGGACCATCGGCAGCATCCGGGCCGCCAGCGCCGCCTGGGCTGTGCGGCGCCGCCTGGAATAGCCAAACCCGGTGCCCAGCAGCGCCATCAACAAATCGTCGACATCGGTGCATCGCAGCCGACGGGTTTGCTGCTCGTCGGCGAGGTGCGCACCGAGTCCGGTCCCAGCCGAATACACCTGGCCGCCGACGACGTCGGCGACTGCGCCGGCAATCGACACGCCGTCGATCTGCGCGGCTACCGAGACCGCGTAGGCCGGGATGCCGTAGACGAAGTTCACCGTGCCGTCGATCGGATCAAGTACCCAGGTGACCGTGTCGGCACAGCTCGCTGAGGGATCGGCCGGGCCACCGCCCTCCTCACCGAGAATGGGGTCGCCGGATCGCAGCTGCGCCAGTCGATCACGCAGCAATCGCTCGGTTTCGGTATCGACGACGGTCACCGGGTCCGTCGGAGTGGACTTGGTCTGCACTGCCTCGCTTGCCGAGACGCTCGCGTCGGCGCCGAACACCTCGGCGCGACGACGGCGCACGAACTCAGCCGCCTCGCCGGCCAGCGCTTCGGCCACCGAACGCAGCTGAGCAGGGCTGTTGTCAGGTGTCGTCACTGCTCTATCGCATCACAATCCTCGCTGGGGCACCCCCGCGGCGGGGCATCGCATTAGGGTGTGGGCCACAGCCACGTCCCGCCGAGGAGATGCGATGACCAGTAGCGACTCGACCACGGCTTCGTCTGCGACCGATGGGCCCGGCGCGACGCCGCAGCGGCGCGGCTTCGGCGTCGACGTGGGCGGCAGCGGGATCAAGGGCGGGATCGTCGATCTGGACACCGGTGAGCTCGTCGGCGACCGGTTCAAGCTGCCGACGCCACAGCCGGCCACGCCGTCGGCAGTCGCGAAGACCATCGCCGCCGTGGTCAACGAATTCGGCTGGTCGGGCCCGCTGGGGGTGACCTACCCCGGCGTGGTCACCGAGGGCGTCGTCCAGACAGCAGCGAATGTGGACAAGGGGTGGATCGGGACCAACGCACGCGATGTCATCGCCGGGGAGCTGGACGGCCAAGAAATCGTCGTCCTCAACGACGCAGATGCGGCCGGGCTGGCCGAGGAGCGCTACGGCGCGGGCAAAGACAAAACCGGCGTGGTGGTGCTGCTCACATTCGGCACCGGAATCGGGTCGGCGGTCATTCACAACGGGATATTGCTGCCCAACACCGAATTCGGTCACCTCGAGGTCGGCGGCAAAGAAGCCGAACACCGTGCCGCGTCGTCGGTACGGGACAAGCACGGCTGGAGCTATAAGAAATGGGCGAAACAGGTGACGAAAGTACTGGTCGCTTTCGAGAACGCCTTTTGGCCCGATTTGTTCATCGCCGGTGGCGGAATCAGCCGCAAGGCCGACAAATGGGTGCCACTGCTCGAGAACCGGACGCCGGTTGTCGCCGCCGCCCTGCAGAACACAGCGGGAATCGTCGGCGCGGCGATGGCGGCGACCAGGGATGTCACCCACTGAATTGCGCGCTCCGGGCAATGTGGCCGCGCTCGGTCGTTACACTGGTCACCGGCAGCCGCCCAACCCATAGCGGCGAGCATCCAAGCTGATATCAAGACCGACATCCGACATAGCCGACACTTTCGGTAACGCACGCCCAGGAGCACCGAAGGCTCGGCTTGAAGACTGAGTCCTACTGAAGGGGTTTACGTGGCAGCGACCAAGGCAAGCCCGGCGACCGACGAGCCGGTGAAGCGCTCCGCTACCAAGTCCCCCGCCAAAGCCGGGGCGAAGCGACCCGCGGCCAAATCCGCAAACGGCGCCGCCCCCGCCAAACGGGCCACCAAGACAACGACACGCGCCAGTAAGGCGCCGGCCAAAGCCAACGGTGCTGACGCCGCCAAGAAGAGCCGCACACCGGCGAAAAACGCCGCTGCCAAGTCCGCGCCGGCCAGTGGGCGTGCGAAGAAGGCAGCGTCGCCCAAGGACACCCCGAAGGACCGCGAGGTCGTTGCCGAAGATGCTGTCGATGAGGACCTCGACACCGAGCCGGAACTCGACGGTGAGCCCGGCGACGATATCGAGATCGACGCCGCCGACCTGAACCTCGACGACCTCGAGGAGGATGCGTCCTCCGACGGCGACGACGACACCGACAACGAACAAGCCGAAACCGACGACTCGGAGACCGCCTCGACCAAGAAGGCGCCCGCTGAGGGCTCCACCGACGACGACGAGGAAATCGCTGAGCCCACCGAAAAGGACAAGGCCTCAGGCGATTTCGTATGGGATGAGGACGAGTCCGAGGCGTTGCGCCAGGCCCGAAAGGATGCTGAGCTCACTGCGTCGGCGGACTCGGTACGCGCTTACCTCAAGCAGATCGGCAAAGTGGCGCTGCTTAACGCCGAAGAAGAGGTGGAGCTGGCCAAGCGAATCGAGGCCGGGCTTTACGCCACCCAGCTGATGACCGAGTTGGTCGAGCGCGGCGAGAAGCTGCCCGCGGCCCAGCGGCGTGACATGTCATGGATTTGCCGGGACGGCGACCGGGCGAAAAACCATCTGCTGGAAGCCAACCTGCGTCTGGTGGTGTCGCTGGCCAAGCGTTACACCGGTCGCGGCATGGCATTTCTCGACTTGATCCAGGAAGGCAACCTGGGTCTGATCCGTGCGGTCGAAAAGTTCGACTACACCAAGGGTTACAAGTTCTCGACCTACGCGACGTGGTGGATCCGCCAGGCGATCACCCGCGCGATGGCCGACCAGGCGCGCACCATCCGCATCCCGGTCCACATGGTCGAGGTGATCAACAAGCTGGGCCGCATCCAGCGTGAGCTGCTGCAGGACCTGGGCCGTGAGCCCAGCCCGGAGGAGCTCGCCAAAGAAATGGACATCACGCCGGAGAAGGTGCTGGAGATCCAGCAGTATGCGCGCGAGCCGATCTCCCTGGACCAGACGATCGGCGATGAGGGCGACAGTCAGCTCGGCGACTTCATCGAGGACAGCGAAGCGGTCGTCGCCGTCGACGCGGTGTCGTTCACTCTGCTGCAGGACCAACTGCAGTCGGTATTGGAGACGTTGTCGGAGCGCGAGGCCGGCGTGGTGCGGCTGCGCTTCGGGCTCACCGACGGCCAGCCCCGGACCCTCGACGAAATCGGGCAGGTTTACGGCGTCACCCGGGAGCGCATCCGCCAGATCGAGTCCAAGACGATGTCGAAGTTGCGCCACCCCAGCCGTTCTCAAGTTCTGCGCGACTACCTCGACTGAGCTATGGCCGGCGATGCCGGCCGGTGCGCCGACGGCGCGGGCGAAGCGTCTATGCCGACTCCGACTCCGAAGCCGCCGGGAAGGCTCCGTCGGGGCCGGGCCGGTAGTCGGTGACCTTGAACACAGCATCGACCGGAAGTGATCCGTACAGATGCGGGAACAGCATTGACTCCGGGTCCGTTGCAACTCCCGGTTCCCAAAGCACCGGTGCATCCAGCCGGGCCGGATCGATGTACAGCAGCAGCAGGTCGACGCGTCCACTGAAGAGGCGGTTGGCCGGCAGATGTACCTGGCCCGGTGTCGAAAGGTGGATGAATCCGGCGCAGTCGGTCGGTTCGGGGTGGAGGGCACCGAGAGCCTGGGCAGCAGACCACTGGTCGGCTGAACAGAGGTGGACCAGCACCGCGGGATCAGGGTTCACAAAACCACCCTGCCCGAGGTGTAACCGGTAGGGCGTGAGAAACGACACAGCGGGTAACCACACGGGGAAGAAGGCCAAACGCCCCGACATCTGAGACAGTGGAGATAGGCCAGAAACGGAGTAGCCATGAACGCGACCTTGACCAGTCCGGAGTTGACTAGGGCTGATCGCTGCGACCGGTGCGGCGCGGCCGCCCGGGTGCGCGCCACGCTGCCCTCTGGCGCCGAACTTCTCTTCTGCCAGCATCACGCCAATGAGCACGAGGCGAAGTTGGTTGAGTTGGCGGCGGTGCTGCAAGTAAGCGCTCCTGTGGAGTCTTGAGACACAACTCACCTACCGGCAATCCGGACGGCAGGACAACTCGTCAGGAATGCTGGGTTGGTCATGAGCGATCAGCGGGTTAAGCCGTCGCGGCATCACGTCTGGCGTGTCACACGCCGGACGCTGTCGAAAAGCTGGGACGACTCCATCTTTTCCGAGTCAGCGCAGGCGGCCTTCTGGTCGGCGCTGTCGTTGCCGCCGTTGCTGCTGGGCATGCTGGGCAGCCTCGCCTACGTGGCGCCGCTGTTCGGTCCCGACACTCTGCCCGTCATCGAGCACCGCCTGGTGACGCTGGCGCACAGCTTTTTCTCCGAGAACGTCGTCAACGAGATCATCAAGCCGACGATCAGCGACATCGACAAGGGTGCGCGGGGTGAGGTGGTGTCGCTGGGCTTCGTGATCTCGTTGTGGGCCGGATCGTCGGCGATCTCGGCGTTCGTCGATGCGGTGGTGGAAGCCCACGACCAGACCCCGCTGCGCCACCCGGTGCGTCAGCGCCTGTTCGCCCTATTGCTCTATGTCGTGATGCTGCTGTTCGTGATCGCGACTGCCCCGCTTTTGGTGCGGGGCGAGTGGAAGGTGGCGCAGTTCATCCCGGACAGCTGGCTGGACATCGGCTACTACCCGGCGCTGATCACCGGGTTGATGGTCGCGGTGATGATCCTGTATCGGGTGGCGCTGCCCAAAGCGCTGCCGACCCACCGGCTGGTCCTGGGCGCAGTGCTGGCGACCGTGGTGTTTCTGATCGCCACCTTGGGATTGCGCATCTATCTGACCTGGATCACCGCCACCGGCTACACCTACGGCGCGCTGGCCACGCCGATCGCGTTTTTGTTATTCGCCTTCTTCGGGGGCTTCGCGATCATGCTGGGCGCCGAACTCAACGCCGCCATCCAGGAGGAGTGGCCGGCGCCGGCGACCCATGCGCATCGGATGCGACGCTGGCTGAAATCCCGGGCACAGAACGGCACCACCGACGATCAGGATTCGGGCCGTGTCAGCGACGAGCGGGTCAGCTCTTCTTGAGCTGTTCGTAGATCCGCTTGCAGTCCGGGCAGACCGGCGACCCCGGCTTGGCCGATCGGGTGACCGGGAACACCTCACCGCACAATGCAACGACGTGTGTGCCCATCACCGCGCTCTCGGCGATCTTGTCTTTCTTGACGTAGTGAAAGTATTTCGGGGTGTCGCTATCGGTCCCGTCGTCGACGCGTTCGTCGGTATCGGTGCGTTCGATCGTCTGGGTCTGCATGCGTCTCATTGTGCCGGAAACCGGTCGTTGAGCCGACTCTGAGCCCGCCGCGGGGCAATAGGCGCCTGTGCCGGAATGGGCCGAATGTGGGACAGTGGATGGATGAAGCACGGCTCCGAGCTGGGTTTCGACGACGACGGTCGGCCGGTGCTCATCACAGCAGCCGCACCCTCCTACGAGGTGCAGCATCGTCAGCGGGTACGCAAGTACCTGACGCTGATGTCATTCCGGATTCCTGCGCTGGTATTGGCCGCCCTCGCGTACGGCGCGTGGCACAACGGATTGATCTCGCTGCTGATTCTCGTCGCGTCGATTCCATTGCCGTGGATGGCGGTGCTGATCGCCAATGATCGGCCGCCGCGCCGCCCCGACGAACCCCGCCGGTTCGATCCATCCCGCCGGCACACCCCGCTGTTCCCGACCGCCGAGCGTCCCGCACTCGAGCGAGACATTCGTCCAGCGCCGCAACCCGAATCGCGGGGTCCGGGCGCCGACAGTTCCGAATAACCGCCACCCGGCGGCACTTCTCAGCACATTCTCAGGGCCTCGGCACATTAGCGCACGTCAACGGGTGTGAGATCGCCGCCCGGTGGGAACTCTTGTCCCGGGTTAGTCGTTGGACCACATGACAGTTCAAGCCGATCAGGAGGCCGCTATGGCAAATGCCACTACCAGCCGGGTTGAGAGCGATCTGGATTCTCAGAGTCCTGCCGCGGATTTGGTGCGCGTGTATCTGAACGGCATCGGCAAGACGGCGTTGCTTACTGCCGCCGACGAGGTCGAGCTCGCCAAGCGCATCGAGGCCGGACTCTACGCTCAGCATCTGCTCGATACCCGCAAGCGCCTGGGCGAGAAGCGCAAGCGTGACCTGGCGACAGTGGTGCGCGACGGCGAAGCCGCGCGCCGCCATCTCCTGGAAGCCAACCTGCGGCTGGTGGTTTCGTTGGCCAAGCGCTACACCGGCCGCGGCATGCCGCTGCTGGACCTCATCCAGGAGGGCAACCTGGGGCTGATCCGTGCGATGGAGAAGTTCGACTACGCAAAGGGATTCAAGTTCTCCACGTATGCCACGTGGTGGATTCGCCAAGCGATCACCCGCGGTATGGCCGATCAGAGCCGCACCATCCGGCTGCCGGTTCATCTGGTCGAGCAAGTGAACAAGCTGGCGCGGATCAAGCGAGAGATGCACCAGAACCTCGGCCGAGAAGCCACCGACGAGGAACTCGCTTCGGAGTCGGGAATTCCGGTCGACAAGATCAACGACTTGCTCGAGCACAGCCGCGATCCGGTCAGCCTCGACATGCCGGTCGGTTCGGAGGAAGAGGCCCCGCTGGGCGACTTCATCGAAGACGCCGAAGCAATGTCCGCGGAGAACGCGGTGATCGCCGAGCTGCTGCACACTGACATCCGCAGCGTGCTGGCCACGCTGGACGAGCGTGAGCATCAGGTGATCCGGTTGCGCTTCGGCCTCGACGACGGCCAGCCCCGCACGCTCGACCAGATCGGGAAGCTGTTCGGTTTGTCGCGCGAGCGGGTGCGCCAGATCGAGCGCGAGGTGATGGCCAAGCTCCGCAACGGCGAGCGCGCCGACCGGCTGCGGTCGTACGCCAGCTAAGACCTGTCACGGGGTATGCCCGCCGCGTTGCGGCGGGCATACTGCTGCCGTGGGGACGGTTGACCACTAATGGCCCCTGGACCGTGCGTGTGTGTTAGCAGACCATTCACGCAGCTGGGCAAGTAGACTCAGGTGCAACGAAGGGTGCGGAATGAACGACCTGGTTGATACCACCGAGATGTACCTGCGGACCATTTACGACCTCGAAGAAGAGGGTGTAACGCCGCTGCGTGCCCGGATTGCCGAGCGGCTCGACCAGAGTGGGCCTACCGTCAGCCAGACGGTGTCGCGGATGGAGCGCGACGGGCTGTTGCACGTGGCCGGTGATCGCCACCTGGAGCTGACCGACAAGGGGCGGACACTGGCGATCGCCGTCATGCGCAAGCACCGGCTGGCCGAACGGCTGCTGGTCGACGTGATCGGGTTGCCGTGGGAAGACGTACACGCCGAGGCCTGCCGGTGGGAGCACGTCATGAGTGAAGACGTCGAGCGTCGGCTTGTGCAGGTGCTCAACAACCCGACGACCTCGCCGTTCGGCAACCCGATTCCCGGGCTTTTGGATCTGGGCGTGGGGCCTGGGTTCGGCGCCGAAGACGCCAACCTGGTACGGCTGACCGAGCTGCCGGGCGGATCGCCGGTCGCCGTGGTGGTCCGGCAGCTCACCGAGCACGTCCAAGGCGACATCGACCTGATCACCCGCCTCAAAGACGCCGGCGTCGTCCCCAACGCACGGGTGACCGTGGAGACCAACCCGGCCGGTGGCGTGACCATCGTGATCCCGGGCCACGAAAACGTCAGCCTGCCGCACGAGATGGCTCACGCCGTCAAGGTCGAGAAGGTCTGACCTGGCTGTTGCGCCCTAGACCGCACGCCGGCCGAACGACCGCAGGGGCGGCAAGCGCACACCGAACCGCTTGGCAAGCCGATACCCGGTCAGCGCGAGTTCCCGGATATGTTCGGGTCGCAATCCCGACTGCAACGCGGTGTCCAGCATGCCCGCCATCCGGTGAGTCGGTTGGCAACGCAGCGCGGCCTCCAGCGACACCCCGGCCAGCGGTCCGTCGCCACGCGCATACGCGCTGAACGCGAGTAGGACCAGCGCTTCGACCCGCCAGGGCTCAGGTAGCGCACGTGAGAGCAGCGCCCACAAGGACTCGGCCTCGCCCGCGTTATCCCCCACCGCAAGGGCATAGAGCGTGTCGCGAACGTGCACATCGCCTAGTGCGCAGCCGAGCTTGGCCAGCTCCACCTCCGAAAGCGGTTGCCCGTCGGCCACGCTCGCGGCGGCGGCCATCGCATCTTCAACGTCGCGACGGGTGCAGCCGTCGGGGTCCGCGCGATAGGCCGCCTCACGCGATCCGGCGTATCGGTCGAGTGCGGCGGCAAGTTCGTCGCTATCGGCCCCGTCGTCGGCCGCGATGACGGCCTGCAGGTCGGCGCGCCGCGCATACAACCGCCGGCCGTCCAGGACGGCGGCCACGGCCAGCGGCGACGACGATGGGTCGTCAACCGTGCCGCCGGAACCACACCCGTCGACACAGTGCCAGCGACCACCGGGCGCCACCTGATCGACGACATGTGCGGCCCACAACAGGATGTCGCGGCTGGACAACTCCTCGGTGAGCGTCGTGCACAACTCGCGGTACTCCTCGTTGCACACCGGACACGATGCTCCGTCGGCGTCGACGATCACCGCGATCGCGGCCTCCGGGTCGGCTGCCGCGGCAACCTCTGCGAGGTGCCCGAGACGCTGCGTCAGCTGAGCGGATAGGTCGACGCGCATCACCGAACCCAGCTCGCCACCGTCGACAGATACCAGCACCAGCGATCTCTCCGGCACAAACCCCAAAACCGCGGGCAGTGCGGCGATCAACGCGCCTGGCCGATTCAACTCAAAGTCTTTTCGATGCTTTGTCATGAGGCGACGCTGTCAACGGTGACCGTCAGTGGATGACCGGCAACGCGGGCTGGGCCGATCTGTTGTGGATGAACTCACGACTGTTGGCCGGTTCGCCGCACGCGGGCTGGGAAACCGGCGTAGACCTCTATGGCATGGTGAATTCGATGCGGGAGTACGACATCATCGTCATCGGTTCAGGACCGGGTGGGCAGAAGGCGGCGATCGCGGCGGCCAAACTCGGTAAGTCGGTGGCCATTGTCGAGCGCGGCCGGATGCTGGGCGGCGTCTGTGTCAACACCGGAACGATCCCGTCGAAAACCTTGCGGGAGGCGGTGGTCTACCTCACCGGCATGAACCAGCGCGAGTTGTACGGCGCCAGCTACCGGGTCAAGGACAAAATCACCCCCGCCGACTTGTTGTCACGGACCCAGCACGTGATCGGTAAGCAGATCGATGTGGTGCGCTCGCAGTTGATTCGCAACCGGATCGACCTGATTGTCGGGCACGGTCGCTTCGTCGACCCGCACACCGTCTTGGTGGAGGACGTCTCCCGAGGCGAACGAATCACGCTCTCTGGGGATTTCGTCGTCATCGCTACCGGAACCACGCCGGCGCGCCCGAGCGGGGTCGAGTTCGACGAGGAACGGGTGCTCGACTCCGACGGCATCCTGGACCTCAAGTCGCTGCCGGCGTCGATGGTCGTCGTCGGAGCTGGGGTGATCGGGATTGAGTACGCGTCGATGTTCGCCGCGCT
The DNA here is from genome assembly GCF_059812285.1 of Mycobacterium sp. NGS62. NCBI lineage: Bacteria > Bacillati > Actinomycetota > Actinomycetes > Mycobacteriales > Mycobacteriaceae > Mycobacterium > Mycobacterium sp. NGS62. Next base: position 703,955 of record NZ_JCALCK010000002.1, on the reverse strand, counting down.
CGGGACCAAGGTGACGGTCGTGGAAAAGCGCGATTCCATGCTCGATTTCTGTGACCCCGAAATCGTCGAGGCGCTGAAATTTCATCTGCGCGACCTGGCCGTGACGTTCCGGTTCGGCGAAGAGGTCACCGCCGTGGACGTCGGAGCTGCCGGCACCATCACCACGTTGGCCAGCGGCAAGCAAATCCCCGCCGAGACGGTGATGTATTCGGCCGGGCGGCAGGGTCAGACCGAGGACCTCGACTTGGCGAACGCCGGCCTGGAAACCGACCATCGCGGAAGGATTTTCGTCGACGACCAGTTCCAGACCAAGGTCGATCACATCTACGCCGTCGGTGATGTGATCGGCTTCCCCGCGCTGGCGGCAACCTCGATGGATCAGGGGCGGCTGGCGGCCTATCATGCCTTCGGCGAGCCGACCGATCCCATGACCGAGCTGCAGCCGATCGGCATCTACTCGATTCCGGAGGTCTCCTATGTCGGGGCCACCGAGGTGGAGCTGACCAAAGACGCGATTCCTTACGAAGTGGGGGTGGCGCGCTACCGGGAGCTGGCTCGCGGCCAGATCGCCGGCGATTCCTACGGCATGCTCAAGCTGCTGGTCTCTACGGCAGACCTGACGCTGCTGGGAGTGCACATTTTCGGCAGCAACGCCACCGAGATGGTCCACATCGGGCAGGCGGTGATGGGATGCGGGGGCACCGTCGACTATCTGGTCGACGCGGTGTTCAACTATCCGACGTTCTCCGAGGCATACAAGGTCGCGGCGTTGGATGTGCGCAACAAGGTGCGCGCGCTCAACCAATTCCGCAGCTGAGCATCCTCCCCGGCCTGCTAGCACTCGGTGGTCAGGGCCGGCGGAGCGGCGTCGCCCGGACCGCCGGCCTCGGCCCGCACCAACAACGCGGCGGTCTGCTCGTCGAACGGTGCGGAGTACGACACGTTTTCTTCGCAGCCGCCACCGTCAAGGCCGCCGACCACTCCGGTCACCGTCGATCCGGTGATCCAGGCCGCACCGCTGGTACCGTCGACCAGCCCCGCGCACGGCACAGCCGGATAGCCGCCGCGCACGGTCTGGCTCTTGACCCGGCAGCCGATCGGCTTGCCGCCGACCCCGGCCGGATAAGCCACGACAGTGATCGCGCTGCCCGGCTGCGGCGCGGTGCCCAGCGTCAGCGCCGAACCGACCTCCGCCTCGATCGATGCACCGTCCGCCCGACTGACTCGCGCGATCGCATAATCCGCATGCGGGTCCTTGTCGGTTGTCCACCGCGCATCGAGATAGACCGTGTCCAACGTCCAGCTGTCTGGCGCTGCGGCGGCTCCGGAAAGGCCAGGTACGAACGTCACCGCTGTGCCGGCGGCCAGGCAGTGCGCCGCCGTCAGCACGAGGTCGCCGCCGACTGAATGCAGCACGGAGCCGGTACAGGTGTGCAGATCACCGGCCCCGAAGAACAGTGCGCCCACCCGAGGATCCGGGTCTACCGGCGCGGCCACCACCCACGATGCGGGATCAGCGAAATGCTGTTGGGCTGTACTGGTGGTCGGCGGAGGATCCGGATGGCGCCCGCAGGCCGACACGACCAGGACCGCCACACTTGCCGCCGCCACAACAGTGCGCATCATCGTTGTCGATGATGCCCCCGTCCGCGGAAGCGCGAAACAGCTATCCCGAATGGGTACCCGTGGAATGCGGACTTGTGCCGCCGCGTTTCGAACATACGGGCGGGTCAGCTAACCAGTGGGGTCTGTGAGACCCGGCCCGCCCGCCTGAGAGAGACTATTTGACACGGTGCGCTATCCGGCGCCGTGGCGAGGAGGCAACACGATGAGCCACAACCAGCCTGCGGACCACGGGCAGCACTATCAGCCCGAGCAGAACGGGATGTACGAGCTCGAGTTCCCGGCGCCCCAGTTGTCGTCTGCAGATGGCCGGGGCCCAGTACTGGTCCATGCCCTGGAAGGGTTTTCCGACGCCGGTCATGCCATCCGGCTGGCCGCGACGCACCTGAAAAACGCCCTGGACACCGAGTTGGTGGCGTCGTTTGCCATCGACGAACTGCTGGATTATCGGTCCCGCCGGCCGCTGATGACGTTCAAGACCGATCACTTCACCCACTACGACGATCCCGAGTTGAGCCTCTACGCGCTGCACGACAGCGTCGGCACACCGTTTCTGCTGCTGGCCGGGATGGAACCCGATCTGAAGTGGGAGCGATTCATCAGTGCCGTGCGACTGTTGGCCGAGCGCCTCGGAGTCCGGCAGACCATCGGGCTGGGCACCATCCCGATGGCGGTTCCGCACACCCGGCCGGTGACGATGACCGCGCACTCGAACAATCGCGAGTTGATCGCCGATTTCACGCCGTGGATCTCCGAGGTCCAGGTGCCGGGTAGTGCCTCGAACCTGCTGGAATACCGGATGGCCCAGCACGGCCACGAGGTCGTCGGCTTCACCGTGCACGTCCCGCACTATCTGGCGCAGACCGACTATCCGGCCGCCGCGCAGGCGCTGTTGGAGCAGGTGGCCAAGACCGGGTCGTTGCAATTGCCGCTGACTGCGCTGGTCGATGCGGCGGCCGACATCGCCGCCAAGATCGACGAACAAGTCGAGGCCAGCACAGACGTGGCCCAGGTCGTAGCAGCACTTGAGCGCCAGTACGATACGTTCGTCGCCGCACAGGAGAACCGATCGCTGCTGACGCGTGACGAAGATCTGCCCAGCGGTGACGAACTCGGCGCGGAGTTCGAACGATTCCTGGCGCAGCAGGCCGAGAAGAAGTTCGACGACGACGACAGGACCTGAGCCCTAACGCTCCGGCGAGGATGCAGAGCAAGCGAGGTGCGGACACCCGCGCACTCGCGGGGGGAGAGGAGCGGCGTTTGTGACCGCCGACAACGACGTTGGCGATGTCATCGGGCGACAGCGAAAGCTGCGCCCGGTGCGCCAGGCGGCGCCTTCGCTGCAGTTTCGCACCATCCACGGCTATCGACGCGCCTACCGGATCGCGGGTTCGGGCCCGGCGATTCTGCTGATTCACGGCATCGGCGACAACTCCACCACCTGGGAGACGGTGCAGGCCACACTGGCGCAGCGATTCACCGTCGTCGCCGTGGACCTACTGGGTCACGGTCAGTCGGACAAGCCCCGCGCTGACTACTCGGCCGCGGCCTACGCCAACGGGCTGCGTGATCTGCTTTCGGTACTCGACATCGATCGGGTCACCGTGGTCGGTCATTCGCTGGGCGGTGGGGTGGCGATGCAGTTCGCCTACCAGTTCCCACAGCTCGTGGAGCGACTGATCCTGGTCGGCGCCGGCGGTGTCACCAAGGACGTCAACCTCGTGTTTCGCTTGGCCTCACTGCCGTTGGGCGGCGAGGCGCTGGCCTTACTACGGCTGCCGTTGGTGCTTCCGGCTGTGCAGTTCGCCGGACGTGCGGCGGGCATGGTGTTCGGGTCGACGAGGCTGGGCCACGACCTGCCGAATGTGTTGCGGATTCTGGCCGATTTGCCGGAGCCGACGGCCTCTTCGGCATTCACCCGGACTTTGCGGGCGGTGGTGGACTGGCGCGGTCAGATGGTCACCATGCTGGACCGGTGCTATTTGATGGAAGCTATTCCGGTGCAGATCATTTGGGGCACAGACGATGTGGTGGTGCCTGTCAGCCACGCGCGGATGGCGCATGCGGCGATGCCCGGTTCACGACTGGAGATCTTCGAGCGCTCCGGACACTTCCCGTTCCACGACGACCCCGACCGCTTCATCAAAGTCGTCGAGCGTTTCATCGACACCACCGAGCCGGCCGAATACGACCCCGACGCACTGCGTGAGCTGCTGCGCGCCGGCAGCGGTGAACCGACGGTCTCGGGCCCGCACGACACCCGCGTTGCCGTCTTGAGCGCCATGGGTTCCGACGAACGCAGCGCCACCTGACCAGTCCCGCGGACGCCGCTGGTAAGCACCGTCGTACAGTCACCCCATGAGCATCGACGTGACGGTGTTGCGGGTTTTCACAGACTCGGCGGGCAATTTCGGAAACCCACTCGGCATTGTCGATTCGGGTACCGTCCCAATCGCCGAACGGCAGAAGCTGACAAGCCAATTGGGCTACAGCGAAACGATATTCGTCGACATGCCGCAAGCAGGCTCGACCACCGCGCACGCCCGCATCTACACGCCGATGACCGAACTCGCCTTCGCCGGCCACCCGGCCGTCGGGCTGTCGTGGTGGCTGCGCGAGCAGGGCATTCCGCTGCGCACCCTGCAGTTGCCGGCCGGGATTGTGCAGGTGAGCTACGAAGACGACGTCACCGCCATCAGCGCCCGCTCGGAGTGGGCTCCGGAGTTGGCGATCCACGATCTCGACTCAGTCGATGACCTCGCCGCGGCCAACCCCGCCGACTTTCCCGACGACATCCAGCACTATCTGTGGGCCTGGACCGACCAGTCGGCGGGATCGCTGCGTTCCAGAATGTTCGCGCCGGGCTTGGGTGTGCCCGAAGACGAGGCGACGGGATCTGCTGCGGTCCGGATCACCGACTACCTCAGCCGCGACCTGACCATCACCCAGGGCAAGGGCTCGCTGATCCAGACCACCTGGAATCCGGAAGGCTGGGTTCGGGTGGCGGGTCACGTGGTCAACGAGGGCGTCACCCGGTTTGTCTAACCTTGCCGGTGCAATACGGCGGCAAGGTGATGTTGCAACGGCAATCCGACCGCGCCCATCTGCAGCGAATACGACAGTTCGTTGCCGTCGATCCGGAAGCGCCGTCCGAGTGCAGTCACCTCTTTGGCGGTGGGTGTCAGGCCGATCTTCGATGCGGTCAGGTCGATCTCGATGACATCGCCGGCCGCCGTGTAGGTGCCGACTTCGATTTCGGTGATCCCACTGGGATGAGCGAGGACAAGTTCGAGCTGGCCCGGTTGCGGCACCCGCAAATAGCCCGTCTCGGCGTGCAGCGGCTTGCCGTCGGTAGCCGCCTTCGTCTTTTGGCCGTAGGCCAAGAACGGCTTGCCGACATGGGTGAACACGACTTCCTCGAGGTAGTCGAACGGCTCGATCGTCGGGTATTTCCCCGATCCGCGGCCAGCCCAGGTGCCCAGCAGCGGGGCGAGTGCTTCGACATCAGGATGCAGGTCGGCCGGCATGCGGTCAGCCTACGTCCGCCGACGACCGCCACCCCCGGCGGCTCAACTGGGAGTTGATATCTCGCGATGCGCGCGCAGCGCCTCGATCTCCCGTTCGAAATCGTCGGCCGAGGAAAACGACCGGTACACCGAGGCGAATCGCAGATAGGCCACCTCATCGAGGTCACGCAACGGGCCAAGGATTGCCAACCCGACCTCGTGGCTGGCGACTTCCGGCGATCCGTTGGCCCGAACGGTGTCTTCCACTTGCTGGGCGAGCAGATTCAACGCGTCGTCATCGACCTGGCGGCCCTGGCATGCTCGCCGTACGCCGCTGATGACTTTCTCGCGACTGAATGGTTCGGTGACACCGCTGCGCTTGACCACAGCCAGTACCGCGGTCTCGACGGTGGTGAACCGCCGTCCGCACTCGGGGCACGATCTGCGACGCCGGATCGCCTGGCCTTCATCGGTTTCCCGGGAGTCGACCACCCTTGAATCGGGGTGACGACAGAACGGACAGTGCATGGCCGCTCCTTCGCCGCGCTGATAGCCGGGTATCTCAGAACCTTCTGAGCGTACCCGCGCGGCTCCCCGCAGGCCCAGCGCCATCGCGATCGGCACCCACCGCGCGCCCCCGGCGGCGGCTACCGTTGACGCATCGCGGTTTTCGCCGTCCACGGCTGACGGTCAGCCGACCGGTGCGATCAGGGTCTGGCCGGCGGCCAGCGTCGCAGTGTCCAGACCGTTGAGTTCCCGGATGCGGTCGGCGACCTGACCGCTCGGGGCGCCGGGCGCGACCCGGCCGGCCAAGTGCTGCAGCGTCTCCCCCGGTTCGACGCGCACCACGGCAAGTTGGTCGGGCATGTCCGCGGACGTGTTCTGCACTGCCTCGCCGAACTGTGCCACCAAGCCCAGCCACACGGTGATCACCCCGGCGAGCAGCGCCAGCGCCACCGTCGTCGCCGGCGTTATGGGACGTGGCCGGTGCGGCGCCGTCGACATCAGCACACCGGTGCCCCGGTAGCGCGGCGGCGCGACGGGCGGCCTCGATGGCCGCGGCCGGTCCTGCTGCCCGGCCGGACGGATCCGGACCGGTCGACTGCGACGCGGTGTACCGGGCCGGGTCGTCTCGATGACTGTCATGGGAACCCCTTCCGTCGCAGCTGATCGATCGCTTGTTCGAACTATAATCGATAGCACGTTCGAATTCCGAACATGTGATCGATTCGTTGCATACTCAGCAGCACGATAAGACGGGGGTCCGACACCCTCGGGGCGTTATGGCGACACACCTCGAACACATGTTTGAGTTTCCGTTGGATCGCGGCTACATTCGGACCTATGAGCGACAGCAGCCATACCCCGGGTGCCGGTAGCGGCCGCCGCGAGCGATCCGTGGATTCGACGCTGACCGAACGGCAGCGCACGATCTTGGACGTCATCCGCGCATCGGTCACCAGCCGCGGATATCCGCCCAGCATCCGGGAAATCGGTGATGCTGTGGGCCTGACGTCAACCTCGTCGGTGGCGCACCAACTGCGCACCCTGGAGCGCAAAGGCTACTTGCGCCGAGACCCCAACCGGCCACGTGCCGTGGACGTCCGTGGCGCCGACGACGCGAGCGGACCCACCGTTCTCACCGACGTGTCGGGTTCGGACGCGCTGCCGGAACCGACGTTCGTGCCCGTGCTCGGGCGCATCGCTGCCGGTGGCCCCATCCTCGCCGAGGAAGCCGTCGAAGACGTCTTCCCACTCCCTCGTGAGCTGGTGGGCGAGGGTGCGCTCTTCCTGCTCAAGGTGGTCGGCGACTCCATGGTCGACGCGGCGATCTGCGACGGCGACTGGGTGGTGGTGCGTCAGCAGAACGTGGCCGACAACGGCGACATCGTCGCGGCGATGATCGACGGAGAGGCCACCGTCAAGACGTTCAAGCGCACCGGCGGCCAGGTCTGGCTGATGCCGCACAACCCGGCGTTCGACCCCATCCCGGGCAACGACGCCGCCGTACTGGGCAAGGTCGTCACCGTCATTCGCAAAATCTGAAACGGGGTCAAGTCGCCTTGGAGAAGCCGTTGGCTTGGGCGACTTCCTCGGTGGTGAACCAGATTTCGGCGAACGCGTCGTCGTACAGCGCGCTGTCGGGGGTGTAGTACAGGCCGAAGCTGACATTGCCCTTGATCGGATACCCGTCGGGCGCTTCGTGCGCGTCCTGCAACGGAAGGTGAATCGCGGGCTGGTCGGCCGCAACCGGCGTCATTGACTCAGCCTCACTCTCGGCGTCCGCGGCACCGTCGGTAGCCGCGTGTCGCCCGCCGCTTATTTCGCTTTCCGTGGGGATTCGTGTCGGCGCGGTGTCCACCGCGTCGGGGTCCTCGGCCTCGGCCTCGCTCTCGAACTCGGAAGCTGCTACGCCACTGGGGGTTTCGGCGCCCGGCGGTGGCTCATCGAAACCAGCGCTGGCCGGTGACATCCAGCCGCTGTCCGGCGGACCGGCAGCGGCGGCCGCCGGAGCCGCTTCGGAATATCCACCGGAGAACGGCGACGAGCCGGGTTCGCCGTCGGCGTCGGCTGCCCAGCGCACCCGGGATTTCGGCTCGGCGTCATAGCCGGCGTCCATGTCGTGATCGGGCTCGTAAACCGGGCCCTCGCGGCGAGCCATGCGGCGACGGCTCCACCACGGCGCGGCCAGCACGACCAAGGCGATCAGCAGCAGGACGGGAATGATGACCAACAGCCACCACGCGTGCCAGGCCCGCTTTGGGCCGGTGTCGGCAGGCTGTGCCGATCCGGCAGGCAGGTTCTGGCCCGGTACCTGCAGTCCAGACAACGCCGACGCCAGCTGGGTCGGTTCGGTGCTGAAGGTGTTTTTCGCCCGGTCCCAGGCGATCTTGCCCCCGCTGAACTTCTGCGCGACGATGTCGCGGTCCACCGTCTGGTCGCCCACCGGGGCGCCGAGTTGGCCGGTTGCCCCGCCCAGTTTGTCCCAGGCGGCCTTCATGGCGCCGCGCACGACGAACGCACCGTGGTCGGGCGTCCAGAAAATCACCGGGTTGTCCGCGCCGGAGAACGTGCTGATCCGGCTGGCCGGCTTGATTCCGCCGTCGGCCTCATTGGCGGTGGGAAAGCCCAGGTCGCTGCCGACCGGTCCGCCCAGCGACTCGTATTTGGCCAGCACTTCGCTTTCGACGGCATTGGCGCCGGTGGCCGGGCTGAAGAAGACCTTGCCGCCGGCGAAGTTCTGGCCCTGTCCGTCGTCGCCGACCGGGTACTGTCCGCCCTGCTTGGCGCCCAACGGGCCGGATGCCCCGCCGGCGGCCCGCCAGGCCATGTTGATGGCCGCGGTCGGGTCGATCGGCACCTGCAGGCCGGTCAGTTGCTGGGCCAGTTCGGGCGGAGTGGTGGTGAACGCCTTGGTCTGCCGGTTCCACGACACCTGGCCGCCGCTGAAGAGTTGGGTGGCGACTTGGCCGTCGTAGGTTTCGTCGCCGACCGGCACGCCCAGCACTCCGCCGGAGCTTCCGAGCTTGTCCCAGGCGGCGTTGATGGCGCCGCGCACAACGTATGCACCGTGGTCGGGCGTCCAGAAAATCACCGGTTTGTCGCCGGCCGAGAATGTGCTGTTTCGGCTATCGGGCCCGGCCAGTCCCGGCACCTCGTCGATCGTGGGAAAACCCAGGTCGCTGTTGGCAGGCCCGCCGAGGGACTCGTACTTGTCCAGAACCGCGCCGTACATGGATCTGGCACCGGTGTCCGGGGTGAAAAACATTTTGCCGTTGGCGAAGTCCTGGGCGAATCCGGCGCCAACGGCATACACGTCGCCCTGCCTGGCGCCGAGATCCGAATTCTCGCCGCCGGCGTCCTCCCACGCCGCGGTAATCGCGTCGTCAGCGTCGCTCTCGGGTGACGCCGCAGCCGTCGGGGACAACAGCGCGGCGGCGGCTGCCACAGCCATCAAAGCAAGGGCCGCGCGGGAAACCACCGCACCGACAAGCCGATGTTGCCCTTTCACCACACCTCCCCGGCGGCGCCACCAATGGGCGTCGGCGAACGAGAATTGCGAAGTCATCTTGCAGACATTACGGAACCGAATATCCAGCCGATGTCTAAATGCCCCCCGAACGCGTGCGTGTCGTGGATGGTCGAGTGCGCACCAACCGTCGGTGCGTTACCGTGCCGGAACGGGCGGCCGAGCAACGCGCGGGGAGGAAATGCATCGGACATGGGAGTTTCCGGGCTGATTTGGGCGCTGACAGTCGTCGTACTCGCCGGCTTGACGTTGTTCGATTACTACTTCCATGTCCGCAGCGCACATGTACCGACGCTGCGTGAGGCGGCCATCTGGTCGGCGATCTATACCGGTATCGCGATTGTGTTCGGCGCCGGTGTGTTGATCGTCGGCGGCATCGCGCCGGCCGTGGAATATTTCGCCTGCTACTTGAGCAACGAAGCGCTCTCGGTCGACAACCTTTTCGTGTTTCTGGTGATCATCGCGAGCTTCGCCGTACCCCGGGCGGCCCAGCAAAAGGCGGTGTTGTTCGGCATCGTGATCGCATTGGTGGCCCGTACCGGATTCATCTTTGTCGGCGCGGCATTCATCACGATCTTCGATTGGGCGTTTTACCTGTTCGGCATTGTCCTGTTGATCACGGCGGCCGGTTTGGTCAAGCCGTCGGAATCGGAGGGCCGCACCGCCGACACGGTGATCATCCGTGTCGCCAAACGGTTCCTGCGCACCTCCGACAGCTACGACGGCGACCGATTGTTCATCAACGACAACGGCAAACGGGTCATGACACCGCTGCTGGTGGTGATGGTCGCCCTGGGCGGCGCGGACTTGTTGTTTGCGTTCGACTCCATCCCGGCGCTGTTCGGCCTCACTGAGAACGTGTACCTGATATTCACCGCCACAGCGCTTTCGCTGCTGGGACTGCGCCAGCTCTACTTCCTCATCGATGGGCTGCTGGACCGGCTGATCTACCTGTCCTATGGCCTGGCCGCCATTCTGGGCTTCATCGGCGTGAAGCTGATGCTGCAGGCGCTGCACCAGAACAGCGTTCCGTTTATCCACGGCGGCAAGCCGATTCCCGTCGCCGAGGTGAGCACGGCCGCGTCGTTGACGGTCATCATCGTCATCCTGGTCATCACGACCGCGGCCTCGTTACTGTCGGCGCGAGGGCGGGCCCAAAACGCCGTCGCCGGCGCACGTCGGCATGCGACCGAGTACCTCGACCGGCACTACGCCATCGACCCCGCCGAGCGGAGGAAGATCTTCGACCGGCTCGTCAGCGAAGAAAATCAGATCCGGGCGCTCCCGATGAAATATCGGGCCAAGATCCGCAACGAGGACGAATTGATGGATCTGCTGCAGCGCGCCCATCACGCGCACGACGCGCACACCAACGGCTAGACCCCGAGGCCGCGGCCGATGATCTCCTTCATGATCTCGGTGGTGCCGCCGTAGATGGTCTGCACCCTGGAATCGAGATAGGCACGCGCGACGGGATATTCACGCATGTACCCATAGCCGCCGTGCAGCTGCAGGCAGCGGTCGATCAAATTCACCTGCTTTTCGGTGGAGTACCACTTGGCCATCGCTGCCTGCTCGGCCGTCAGTTTCTCGTCGAGGTGCAAACGGATGAACTCGTCGACCATGATTCGAACGACGGTGGTTTCCGTAGCTAGTTCTGCGAGCAGGAATCGGCTGTTTTGAAAGCTTCCGATCGATCGACCAAAAGCCTTGCGCTCCTTGGCATATTGCACGGTTTGCGCCAACACCGCCTCCATGGCAGCAGCCGCGGTGATCGCGATCGAAATCCGTTCCTGTGGCAAATTCTGCATCAGGTAGATGAAGCCCATGCCCTCCTTGCCGAGCAGGTTCTCCGCGGGAACCTTGACGTCGGTGAACGACAGCTCGGCGGTGTCCTGGGCGTCCAGGCCGATCTTGTCGAGGTGCCGGCCGCGCTCGAAGCCCTCCATACCGCGTTCGACGACCAGCAGCGAGAAGCCTTGCGAACCCTTGTCGGGATCGGTCTGCGCCACCACGATCACCAGATCGGAGTTGATGCCGTTGGTGATGAACGTCTTCGACCCGTTCAGCACGTAGTGGTCACCCTGCTTGACCGCGCGGGTCTTGATGCCCTGCAGATCACTGCCGGTGCCGGGCTCGGTCATCGCGATAGCGGTGATCAGTTCGCCGGTGCAGAACTTGGGCAGCCAGCGCTGCTTCTGCTCCTCGGTGGCCAACCGCAGCAGATACGGTGCCACCACATCGTTGTGCAGACCGAATCCGATCCCGCTGTAGCGGCCCGCGGTGATTTCCTCGACGATGATCGTGTTGTAGCGGAAGTCGGGGTTGCCACCGCCGCCGTACTCCTCCGGTACCGCCATGCCCAAAAACCCCTGCTTGCCGGCTTCCAGCCAGACCCCGCGGTCGACGATCTTGGCCTGCTCCCACTCGTCGTGATGCGGCGCGACGTGGCGATCGAGGAAAGCCCGGAAGGACTCGCGGAACAATTCGTGCTCGGGCTCAAACAACGTGCGCTGGTACTTGACGGCGCTACCCATGGATCAACCTCCGGCGAATGGGGACTCTGCCGCCCAAGATATACCAACCGGGTGGTTGGTTGGACCGCGCCGGCCTACCCTCGGCGAATGGCCGAGATGATCCGGGTACACGAACGCGGACAGACGCTGGAGTTCTCGTTCGCCGACATGCTGCGTTACGCCGGGCCGTACTCGCCGGCCGGCGTGGCCACCGCGTTCAAAGTGATGCGGCGCGCATTTGCCGTCCTGTGCACTGATGGGCTACCCCCGCGGCGATCGATCGTGATCCGCACGGCGTTTCGAGGCCCCGGTGCTCGCGATGGTTTCGAGGCAGTGACGCGCGCTGTCTCCGACGGGCGCTACGTCGTCGACCGCACGCTGGTCAGATCCGACCGGGGCCGATTGCTGGAGGACTTCGTCTTCGAGGTGAGCATCAATGACAGCACCGTGACCCTGCTGTTGCGTGATGGGTTTGTCACCGACGAGTTCGTCGACCTGGCCCGCAGTCAGGATCGCACACCCGAGCAGGAGCACCGACTCGACGCGCTGAAAGCGCAGCTGGCACAACGGATCATCGAAACAGCCGATACTGACGTCTACGACGTCGAGTAAGCAAGGATCACCGAGCGGTTGGCTGCTGGCGGACAGCTCTGCGCCGGGCCTCGGCGCGCGGAGTGCCAGCGTCGCGGCGACTGCGCTGCCGGGGATGACCGTGTTCGCCACCGCGTCGTTGTTCTCGAGCGCGCCGGGATCGCCGCCCCGGGCGGCCATCCGTGGGAGCACCCGCGGGCGGCGCATCCTTGGCGGCGGGCCGCCGCAACGGCGCAACCTCGCCGGCGAGTGCCTGCACCGACGCGGAGTCGGCCGCCACCTGTTGAGGCGTGACGGTGATTCCGGCCTTGCGCAGCAGCAGCCGGGTGTCTTTGCGTTGCTCGGGCAATACGACGGTGACCACGTGGCCCGCGCTGCCGGCCCGCGCCGTGCGACCCGAGCGGTGCAGGTAGGCCTTGTGCTCCGCCGGTGGGTCCACGTGCACCACCAGTTCGACGCCGTCGACGTGCACCCCACGAGCGGCGATGTCGGTGGCGACCAGCACACGCGCCTCACCCGCGGTGAATGCGGCGAGGTTACGGTCCCGCGCGGGCTGCGAGAGGTTGCCATGCAGGTCGACCGCTGGCACGCCAGATTCGGTGAGCTGCCTGGCAAGCTTGCGGGCTTGGTGTTTGGTGCGCATGAAAAGAATGCGGCGACCGGTGCCGGACGCCAGCCGGTGCACCAGCTCTTTTTTCGCCTCGGTTCCCGTGACGTGGAACACATGGTGTGTCATCGCCGCGGGTGGCGCGCTGATCTCATCGACGGAATGCGACACCGGGTTTCGCAGAAAGCGCCGGACCAGCTTGTCGACCCCGTTGTCGAGGGTCGCGGAGAACAGCAGCCGCTGACCGCCGGCCGGTGTCGCCGCCAGGATGCGGGTGACGCCTGGCAGAAAGCCCAGATCCGCCATGTGATCGGCCTCGTCGAGCACGCTGATCTCGACTGCGTCGAGGCTGATCAGACGCTGTTTCATCAAGTCTTCGAGCCGGCCGGGGCAGGCCACCACGATGTCGATACCGCTGTTGAGCGCGGCCACCTGCCGGCTCTGCGCGACGCCGCCGAAGATCGGGGTGACCGTCAGTCCGTAGACCGCCGCCAGCGGCTCGAGCGTCGCGCAGATCTGGCTGACCAGTTCGCGGGTCGGCGCCAATACCAGCCCGGTCGGCCGCGACGGGCGTCGTTTGCGGTCGGCGAGCCGGGCCACCAGCGGAATCGAGAAGGCCAGCGTCTTCCCGCTGCCCGTCTTGGCTCGTCCCAGCACGTCGTGGCCCTTGAGGGTGTCGGGAAGAGTGTTGACCTGGATCGGAAATGGCGTGGTGATACCGAGGGCGGTGAGCGCCCCGGCAAGTGGTTCGCGCACGCCAAGGTCGGCAAATGATGTGGTCATTGGGGGTGCCTTTCAGGCATGGTGGTGCGGCGCAGCCGCGACGATTGACGTCAAGCGGCGCTGGCGCACAGGTTGGCGAGATTGCCGGTCGGCAAAATCGATCGCCGCGAGAAGAGCTTGTGCGGGGCGCACTAATCGGCAGGCAGCCGATGGAGAAAGCGTTCCACGACGTATTGGCATCATTCCTCGTGACGCCAACGTTCCGGGCAAGCATACCGCACGAACGAAACACCTACCCGCTCGGCCGCATTCGGCGCGGAGTGACTCAGGTCGCCGAAAATTGCGTCAAGCTGGCGGCCAAGGCCACCGGCACCCGCGCCTTGATCCGGGTGCCGTCGGCGTTGTGTTCGGCCTGCTGCACCCTGCCCTCGTCGTGTACACGAGTCACCAAATCACCACGGTCATAAGGGATTACCACGTCGACGGCTGTATCGGTCGGGGCGGCCAGTTCGGCCATCCGTCGGCGCAGCGCCTCGACGCCGTCTCCGGTACGGGCCGACACGAACATCGCCCCGGGCAGCGCGCGACGCAGCTTGGCCAGCGCCAAATCGCCTGCGGCGTCGACCTTGTTGACCACCAGCAGTTCGGGTGCCGGACGACTGTCGTGATCGGCGATCACTTCGGAGATCACCTGGCGCACCGCGCTGATTTGGGCCAGCGGATTGACGTCGGAACCGTCGACGACATGGACCAGCAGATCGGCGTCGACGACCTCTTCCAGCGTCGAGCGGAACGCCTCGACCAGCTGGGTGGGCAGATGCCGAACGAAGCCGACCGTGTCGCTGACCACGAATGCCCGCCCGTCCCCGAATTCTCCGCGGCGGGCGGTGGGTTCGAGGGTGGCGAACAGTGCATCCTGCACCAGCACACCCGCGCCGGTCAGCGCGTTGAGCAGACTCGACTTGCCGGCGTTGGTGTAGCCGACGATCGCGATGGACGGAACGTCGCTGTCCAGCCGGCGACTGCGCTGAGTATCGCGGACCTGCTTCATCGCTTTGATGTCGCGGCGCAGCTTGGACATTCGCTCTCGGATGCGGCGCCGGTCGGTCTCGATCTTGGTCTCGCCGGGACCGCGCAGACCCACCCCGCCGCCGCTGCCGCCGGCGCGGCCACCGGCCTGCCGCGACATCGACTCACCCCAGCCGCGCAGTCGAGGCAGCATGTATTCCATCTGCGCCAAGGCCACCTGCGCCTTGCCCTCCCGGCTGGTGGCGTGCTGAGCGAAGATGTCCAGAATCAGCGCGGTGCGGTCGACGACTTTGACCTTGACGGCCTTCTCCAACGCGGTCAGCTGAGCCGGGGACAGCTCGCCGTCGCAGATGACGGTGTCGGCGCCGGTGGCCAGCACCACCTCGCGCAGCTCTTGCGCCTTGCCCGAGCCGATGTACGTCGAGGCATCCGGTTTGTCGCGGCGCTGGATCATCCCGTCGAGCACCTGCGAGCCGGCCGTTTCGGCGAGCGCCGCCAACTCGGCGAGGCTGGCCTCGGCGTCGGCGGCGCTGCCGTCGGTCCACACGCCGACCAGCACGACACGCTCGAGGCGCAGCTGCCGGTACTCGACCTCGGAGACGTCGGCAAGTTCGGTGGACAGCCCAGCGACGCGGCGCAGCGCCGACCGGTCGTCGAGCGCAAGCTCACCCGTGCTGGGAGTGTTCTCTTCGGGAAATTCCGGATATGTCATAGGCAATAACACATGGTGCACGCCGAATCGGCGACGTGCATCCGAATTAACGCTGCGCGCCCTGCCACCATTCCTCGCTGATGTCGCCCTGGGCCACCAGAACCGACGGCCCGCGCAGGTAACTGGTGGCTTCGGTGATGGTGACGACGACGTCGCCGCCGGGCACCCGCACGATCAGTGAGCCGCCGGCCGTCCCGGTGTGGGCCAGCGCGGCGACGGCGGCCGCAACTGTCCCGGTGCCGCAGGAGCGGGTTTCACCCACGCCCCGCTCGTGCACCCGCATGCTGACCGCGCCGTCAGCGGGCGCGGTGAGAACCTCGACGTTGACCCCATCCGGGAATTGCGCCTCGTCGAAGGTCACCGGAGCGCCGACATCCAGTGCCGCCAGCGTCTCGGTGGTCAGTTGCTCATCGACGCACGCCAGATGTGGGTTGCCCACGTCGACGGCGATGCCCCCGAACCGGCGGCCCCCCACGACCGCCTCCCCCGCCCCGAGCCGGTTGGCCTTGCCCATGTCGACGGTGACGTCGGCGTGGGTGGCGTCGAACCCGTGCAGCACGATGGGCCGCGGGCCGGCCAGTGACCCGACGACGAACTCGTCGCGCGACTCCAGGCCACTGGCCCGCAGATAGTGTGCGAACACCCGAACGCCGTTGCCGCACATCTCGGCGACGGAACCGTCGGCATTGCGGTAGTCCATGTACCAGTCGTCGCCGCTGACTCCGTCGGGCAGCCGCTCCAGCGCGCCGGCAGCCAGCACCGCGCCCGCGGTGCTCACCCGCAGCACCCCGTCGGCGCCCAGCCCGCGCCGGCGGTCGCAGAGTGCGGCCACCGCTGCGGGGCGCAGCGCCAGTTCGGCGTCGAGGTCGGGCAGCAGCACGAAATCGTTCTGCGTGCCGTGACCCTTCGAGAAGATCACCTGCTCAGGATACGTGCCGCCAGGCCTGTACGACGTCACCCGCGAGGTCGCCGGCCGTTGCGTTTAGCCAGTGGATGCGGTGGTCGCGGCGAAACCAGGACCGCTGCCGTCGTACATAGCGACGGGTGCCGATAAACGTCGGCTCACGCGCACCCTCGCCGTTGCCGCCGGCATCGAGGTCGGCGATCACCTGCGCATAGCCCAGTGCCCGTGCGGCGGTGATGCCCGCGCGCAGCCCTTGTCCGAGCAGCGCGATGACCTCCTCGACCAGTCCCGACGCGAACATGGCATCGGTGCGCCGGGCCAGCCGCTCGTCGAGAATGCCGGTGGGGCAATCCAATCCAATGATCACGGTGTCCCAGCGGGGGGCGCCGATGCTCGGCGCCGACGCGGCGAACGGTTGTCCGGTGAGCTCGACGACCTCCAGCGCCCGCACGATACGGCGGGCGTCGGTGGGCAGAATCGACGCCGCCGCCGCCGGGTCGCGGGCCGCCAGCTCGTCATGCAGCGCGGCCACCCCTACCTCGGTGAGCCGCTGCTCCCAGCCGGCCCGGACCGCCGGGTCGGTCGCCGGGAACGACCAATCGTCGAGCAGCGACTGGATGTACAGCATCGACCCGCCCACGATGATCGGCACCGCGCCGCGGGCAGCGATCGCTTCGACGTCGGCGCCCGCCTCGCGCTGGTAGCGGGCAACCGTGGCGGTCTCGGTGACGTCGAGAACGTCGAGCTGATGGTGCGGTATGCCGCGGCGCTCGGCGGCGGGCAGTTTGGCGGTGCCGATGTCCATCCCGCGGTAGAGCTGCATCGCGTCGGCATTCACGATTTCGCCGCCGAGTCGCTCGGCGGCCTCGAGCGCCAGCTGCGACTTGCCGGTGCCGGTCGGGCCGACGACGGCCAGCGGCCTCACGGCTGCCAGAGACCGGCGAAGTAGCCCACGCCGTAGGGCGCTCCGCGGTAGAGCTCTTTGGTCGATCGTGGTGCCGGCTCGGCCACGCCGGCCAGCACCTGGAACGCCACCCGTCCCACGACCTGGCCGGGCAGTTGGGCCAGGGCGGCCACGTCGCCGCCCGCCAGCGCGTCATCCAGCCCCCGCTGCACCTCGACGTCGCCGGGGCGGTAACCGCCGGGCGCGGCGGCGGTCAAGGTGTGGGCGCCGTCGGCGACGACCAGGACGCCGATTGGATCTGGCGCCTGCTCGATCTCGTCCCGCAATCGACGGCCGGCGGCCAGCGCGGCGTCGACGTCGAGATCGGCGCGATACACCCGCACCTCGGCGCAGGCGTCAGGCTGTGCTTGCTCCCGTACCCAGCCGGTGAACAACGCGCACAGCGGCAACGCCACCGGGTCGCGGTCGTCGCCCGGCGAGAGCCGGACAACGACCTCGGCGCCGAACCCCGCGAACGTACCAACGGCGGACGCATCGACGACGGCCTCGACGCCGCCCATGCCCACCGCGATCCAGCGCGGCGGCAGCGCGGCGGCCGCTGCGATCACCGCGGCCCGCAGATCGGCCACTTCGGCGCCTGCGGCTCCGGCCAACTCGGGAACCAGCACCGGCGCCGAGGGGATGATCGCGATGGCGCCCAACACGCCATCAAACTAACCTCCGCACCGCGCCTGAGGTCTCGGAGGGCTGGCGCTATGCGGGCGCCGTCGACTCGTAGGTGCCTCTCACGTCGCGACCGGCGCCGGACGCGATGGTGGCGGCCTCGCCGCGGGCCAACGCCACCGTCGCGGTGATCACCACCGCGACCGCCGCGATCAGCACGAAGATTTCCGGCCCGTCGACCCGCAGTCTCTCCTCGAGCACCAAAACCCCCAGCGCCGACGCCACCACGGGCTTGGCCACGGTGATCGTCGGCAATGACGCAGTCAATGCGCCGGCGCGAAACGCCGACTGCTGGAAGATCATCCCGGCCAGCGACGCCAATATCCACGCGTAGAACTCGGGCGCCCGCAGCACCGGTCCGATGCCGCCTTCAAGCAGTTCCACGACACCCTTGGTCAGCACGGCGAATACCGCCAACGACGACCCCGCCACCACCGCCAGCAGCACCGCGGCCGCCGGACCGCGCGACCAGATCCGCGCCGCCAACACACACAGCACCAGCGCTGGGCCCATCACGATGGCCACCACAATCCAGGTGCCCAACGAGGCACGTGAATGACCGGCGGTCGGGTCGCCGACGCTGACAACCAGGGCCAGCGCACAAGCCAGTACCAGCGCCCACATCCACTCCCAGCGGGTTACGCGATGGTGGGTGATTCGCGCGTAGATCGGCAACGCAAACAGCAGCGCGGTCACCTGCAAAGATGTCACCAACATCACCGAGGCCAAAGCCAACGCGCCGGCTTGCAGCGCGTAATTGGCCACCGCACCCATGCCGCCCAACCACCAGCGCACGTCGCGCAACGACATGCGGAACAACTCGAGGTGACCGACCTGCTTGTCGGTGATCTCCTGAGCGGAACGCTGACGGATTACATCACCGAGCGCGGATGCCAGCGCGGCGCACAGTGCGAGGAAGATCGCAAGATCAGCCCTCCACATCAAAGACCTCCTTGGCCGTCATTCGGCCCGGAAGCCGTTACATTTCCATGCTGTTCGTTCACACTCCGTCGCCACTCTAGTGCGGTGGACAACGCGCGAACATTAGCCGAACCCCTTCGCAACGTACGGCATTACGCACCCTCCATAGCCTATGTATCTGCTATGCAAACGCGGGTCTGCCAGGGCCGCGGTCAGCACGAACCGATTGCCTGCCCATGTCCCACGGAGCGGTCACCGAGGCGGCAACGCGAAGGTGGGGGCGCGCCGCCTGGCAAGCTGCTTCAATACTGGTTGGGGAACCCGTCGAGGGGCACGGGCACTCCCGAGGTGCAGCAGTCGGCGCCGCAATATGCGCGGCAGGTGCGCGGGATCCGCGCGAAGGGTAGGTGACGGTGATGGTGGAAGAGCCCCGCAGCACTGAGTCCAGACCGGTTCCGCGACCGGGGCCACGACCTGGGCCCAGGCCGACACCGCGACCCTCCCCGATCGCCGCGCCGCCGGCCAGCGACCCGCACCGGTTCGGGCGGGTAGACGCTGACGGCACGGTATGGCTGGTCAGCGCCGCCGGTGAGCGAGTCGTCGGCTCCTGGCAGGCCGGCGACACCGAGGCCGCCTTCGCCCATTTCGGCCGGCGCTTCGATGACCTGAGCACCGAAGTCACCCTGATGGAGGAGCGACTGGCCTCCGGCACCGGGGATGCCCGCAAGATCAAATCCAACGCCGCCGCGCTGGCTGAGGCATTGCCGACGGCGTGCGTGCTCGGTGACGTCGATGCGTTGGTGGTCCGGCTGGCGGGCATTTGCGAACATGCCGACGCCGTCGCCTCCGCGGATCGCGCCCGCCGCGAGGAGCATCGCGCCGCCCAGATCGCCCGCAAGGAGGCGCTGGCCGACGAAGCCGAGGAGTTGGCCGCCAATTCGACGCACTGGAAAGCCGCCGGTGACCGGTTGCGCGCGATCCTCGAGGAATGGAAGACGATCGGCGGTCTGGACCGCAAAACCGACGACGCGTTGTGGAAGCGCTACTCGACGGCCCGGGAAACGTTCAACCGGCGGCGCGGATCGCATTTCGCCGAGCTGGACCGGGAGCGGTCGGTGGCTCGCGACGCCAAAGAACGGCTGTGTGAGCGCGCCGAAGAGTTGGCCGGATCGACGGAGTGGAGCGCCACCAGCGCGGCGTTCCGCAAGTTGCTCACCGAGTGGAAGGGCGTCGGTCGAGCCGCCCGCGACGTCGACGATGCACTGTGGCGGCGGTTCAAGGCCGCTCAGGACACCTTCTTCAAGGCCCGCAACGCGGCGACGGCCGAACGCGACGCGGAATTGGGAGCGAACGCCACCGCCAAGGAAGCGCTGCTGGCCGAGGCCGAAAAGCTTGACACCACCAACCTCGACGCGGCGCGGGCGGCGCTGCGGTCGATCGCCGAGAAGTGGGACGCGATCGGTCGGGTGCCGCGAGAGCGGTCGGCGGAGTTGGAGCGGCGGCTGCGCGCGGTCGAGAAGAAGGTGCGCGAGGCCGGGGAATCGGACTGGTCCGACCCGCAGGCCCAAGACCGTGCCGAGCAGTTCCGGACTCGCGCCGAGCAGTTCGAACGCCAAGCGGAAAAGGCCGAGGCGGCGGGCCGCAGCAAGGAGGCCGAAGAGGCCAAGGCGAACGCCGCGCAGTGGCGGCAATGGGCCGACGCGGCCGCTGATGCGCTGAAGTCCTGACAGCGCTGACTATTCGGGCGGCTTCTCGTCGTCCAGAGTTTCCAGCAGGGTGCGGGTTTGCTGGCTCGCGGCCGCGCGACGGCGCTGCTCCTCGGCCGCCAGCTGCACAATCGTGCGCGACCACACCACCCGGGCCCAGTGAAACGTCAGCGCCATCACGGTGATCCAGGCGACGATCAGGCCCGCCCCGGGACCGGGATACCCCACGGCCACGGTCTGGCGCGACCAGACCGCGAATAGGCCGACGGCGCTGGCCACCGCCGAGCCCGCCAGCGCGATCCAGGCCAACGTCCAGCGCCGGGTCACCAAGGCCAGCATCGAGAACCCGACGCCGAACACCAGCGCCAGCCAGCCGAACAGCCGCGACGGCAGCGCCACCGCGGCGGCCGCCGCGTCGTCGCCGCCGAACAGCACGTCCCATCCGCGGACATGGCCGGTGTGCGGCAGGATGAACGACGCCACCAGCACAACCACCAAGATCGCTACTACCAAAGCCCTTGCGCCCGGGTCGATCTCGTGGGCGATGCGCCGTTCGGCGGCTTCCAAATCTGCTCGGTAGGCTTCGAAATCCCCGCGATTCTGCTCGTTCATCGGCTGCATCCGGTCACTACCGGCGCGGACTGGCCGATGCCGGGCATGCCCAGACCGACGCCGCTCGGACGCTGGCCGGCGGCCTGCGCGTCACCGGCGCGGGTGCGGCGGTGGGCGACGATGTCGCCGTCGGCGATCAGGTGGTGGGGTGCGGCGTCGGTGACCAGCGTGGTGATGACGTCGCCGGGACGCACCTGCTGGTCTTTCGGCGCAAAATGCACCAACCGGCCATCCCGGGCGCGACCGCTCATCCGTGCGGTGCGGCTGTCTTTGCGGCCTTCGCCGGTCGCGACGAGCAATTCGACGCTGCGCCCGATCTGGGCGCGGTTTTCCTCCAGCGAGATCTGCTCCTGCAACTCAACCAGCCGCTCATAGCGTTCCTGCACCACGGCTTTGGGCAGCTGGCCGTCGAGTTCGGCGGCCGGGGTGCCGGGGCGTTTGGAGTACTGGAAGGTGAACGCGGCCGAGAACCGGGCCTGCCGTACGACGTCGAGGGTGGCCGTGAAGTCCTCTTCGGTTTCGCCGGGGAAACCGACGATCAGGTCGGTGGTGATGGCCGCGTGCGGCATCGCCGCCCGAACCCGCTCGATGATGCCCAGATAGCGCTGCGCGCGGTAGGAGCGCCGCATCGAGCGCAGGATCCGATCGGAGCCGGACTGCAGCGGCATGTGCAGGGCCGGGCACACGTTGGGGGTTTGTGCCATCGCCTCGATGACGTCGTCGGTGAACTCGGCCGGATGCGGTGAGGTGAACCGCACCCGTTCCAGCCCGTCGATGTCTCCGCATGCGCGCAACAACTGTGCGAATGCACCACGATCGCGGGGCAACGCGGGATCAGCGAAAGACACCCCGTAGGCATTGACGTTCTGGCCCAACAGGGTGATTTCCAGCACGCCGTCGGCGACCAGCGACCGCACCTCCGCCAGGATGTCGTGCGGGCTGCGGTCAACTTCCTTGCCGCGCAGCGACGGCACGATGCAGAACGTGCAGCTGTTGTTGCAACCCACCGAAATGGAAACCCAAGCTGCATAAGCGGATTCACGAGCGGTCGGCAGGTTGGACGGGAACTCCTGCAACGCCTCGGCGATTTCCACCTGGGCGACCCGGTTATGGCGGGCCCGGTCGAGCAACGTGGGCAGCGACCCGATGTTGTGGGTGCCGAAGACGACGTCGACCCACGGCGCCCTGCGGAGCACCGTGTCCCGGTCCTTCTGGGCCAGGCATCCACCGACCGCGATCTGCATATCCGGGTTGCTGCGCTTGTTCGGGGCCAGGTGGCTGAGATTGCCGTACAGCTTGTTGTCGGCGTTTTCCCGCACCGCGCAGGTGTTGAAGACCACCACGTCGGCGTCGCTGTCCTCGGGGGCCCGCCGGTAGCCGGCCGCCTCCAGCAGCCCCGCCAACCGCTCCGAGTCGTGGACGTTCATCTGGCACCCGTAAGTGCGGACCTGATAGGTCCGCCCGGTGCGTGGTGCCAGCGTCGAAGTCACGGAGCCATGGTACGGCGACTAGTAGCAGGGAAGGTGCTCCGGTCACTCCGGTGGTAGAGGCCCGGCTAGACGCGTCGGCACTCGACCGGCCGCTCCGCGCGATATGCCAGGCTGACCGGATGCAGGCATCCCAACGCACCTACCGCGCCCGCTGCCGATGGAGCGGTTCGACCGGGCTTGGATACCAGCACTATCGCCGCGAACACACAGCCAGCGCCGATTCAGCGCGCGACTCGCTGGTGCTCTTGGCGGACCCCGCATTCCTAGGCCAGCCCGGACACCTCAATCCCGAGCAACTGGTGGTGATGGCCGCCTCGTCGTGCCAGCTGCTGTCCTTCCTAGCCGTGGCAGCGCGCGCAAGAATTGACGTGCTCGCCTACGACGATGACGCCGAAGGCGTCATGCCGGACAACAACCACCCGGTCAGCATCACCCGAATCACGCTGCGGCCACGGGTCGTCGTGGCTGCAGGCCCGACCGTCGAGCAGATCCACCACCTGCTGGAGGTGGCCCATCGACAGTGCTACATCGCCAACTCGCTGCGCACCGAGATCGACATACAGCCGCAGATCGAGTTCGAAACCCTCTGAGGCTCTACACCCGCCGACGCTCTCTTTCGGCGGCCAGCTCGGTACTGACCACGTCATAGGCCATGGTTTGGCTGTAGCCGCGGCGCGCTAACATCGCGACCAGCCTGCGGCTGACTCGTGCGTCGTCGTCGTTGTTCAAAGGCTCGCGACGCAGTTTGGTCCGTACCAACTGTTCGGCCCGATCGCGCTCGGCTGCGGGTTTGATGCCGTCCAGCACCGCGGTAATCACGTCCTTGTCGACACCTTTGGTGCGCAACTCAGCGGCCAACGCGCGCTTGCCCTTTCCGGCGTTCGCCCGACGGGAGTGCACCCACTGTTCGGCGAAGTCGGCGTCGTCGACCAAGCCGACGGCGGCTAGCCGGTCCAGCACCGTGGTGCTCACATCGTCGGGGTATCCCCGTTTGGCCAGCTGGCCTTCGAGTTCGGCCCTGGTGCGTGACCTCGCGGTGAGCAGGCGCAGGCACAACGCCCGCGCCTGCTCTTCGCGGGCCGGCGCCCCGTCAGAAGTCGACGGGGGCGGGCAGGACTTCGTCATCGGTCACCACCGCGCCAATGCCGAGCTTTTCCTTGATCTTCTTCTCGATCTCGGCGGCCACGTCGGTGTTCTCCAGCAGGAAATTGCGGGCATTCTCCTTGCCCTGACCGAGTTGCTCGCCCTCATAGGTGAACCAGGAGCCGGACTTACGGATGAAGCCCTGATCCACACCCATGTCGATCAGCGAGCCTTCCCGGCTGATGCCCTTGCCGTAGAGGATGTCGAACTCCGCCTGCTTGAACGGTGGCGATACCTTGTTCTTGACGACCTTGACCCGGGTGCGGTTACCCACCGCGTCGGTGCCGTCCTTGAGCGTCTCAATCCGCCTGACATCCATGCGAACTGAAGCGTAGAACTTCAAAGCCTTTCCGCCCGTTGTTGTTTCAGGTGAGTTGTGCACCATCACACCATCGGCGAAGTAGTTATGCGAACCTTCGACCTCGATGTCGAAGCGGTCCATCTTCTGATAGTTCGTCTTCGACTCGATCTCGATGACACGTGCCGGCATCAGTTGCATCGTGGGTACAACAAACTGTGGTTCTACGTTGAACCGACCACGGAAGCGCGGCAAGAGCTTGTATGCCATCGACGGGTGCACATACGGGGCGATGAGCTCCTGGAATTTTGCGGTGGCTTGTGTCGAGAAGACCATCACGGCCTTACCCCTTGCGCCAGCATTGCGCAGTCGCACGTCCAGACCGTGGGTATCGCGCAAGTAGTCGCTAAGACGCGTCTGCGATCCTTCGCTCATCGCCTCGACGCAGATTTCGATTCGCCCGCTTCCGCCTTGAGTGCGCTGTTGCAGACCCTTGGAGCGAAGGCTGAACGACCCGTCGTCCATGTACCAGATAGCCAGCGCCAGCGGGGTCAGTGCCTTCAAGTACTCCTCGGAGAGGAACTTCTTACCATCACCCAGGTAAACCGCGCTCATTAGCTCATGAAGTTCAGAAAGCGGAGTGAAGTCTGCGAATACCGCTCCCTTGTTATTACCGGTGCGACTGTGCGAGATGTTCGCGAGTAGGGATGCCTTCCAGTCAAGGTATTCCGACTGTTTTGCTCCATGCCCCATACGGAATCGGGCGCTTTCCGAATCTTGCCGAACTGGACGAGATAGGCATCCGTCGCCCATCAAGGATCCCAATACGACTTCCCACTGCTGTTCACTTAGCATGCTCGGTTGCGCCAACATCACGCGGTCACCGACGGCAATGTCTTCGGCCTCACGCCAGCCGCCCGGAGTTCGGATGAGGTGGTTCCGAGTCATGGCCAAGCTAGCGTGGCCGCGCCCAGTCCCGCCTCCAGGCCTGTCGACCTTGAAGTGCAGGAACTCTTCCGTCTTGCCGTTGTTGAACCAGTTAGTCACCTTGCGCGGCACAATTTGGCCAGTCTCGAAGTCGTAGGACAAAACCTCGACATCCATCTTCTGGTTGACGATCTTGCCGAGCTTCTCTGTCGACCCATCGGCCAATGTCACGTTGGTGTACCAAGATCCACACCCGAACATCACACCGATCTTCTCCCGCAGCTGGTTGATGAAGATCGCGGTGGTGCCCGAATTATTGAGCGCGCCAGTCATTTTCCGCAGTGCCTGGCTCATCAGCCGGGCCTGCAGACCGACGTGGCTGTCCCCCATCTCGCCTTCGATCTCCGCCCGCGGCACCAGCGCGGCCACCGAGTCGATGACCAGAATGTCCAGCGCGCCGGAGCGGATCAGCATGTCGGCGATCTCCAGTGCCTGCTCACCGGTGTCGGGCTGGGATACCAGCAGCGAATCGGTGTCCACACCCAACTTCTTGGCGTACTCGGGGTCTAGCGCGTGCTCGGCATCGATGAATGCCGCGATACCGCCGGCGGCCTGGGCGTTGGCCACCGCGTGCAGGGCGACAGTGGTCTTACCCGAGGACTCCGGGCCATAGATCTCGACGACGCGACCGCGCGGTAGGCCGCCGATGCCCAGGGCAACGTCCAGTGCGATCGATCCGGTCGGGATGACCGATATCGGCTGACGCACCTCGTCCCCGAGGCGCATCACCGATCCTTTGCCGTAATTCTTCTCGATCTGGGCCATCGCCAGGTCGAGGGCTTTCTCGCGGTCAGGGATTTGCGCCATGGTGCTACCTCTCGGTGTAGTCGGTGTTCGGTTGACCGGTCTTGGTCAGTTGGCCGTGACGCTAGAACAGCCCACCGACAAGTCCTCGTCGTCGAACGCTCATTACAGTAACGAACGTGTGTTCGAGAGCAAGGAGGCGCGCCGAGCGCACATCGAGTCTGCGCTGAAGGCATCGAACCTGCGGTGGCAGCGCCCTAATGCAGCCAGCCGCCGCGCTGGATGCCGTCTCAGCGCAGCGGCTGCAGCCGCGAAAGGCTCACCACTGTTCGCGAGGGACATCGAAGTCCACGCACAGCGCTCGCCAGACGTCGCGCGGATCCACGCCGTCCTCGATCGCCTGTGCGGCGGTGCGCCCGTCGAACCCGCTCAGCACATGGTCGGCCAGCACCGAAGCACCGTAGGTAATACCGAATCGCATAGTGACCAGCTCGTTGAACTCCGTGAGACGCACGACGTCCAACTTACCCAGCGTGTGCCAGCGCTTCGTGGCATACCCGCACCGGATCAACCACGTCGGCGATGCTGGCTGCCGCCCGGCGGGCCGCGTCGCGGTAGCTCGGTGTCGACAGCACCTCGCCGACCGCAGCGACCAACGCGTCGGCAGTCAGCGGCCGGATCACCCGCCCGCTGCCCTGACGCGCCACCCGGTTGGCCATCTCCCACTGGTCACCACCGCCCGGAACCACCACCAGCGGCACACCGGCCAGCAGCGTCTTGGCCACCATTCCGTGCCCGCCGCCGCAGATCACCACGTCGGCATGCGCCAACAGCTCGTCCTGACGGCCCAGCCCCACCACGGCGTACGGCGGAACCGTCAACTCGGGACCGTTCAGCCTCGAGACAACGATGCGCGCCCCGGACGGCAGCTGCTTCCCCGGCACCAGGCAGTCCAGGGCGGTCTCGGCCATCCCCTGTGTTCCGGTCAGCGCCGTCGACGGCGCCACCACCACCACCGGACCGGAACCGGGCGGGACAGGCAACACGTGCTGGGTCGGTTCGAAGTGCAGTGGCCCCACCACGACGGCCTCGGCCGGCCAGTCCGGCCGGGGCACCTCCAATGCGGGCAGCGTGGCGATCAGCCGCCGCAACGGACCCGGGTCGCGGACCGGCAGACCGATCTCGGCGCGCACCGCCGCTCGCTGGCGCAGCCCTTCGCGCCAGGATCGGGCGGTCAGCGCCCGCATCACCGAGTCACGCAGCCGACCGCGAATCCCGATGCCCGGCGCGAGGCCGCTACCCAGCGGCGGCAACCCCTTCGACGGCAGGTACAGCGGATGCGGGTTGAGCTCGACCCACGGGAGTCCCATCAACTCAGCGGCCATGCCGCCGCACGCCGTGATGACATCGGACACCACCAGATCCGGCTCCAGGTCCCGCAGCTGCGGAACATTGAGCACAGCCATCCGCGCCGCCCGCTGGTGAATCTTGGCGCCGGCGTCACGGTCGTCGTCGGCCGCGGTCGGATCGAGCCCCACCAACTCCACGGCGTCGACGCCGGCGGCACGCGCGTCCTCGAGCCATTCGGTGCCGGTGAGCAGAGTCGGGGTGTCACCCGCCGCAGCGAATCGCTGGCACAGCGCGATCGCAGGAAACGAGTGCCCGGGATCCGGCCCGGCGACCACAGCGACGCGCACGGGCCTACCCTGCCACAGCGGCCGCATCTAGGCTGGTGACCATGACCGAGCAGACGATGGAAAACACCCGGACGGTCGAGACATTCCTGAACGCGTTGCAGGACGAGGACTTCGACACCGCCGAGGCCGCGTTGGCCGACGACCTGGTGTACCAGAACGTCGGGCTACCGACGATCTACGGCCGTCACCGGGCGATGAAACTGTTCCGGCGGATGGAGGGTGGCAGCACCGCTTTCGAAGTGAAGATCCATCGCATCGCCGCCGACGGCGCCGCCGTGCTCACCGAACGCAGCGATGCGCTGATCTTCGGCCCGCTGCGACTGCAGTTCTGGGTCTGCGGGGTGTTTGAAGTTTACGACGGGCAAATCACCTTGTGGCGTGACTACTTCGACTTCTACGACATGCTGAAAGCGACGGTTCGTGGTCTGGCGGCCCTGGCGCTGCCGTCACTGAAGGCGTCGTTCTAGGTACGAGTCCAATGCGCGAACGACCCAACGCTATCCAGTACATCCGTTACTGCTACGGCCACCCGCTGCCCAGCTCGATGCGCGATTGGGTGCGCAACGACCTGGCCGGCAAGGGTGCCACTGCCCGGATGATGATCCGGGTCGCCGTTCCGGCGGTGCTGGTGCTCGCCCCGTTCTGGCTGATCCCGACGACGCTCTACGTGCATGCGGGCATGACGCTGCCGATTCTCATTCCGTTCGTGTATTTCTCGCATGCGCTGAACAAGGTGTGGCGCCGCCACATGCTGCGCATGCACAATCTCGATCCCGACCTGGTCGACGAACGGGCCCGGCAACGCGACGCCCACATCCATCGGGCGTACATCGAGCGCTACGGCCCGCGGCCCGAGTCAGCGCCGCAGCGCAGCCACGACATCTAGGCCCGCGGCAACCCGCCGAGTTCGTCGAACGCCTGCGCCCAGCCGACCAGACGGTCTGTCGCGCCGACCAGTTCCTCGCGATAATGCTGCCGGGACAACGGCGAGGGCGCCGCAGCGTCACCGTTCGCGGCCGACACCAACCGTGCTGCAGCGGTGACCATTTCGTTGTACTGACGCACGCCGGTGCCCAACTGAGCGGTGAACGCGTTGATCGTGGGCACTAGGTATGTGCGTGACTGCGGAGTGAAATGCGCCGCCCGCTCCATCGACACCACTTCCGCGGCTGTCGCCGCCATGGCCGCCGCGGTCTGGTTGGCCGCGGTAGTCAGGTCGCGTATCTCGTCGGGCGGCAACATGTTGCCCCGCTCCATAACGCCCAGCAGCGAAAAGAAGCCGCGTTCGGAGGCACCCAGGGCAAACATTGCCGATCGTGCGGCCGAGCCGGGCGGCGGCAACCGGCGGGTGCTGCCGGGTCGCTGCACCGGCAGCGGCACTGCGTGCAACCACCGGTAGCGAAGCAGCAGCAGCGTCGCCGGAATCGCCTGCGCCACGGCGATCGAGCCGGTGATCACCAGCAGCAGCGTGAACCAGCCCCACGCCGCCAGCAGCGCCGTCACCACGCCCCAGAACACGCAACCGGCGCTGAAGATCAGACCCCAGCGCAATGCCCGTCGGCGGCGACGCAGCAGTCGCGCTCGCGGGTCGGTGACCGCGCTGATCCTGCGCATCACCAGATCGGAGAACTCGCCGGCAGTGTCCAGACCCCGCTGCACCAGCGTGCGCCACTGACCGGTTGCCGTCACGCGTTGACCCGATTTCACCGCCATGTCGCCCGTCCCGGCTACTGCTGACCGAGCGGCTTCTCAGCGGCGGCCGGGTCGGCGGCGGCGGCCGGTGTGCCCGGACTGGCGGCATTGCCGCCGGCGGGTAACGCGTCACCGCGCATCGACGCGCGGATCTGCTCCAGCCGCGAATGCCCGGCCATCTGCACGCCGGCCTGCTCGACCTCGAGCATGCGGCCCTGCACCGAGTTCTGCGCGAGTTCGGCGGCGCCCAGCGCGTTGGCGTAGCGGCGTTCGATCTTGTCGCGTACCTCGTCAAGGCTGGGGGTGTTGCCGGGCGCGGCGAGTTCGCTCATTGACCGCAGCGACGCGCTGACCTGCTCCTGCATCTTGGCCTGTTCGAGCTGGCTGAGCAGCTTGGTGCGCTCGGCGATCTTCTGCTGCAGCACCATCGCGTTTTGCTCGACGGCCTTTTTGGCTTGCGCGGCGGCCTGCAGCGCTTGGTCGTGCAGGCCCTTGAGGTCTTCGACGCTCTGCTCGGCGGTCACCAACTGGGCCGCGAACGCCTCGGCGGCGTTGTTGTACTCGGTGGCCTTGGCGGTGTCTCCGGCAGCGGTGGCCTGGTCGGCCAGCGTCAGCGCTTGGCGTACGTTGACCTGGAGTTTTTCGATGTCGGCCAGCTGCCGGTTGAGCCGCATCTCGAGTTGGCGCTGATTGCCGATCACTTGGGCGGCCTGCTGCGTCAACGCCTGATGGGTGCGCTGCGCTTCCTCGATGGCCTGCTGGATCTGGACTTTCGGGTCGGCGTGCTCGTCGATCTTCGCGTTGAACAGCGCCATCACGTACTTCCACGCTTTGACGAACGGATTGGCCATCTGTTTAGCTCCGCCTTCTTTCGTGTCTGCCGGATGGGGCTGGTGCGCTAGCCCTGCTGCTCAATTTATCGGCTTGGCGCCGATGGCCACACCCTCGGCGCGCAGACGCTCGACAATGTCGGCGCGGAAACCGCCCGGCGCCGGCCGGATCGCCACGCTCAGGCGATGGCCAGCGAGACCACCGGTGGGATGACGACCAAGGTGTCGGCGTCGATGTTGGCGGCGCTGGACGTGGTGTGTTCTTGGCGGGCCAGGCGCTCACCGGCGCCGACGAGCAGGTCCGACAGCGACACCTCCAGCGCATCGCAGATGGCGCTCAGCAACTCGCTGGACGCTTCTTTGCGGCCGCGCTCGACCTCGGAGAGATATCCCAGGCTGACCCGGGCGACGTCGGAAACTTCGCGCAGGGTGCGGCCTTGTGAAGTCCGGGCCCGGCGCAGCACGTCGCCGATGACCTCACGCAACAATGGCGGCATTGTGCACTCCTTGGTCCGGTCACGCAGATTGACACTGGTCATCTAGGTCAACGCCACGCGGGTCGGCATTGGTTCCCCGTGCACAGGCCCTATCGCCTCAGGGCGCAGACCGTCCCCGGACGTCTCGTACGGCGGACGCGACGTAGTCCACACCGGTGACCACGGTCAGCACGATGGCAATCGCCATCACCACCGTTGCCAGGACCAGCCATGATCCGGACAACGGCAGCACGAACAATCCGATGGCCACCGCCTGCACGAGCGTCTTCAGCTTGCCACCGCGACTGGCGGGAATGACGCCGCGGCGCAGCACGGCGAACCGCAGCACGGTGATGCCGACCTCGCGCACCAAGATCAGCACGGTGACCCACCACGGCAGGTCGCCGAGCATCGCCAGCCCGATCAGCGCCGCTCCGATAAGCGTCTTGTCGGCAATCGGGTCGGCCATCGTGCCGAATTCGGTCACCATCCCGTAGTTGCGGGCCAGCGCGCCGTCGAAGCGATCGGTGATGACCGCTACCGCGAAAATCACGAAAGCCACGATGCGGCTGGGGGTTTCGTGTCCATCCCCGGCAAACAGCGCCAACAGGAAGACCGGAACCAACACCAGACGCAGCAGCGTGAGCATGTTGGCGAGGTTGGTGACGCGCACACGCCGGACCATCGGACCGGTTTGAGGCTGCCCCGTCACGGCATCAGAATATCGGTTGCCCCTCGGATGGGCCGAAACCGATACTCTGCACCCGTGAACGCAGTGGGGGGTCCACGCGCCTACCGGCCGGCCGTCCGGCGCGCACGGACCTCCGATGTGCCGGCGATCAAGCGACTCGTCGACACCTACGCCGGCAAGATTTTGCTGGAAAAGAACCTGGTGACGCTGTACGAGGCCGTGCAGGAGTTCTGGGTGGCCGAACACGAGGGCGAGGTGGTCGGCTGTGGAGCGCTGCACGTGTTGTGGTCGGACCTCGGCGAGGTGCGCACCGTCGCGGTCGACCCGAGCGTGACCGGCCGGGGTATCGGCCATGCGATCGTCGACCGCCTGCTCGAGGTGGCCCGCGATCTGCAATTGCAGCGGCTGTTCGTGTTGACCTTCGAGATCGAATTCTTCAGCCGGCACGGTTTCGCCGAGATCGACGGCACCCCGGTGACCGCCGAGGTCTATGAGGAGATGTGCCGCTCGTATGACATCGGTGTCGCCGAATTCCTCGACCTGAGCTACGTCAAGCCCAACATCCTCGGCAACACCCGCATGCTGCTGGTGCTCTAGCCGCCGAGCGTGAAACTGTTGCGAGAATCCGGCCGAAAATTCACAACAGTTTCACTTTCGGCGCTGGTCGGCGTCCTCGGCGTCCTCCCCGCCGCCCCGGATCGACGTCAGCGTCGCGGCCAGCTCGTCGGGTTTGACCAGGACCTCTCGGGCCTTGGAGCCCTCGGACGGCCCGACGATGCCGCGGGTCTCCATCAAGTCCATCAACCGGCCGGCCTTGGCAAAGCCGACCCGCAGTTTGCGCTGCAACATCGAGGTGGAGCCGAATTGACTCGACACCACCAGCTCGACGGCCTGCAGGAACACGTCCATGTCGTCGCCGATGTCGGGGTCGACATCCTTGCGTTCCCCGGTGGGCTTCGCGGTGGTGACGCCGTCGGTGTACTCGGGTTCGGCCTGTTCTTTGCACGCGGCGACGACGGCGTGGATCTCCTCGTCGGTGATGAACGCCCCCTGCAGGCGGAGCGGTTTCCCCGCCCCCATCGGCAAGAACAGCCCATCGCCCATCCCGATCAGTTTTTCGGCGCCCGCCTGGTCGAGGATCACCCGGGAGTCGGTGAGCGATGACGTGGCGAACGCCAGCCGGGACGGCACGTTGGTCTTGATCAGGCCGGTGACCACGTCGACCGACGGGCGCTGGGTGGCCAGCACCAGATGGATACCGGCCGCGCGGGCCTTCTGGGTGATGCGCACGATCGCGTCCTCAACGTCGCGGGGCGCGGTCATCATCAAATCGGCCAGCTCGTCGACGATGGCCACCACATACGGATAGGGCCGGTACTCGCGCTGGCTGCCCAGCGGCGCGGTGATGGCCCCAGAGCGCACCTTCTCGTTGAAGTCGTCGATGTGGCGCACCCGGGAGGCCTGCATGTCCTGGTAGCGCTGCTCCATTTCCTCGACCAGCCAGGCCAGCGCGGCAGCCGCTTTCTTGGGCTGGGTGATGATCGGGGTGATCAGATGCGGAATGCCTTCATAGGGCGTGAGTTCCACCATCTTCGGGTCGATCAGGATCATCCTGACCTCCTCGGGGGTGGCCCGCGCCAGCAACGACACCAGCATGGAGTTTACGAAGCTGGACTTACCGGATCCGGTGGAGCCGGCCACCAGCAGGTGCGGCATCTTGGCGAGGTTGGCGCTGATGAAGTCGCCTTCGATGTCTTTGCCCAGGCCGATCACCAGCGGATGGTGGTCGCGACGGGTCTCTCGTGCGGTGAGCACGTCGGCCAGGCGCACCATCTCCCGGTCGGTGTTGGGCACCTCGATGCCGACCGCGGATTTACCGGGGATCGGGGCCAGCATCCGGACACTCTCGGTGGCCACCGCGTAGGCGATATTGCGGTGCAGCGCAGTGATTTTCTCAACCTTCACGCCCGGGCCGAGTTCGACCTCATAGCGGGTGACAGTGGGTCCGCGGGTGCAACCGGTCACCGCCGCGTCGACCTTGAACTGCTGCAGCACCGACGTGATCGCGTCGACCATCTGCTCGTTGGCGGCGCTGCGCCGCTTCGGCGGATCGCCGGCGACCAGCAGACTCAATGGCGGCAGCGTGTAGGGCCCCTCGACGACCCGATCGGTGACCTGCGGTTCGCGTTTGGCTTTGCGACGGCTGCGTGCGACGGCAGGCTCCGGAACCGTTGGGGTGTCGTCGGCGGCGACGGGCTGGTCGCGGGATGGCCACGCCTGCGGTTCGTCGTCGCCGTAGCTCACCGGGTCGTCGTAGTACCCGTCGGAAAAGTCCTCCGGCGCAGCATCTTCGGCTTCCGGCTCGTCGTACTCGGATTCATCCGGGTAGTCGTAGCCGAACAGCCGGGTGCCGAACATGGCACGCACCGTGTCGGGCACCTCGCGGATCGTGGTGCCGGTCAACAGCAGTAGTCCGAACACTGCGGCGATGAACAACAGCGGTGCGGCGATCCACTTGCTCAATCCGTCCGAAAGCGGTCCCCCGATGGCGAACCCGACAAAGCCCGCCGCGTGCTGGCGTGCCTCCGGCGCACCGGGCGAGCCGGCCCACAGATGCCACAGCCCCAGCACCGGCAGCGCAACCATCGCCGAGCCGAGCACCAGCCGCGGCCGGGCGTCCGGGTCGGGCTCAGTACGCATCAGCAGCACCGCCACCGCGGCAGTGACCACCGGCAGCACCACCACGGCTGATCCGATGAACGTCCGCAACACGGAGTCAACCCACGCTCCTACCGGGCGGGCTGCGTCGAACCACGAGCTGGCGGCGATGACGACGGCAAGCGCCAGCAGGGCCAGCGCGATGCCGTCGCGGCGGTGGCCCGGGTCGATGTCACGGGCCCGGCCCACCGACCGCGCGGTGGTGCCGGTGCCCTTTGCCAGCATCAGCCAACCGGCGCGCACCGCGCGCCCACAGGTCAGCCCGGCCGTGGCAACCAACGACGGGTTGCGGCGCTTGGCGGGCGCTGACGGCCGCCGCCGTGGCGATGCTGAGCGCGTGGATCGGGCGCCGCGCCGCGGCGTGGCCTTTGACCTGCTCGTTCGGGCGCCGGATCGGGCCACGGTCTTACTAGCCATGTCGGCAAGCCTAGTCGCAAGTGCACCATCTGCACCATCCGCCACACTGGTAACCTGCACCTGGCTACCGGGACAGGCGGAAAGCCTGAGTAGGGTGACAGCCGTCACGTCAGCTACCTCGAGGAGCTCCCGCTATGCCCGTCGTTGTCGTCGCCACCCTCACCGTCAAGCCGGAGTCGGTCGACACCGTCCGCGATATCTTGAGCCGCGCGGTCCAAGACGTGCACGGCGAACCGGGCTGTCAGCTCTACTCCCTGCACGAATCGGGCGAAAAGTTCGTGTTTGTCGAGCAGTGGGCGGACGAAGACGCGCTCAAAGCTCACAGCACCGCGCCTGCGATGGCGACGATGTTCAAAGACGCCGGCGAGCACCTGGCCGGGGCGCCCGACATCAAGATGCTGCAACCGGTCGTCGCCGGCGATCCTGCCAAGGGTCAGCTACGTCCCTGATGGGCCGCCCTCTCGCCGGCAAAGTCGCGCTGATCACTGGCGCCGCGCGCGGCCAGGGCCGCGCCCATGCGGTGCGACTGGCCGCCGACGGCGCCGACATCATCGCGGTCGATTTGTGCGATCGAATCCCGAGCGTGCCGTATCCGCTGGCCACCGCCGACGATCTGGCCGCCACCGTCAAGCTCGTCGAGGACACCGGAGCCCGCATCGTGGCCCGTCAGGGTGATGTGCGCGACCGCGGCTCGCTGACCGCCGCGCTGCAGGCGGGCCTCGATGATCTCGGTCGGTTGGACATCGTGGTCGCCAACGCCGGTATCGCACCGATGCAGGCCGGCGCCGACGGCTGGCGCGACGTCATCGATGTCAATCTGACCGGAGTTCATCACACCGTGGAGGTCGCGATACCGACGCTGATCTCCCAGGGCGACGGCGGGTCGATCGTCTTGATCAGTTCGGCCGCGGGGCTTTCGGGGATCGGCAGCACCGACGCCGGTTCCATCGGCTACGCCGCCGCCAAGCACGGCCTGGTCGGCCTGATGCGTGTCTACGCCAACCATCTTGCGCCGCATAGCATTCGGGTCAACTCGGTGCACCCGGCCGGTGTCGACACTCCGATGATCAACAACGAGTTCACCCGCCAATGGTTGGCCGATCTGGTCGCCGAGTCCGGTTCTCCGCCCGACATGGGCAACGCACTGCCGGTGCAGGTGCTGCAGCCCGATGACATCGCCAACGCGGTGGCCTGGCTGGTTTCCGATCAGGCCCGTTACATCACCGGGATCACGTTGCCGGTCGACGCGGGCTTTGTGAACAAGCGCTAGCGATGGCGCGAAACCCGGCGGCGCAGACCGCGTTCGGCCCGATCGCGCTGACAGCGATCGAACAGCACGAACCACCGGCAAAGCGGTTGGTCAATGACGACCTGGCGGCCCGGTTCCTGCCGGCATCCACCCGGTGGCTGGTCGCCGCGTTACGCCCGGCGCCGCTGCGGCGGCTGATGATGGCCGGCATGGAGCGAGGCGGCCCGGGACTGTGGACCAACCTCGCCTGTCGTAAGCACTACATCGCCGACAAGCTGGACGAGGCGCTGGACGGTATCGACGCCGTGGTGGTCCTCGGCGCCGGATTCGACACTCGCGCCTATCATCTGGCGCAACACACCCGCATCCCGATCTTCGAGGTCGACCAGCCGGTCAACATCGCCCGCAAGGCGGCGGTGGTGCAGCGGGTGCTGGGCGAGCAACCGCTCTCCGTCCGGTTGGTGCCGGTGGACTTCGAGCACGACGACCTGCTCACGGTCTTGACCGGGCTCGGTTACCGAGCCGACCATCGCACGTTTTTCAGCTGGGAAGGCGTGACGCAGTACCTCACCGCTGACGCCGTGCATGCCACGCTGGCAGGACTGCGACCCGTCGCATCGGGTAGTCGGCTGGCATTCACCTATGTTCGACGCGATTTCATCGACGGCACCAACCTGTACGGCGCAAAGTCGTTGTACCGCAAGGTTCGGCAACGCCGTCAACTGTGGCACTTCGGGCTGCAGCCCCACGAGGTGGCGCCATTTCTCGACCAGTTCGGCTGGCGGCTGATCGAGCAGGTGGGGCCCGAACAGCTGGTCCAGCGTTATGTCGAGCCGACCGGCCGCAATCTCACCGCATCGCAAATCGAGTGGTCGGCGTACGCGGAAAAACGCTGAGGCAGTAAGGCTTTGCGAGGCTCACACCTCGATGACGGTCGGCACGATCATCGGCTGGCGACGGTAGGTTTCGCCCACCCACTTGCCGACCGCGCGCCGCACCGCCTGGGCGATCCGGGCCGGATCGGTGACGTTCTCGGCCGTCAGCGATTCCAGTTCCGCCTCGACCTTGCGCACCGCAGGCTCAAGCGCCTTGGGGTCTTCGGAGAAGCCGCGGGAATACAGGTGCGGCACAGCCGCGGGCTGACCGGTGCCCCGGCGCACGACTACGGTGACGGCGACGAAACCCGATGAGAGGATAAGTCGTTCGCCAAGGGTGATGTCGCCGACGTCGCCGGTGATAAGCCCGTCGACGAACATCTTGCCGACCGGCACCGCGCCGGCGATGGCGGCTTTGCCGGCAACAAGGTCGACGCTCACACCGTTCTCGGCCAATAGGATCGACTCCTCGGGCACCCCGGTCCGAACGGCCAGCGCGGCGTTTGCGCGCAGCATCCGCCAGGTCCCGTGGACCGGCATGACCTGGCGAGGCCGCACCCCGTTGTAGAGGAACAGCAGCTCGCCCGCGTACGCGTGCCCCGAAACATGCACCCGCACTTGCTGGTTGGTGACAACTCGAGCCCCGATTTTGGACAGCGCGTCGATGACGCCGTACACGGCTTCTTCGTTACCGGGGATCAGCGACGACGACAGGATGATCAAGTCGTCGGCGTTGAGCGTGATGCTGCGGTGTTCGCCCCGCGACATTCGCGACAGCGCCGACATCGGCTCGCCCTGGGTGCCGGTGGTGATCAGCACCACCCGTTCGGGTGGCATCATTTCCGCGGCGCCGATGTCGAGCAGATCCGAGTCGGCCACCCGCAGAAAACCGAGTTCGCGGGCGATGCCCATGTTGCGGACCATCGAACGCCCGACGAACGACACCCGCCGGCCCAATGCCACCGCCGCGTCGATGATCTGCTGCACCCGGTCCACATTGGAGGCGAAACACGCCACGATCACCCGGCCCTCGGCACCGCGGATCAACCGGTGCAGCGTCGGGCCGACCTCGCTTTCCGACGGCCCGACCCCGGGAATTTCGGCGTTGGTCGAGTCACACAAGAACAGATCCACCCCGTCGGCACCGAGCCGCGACATCCCGGGCAGGTCGGTGGGGCGCCCGTCGAGCGGTAACTGGTCGAGCTTGATGTCGCCGGTGTGCAGAACGGTTCCCGCGCCCGTGCGCACCGCGATCGCCAGCGCATCGGGAATCGAGTGGTTGACCGCGAAGTACTCGCACTCGAACACCCCGTGCGTGCTGCGCATGCCTTCGGCAACTTCGATGAAGACCGGCTTGAGTTGGTGTTCACGACATTTCGCGGCGACCAGGGCCAAAGTGAACTTCGAGCCGACGACCGGAATGTCGGGGCGCTGCTTGAGTAGGAACGGGATTGCGCCGATGTGGTCTTCGTGCGCGTGGGTCAGCACCAGCGCTTCGACGTCGTCGAGTCGGTCTTCGATATGCCGAAGGTCCGGCAGGATCAAGTCGACGGCGGGCTCGTCGTGAGTGGGAAACATGACTCCGCAGTCGATGATCAGCAGTCGGCCGAGATGCTCGAAAGTCGTCATGTTGCGGCCGATTTCGCTGATCCCGCCCAGCGCAGTAACCCGCAATCCGCCAGTGGTCAAAGGTCCTGGCGGCGAAAGTTCTACATCCACTTGGGGGTCACCTGAGCACCGAGGCCGCGTGCATATCGGCAGCCAACCGCTCGACTTGCTCAGGGCTGGCCGGCACTTGCGGCAACCGGGGGTCACCGACCTCGATACCCTGCAACCGCAGCCCTGTCTTGGACATCGTCACCCCGCCCAGCCGGCTCATCGCATCGCAGAGCGGACCGAGCGCGACATTGATCTTGCGGGCGGTCGCCACATCTCCGGATTGGAAGGCAGTCAACAAGTCTCGCAGTTGCCCTGCCGCGAAGTGGGAGATCACGCTGATGAAGCCGGTCGCGCCCATCGCCAGCCACGGCAGGTTCAGCGCATCGTCGCCCGAGTAGTAGGCCAGTCCGGTTTCGGCCATCAGCTGCGCACCGGCATGCAGATCACCCTTGGCGTCTTTGATCCCGACGATATTGGGGTGAGATGCCAACGCGCGGATGGTGTCGGGCTGGATCGGCACCACCGACCGCGGCGGGATGTCGTAGAGCAGGACCGGCAACGCGGTGGCATCGGCGACGGCGGTGAAGTGCGCCAACAGCCCGTCCTGCGACGGCCTCGAGTAATACGGCGTGACGACCAGTAGCCCGTGGGCGCCCACGCCCGCGCAGGCCTCGGCCAGCCGAACACTGTGTTCGGTGTCGTTGCTCCCTGCGCCGGCGATGACACGGGCACGATCCCCGACCGCCTCCAACACCGCCCGCAGCAGCGTGAGCTTCTCGTAGTCGGCGGTGGTCGGCGACTCACCCGTGGTGCCGGACAGCACCAGACCGTCACAACCGGCGTCGACGAGGTGGTTGGCCAACCGCGCGGCCGCTACGGTGTCCACCGAGCCGTCCGAACCGAACGGCGTCACCATCGCGGTCAAGACGGTTCCCAGGCGCGTCCGCGCGTCGAAGCCGGCAGTGCTCACGGCCTCCAGATTACCCGCAGGGTTCAAGCCTCCCGCACGTCCAATGGCCATGACCGGCCTTCCCCGGCTGCGAGTGCCTCAGGCTTCGGTGGCCAGCGGACTGGTCGCGACCTCTGTCCCGTCGGCCAGCGTGACGATCTGGAAGTCGGCGAAGACGCTCGGCGCGACCTCGGCAAGTTGGCGCAGGCAGGCGATGGCCAGCCGCCGGATCTCCACATCGGCGTGCTCGCTGGCTCGCACCGCGACGAAGTGCCGCCAGGCCCGGTAGTTGCCGGTGACCACAATGCGGGTTTCGGTGGCGCTGGGCAGCACGGCACGGGCGGCCTGGCGGGCCTGCTTGCGCCGCAAGACGCCCAGGCTCCCAGCGGGCTCGCCCGCCATGAACTTTGCTTCCAGTTTGGCCAGCAGTTCGGTGTAGGTGGCCCGGCTGGCGTCGGCGGCCTGGGCCAGGATCTGCTGCAGCTCCGGGTCGTCTTCGATGCCCGGCGGGATCACCACCTGTGAGTTCTTTTCCGGCACGTAGCGCTGCGACAGCTGCGAGTAGGAGAAGTGCCGGTGCCGGATCAGCTCGTGGGTACAGGAGCGGGAGATGCCGGTGATGTAGAAGGACACGCTGGCATGCTCGAGCACCGAGAAATGCCCGACGTCGATGATGTGCTTGAGGTAGCCGGCGTTGGTCACGGTCTTGGGGTTGGGCTTTGACCAACTCTGGTAGCAGGCCCGGCCGGCGAACTCGACCAGCGCCTGGCCGCCGTCGGCGTCGGTGCTCCATGGCACGTCCGGCGGCGCCAAGAACTCGGTCTTGGCGATCAATTGCACGCGCAGCGGGGCGGTCTCGGCCACGGCGCTCACCTTAGCCCGCCGGAAAGCCGGCGACGGCTCAGCTGGTGCAGGCGGTGAGCCTGGGCGGGGAGAAGGTGACCGACCCGACGCCGCCGAGGGTCATGCCATTGTCGTCCAGCGTCATCGTCGTCACATACGTGCACGTCTGGATCTCGGTCAATCCGTTGAGAAAGACCACGTCGTAGGTGTAGTCGAATGAGCGCACCAATTGACTCCCGCTCCACACCACGTCCAGGGCGAAACCGAGTGACGAGGCGGACCTGGCACCGAGCACACGCGGGCCGGCCTCGCCGATTCCCGGCTTCAGCGAGAACGGGGTGCCGTCCAGCTTTGTGCCCGCCACGCTGACGCTGCGAATCTTGTAACCGGTGGCGGCCGTGGGCACGGACGGACCCGATGAGATCTTCGTGCTGAACAAGATGGAGTAGTTCGTGCCACCCGCTACGGCCGTCGTGCTGAAGCTCGTCGAGGTGAACTCTTCGGGTAGCTCGACTGCGCAATTGTCCACCGAACCAGACGGATCGCCGCAGGCCGAATCCGGAGGCTCTGCCAGGGCGGACGGCGCGGTAAGCGCAACGCCGATCACCGGCAGCGATAACGCCATGCCCCGCATCAGCTCGCGCCGGGAGATGGTCTTCTTCGAAACGCCCGTCACGGACATCTACCCTTCCTGGCCGGACCTCGTGGACTCGTCCACAATGGTGCTGGTCGTCATCGGTGGGTACGACCCGCAGCGTAGTGGGCGCCTGGTTTTTCCGAATGTGTTTGTCGAGGTTCGGTGCTGCGTGTTCTCTACCTACCTACGTGACCGCGCGCAGCTCGGCGGTCAGGTCCCCGACGGCGCCCATGGTGACCCTGCCCAAACCCAGCCAGGATGCCATCGACTCCAGCTCTGCCGCCAGCGCTTCGGCCACCCGCGACGGTGACCGGCCGTCCTCAACGAAGGCGCCGACGACGTGCAGCGCGTCCCCGCTGCGGTCCGCCTTGAGGTCGACTCGCCCGACCAGTTCACCGTCGAGCAGAAACGGCCACACGTAGTAGCCGTATTGACGCTTGGCTGCCGGAGTGTAGATCTCGATGCGGTAGTGAAAACCAAACAGCCGCTGCACCCGCGGCCGGAAGAAGATCAACGGATCGAACGGACACAGCAGCGCGGTCCCCCGATCCCGCCGCGAAGTCGGTTGTCCCACACGCAAATACGCCGGAGCCGGCCAGTCGGCGACGGACACCACCTCCAGCTCTCCGTCTGCGACAAGCTCGGCAATGGCCGGCTTGGCCTGGCTTGCGGCCAGCCGGAAATAGTCCCGGATATCGGCTTCGGTGCCGACGCCCAGCGCGGTGGCGGACCGCAGCACCAGTTCGCGGATGGCCTCGTCGTCGTCTACCTGGCGGGCCAGTACCTCGGCCGGCAGCACGTTCTCGGTCAGGTCGTAGTGGCGGGCGAACCCGACCCGGGTGGCGGTGGTCAGTACCCCGGAGGCGAACAACGCTTCGGCGACCCACTTGGTGTCGCTGCGATTCCACCAGGCCCCCTTGGCTTTACGCGGTTCCGCGGCCAGATGTGCCTCGATCTGTCCGGCGGTCGACGGCCCGAGATGCGCGACAGCGGCGACGATGTCGTCGGCCAGCCGCGGATTTGCCTTGACGACATGAGAACCCCAACGGCCGTGCCGGTACTGGCGCATCCGCCAGCGCAACAGCGGCCAGTCGTCGACGGCCATCAGCGCGGCTTCGTGTGCCCAGTACTCGACCAGCAGCCGGGGTGTTCGGGCCGAATGGCTCCATGCCGCACGGTCCAATACCTCGCGGTCGTAGGGCCCGAGCCGGCTGAATACCGGGGCGTAGTGGGCCCGCACGGCTACTGACACCGAATCCAGTTGCAGCACCTGAATGCGGGAAATCACGCGCCGCAAATGCGCGCGGGTGATCGAACCCGTGGGCGTGGCGTCGGCGAAGCCTTGCGCAGCGACCGCTATCCGGCGGGCCTGCGCCACCGTCAACGTGCTCATTACCGCAGGTAGGTGTGCAGCCGGTAGCGCAACCCGGACCGACTGGTCAGCCACTCCCCCGCCGTACCCACCCAGGTCTCGTCGAGCACCGGAGCCAGCACGTCGCCGTCGTCGCGGGGCAGGTCGATCTCGATCTCGGTGACCTCACATCGGGTGGCCCGTGGCATCGCGAGCGCATAGATCTGTTCCCCGCCGATCACCCAGGTCTCGGCGTCGGTGAGTGCCTGTTCCAGGGTGCCGACCACCTCGGCGCCTTCAGCCATGAAGTCAGTCTGCCGGGTCAGTACGACATTTCTGCGCCCCGGCAATGGCCGGAACCGCTGCGGCAGCGATTCCCAGGTCAGCCGGCCCATCACCACGGTGTGGCCCATGGTGAGTTGTTTGAAGCGAACCTGGTCTTCTGGCAGCTGCCACGGAATGCCGCCGCCGCGGCCGATGACCCCCGAAGTCGACTGAGCCCAGATCAAGCTCAGGTGTGTCATACGGCGACGGGCGCTTTGATCGCCGGGTGCGGGTCGTAGTTCTTGACGACGATGTCGTCGTAGGTGTAGTCGAAGATCGAATCCCGCTGTGCCAGAACAAGTTCTGGATACGGCCGGGGTTCGCGACGCAATTGCTCGGTGACCTGTTCGAGATGGTTGTCATAGATGTGGCAGTCGCCGCCGGTCCAGACGAACTCGCCGACGCCAAGACCGGCCTGAGCGGCCATCATGTGGGTCAGCAGCGCATAGCCGGCGATGTTGAACGGCACACCCAGGAACAGGTCGGCGCTGCGCTGGTAGAGCTGGCAGCTCAGTTTCCGGTCGGCCACGTAGAACTGGAACAACGCGTGACACG
The DNA here is from genome assembly GCF_059812285.1 of Mycobacterium sp. NGS62. Lineage (NCBI taxonomy): Bacteria > Bacillati > Actinomycetota > Actinomycetes > Mycobacteriales > Mycobacteriaceae > Mycobacterium > Mycobacterium sp. NGS62. Next base: position 661,223 of record NZ_JCALCK010000002.1, on the reverse strand, counting down.
GCGCCAGCGCCATCTGCGGGATGTCGCCGACGTTCCACGCCGACACGATGATGCGCCGCGAGTCCGGATCGGTGCGCAGCAACTTCAGCGCCGCGCTGATCTGGTCGATGTGCGCACCGGAGGTGGTGGGCCAGGATCGCCATTGCACGCCGTACACCGGGCCGAGATCGCCTGTGTCAGAAGCCCACTCGTCCCAGATGGTGACGCCGTGCTCGTGTAGCCAAGCGATGTTGGAGTCGCCGCGCAGAAACCACAGCAGTTCGTAGATCACCGACTTGAGGTGCACCTTTTTGGTGGTGATCAGCGGGAAACCGGCTGACAGATCGTAGCGCATCTGGTGGCCGAACAGGCTGCGGGTCCCGGTGCCGGTGCGGTCGGCTTTGGGTGTGCCGCGCTCGAGTACCAGGCGCAGCAGGTCCTCGTACGGTGTGGCGATCGGCACGCCCCTCAGCGTAGCGGCGATCGCAAGCGCGGCGAAGCCGGGCGCGGCGGGTCGACGCCAACGAACGAGCGGCGATCGCAAGCGCGGCGAAGCCGGGCGCGGCGGGTCGACGCCGATGAATCGGCGGCGATCGCGGCGAGTAGAACGGTAGCCATGCCGAACATCACCGACACCGTCACCACCGCCGATGGAAGCTGCCCGATCTGGCTCTACACACCCGAGGGTGAGGGCCCTTGGCCCGGTGTGGTCATGTACCCCGACGCCGGGGGTGTGCGGGACACCTTTTACGAGATGGCCGCCAAGCTGGCCGGCTTCGGTTACGCGGTGCTGCTGCCCGACGTCTACTACCGCTCCGGCGACTGGGCTCCATTCGACATGCAGACCGCCTTCAGCGACAAGAAGGAGCGCGGGCGCCTGATGTCGATGATCGGCACCGTCACGCCACTGAAGATGGCGATCGACGCCGAGGCCTTCTTCGACTACCTGGCCGGTCGCCCGGAGGTGAGCGGCAACCGCTTCGGTGTCTGCGGCTACTGCATGGGCGGCCGCACGTCGGTGGTGGTGGCCGGTCGTCAACCGGAACGGGTCGCTGCGGCGGCGTCGTTTCACGGCGGCGGGCTGGTGACCGACAGCCCCGATAGCCCACACCTGCTCGCCGACCAAATCCAGGGGGCGGTGTACGTGGCCGGCGCCAAGAACGACGGCTCGTTCACACCCCAGCAGGCCGAGGAGCTCGGCAAGGCGCTGACCGCGGCCGGCGTCGAGCACACCATCGAGACCTATCCGGCCGAGCATGGCTTCGCGGTCCCGGACAACCCGCCGTACGACGCCGACGCCGCCGAACGGCATTGGACCGCAATGCGGGACTTCTTCGGCGCCAAGCTAGCCAAGTAGTCGCCGCAGATGCACGTCGACGCGATGACGAGCCCGGTCCCGCTGCGCCAAACCGGGGAGCTCGCCCGGCGAACCCAATCGGCGGGGTTCTCCGGCCTGCTGTTCACCGAGACGGGCCGCACGGCCTATCTCAACGCGGCCATGGCCGCGCAGGCCGCCCCCGGCCTCGAGCTGTCCACGGGCGTGGCGGTGGCCTTTCCGCGCAGTCCGTTCGTGACAGCGGCCGCGGCGTGGGAGCTTCAGGAAGCATCCGGCGGAAGGTTCCGGCTGGGTCTGGGCACTCAGGTGCGCACCCACGTGGTGCGGCGCTACGGCGTGGCCTTCGAGCGGCCGGGCCCACGGCTGCGTGACTACGTGCGCGCCGTGAAGGCGTGCTTCTCGGCGTTTCGCAGTGGAACCCTGGATCACCACGGCGAGTTCTACGATCTTGACTTCATCACTCCGCAGTGGAGCGCCGGGCCCATCGAGGCGCCTGATCCCCAAGTGGATATCGCGGCGGTGAATCCGTGGATGCTGCGAATGGCCGGCGAAGTGGCCGACGGGGTGCACATCCATCCGATCGCCGAGCCCGGCTACCTGGCCCGGCACGCCGTGCCGAACATCGCCGCCGGAGCGGCGAAAGCGGGGCGCAGCGCATCGGATGTGGCCGTGATCGTGCCGGTGCTGACGATCGTCGGCGACAACGACGAAGAGCGGGACGCCGAGCGCGAACGCGTGCGCGTCAGCATGGCTTTCTACGGGAGCACGCCCAATTACGCGTTCATCTGGGACGAGGCCGGATTCGAGGGCACCACTGCCCGGATCCGGGAGAAGCAGAAGGCCGGCGACTTCGCCGGGATGGCCGCCCAGATCAGCGACGAGCACATCGCCGCCTTCGCCACCGAGTCGACGTGGGACGGGCTGGCCGACGCGTTGACCGACAAGTACGCCGACGTCGCGACCCGGCTCGTGCTGTACAACGCGCTGACCGAGCCGGACCGCGTCGAGCGGTATGGCGAGGTCGCCCGTCGCGTCTCGCGCGCTTGACCGTCGTTCAGATGCCGGCGTCGTCGGCCACTTCGCGGGCCCTGCGCACGAGCGCGTCGATGCGTTCGGCGGTCGGGGTGCCCGAAGCGGCCTTGTTCCGCGGCTCGTCCATCGCGCGGCGCATCACGCCCTCGGCGATGACCGCAACCTTCCACAGGCCCAACGCATGCCAATACTTCAGTGTCGTTGCGTCGCGGCCGTTTTCGGCCAGATAGGCTTGCGCCATCTCGGCGCGGTCCGGGAACCCGTCCAGCGCAGCCGCCGCAAACGCGCCGGTGGGATCCTCAGCAGCTGATTCCGGCCAATACGCCAGCAGGCTGCCCATGTCGGCCAGCGGGTCGCCGAGGGTAGACAGTTCCCAGTCCACGACGGCCACGACTTCCCCGGTCACATGCGAGGTGATGACGTTGCGCAGATGGAAATCGCCGTGCACCAACGTCAATTCGTGTTGCTCGGGCGCCGCGGCGATCAGCCGTTGAGTCAAGTCGTCGAGATCGGGCAGCTCCCGGGTCTTCGACAGCTCCCACTGCCCGGCCCACCGCTTGAGTTGCCGCTGCGCATACGGCTTGTGGCTGGCCAGGTCGTCGAGGCCGACCTGCTCGATGTCGACCCCGTGGATCTTGGCCAGCGTCTTGGCCATTGACAGCCCAATCTGTCGGCGACGCTGCGGCGTCAGCGATTCCGCGACCGACATCCGGTCCAGCACCAAGCCGTCGACGAATTCCATTAACAGCAGCGGAACACCATTGATGTCCCGAGTCAGGCCGTACACCGCCGGCGTCGGCACCGCGGTGTCCTGCAGCGCCGACAGGATCCGCGCCTCGCGGGCGACGTCGTGCGCCGACGCCAGCAACGTCCCCAGCGGTGGGCGGCGCAGCACCCAGCTGCGATCGCCACGGGCGTCGCGCACCCGATAGGTCAAATTCGACTGCCCGAGCCCAATTCGGTCGAAACTCAGCGGCGGGCTGAACTCGATCCCGAGTTCCGTCAACCAGTCAGCGATCGCTGCCGCGTCGACGCCTAAGACGTTAGCCACGGAACGCCTGTGCGTTGCCGAGCAGCGTGCCGCCGTCGATGACCATGGTCTCGCCGGTGATCCAACTCGCTTGGTCCGACACCAGGAACGCGACTGCGGCCGCCACGTCGACAGGCTCGCCGACGCGTCCTAGCGGAGTCGACGCCGATAGAGCGTCTTCGTGGTCCTTCCACAGCACCTCGGCCAGCCGGGTGCGGACCACGCCGGGGCACACCGCATTGACCCGGATCCGCGGTGAAAGCTCCAGCGCCAGTTGCTTGGTCACGTGGATCAGCGCGGCCTTGGTGGCGTTGTACATGCCCATGTTCGGCGCGTGATGCAGACCGCCGATCGACGCGGTGTTGACGACCGCGCCGTGGTGTTCGCCCATCCACGCTGTGACGGCCAGCGAGGTCCACAGCAGCGGCGCCCACAGGTTCACGTCGAAGACCTTGGCGAAGCGGGCGTGGTCCTGGTCGATCAGCGGGCCGTAGGCGGGATTGGTTCCGGCGTTGTTGACCAAAATGTCGATGCTGCCGAAGCGGTCGAGCGTGAGGTCCACACAGTGCCGCGCCGCGTCTTCGTCGACAGCGTGGGCCGCGACGCCGACGGCGTTGGCGCCCACCTGTGCAGCTGCTGCCTCCGCGCTTTCCTGCTTGCGAGAAGTGAGCACGACGTTCGCGCCGCCATCGGCCAACCGCTGCGCGACGGCCAGCCCGATTCCGCGGGAGGCGCCGGTGACGATCGCAGTTTTGCCGGTGAGGTCAGTCATCGCGGCTCCCTCTGCAGGCTGCGCTGGTAACGGCGCATGCCGTACAGCCAGCGGTCGTAGTCGGCGCCCTTCTGGCGGTACATGTCCAGCACCTGCGGATGCGGAAGGATCAAGAACCGTTCCTCGTCGATGGCCGTCAGCACGCTGTCCGCCACCACGGCCGGCTCCAGCACGTCACCGGCGGTGGTCACCGCCCGGGTGGCGAGGTCCCCGAGCGGGTCGCCGGATCGTTCGCCGGAGTACAGCAGCTTGGTGTTCACGCCCATCGGACACAGACAACTCACCCGAACCCCTTGGTCGCCGTAGGTGATGTTCAGCCACTCGGCGAAACCCACGGCGGCGTGTTTGGTGACCGAGTAGGCGGCCGAGCCCAGTTGGGTGAGCAGCCCCGCCGCCGACGCGGTGCTGACGAAGTAACCCTCACCGCGTTCGATCCACTCGGGTATCAGCAGTTGGGCAGCGCGGATGTGCGCACGCAGATTGACGTCGATGGACCGGTCCCACTCGTCCTCACTGAGGTCCAGTCCCGGGGCACCGGTAATGCCGGCGTTCGCGAAATACAGATCCACCGGCCCGAATTCGCTTCGGGCCAATGCGATCAGCTTGCGGATCTCGGCGACGTCGGAGGCGTCTGCACCCGCACTGACGGCCGCGCCCGAACGCTCGGCGTTGATCTGTTCAACCACCCCCGCCGCGGCAGCGGGATCCAAATCCGCGACGACAACCCGCGCGCCCTGTTGCGCCAGCTTTGCCGCCAGCGCGCCGCCGATGCCGCCGCCACCGCCGGTGACGATCGCGACCTTGTGGTCAACTTTCACACGCACCATCCTTTCGTCAACGGCGGACCAATCTCATGATCCATGCCCGCGAATCCGCCGGGTCGATCACGTCATCAAGCTCAAAGGTGGTGGCCGACGTGAGCGCTTTGCCGTGTTGGTAGGCAGCCTCGACGAGTTTGTCGAACAGGTTCTGACGCTCGGCCGGATCGGCGACGGCCGCCAGCTCCTTGCTGAAGCCCAACCGCACTGCGCCTTCCAATCCCATCCCGCCGATCTCGCCGGTCGGCCAGGCCACGGTGAACTCCGGCGCATGGAATGATCCGCCTGCCATCGCCATCGCCCCCAACCCGTAACCTTTGCGCAGGATGATCATTCCAAACGGGACGGTCAAACGTGCGCCGTGCACGAACAGCCGGCTGAACCGCCGCACCGCAGCTTCCCTTTCCGCGTCCGGCCCAACCATGAATCCCGGCGTATCGCAGAGCGAGATTATCGGCAGGCCAAACGATTCGCACACGATCAAAAAGTCGGCGATCTTGTCGGCCGCCTCTGCGTCGATGGCGCCGCCGAGATGATGGCTGCTGTTCGCCAGCAGCCCGAACGGTGCGCCCTCGACACGCACCAGCGCGGTGACCACTCCGACGCCGTAGTCCGGCCGCACCTCCAGCACCGAATCCACGTCGACAACGGATTCGATGGCCCGGCGCACGTCGTAGGCTCGTAACCGGTTCTGCGGCACCACATGTCGAGCCAGGCGCGGGTCCGGCGCCGCCCAGCCGTCGATGCTGCCCTGAAAGTAGGACAGATACTGCTTGGCCAGGGCTACCGCATGCGCCTCGTCGCGGGCGGCCAGTCCGACCACCCCGTTGCGCCGCTGCACGTCGATCGGTCCGATGTCCTCCGGCCGGTAGACGCCGAGCCCGCCACCTTCGATCATCGCCGGGCCGCCCATGCCGATGTTGGCGTCCGGGGTCGCGATGATCACATCGCAAGTTCCGGCCAGCGCGGCGTTGCCGGCGAAGCAGCGTCCCGAGACGATGGACACCAGCGGCACCCGGCCGCTCAGCGCGCCGAGCGCGCGGAAGGTCGGCACGTCCAGGCCGGCGATGTTGGCCACGTCGGTGTCACCGGGCCGACCGCCGCCGCCCTCGGCGAACAACACCACCGGAATGCGCTTGCGGGCCGCCAAATCGAAGACGCGGTCGGTCTTCGCGTGATTGCGCATGCCCTGGGTGCCGGCGAGCACGGTGTAGTCATAGGACACCACCACCGCCTCGCCCCCGCCGATTGTGGCCAGACCCGCCACCAAACCGTCCGCGGGCGTATTGGCAATCAGATCCTCCTCGGATCGCCGGCTGCGCTGCGCGGCAACCGCTAGCCCGCCGTATTCCACGAAGCTGCCCGGATCCACCAGGTCGGTGATGTTTTCCCGGGCGGTGCGGCGATTCTGGCTGCGCCGTTTGGACACCGCGGCCGGCCGACCCTCATCCAGGGTGAGCAGGTGGCGGCGACGGACCTCGTCGAGATCGCCGCGGCCGCGGTCCAAGTCGAGTTCAGCGGCCGCTTGGCCTTCGGCACCGGCGGCGGTGCGGCTGAAAACCACCAACGGGTCTCCGGTGCCCACGACCTGTCCGGGCGCCACCAGGTTGCGCACGGTGTGCACCGCATCCGGTGCGGTGAGCACGTGCTGCATCTTCATCGCTTCAAGTACCACCAACTGCGTCCCGGCTGCCAAGTCCACGCCTTCGGGTGCGATCTCCACGACGGTGCCGGCGAGTTGGGCCCGCAGCGCCTCTTCACCGGGGTACAACTCAAGCGGCGCAGTCGGGGTTTGGGGTTGACCGATGATGGCTCCCGCCAACGTAGGAAGCTTCTCGTCGACAAAGCCCGTCGTCACTATACCGGTCTGAATCTGACTGTCCGCCAGTAACTCCTGCAGGAACGCGATATTGGTGCGGATGCCTTCAATGCCGAATTCGCCCAGCGCCGTCTGCGCTTTGCGCAGCGCCGCAGCGAAAGACGACCCGTGCACATGGGTGATCACTTTGGCCAGCAGCGAGTCGTAGGCCGGGCTCGGGGTCAGCCCGGGACGACCGTAGGTGTCAACACGCACCCCGGGCCCACTCGGCGGCGAGAACACCGACAGGGTGCCGGCCGCGGGCAGCACCGACCCGTCGGATGCAAAAGTCTCCATGTTGACCCGAGTTTGGATCGCGATGCCGCGAGTCGCAGCAGGTTCGGCCACCACGTCGACTCCGTCGATTCCGGCCGGCAATTCGAGTTCGTCGAGCGTCGCGCCGTCTGCGATCGCCAACTGCAGGGCGACCAGGTCGATCCCGGTGACTTCCTCGGTGACGGTGTGCTCGACCTGCAGGCGCGGGTTGACCTCGAGAAACACAAACCGTTCGCCTGTGACCAGGAATTCGACCGTGGCCAGTCCGCGGTAACGCACCTGAGCGCACAGCCGCGCTGCCGCGCAGTGCAGCTCGCTTCGCAGTGACGTCGAGAGGCCCTGCGCCGGAGCGATTTCGACGAGCTTCTGGTAGCGCCGCTGGATACTGCAGTCTCGGTCCCCCAGTGCACGTGCGTGGTCCGGTGTCGCCGCGATCTGTACTTCGATATGGCGTGCGCCGTCGAACAACACCTCGGCGAACACAGCCGGGTTGCCGAAGCCGAGTTGCGCCTCGGCAGCGCAGCGGCGGTACGCGTCGTCGATGTCCTCTCGGCGGCGTACGATTCGCATTCCCCGGCCTCCGCCGCCGGCTAAGGCCTTGATCACTATCGCTTCGGCTTGGGCAGCGAAGAACCGACGAATGTCGTCCAGGCTGCTGGGCCCGTCGGTGCCGGCCAGCACCGGAATCCCGGCCGCGGCCGCGGCGTTGCGGGCTGCAGTCTTGTTGCCGAACAACTCCAGCAGATCGGCATCGGGCCCGGCGAATGTGCACCCTGCCGCAGCGCAGGCGCGCGCGAATGCGGCGTTCTCACTGAGGAACCCGTAGCCGGGGTGAATCAGCGCCGCGCCGGACTGCTTGGCCGCCGCCAGGACCGCGGCGTGATCCAGGTAGGCCGCGGGCCCGCTGCCGGACAGTCCGATCGCTTCATCGGCGGCATGCACATGCGGGCTGTCGGCATCGTCTTCGGCATAGACCGCGACGGTGCCGATACCCAATTCGGTTGCGGTGCGGATGATCCGGAGCGCGATTTCGCCGCGGTTGGCGATCAGCACGGTCATCGCAGCGCAGCGCCCCACTGCACGTGTTCGCGCAACTGGCCCTTGAGCAGCTTGCCACCCGGATTACGCGGCAGTGGCTCGCCGGCCACCGTCACGTATTGCGGAATCTTGAAGTCGGCAAGCTGTTCGCGGCAGTAGTCCAGCACCGCTGCCACGTCGATCTGCTCGCCGACCAACACGGCGCCGACCTTCTCCCCCATGACCTCGTCGGGGACCGCCAGCACGCAGGCGTCAGCGACGCCGGGTGCCGACAGCAATACCGCCTCGACTTCGACGCTGGAGACGTTCTCGCCACCGCGGTTGATGATGTCCTTGAGCCGGTCGACGATGTGCACTCGGCCCGCATCGTCAACCCGGACTACATCACCGGTGTGCAGCCAGCCGTCGACGATCGTGGCCGCGGTGGCGTCCGGCCGGTCCCAGTAGCCGTCCGTCACGTTGGCGCCGCGCGCGACCAACTCACCCACGGCCGGATCATCGCCATAGCGGACCACGCCGAGGTCAACCGAGGGCACCGCATACCCGACCGAGTCGGCGTGCTCGACGGCGTCGTCGTCGGGTAGCACGGTCATCAGCGAGGCGGTTTCGGTCATGCCGTACCCGTTGAACACGGTGGCCTGCGGGAACGCCTGCTTCACCGACCTGACCAACGACGGCGCAATCGGCGCGCCCCCGTAACCGACCCAACGGACGCTGGAGACATCCGATGCTGCGAAGTCACTGTGCCGCAACAATAATGCGTACACGGCCGGCACGGTCACCAGGGATGAGATGCGCTCGGCCGAAAGCACGGTGACCAGCTGGGCCAGGTTCAGCGCGGGCATGATGACCGACGCGCCGCCGACATACCCGGCGAACAGCAGTTGGGAGTTGCAGCCGGTCACGTGAAACAGCGGCACCGAGATCAGCGTGCGCAACTCCTCACCGAGGTCGCGCGGCTGCCCCAGGCACCGAATCATGTTCTCGGCGTTGGTCAGGAATGCCTCGTGAGTCGTTGGTACACCTTTGGGACGTCCGGTGGTTCCCGAGGTGTAGAAGATCGCCGCGATGTCGCGGCGCTCGAGCCCGTCGACCACATAGGGTTCGCCGTCGGGTAACGGCGTGTCGACCAAATCCAGCTGGGCGCCGGCGTCGGACACGACGAATTCAACCTCGGGCCGGGCCGACCGGGTGTTCACCGGCACTGCCACCCCGCCGGCCATCACCGTGCCCCAGAACGCAAGCACCCAATTGATGCCCGCGGGATAACGCAGCGCGACGCGGTCACCTCGCCGCAGCCCACCGGCCCGCAGCCCGCCGGCCACCCGGGCCGCGCGATCCCACAACTGCCGGTAGGTCAAACGATCGGAGCCCACCTCGACCAACGCCTCGCTGTCGGGCCGGGTTTGGACATGCTCGGCAAGCATGTCCAGCAGCGTGGCCGGTAACTCGTCATAGCGCGGGACGCCGGTTGAGTCGCGGGAGACCCCCGTCGTCGAGAAGGGGCTGTGGTCACGTGGAATCTCAGTCACCGCGCTCGCTGAAGCCATCACCGTTTCCTTCCGGTTCTTCGTCACCGCATCGTCGCTCGGGTCAGGAGCTGACGTCACCGATCGGCCTCGACGTGCCGGGTCGGTGTAGTCGTCCAACGGCCGCACCGGACACCAGTACAGCACTCGCCGCGCTTGATCCGGCGCGTTTCAGCGCCCAGCGGATCAGCGCGCGGGAGTTGGTTGCTCAAGCGCGCCGATGGCAGCTTGCAGTTTGGCGGTGGCCTGGTCTGCGACCTCCTGCAGAGCACCCGGTTCGCCGGTTACCTGGACCATGACTTGCGGATCCATCGCTTCAACAAGAACGGCGTCGTCTGCGCCGTCACGATCGGTTCGCACCACCACGTTGCATGGCAGCAATTGGCCGATCTGGCGGTGGACGCCCAGGGCGCGATGTGCCAGCGTCGGGTTGCAGGCTCCCAGGATCAGATAATTCTCCATATCCTCGCCCAGCTTCTTTTTCAGGGTGGCTTTGACGTCGATGGTCGTCAGCACGCCAAAACCCTGCTCAGCGAGCGCGTCGGTGGTCCGTTTCACCGCCTCCTCGAACGAGGTGTGCAACGTGGTGCTCAACCCTGGCGTCATTGTGTTCCTCCTCATCTCGCTTCCGGACTACCCAAAATTAGTTAAGGACGGGGCCGTTGCAGCTGGGTGAACTGGTCGACGGCGGCCAAAGTGGCGACTGCATCGAACAACGCGGTCGCCACCGTCTCATCGGGCAGTCCGGTCAAGACCGGCCCGAAGAAGGCACGCTCACCGATCCGCAGAATCGGGCTGCCGCCGGTCTCACCGAGCGCTTCCTGACCTGCCTCGTGCGAACGTCGTACCAGTTCGTCGAGGGACGCATCTGCATCGGGCTCGGCGGCGCTACCCACCGTTGCCAGCACGTGGGCGACGAGGCTGTCGTCGAGGGGTTCGGATCGGTCGAAGTAGCGCTCACCGAAGGCGAAATATGCGGCGCTCCACCCGCCGGCGTTCTGTTCAGGCGCTATGGCAGCCATCAGCCGGCCAGCTCGTTGCGAGTCGCGCATGCGGGCCTGTTGTGGGGGTGGGAGTTCTCGTCCCTCGTTGAGGACTGCCAAGCTCATCAGTCGCAAATCGACAGCTAAGCCGGTCTTCTCGGCGGCGATACGCAGCCACCGTGCGGTGTTCCACGAGAATGGACACACCGGGTCTAACCACAGCGTCACCTTCGATTCGGCTCGGCGACTTTCGGCGGGTACCACCTGTCTTCCCTTCTTTCGCACGCCCGGGTATCAGGCCAGGCTCAGAAATAGTTTTTCCAATTCATCGATCGACAGCCGGTCAGCAGGTGAAGCGTCTGACCGCGTGATGCAGTCGCGCAGACCCGAGGCGATGATCTTGAAGCCGGCGCGATCCAGTGCCCGCGACACCGCGGCCAGTTGGGTGACGACGTCTTTACAGCTGCGCCCCTGTTCGATCATCGAGATGACGCCCCCAAGCTGACCGTGGGCTCGACGTAACCGGGCAAGGACGGCGTCGATATCGCCCGGGTCGTATCCGGCGGCATCGGCCCTCTGTGATGCGGTGCGGTTCTCTTCGATTGCCATGGTTCCTTTATACCATACCCCCTAGGGTATATGCTGGCGACGAAACCTGCCGAAGGGAGATCCCGATGCTGACTTTTTTGAGACGGGCTTGGGTACCAGTCGTTGTGGTGGCGGCAGTTGCCCTCGGCGGTGTTGCCGTCGACCGGCTTCGCGGCGTTTTCGGGTCTGACGAAATCTTCTCCGCGACCGGCAGCAGCGCGGCGCCACTCAAGGCGTCCCACGTCAAGCGGGTTACCTACGAGATTTACGGCCCCAGCGGGACAACAGGGAGCGTGAGCTACCTAGATGTGACGGCCCAACCGGAACACACGGACTTCACTACCCTGCCCTGGACCTTCACGATCACCACGACCGTGCCGGCGGTGATCGCCAGCGTCGTAGCACAGGGCGACAGCGACGACATCGGGTGTCGCATCGTCGTCAACGACGAGGTCAAGGACCAACGGTCCTCGACCGGCCACCACGCACAAACGTCTTGTCTGGTGAAGGCCGCATGAACGCTGACAACCAGGCCCGTCCGAAATACATGCGGTTCGTCCGCAGGTTCGCTGTGCCGATCCTGGTGGCATGGCTACTCCTGACGGTCGCCCTCAACGTTTTCGTGCCGCCGATCGAATCGGTCGCGCGTGACCATGCGGTCACGATGTCGCCGCAAGATGCTCCGGCAATGATCGCAGCCAAGCGCATTGGCAACACTTTTCACGAGTCGGACTCCGACAGCATCGCGATGATCATCCTGGAAGGCGATCGCCCGCTCGCGGAGGAGGCGCACCGCTATTACGACGAGCTGGTGCAGAAACTGCGGGTTGACTCCAAGCACGTGCAACATGTCCAGAACGTCTGGGGAGACCCGCTGACCGCCGATGGCGTGCAGAGCCGAGACGGCAAAGCCGCCTACGTCCAACTCAATCTGGCCGGCGACCAGGGCAGCACGCTGGGTAACGAGTCGATCAAGGCAGTGCGGGACATTGTCGACCGGTCCGGGCCCCCGAGCGGTCTGCAGGTATACGTTACCGGTCCGGCTGCGCTGACAACCGACATGAACGAAGCTGCCGATAAGAGCATGTTCACAATGATGGGCGTGACCGGCGTGGTCATCATAATCATGCTCTTCATCGCCTATCGCTCGATCAGCACCGTGCTGCTGGTGCTCGTCATGGTCGGCTTCGAGATGGGTACCGCCAGAGGGCTTGTCGCGCTGCTTGGGAACGCCGGCTTGTTGGGATTCTCGACGTTCGTCGTCGCCATGCTGTCCTCGCTGGCGATCGCGGCGGGAACCGACTACGCGATTTTTCTGATCGGTCGCTACCAGGAGGCTCGCCAGGCCGGTCAAGACCGAGAAACGGCCTATTACTCCATGTTTCGCGGTACGTCTCACATCATTGTGGGTTCGGGTCTGACGATCGCCGGAGCGACCTTCTGCCTGCACCTGGCGCGATTGTCGTACTTCAAGGCGCTGGGAATTCCGTCGGCGTTGGGTTTGCTCGTCGTCGTTGCGGGGGCGATGACCGCAGCGCCGGCCGTCGTAGCCGTGGCCAGTCGATTCGGTCTGCTCGACCCGAAAAAGGTGGTAAAAGTTCACGGTTGGCGACGGGTCGGCACCGCTGCGGTGCGTTGGCCCGGCGCGGTGTTCGCCACCTCCCTCGTCATCGCGATCATCGGCATCCTGATCATGCCGAGCATGAAGGTCAGCTACAACGACCGCTTCTACATACCGTCTGACCTGCCATCAAACATCGGGTATGCCGCCGCCGAGCGTCATTTCAGCGCCGCGACAATGAATCCCGACATCCTGATGGTCGAGAGCGACCACGACATGCGAAATAGCGGTGACATGATCATCCTCGACAGGATCGCCAAAGATGTGTTTCGCTCGCCGGGAATCGCCATGGTGCAAAGCATCACGCGCCCGTTGGGCGGACCGATCGAGCACACATCGATACCGTTTCAGATAAGCGCTCAATCGATTCCGATCCAGCAGAACCTTCAGTTCATGAGGGATCGAACGGCCGACATGCTCAAGATGAGCGACGATCTCGGCGCCATCATCAACTCAATGGAACGTGTGCGAGGCTTGCTCGAACAAATGAGCAGCACGACCCATCACATGGTCGGTGACATGCAGACCATGCAGGCCACTCTGGATGAGATGCGGGACCATCTCGCGGATTTCGACGACTTCGCCAGGCCGCTCCGCAGCTACTTGTACTGGGAACCGCACTGTTTCAACATCCCGGTATGCTCCGCGACCAGATCGGCGTTCGAGGCAATCGACGGCGTGGACAAGTTCAGCGAGAATATGAGCACGCTGATCATGGACCTGAACAACGTCGACGCACTATTGCCCGAGATGCTCGCCGAGTTTCCGCCCATCATCGCCGTCGCAAAGTCGATGCAGAGCACCCTGCTCACAATGCACAGCAGCTTCTCGGGCCTGGTCACGCAAATGGCTCAGATGACCGATACAGCGAGCGCGATGGGCCAGGCCTTCGACGCGTCCAAGAGTGGCGATTACTTCTATTTGCCTCCGGAAGCCTTTCAAAACCCGGACTTTCAGCGCGGGTTAAAGCTGTTCTTGTCACCGGATGGCAAAGCTGCCCGGTTCATCATCACCCACGACACGGACCCGGCGACTCCGGCCGGCATTGCTGCGGTCAAACCGGCGCTCAACGCCGCGCACCAAGCGGTGAAGGGCACGACGCTCACTGGCGCCAAGTTCTACCTGGCCGGAACGGCAGCGGTCTACCGCGACATCCAGGCCGGCTCCCAATATGACCTGCTGATCGTCGGAATAGCGGCTCTGACATTGATTTTCGTCGTCATGGTACTCATCACACGGGCCCTGGTCGCGTCCATGGCGATCGTCGGGACAGTACTGTTGTCGCTGGGTGCCGCTTTCGGTCTGTCGGTGTTGGTGTGGCAACACCTCTTTGGCTTAGAGCTGAACTGGATCGCACCGGTGTTTGGGTTGATCATTCTTCTGGCCGTGGGATCGGACTACAACTTGTTGCTGGTGTCACGGTTCCAGGAGGAGATCGGTGCGGGACTGAAGACTGGCATCATCCGCTCGATGGGCGAGACCGGTGGTGTCGTGACGGCCGCGGGCCTGGTGTTCGCCTTCACGATGATGTCGATGGCCGCCAGTGACCTCCGCTCGATCGGCCAGGCCGGCACCACGATCGGTCTGGGCCTGCTGTTCGACACCCTGATCGTGCGCTCCTTGATGACGCCGTCGATCGCGGCGCTGCTCGGACGATGGTTCTGGTGGCCGCTACGAGTCAGGCCGCGGCCGGCCAGCTACATGCTCCGGCCGTTGGGACCACGTCGACTCGTTCGTTCGCTTCTCCCTAAGTAGCCCTGGGGTGCGACTTCGCCGCGTGGCCGTGGCCACTCAGCCCATCAGGGTCGCGGCAACGGTGGCCCCAAGGTTCCAGCACGCTTCAAGGTCGTCTTTGGTTGGCTTCCCCGACACCACCACTGTCTCAGCGGCTTTCACCCAGCCGAGCCCGGTGGTGATGGAGTCGACACCCTTTTCGGCCCCTTCGGTGCCCTGATTGCCGTGCAGGAACAGCCCGTACGGTCGCCCGCCGGTGGCGTCCAGGATGGGGTAGTAGCAGACGTCAAAGGCATGTTTGAGCGCGCCGCTCATGTAGCCGAGGTTGGCCGGACTCCCCAGCAGGTAGCCGTCGGCCTCCAACATGTCGGTCGGCGAGACCGTGAGCGCCGGCCTCCGCACAACCTCCACACCTTCAATCTCGGGATCGGTGGCGCCGGCCAGCACGGCCTCGAACATCTCCTGGCAATGCGGCGATGGCGTGTGGTGGACGATCAACAGCGTTGTGCTCATCGCCGCCTCTGCAGCTCGACGGCCTTCTTCATGGCCTCCCGGGCGCGGGCGCGATCACCGGCGTAGTCGTAGGCGCGGGCCAGCCGGTACCAGCGCCGCCAGTTGTCCGGATCGTCGTGCAACTCGGTGCGCACCGATTCGAATAGCCGGTCGGCGGCCTGCCGCTCGATGCGGCCAGACGGCCGCCGCGGTAGCGTGCTGACGTCGAGTTCCAGTCCGTCCTCGGCGATGAGCCGGGCCAACTTCTGATGTGCGAACCCGGCGCGCAGGGTGGCGACCATCGCCCACAGACCGATGACGGGCAGGACCAACAGCGCCACTCCCAGGCCGATGGCCGCGGCGCGGCCGGAGCCGATCATTACGACAGCGGTGCGGGCCAGCAGCGCGAGGTAGACCAGCAGCGCCGCGCACATGAACGCGATCAACAGCTGCAGGCGCACGGCGGTGGTCATTGCACGTTGAGTAGCGATTCGATGCCGATGGTCAGACCCGGGTGTTCGGCGACGCGGCGGACCGCCAACAGTACGCCCGGCACAAACGAAGTGCGGTCGATGCTGTCGTGGCGGATCGTCAACGTCTCTCCCGCGGTGCCGAACAATACCTCCTGGTGAGCGACCAGGCCGGCCAGCCGCACCGAATGCACCGGGACACCGTCGACGTCAGCGCCGCGCGCTCCGGGCAGGCTGGTGCTGGTGGCATCGGGATTGGGCGGCAAGTCTTTTCGTGCCTGGGCGATCAATTCGGCAGTGCGCGCCGCAGTGCCCGACGGCGCATCGGCCTTATGCGGGTGATGCAGTTCAATGACCTCGACCGAGTCGTAGAACGGTGCGGCCTGCTTAGCGAAATGCATGCTCAGCACCGCCCCGATCGCGAAATTGGGCGCGACGATCGCCGCGGTCCCCGGTTTGGCGGCCAGCCACGACCGGACCTGTTGGAGTCGCTCGTCGGTGAAGCCGGTGGTGCCGACAACGGCGTGAATCCCGTTGTCTATCAAAAACTTCAGGTTGTCCATCACGACGTCAGGATGGGTGAAGTCAATGACGACCTCGGTTTGGCTGTCGGTCAGCAGGCTCAGCGGCTCGTCGGCATCCACCTCAGCGGACAAGGTCAGGTCGTCAGCGGCCTGCACCGCCTGCACCATCGTCGCACCGACTTTGCCTTTGGCCCCCAGCACTCCTACCCGCATGGTCACAACCCTAGCCGGGATTGCTTTTCGCGCGAACGTGCGTGGTTGTACGCCGCGGCACGCTCGGGTCACGGTCACCCCCCGGCGCCCCCCGTTAATCCACAGTTAGAGGTTTATCCACAGCGGAGGAATTCGAGCCGGTAGTTGAACAGAACGCGCAGAATCCATGTCGGTCCGCATGGATAGCTTTCGACCATGGATTCGGGTTGCGATTCTCTACCCCCGGCGGTGGCCGCGCGCCTTGACGCGCTGGACGCGGCGGTGGAGGGGATCGATGCACTCGACTTCGGCAAGTACGAGCCGGCGATACGGCTGCGCGTCTTGCAGCGATTGGAAACCGCGCGCCGCTCCCAGGTAGTGAGCAGCCACGATCTGATCGCCGGCCTTGCCGAGGAGGACTTGGCCGAGATCGGCGGCCCGGCGCCCAAGGTGGTGGCCGACTGGTTGCGCATCAGCCCCGCCGAGGCGCGTCGCCGGTTACGGGATGCGCAGCAACTGGCCCCGCGGGTCATCCTGACCGGCCAGCCGTTGCCGCCCGAATTGCCCGGCACCGCTCAAGCGTGGCGCGACGGGCAGCTCGACCAACAGCATCTGCGGGTGATTCAGACCTTCATCCGCGACCTGCCGGAGGCCACCCCGCCGGAAACCGTCGAACAAGCCGAACGCTTTCTCGCCGAACAGGCGACCTTGCTGCGGCCCGACCAGCTGGAGAAGGTCGCCAACCGCTGCGCAACGCTGATCAATCCCGACGGCAAGTTCTCTGATGAGGACCGCGCCCGCCAACGCGGATTCACTTGGTGCGGCCAACGCCGCGACGGCATGAGCATCGCCAAACTGATTGCCACCCCGGAACTGCGCGCCAATCTCGAAGCGTGGTTCGCTCGCTTCGCCGCCCCCGGCACGTGCAATCCCGACGACTTTGCCCCGTGCATCGACGGACAACCCACTGCGGATGTGGCGGCCCGGGATCTGCGCAGCCACGCCCAGCGCCAACACGACGCGCTCAATGCTTTGGTGCGCGGTCAGCTCGGTGACCCCAAACTTGGTGTGCATAACGGCTTGCCGGTCACCGTGATCGTGTCCACCACTCTCAAGGAGCTCAATGCGGGCAGCGGCCATGCCGTCACCGCGGGCGGCACGCTACTGCCCATGCGGGACCTGATCCGGATGGCCAGCCACGCCTACCACTACCTGGCCGTGTTCGACGACCACCAGAGCCGGCCGCTGTATCTGGGTCGAACGCGGCGAATAGCATCACCGGATCAACGCGTCGTGCTGTATGCGAGAGATCGTGGCTGTACCCGTCCGGGCTGCGACATGCCCGGCCACTTCAGCGAAGTCCACCACATAACCAGCTGGGCCAGCGGCGGCAACACCGATATCGACAACCTGACCCTAGCCTGCAAATCCGACAATGACCTTGCCGAAAGAGGCTGGCACACAGTCAATCTCGCTAACGGTGCCACTCAATGGATTCCACCACCCAAGCTCGACCACGGCCAACCCAGAACCAACGACTATCACCATCCCGAACGGTTCTTCAACGACGACGACGAAGCCTGACCTGGCCCCGTCACAGCGTGCAGGAGTGGGCGAACAGCAGCACCGGCCAGGAGATGATCGATGCCATCAGCGCGATCAACCCGTCGGTGCCCTGCTCGACCTGCGCCTGGCGCAGACCCTCACTGTAGGTGCCGGCGACGATTGCGCCGACGATCAGATAGGGGATTGCGCACAACAGCGCGACCTCGACGAGCGCCCCGATGCTGATCGGGTAGTGCATCAGCCGGCGCACCAGGGTGAGCAACATCGGCGCTCAGGCGTGGCAGACGCCGCTAAAGCCGAGCACCGGCCACAACAGGATCGACCCGAGCACCGACGCCGTCAGGTCCAACCCCTGCAGCTGCTCGAAATGAGCGCTGTGCGTACTGGCCCAGGCAATACCGATCGCCAGGTACGGCACAGCCAACAGCACTGCGATGCAGACGAGTTCGACGAAGGTGAGCCGAAAATCCAAGACCCGCTCGAGCACGGTGAGCACATCTACCCCTTCCCGCCGAGGGCAACGACAGCCATATGTTAACGGTGATTCCGTCGCGGCGGGAGATACTGCGTTAACCGGTTTCCGCGCGCTCTTTGAGGCGCTGCAGCGTCAGCCGGATGTGATCGGCGTTGACCGACGCGCGGTCGCTGACGCCGGTGGCCAGGCCGGCAACTTTGCGAAACCATCCTGGCCGGCGGTCCCACGTGCTCTCGGTGACGTGGCAACCCCCCTCGACCGCGTTGAAGTCGTAACACCACCGCGCTACCGGGATGCCAGTCGAACGCACATCGAATGCAAATCGCCGGCCCGGCTCGGCGTCGGTCACCGTGCAGGTGGTGCTCCAGCGGCGGTTGCCGCTCTGGTTGCGTCCGGTGAACACGGCACCCGGTCGGACCGCGTCGCCTTTGCGCCACCGCATCGCGACGGTCTCCTCAGCCATCGACGCCAACGTCGCCAGATCGGTGACAAGTGCATATACCGCATCGGCGTCGGCGTTGATGTGCACACTGGCCGTGACCGACGGCGGGCCGGATTCGCTCATCCGGCGATGATAGCTCCGCTCAGCTGCTCATCGATCAACCGGCGGCGAGGGACGCGACGATATCCGCGGCCGGCCCGGGACGGGCCGAGGCGAAAGCCGTTCCCGCCCAGAGGTTTGTCCCGTGCGGATCATCGGCGGCGACCGCTGCCTTGCGAATCGGCGATGTCATGTGGTTGACCTCGGGATAGCCCAGCGGCGCAACGTCGTCGAGCAGCCGAGTGAAATCGTTCTCCAAGCCGCGCGCATACCGTCCGGAGAACGCTCGGGTCACCAACGTCTTGCCGAACTGGGGGTTCTGCAGCGCGGTGCGATGAGCGCTATTGGTCCCGGCTTCGTCGGACAGCAGCAACGCGGTCCCGACTTGAGCGGCCACCGCTCCGCTCTGCAGAACCCTGGCGACATCCTCGGCGCCGCCCAGGCCGCCCGCGGCGATGAGCGGGACGTGGTGGGCGGCGCTGATGCGGCCCAGCAGTTCGTCCAGCGACTCGCGGCCGGGCTGCATGTCCGGCGCGAACGTGCCACGGTGACCGCCGGCGTCCGGGCCCTGCACCACCAAGCCATCCGCTCCTGCGGCAATGGCGACGCCTGCCTCGTAGGCCGACGTCACCGTGATCAGCAGCACGATGCCCAGCGCACCGAACCACCGCAGAACATCGGGCGGCGGGGCGCCGAAGGTGAACGACACCACCTCGGGCCGTACGTCGGCCACGACTTCGAGCTTGCGCTGCCAGTTGTCGTCGTCGCCGAACCGGGGCCGGCCCACCTCGACCTCGTAGTGCTCGGCCAGTTCGTCGAGTTGGTCCGCGTAGTGGTCCAGTTGCACATAGTCGGCGGCGCTGGGTTGCGGAACAAACAGGTTGACCCCGATGGGACCGCTGGTCGCCGCGCGGGCGGCTGCGATGTCATCGGCGAACCGCTCCGGGCTCAGGTAGCCCGCGGCGACGAACCCCATGCCGCCCGCATTCGAGACCGCCGCAGCCAGCGCCGGTGTACCGGGACCGCCGGCCATCGGCGCACCGACCACTGGCACCTCGAGATCCCAGAAGCCCAGTACCATGGCGCTACCGTACTATTGCCCGAAGCTGCTGTGGCAGAGATCGTTTCGACTTGTGCGGACCGAGAACAGCCGCGCCGTGGGGTTTGTTCAGCAGCCTGCGGGCCACCGCATTGACCTCGTCGAGGGTGACTTTGTCCAGCTCGTGCAGCGTTCGTTCGATGCTGCGGTGCTCGCCGAAGTTCAGTTCGCTGCGCCCGATGCGGTTCATCCGTGAGCCGGAATCCTCCAAGCCCAGCACCAGTCCGCCGCGCAGTGAACCTTTGGCGATCCGGCACTCGGATTCGGTGATGCCGTCGCGTGCCACGGCATCGAGCACGTCGGTGGTCACCCGCACCACTTCGCCGAAACGTTCCGGCAAGCAGGCGGCATACACCGACAGCGCACCGCTGTCGGCGAAGATGTCCAGCGACGAATAGACCGAGTACGCCAAGCCGCGGGATTCGCGGATCTGTTGGAACAAACGGGAACTCAGGCCGCCGCCCAGGGCGGTGTTCAGCACCGACAGCGCCCAGCGATGCTCCCAATGCCGGCCCGGCGCACGCACTCCCAGACAGAGATGGGTTTGCTCGGCCTCCCGGTTAGTCACCGCCAACCGGGGCCGCCCGACGACCCGTCCGGTGCCCTTGCGCGGCGCCACCGGACGCCGTCCCCGCACCAGGCGCGGCCCGAAATGTTCTCGCACCAGCGCCACCACGTCGTCATGGTCGACGTTGCCGGCCACCGCGACCACCATCCGCTCGGGCGTGTAGCGCCGGGCATGAAATGAGCGCAGCTGAGAGCGAGTCATCGCCGACACCGATTGTGCGGTGCCGATCACCGGACGACCGACCGGGTGATCGCCGAACATCGCATCCAGGAACAGATCTCCGAGCGCGTCCTCGGGGTCGTCGTCGCGCATCGCGATCTCTTCCAGCACCACGTCGCGTTCCAGCTCGACGTCGTCGGCCAGGCAGCGTCCGTTGAGCACCACGTCGGCGACCAGGTCGACGGCCAGCGCCAGGTCACTGTCGAGCACATGCGCGTAGTAGCAGGTGTGCTCTTTGGCGGTGAAGGCGTTGAGCTCACCGCCCACAGCGTCCATCGCCTGCGCGATCTGCACCGCGGTGCGTGTCGGCGTCGACTTGAACAGCAGATGCTCCAGGAAGTGCGCGGCCCCGGCCACCGTGGCGCCCTCGTCGCGTGAACCCACGCCCACCCAGACACCGACTGAGGCTGAGCGCACCGCCGGCAGGTACTCGGTGACCACGCGCAGGCCACCGGGCAACGTGCTACGGCGCAGCGCAGAAGACGGTTCAGCCGTGTGCCGGCCGCGGCGCAGCGCGCCGGTCTTAACTGCTGGCGGACGCGGCATCGGCTGTCGCGGCCCCCGAATCGCCAGTGGCTGCAGCAGGCTCGGAGGACGCGGCTGCAGGACTGTCCTCGTCCACCGGCACCAACGAGATCTTGCCGCGCTTGTCGATGTCGGCGATCTCCACCCGCAGCTTGTCGCCGACGTGGACCACGTCCTCGACCTTGGCGATCCGCTTGCCGCGGCCGAGCTTGGAGATGTGCACCAGCCCGTCGCGTCCGGGCAGCAGCGACACGAAGGCGCCGAAATCGGTGGTCTTGACCACAGTTCCGAGGAACCGCTCCCCGATCTTGGGCAGCTGCGGGTTGGCGATCGCGTTGATCTTGTCGATGGCGGCCTGCGCCGACGGGCCGTCGGTGGCGCCGACGAACACGGTGCCGTCGTCCTCGATGGAGATCTGCGCGCCGGTCTCCTCGGTGATCGCGTTGATGATCTTGCCCTTGGGCCCGATCACCTCCCCGATCTTGTCCACCGGCACCTTGATCGTGGTGACCCGCGGCGCGTACGGGCTCATCTCGTCGGGGGCGTCGATGGCCTCGGCCATCACCTCCAGGATGGTCAGCCGCGCGTCGCGGGCCTGCGACAACGCTCCGGCCAGCACCTGCGACGGAATCCCGTCGAGCTTGGTGTCCAGCTGCAACGCGGTGACGAAGTCCTTGGTGCCGGCGACCTTGAAGTCCATGTCGCCGAACGCATCTTCGGCACCGAGGATGTCGGTCAGCGCCACGAACCGACGCTCAGTAGTAGTGCCAGTCGCCGCCTCAACCTCGACGTCGTCAGACACCAGGCCCATCGCGATGCCTGCCACCGGCGCCTTGAGCGGCACACCGGCGTTCAGCAGCGCCAGCGTCGAGGCGCACACCGATCCCATCGACGTGGAACCGTTGGAGCCCAACGCTTCGGACACCTGCCGGATGGCGTAGGGAAACTCCTCGATGCTGGGCAGGACGGGCACCAGCGCCCGCTCGGCCAGCGCGCCATGGCCGATCTCGCGCCGCTTGGGCGAGCCGACCCGGCCGGTCTCCCCGGTCGAATACGGCGGGAAGTTGTAGTGGTGCATGTAGCGCTTGGAGGTTTCCGGTCCCAGCGAGTCGATCTGCTGGGCCATTTTGACCATGTCCAGCGTGGTCACCCCGAGAATCTGGGTCTCACCGCGCTCGAACAACGCGCTGCCGTGCGCGCGGGGCACCACGGCCACTTCAGCTGAGAGCGCGCGGATGTCGGTGATGCCGCGGCCGTCGATGCGGAAGTGATCGGTCAGGATGCGCTGGCGCACCAGCTTTTTGGTCAGCGCACGGAAGGCCGCGCTCACCTCTTTCTCGCGGCCCGCGTAGGTGTCGGCGAGCCGCTCGAGCACCTCGGCCTTGATTTCGTCGGTGCGGTCGTTGCGTTCCGTCTTGCCCGAGATGGTCAACGCTTTCGACAGCTCGTCGGTGGCCACCGAGGACACCGAGTAGTAGACGTCGTCACCGTAGTCCGGGAACACCGGATAGTCGGCGGTCGGCCGGGCGGCCGCCTCGGCAAGCTCCTGCTGCGCGGCACACAACGCGGCGATGAACGGCTTAGCTGCCTCCAGCCCCTCGGCCACAACGGTTTCCGTCGGCGCTTGCGCGCCGCCGTCGATCAGTTCGATGACGTTCTCGGTGGCCTCGGCCTCGACCATCATGATCGCGACATCACCGTCATCGAGCGTCCGGCCGGCCAGCACCATGTCGAACACCGCCCGCTCGAGCTGCTCGACGGTCGGGAAAGCCACCCAGGTGCCGTCGATGAGTGCCACCCGCGCCGCGCCGACCGGGCCGGAGAACGGCAGGCCGGCCAACTGGGTAGAGGCCGACGCGGCGTTGATCGCCACCACGTCATACAGGTCGTTGGGGTCCAGGCTCATCACCGTCACCACAACCTGGACCTCGTTGCGCAGGCCGTCGACGAACGACGGGCGCAGCGGGCGGTCGGTGAGCCGACAAGTCAGGATCGCGTCGGTGGACGGCCGGCCCTCCCGCCGGAAGAACGAGCCGGGGATGCGGCCCGCGGCATACATCCGCTCCTCGACATCGACCGTCAGCGGGAAGAAGTCGAAGTGCTCCTTCGGCGCTTTGCTGGCGGTGGTCGCCGAGAGCAGCATGGTCTCGTCGTCGAGGTAGGCGACGACGGCGCCGGCGGCCTGCTGGGCCAGCCGGCCGGTCTCGAAGCGGATGGTGCGGGTGCCGAAGCTCCCGTTGTCGATAGTGGCGGTGGATTCGAACACGCCTTGTTCAATTTCAGCTACAGACATGGAGTCCGTGCGGCCTCTCTGGGTTCGTTTTCAGCTGTTTCGCGCGGTCACGCGCAACCCGAGAGAACCGGCCTGGATACGGCTACGGCCGTCGATCGAAGCGGCCGGACAGCTCATCCGGCAGCCACTACCGAAGACCGCCCGATACAGACGTGGCCCTTCTGCGTTCGCGGTCGCGCTGTGACGCGCTGGGACGGTGCGCGCGGATCGCGCGAACCGCACCTGCTCGGGCCGATCTGGCCCAGAACGACCTCACTCTACACGCCGACCTGGCGATTCCTAAGCCCGACGGCGGTCGCGACGTTCAGGCGACATCCTCAACGCAGACCGTGAACCGCTGATCGGCATACGCGTAGCCCACGCCGCTGGCGCACTGATCGACACTGACCGGGTCCCGGAGATCAGTGAGGATCTGGGTGGCGCGTTGGCGATGCGGTGCTGATTTGTCGTCGCAGTCGACGCGGACCGGGTCGGCGTTGTGCTCCGGGTCCACGCTCATGCAACCGCCGACCACCCAGTCGATATTGAGGCACGCGGTGTTGGTCGAGTCGCTGAATGCGTTCCGCATCGAATACGAGGAGTCGACGTCGTCCGGGCACTGATCGCGGTCGGCGACAGTGGCCGCAACCTTGAAGTTCGACGTAGGGCTGCCGCAGGCGACCTTGCTGGCCTCCGGCCGGTCGGCGGTGCCGCCCAGCTTGAGGCAATCCCCCACTTTGAGGTCCGCGGCGTTGGTCGCAGACGATGAGCAGCCGGTCAGTCCGGCGAGGACGGCGACTGCTGCGATCGCGGCCGCGGCAAGCGCGCGCATCGCGACGGCGAATCAGCGACGCAGGCCCAGGCGCTCGATGAGCGAGCGGTATCGCGCCACATCGATCTGGGCCACATATTTGAGCAGACGCCGCCGCCGTCCCACCAGCAACAGCAACCCCCGACGTGAGTGGTGGTCGTGCTTGTGCACCTTGAGATGCTCGGTCAGGTCCGCGATCCGCCTGGTCAGCAGCGCGACCTGCGCCTCCGGCGAACCGGTGTCGGTCTCATGCAGGCCGTAGGAGCCCAGGATTTCTTTCTTCTGCTCGGCTGTCAGCGCCACGAAATATCTCCATCAATTGGTCCGCGATCATCGAAATCTGGGGCGCGGCCGCCGCGAACTGCAGCACGCGCCGTGTCGCCGGGCAGTCTAGCAGCGGGCGCCGCGCGGTCCCCAAACCGCAGGTCAGCCCGCCGACAGCAGGGCCCGCGCCCGGTCGGTGTCAGTACCCATCGCCGCGACGAGGTCGTCGACCGCAGCGAACTTCTCCTGCCCACGGATCCGCGCCACGAAGTCCAGCGCCACGTGCTGGCCGTACAGGTCGGCGGTGGTATCCAGGACGAACGCTTCGACCGTGCGGGTACGCCCGGAGAAGGTCGGGTTGGTGCCCACCGACACGGCGGCCTGGTAGCGCTCGCCCGGGACGACGGTGCCTGTCACCGGCCCGTGCCCCAGCACGGTGAACCATGCGGCATACACGCCGTCGGCCGGGATCGCGGAGTACATCGGCGGCGCCACGTTGGCGGTGGGAAAGCCCAGCGCCTTGCCTCGCCCGTCGCCGCGGACCACCACGCCCTCGACGCGGTGCGGGCGGCCGAGCGCTTCTGCGGCGGCCACCACGTCACCGGCGTCCACGCAGGAGCGGATATAGGTCGAGGAGAACGTCACGGTCTCGGTGTTGTGATGTTCGGTGACCAGCGACATCGATTCCACCGCGAAGCCGAACCGTTCGCCGGCCCGTCGCAGGATCTCGACGGTGCCGGCGGCTTTTTTGCCGAAGGTGAAGTTCTCGCCCACGACGACCTCGACGACGTGCAGGCGCTCGACCAGTAGCTCGTGGATGTAGCGGTCCGGGGTCAGCTTCATGAAATCGGTGGTGAACGGCATCACCAGAAATACGTCGACTCCGAACTCCTCGGCGAGCTCGGCGCGCCGGGTCAGTGTGGTCAGCTGCGCGGGATGGCTACCGGGGAACACGACTTCCATCGGGTGCGGGTCGAAGGTCATCAGCACCGTCGGCACGCCACGGGCCCGGCCGGATTTCACCGCATGCGAAATCAGCTCAGCGTGGCCGCGATGCACCCCGTCGAATACCCCGATGGTCAGCACGCATCTGCCCCAGTCCGTGGGGATCTCGTCCTGCCCGCGCCACCGTTGCACAACCGCAAGCGTACGGCGCGAGGCGGTCTCTGACCGCGCCAGAGTCCCAGATCAGGTGAGCATTGCTTAAACTTCCGGTGTGCGCCCTGACGACGAGCCTGGCGAGCTCACAGCGGTTGCCCAGGACTATCTGAAGATCATCTGGAATGCCCAGGAGTGGTCTCGGGAGAAGATCAGCACCAAGATGCTGGCCGAAAAGCTGGGTGTGTCGGCCAGTACCGCCTCGGAATCCATCCGCAAGCTCGCCGAGCAAGGCCTTGTCGACCACGAGAAGTACGGCGCCGTCACGCTCACGGATTCCGGCCGCCGCGCGGCGCTGGCCATGGTGCGCCGGCACCGGCTGTTGGAGACGTTCCTGGTCAACGAGCTCGGCTACAGCTGGGATGAGGTGCACGACGAGGCTGAGGTGCTCGAGCACGCCGTCTCCGACCAACTGGTGGCCCGGATCGACGCCAAACTGGGGTTCCCGCAGCGCGACCCGCATGGTGATCCGATCCCTGCCACCGACGGCCAAGTACCGACTCCGCCGGCGCGTCAGCTGTGGGCCTGTGGCGACGGGGAAGCCGGGACGGTCGCACGCATCTCCGATGCCGACCCGGAGATGCTGCGCTACTTCGACAGCATCGGTATCAGCCTTGATTCGCGGCTGCGAGTGCTGACCCGCCGAGAGTTCGCCGGGATGATCTCGGTGGCGGTCGAGTCGGGCGACGGTACCGAGGCGGCCGTCGATCTGGGCAGCCCGGCCGCCCAAGCGATCTGGGTGATCTAGGCGTTACCGCTCGGCCCGCTGATACGCGGTGACGACGGCGGCGCCGCCCAGCCCAATGTTGTGTTGTAGCGCCGCGCTGACGTGGTCGACTTGGCGCTTGTCGGCGGTGCCGCGCAGCTGCCAGGTCAATTCGGCGCACTGCGCCAAACCCGTCGCGCCCAACGGATGGCCTTTGGAAATCAGGCCGCCGGACGGGTTGACCACCCAGCGTCCGCCATAGGTGGTGTCACCGTTGTCGATCAGTTTGGGCGCCTCACCCTCGCCGCACAGGCCCAACGCCTCGTAGAGCAGCAACTCGTTGGCCGAGAAGCAGTCGTGCAGCTCGATGACCTGGAAGTCCTCCGGGCCAAGCCCGGACTGCTGATAGACCTGTTGCGCGGCTTGCACATTCATGTCGTAGCCGATGAGGGCTT
The DNA here is from genome assembly GCF_059812285.1 of Mycobacterium sp. NGS62. NCBI lineage: Bacteria > Bacillati > Actinomycetota > Actinomycetes > Mycobacteriales > Mycobacteriaceae > Mycobacterium > Mycobacterium sp. NGS62. The sequence goes on along the minus strand of NZ_JCALCK010000002.1, from coordinate 634,292 downwards.
TGGCGGTGCCGTCGAAGGTGGAGGCGAAGTCGGTGGTCATCGCCTGGCCGACGATCTCGGTCGCCTGGCCGGCCAAATCGTGTTGGTCCACGAACGACTCGCTGGCCAGAATCGCCGCGCCCGAACCGTCCGAGGTCGGCGAGCACTGCAGTTTGGTCAGCGGATCAGAGATCATCCGGGCTGCCAGGATGTCGTCCAGCGTGTAGGACTCCTGGAACTGCGCGAACGGGTTGTTGACGGAGTGCTTGTGGTTCTTGTAGCCGATCTTCGCGAAATGCTCTGCGGTGCTGCCGTATTGGCGCATGTGCTCGCGGCCGGCAGCGCCGAACATCCACGGCGCGACGGGCATCGCGAACTCGTCGATCTCGGCCATCGCCTTGACGTGCCTGCCCATCGGCGATTCACGGTCCTGGGCACCACCCCCCAGCGAACCGGGTTGCATCTTCTCGAAGCCGAGCGCGATGGTGCAGTCGACCAGCCCGCCGCGGATCGCTTGCGCCGCCAGGAAAAGCGCCGTCGAGCCGGTGGAGCAGTTGTTGTTGACGTTGACGATCGGGATTCCGGTCATGCCCAGCTCGTAGAGCGCCCGCTGCCCGGAGGTGGAGTCACCCGAGCAGTAGCCGACGTAGCCCTGCTGCACTTCGTCATAGCGAATCCCGGCGTCGGCCAGCGCGTTGGTTCCCGACTCGCGCGCCATGTCGGGGTAGTCCCAGCCTTCACGTCGCCCCGGCTTCTCGAATTTCGTCATGCCGACCCCGACGACGTACACCTTGTTTGTCATTGCCACAGCGTACGGCGGGCGTCTAGAGCGTCGCGGGCCGGATGACGACCACCGACTTCGTCCGCGGCCCCTCGTCGCGCAGCAGTGCGATCACCCGGCCGTCGTCGGCAGCCGCGGCGTAGACGCCGTCGATACCGGCCGGTGACAGCGGCCGGCCATTGCGGGCCGCCTCGGACTCCTCGTCGCTGAGCCGGCGGTGCGGGAACATCAGCAGGCACGCCTGATCAAGGTCCAGACTCAGCTGCGGCTGCTCGGCCAGTTCATCGAGGGTGTGGGCCTGATCCAGCCCGAACCGTCCGACCCGCGTGCGCCGCAGCGCAATCAAATGCCCGCCCACGCCCAGCTTCGCTCCCAGATCGCGGGCCAACGCACGGATGTAGGTCCCCGACGAGCAGTCCACCTCGACATCGAGATCGATCAGCTCACCGGTGCGGCGCGCGGCCAGCATGTCGAACCGGTCGATGCGCACCGGCCGGGCGGCCAACTCGACGGCCCGGCCTTCGCGAACCAGCCGGTAGGCCCGCCGGCCGTCGACTTTGACCGCGCTGACCGCCGACGGCACCTGCATGATGTCGCCACGCAACTGCCCGATCGCCGTCGCGATCGCGTCGTCGGCCAGGTGTTGTGCGGAAACCGCGTGCAGCAGCTCACCTTCCGCGTCCTCGGTGGACGTCGACTGGCCCAGGCGAATGGTGGCCGCATAGGACTTTGACGTCGCTGTGAGCAGCCCGAGGACCTTGGTCGCGCGCTCGACGCCGATCACCAGCACACCGGTTGCCATCGGGTCCAGCGTCCCGGCATGCCCGACTCTTCGGGTCGCATAAATCCGCCGGCACCGTGCGACCACGTCGTGGCTGGTCATGCCGGCCGGTTTGTCGACGACGACGATGCCCGGCCCGGTGCTCATAACACGATGGCCGTGAGCACCAACCCACGGTCAACCGACCACCGTCCCCGCAGCGCCGTCAGCGGCGGACCGGACAGCGCGGCCCCATCAATCAAGATTTTGGAGACGAACTCGCCGGCCGTTGTGTCCGACGGGTCGACGTCGAACACGATGTGGGCATCTTCGAAACCAAGCCACCGTTTGGTCAGCGGAAACCAGGCCTTGTAGGTGGCTTCTTTGGCGCAGAACAGGATTCGGTCCCAGTGCAATCCGTCCGGCAAGGCCGCGATTTCATGGCGCTCCTCGGACAGCGCGATCGAACCAAGCACCCCGTCGGGTAGCACGTCGTGCGGTTCGGCGTCGATGCCCACTGAACGCACCGCCGAACTGCGGGCAACCACCGCTCCGCGGAACCCCGCACAGTGCGTCAGACTGCCCACCACGCTGTCGGGCCAGCAGGGCTCGCCTTTGTCCCCCTTGAGAATCGGTGCCGGTGGAAACCCGAGCTCGCCCAGCGCGACCCGGGCGCAGTGCCGAACGGTGGTGAATTCGTTGCGCCGCTTGACTACTGACCGCGCGATCAACGGCTCCTCTTCGGGCATCGGCGTCAGGCCGGGCGGGTCGGCGTAGAGCTCGGCCGACGCGAGGTCCCCGGCGTCGTCGGGCAGCACCGACGACAACAGCGTTCCCGTCATCGCGACTGCCGCTGGCGGACTCGTTCCCGGAACTTCTCGGCCTGCTCGCGCATCTCGGGGGTGATGACGAAATGGCCGCCGAAATCGTTGAGATAGCCCGGCGCGTACTGCGGATCGGGCAGTACCTGACGCAGCCAGCTGTAGGGCTTACGGCGACGCCATTCCCGCGGGTAGCCGACCGACACCTCCTCGAAGCGCACGCCGTCGTACCAGGTGGTGCGCGGAATGTGCAGATGACCGTAGACCGAACACACGGCGTTGTAACGGGTGTGCCAGTCGGCGGTCTCGGTGGTGCCGCACCACAGCGAGAACTCCGGGTAAAACAGCGCATCGCAGGGGTCGCGCACCAGCGGAAAATGGTTGACCAGCACAGTCGGCGTCATCCAGTCGAGCTCGTCGAGGCGCTTGCGGGTACTGGCCAGCCGATCGCGACACCAGGCGTCCCGGGTGCCGTACGGCTCGCACGACAGCAGGAACTCGTCGGTGGCCACCACATTGCGCTCCCGCGCGATGGCCAGCCCTTCGGCCTTACTGGTCGCGCCCTCCGGCAGGAAGGTGTAGTCGTAGAGCAGGAACATCGGCACGATCGTGGCGGGCCCGCCCCGCTCGGTCCAGACCGGGAACGGATGCTCGGGGGTGACGATGCCCATCTCGTCGCACATGTGGACCAGGTAGTCGTAGCGGGCGCGGCCGAAGACCTGCACCGGGTCCTTGCCGGTGGTCCACAGCTCATGATTGCCGGGCACCCAGATCACCTTGGCGAACCGTCGCCGCAGCAGATCCAGCGACCAGCGAATATCGTCGGTGCGCTCGCCGACGTCGCCGGCAACGATCAACCAATCCTCGGGCGACGACGGGTGCAGCGATTCGGTGACGGGCTTGTTGCCTTGATGGCCGGTGTGCAGGTCAGAAACAGCCCACAACGTGGGTTGCGTCGCGCCCTGCCGAGTTGCCACGACTCACCAGCCTAACCACCGGCCGGCACACCGGACTAGAACAGGTTCTCGTTTCTGCTATCGGCACACTGTCGCGACTTGTACACTCCCACGCAATAGCCAGCGGATCGGAAGGGGTGTCGTGGTCGCCAAAGTGCGCCTGATCGCCGCGCTGGGTGCGTTGGTGATGGCCGTCGTCGTGGTTTGGCAAAGTGCACCCCCGCCGGGCGCCGCTAACGAAACGGTGCAGCTGCGCTCCACCGGAATGCCGATGTCGCCGGCCAGCACGATGAAAAGCCCGATCATCGCGACCACCGATCCGAGTCCCTTCGACCCGTGCAACGACGTTCCGTTCGATGTCGTCCAGCGGCTCGGCCTGTCGTTCACCCCGCCGGAGCCCCAAGAGGGGCTGCGCTGTCAATACGACGCCGGCAACTACCAGCTGGCCGTCGAACCGATCATCTGGCGCAACTATGACCAGACGCTGCCGGCCGACGCGCTCGAGACCACCGTCAACGGCCACCGCGTCGCGCAGTACTGGATCTTGAAGCCGACCTATCACAACAGCTATTGGTTCGCCTCCTGCATGGTGGCGTTCAAGACCAGTTACGGGTTGATCCAGCAGGCGTTGTTCTATTCCACGGTCTACTCCGATCCCGACGTAGACTGCCCGTCCACCAACCTGCAACGGGCCAACGAGCTTTCTCCCTACTACGTCTTCTAAAGCCGCCGACGCGGGTGTGCCTCTCCGGATCAGCCGATGAGTATTTTCGATGACTGGCAAAGCGGCGGCACCGAAATCCGTTGGCGGTCGTCGACGGCCGCCAACGGCGGAGCCGACGTCACGGTCTTCGCCCGCCGCTGCGGCACGCCGGGGGCCCCGGCGCTGGTGTGTGTTCACGGGTTTCCGACATCCAGCATCGACTACTACGCGTTGACGCGGGAACTGGGCGCCGAGTTCGAGATCTTCCTGCTGGACTTCCCCGGCTACGGATTCTCCGACAAGCCGCCCGCCCCGCACGTGTATTCGCTCTACGACGATGCCCGCCTGCTGATCCATGCGATCGCCGACGTGTGGAAACTGACGCGCTACGCGATGCTCACCCATGACCGGGGCACCAGCGTCGGCATGATCGCGCTGGAGATGATCACCGCCGCACCGCAGCCGGTCCCACCTGCCGAGGTCATCTTGACCAACGCCAACATCTATCTGCCGCTGGCCAATCTCACCGCATTTCAAAAGGCGCTGCTCGACCCCGCGACCGCACGCGCCACAGCGCAGGCCACAACGGCGGAGATGCTGGCCGCCGGCATGGGTGCGACGACTTTCATGCCGCGACGAGGCCTTGAGGATCCCGAAATCAGCGCATTGGCGCAATGTTTCGCGTACCACGACGGCATCGCCGTACTCCCCGACACGATTCAATACCTGCATGAGCGCGCCGCCGACGAAACCAATTGGCTGACAGCGCTTTCCCGAACTGAAGTCAACACCAGTCTGGTCTGGGGCTGCCACGACAACGTGGCCCCGCTGCGGGTGGCGAACTTCGTCTGGCAGAGATTTCTCAAAGACAAGCCCGGACGTAACCGCTACTGGATCGTGCCGACCGCAGACCACTACCTGCAGTGCGACGCGGCACCGCAGCTGGCCGACATCATTCGGAGCACGGTAGGCAGTGCGGAAATGCCACTGCAGACCTTGGGTAACCGGCCCGACGGCGCAGTGCTGGTCGACCAGACGTCGTCATCCGACGGCGGCGCGGACACGGGCGACGACCTGGCGTAGTGCGGTCTCGTCGTACACCGGTTCAGCCAATGTCGGGGTCACCGGGACGTGCACCCAACTGGTGCAGCCCGCGTACTCCGGGGTGCGCGCCAGTTGGAGCGGCTTCGCCAACGGGATGGCCTGCACGACCAGTACCGTCAGGCGATGCTTGGGCCGGAAGTCCAGCCGATCCGCCCGCACTGACTCGGCGGTCCAGATATGCAGATCCTCGATCGCATCGAGTTGGTCGGGCCGGTTGACCGCCAGCGCGGCAACAACTTTCGCCGCTGCCCGAACGACTACCCGGTCGTCGGCACTGTCCGCGGTCGCGGGCGCGAGCAGATCTCGGTGTTCAGGGCGGACCCGCTGTGCGTGACTGTGCGCGACCGTCGGAAACAAGACGAACTCGGGAGCGGCGACGTCGAAGCGCTTTTCGTGAATCCCACCCTTGCGCAACAACACCTGCTGCCGCCCGTCCAGCAGCGCGTGCACGACCGCGCTCCACTCCTTGAGCGCGGGCATCGTCGCGGTTTGGGTCATCGCGCCGCCAGCCGGGCAACCACTTCGGGTCGGCGCAGCGGCGGGACGCTTTTGGGAGGCTGGCGCCGCGCAGGCAGCGCGTCGAGCAGTTGGGCCGTCGCGGTGGCGACCTGCGCGACCGCCGCCTCGAACGCCTCGGCGTTGGCGGACGACGGCCGCGCGATGCCGCTGACCTTGCGGACGTATTGGCGCGCGGCGGCTTCGATCTCGACGGCCGTGGCCGGCGGTTCGAGGCCGCGCAGTTCGGTGATGTTCCGGCACATACCCCTCACGATAGGTGCGCCGGCACTGGCTACGGTGATCCGATGACCGACATCTTGCTGATCGACACCGACGAGCGGGTCCGCGTCCTGACGTTGAACCGTCCCGAATCCCGCAATGCGCTGTCGACGGCGCTGCGGGACCGATTCTTCGCCGCCCTGGCCCAGGCCGAGGCCGACGACGCCGTCGACGTCGTGATCGTCACCGGGGCCGACCCGGTGTTCTGCGCGGGACTGGACCTCAAAGAGCTGGGCGGGCAGTCGGCGCTGCCGGATATTTCGCCGCGCTGGCCGGCGATGAGCAAGCCGGTGATCGGCGCGATCAATGGCGCGGCCGTGACCGGCGGGCTGGAGTTGGCGCTGTATTGCGACATTCTGATCGCGTCAGAACATGCCCGGTTCGCCGATACTCACGCCCGGGTGGGTCTGTTGCCCACCTGGGGGTTGAGTGTGCGGCTACCGCAGAAGGTGGGTGTTGGCTTGGCCCGGCGGATGAGCCTGACCGGTGATTACCTGTCCGCATCCGACGCGCTGCGCGCCGGGCTGGTCACCGAGGTGGTTGCCCACGACGAGCTGCTCACCGCTGCCCGGCAGGTAGCGACCTCGATCGCGGGCAACAACCAGAACGCGGTGCGGGCTTTGCTGGCGTCCTACCACCGCATCGACGATTCGCAGACTGCCGCCGGGTTGTGGCTGGAAGCGAGCGCGGCCAAACAGTGGATGAGCACCGCGACCGGCGACGACATTGCCGGCAACCGGGAGGCGGTGCTGCGACGGGGCCGTGCGCAGATGCGCTGAGTGAGGCCCGACCCGCACTGGCCGGCGGGTGATGGGGCCACTGAGTTAGGAAATTTGTCGGATCACTTTGCACGGATTGCCGGCGGCGAACACGTTCGCCGGCACGTCCTTGATGACGACGCTGCCGGCTCCAATGACCGAGTTGTCGCCGATGGTCACTCCGGGGCAGACGATGACGCCGGTAGCAATCCATACGTTGTTGGCGATCACCACGGGTGACGCCGACTCCCAGCCTTGCCGTCGTACATCGTGATCCTCGACGGGATGTAGCGCCGTGACTAGCTGCGTGCGTGGACCGATCGACACGTCGTCGCCGATGGTGATCGGTGCGCAATCCAGCATGATGGCGTCGTAGTTGATGAAGCTGTTCGCCCCGATGCTTATCTGTGTCCCGTAGTCGCACTGAAACCGCGGCAGTATCGTCGCCCCTTCGCCCAGCGAAGCGAATAACTTCGTCAGCAGCTGTTGCCGTCGCTCGCCGTCGTCGGCCTGCGTCGCGTTGAACGCGTCGAGCAGACGCTGACACGCTCTGCGGCTCGCGACGAGTTCAGGGTCGTTGGCGTAGTAGAGGGCGCCGCTGAGCATTCGCTCGCGCTGACTGGTCACGCCCACCGATCCTACGGCCAGGCGGATGCCGGTTTGCCGCCCAACGGGTTTCGGCTCAACTCCCCGTCACCGCCCAGCGACCCGACAACGCGCGCCATCCCACGAAAAGCAGCCGCAGCGCCATGAACATGGTCAGCCCCGACCAAATTCCGGCCAGGCCCCAGGCGAAGACCAGCGATAGCCAGACCAGCGGCAAGAACCCGACCAGCGCGCTGAGCACCGTCGCGGTACGCATGAAGGCGGCGTCGCCGGCACCCAACAACACCCCGTCGAGCGCGAAAACGATTCCGGCGACTGGTAATTGGGCAACCAAAAACCACCACGGCACGGCGATCGCAGCCAGCACCGAATGGTCGTCGGTGAACAGTTGAGGCAGCACCGCGGCCCCGGCCGCGAACGCCACGGCCAAAGCTCCGGCAGCGACCGTCGAGAACACCGTGACCCGCAGGGCCACCGATTTGGCATGCTCGACGCGGTTGGCCCCGAGCGCCGCGCCCACCAGTGCCTGTGCCGCGATCGCCAGCGAATCAAGGACAAGCGCCAGAAACGTCCACAACTGCAGTACCACCTGGTGGGCACCCAGCGCCGCGGCGCCGAACCGCGCCGCCACCGCGGCAGCCGACACGAAACAGGCCTGAAAAGCCAGCGTGCGCACCATCAAATCGCGGCCCATCACCAGCTGCGCTCGTAGTACGGCGCGGTCGAGCCCCAGCGGCACCCGCTGGGCCAACAGCGCGCGGCCGAACAGCACCGCGGCCAGCCACTGGCCCACGAGGTTGGCCAGCGCCGAACCGGCCAGCCCCATTCGTGGCAGTCCCAGCCAGCCGTACACCAGCAACGGGCACAGCAACGCCGACAGCCCGAAACCGACGACCACGTAGCGCAGCGGCCGTACGGTGTCCTGGACCCCGCGCAGCCACCCGTTGCCGGCCAGCGAGATGAGGATCGCCGGGGCGCCCAAGATCGCGATCCGCAGCCATGGCAGTGCGGCATCGGCGATGTCGCTGCCGGATGCGATCACTGAGACCAGCGGCACCGCTGCGGCCTGCACGACCACGACGATCAGCGCGCCCAGACCCAGCGCCAGCCAGGTCGCCTGCACACCCTCGGCCACTGCCGAGGCGCGGTCGCCGGCACCGAAATAGCGGGCCGAACGTGCCGTCGTGCCATAGGACAGAAACGTCAGGTCGGAGCCGACGAGAGCGAGGATCAGTCCCCCGATGGCCAGTCCGGCCAGGCTCAGCGCACCCAGCCGACCGACGATCGCGGTGTCGAACAACAGGTAGAGCGGCTCGGCCGCAAGCACACCGAGCGCCGGTAGTGCCAAGCCGGCAATCTGCCGTGAACCGGCGGCGGGCCTGTCGGGCATGGTCACCATCTTGCGCGAGCGTGCGCAGAACCGGGTTTCATCCCGGCGTGTCGACCGGCGACACGCACGCTCGCGCGGTTAAGCGCGGTTAAGCGCGGTTAGGCAAGGGCGGCGACCAGCGCGGCCACCACTTCGTCGATCGTGCCGGTAGTCGAGTAGCCCGCGGCCAGCTTGTGTCCGCCACCGCCGAACGTCGACGCGACGACGGCCAGATCCACCGCCTTTTTGGCTCGCATCGACACCGACCACTGCTGCGGCTCAACCTCTTTGAAGACCGCCGCCACCTCGGCCTGCGACGTGGTGCGCACGATGTCGACGATGCTTTCGACTTCCTCTGCGCGTGCGCCGATCCACTCCTGGTGTCCGACCGACGCATACACCAGCCCACTGCCCCCGACGGCGTCGGGCAACAGCTGGGCCGAACCCAGCACCCGGGACAGCATCGTCAGCCAGCTGAACGGATGCGTGTCCAGCAGCGCTCGGCTGATCGCGGCGTTGTCCACGCCGAGCTCTATCAGCCGGGCCGCCAACCGGTGTGCCCGGGCGCCGGCCCAGCGAAACGACCCGGTGTCGGTCGTCAGCCCCGCATAAAGGCAGTGCGCAACCTCGATGTCGATCGGCTTGGACCACGCGTCGAGCAGTTCGGCGACCAGCATCGTGGTGGAATCCGCCGATGGGTCAACGAAATTGGCGGTGCCGAACAGTTGATTGGACGCATGGTGGTCGATCACCAGCAGCTCCCGGTCCGCGCGGGCCATATCGCGCAGCCCGCCGAGCCGGTTGATGCTCGGAATATCCACGGTCACGACGAGGTCGACGTCGCGGCGCATCTCCTCGGGACCGACCAGCAGCCGACCGCCGGGCAGTGACTGCAGCGACTGCGGCAGCGCTGCCGGCGCGGCGAAACCGACCTGGACCGATTTGCCGGATTGGTCCAGCACTATCCCCAGCGCCAACCCGGCACCGATGGTGTCGGCGTCGGGATAGACGTGGCAGACCACGCCGATCGTGGCGGCAGCGGACAGCAACTCCGCGGCTGCGGCGGCGTCGACGCGCCGGCCGGCCACGGCCGCCTCAGTCGTCGTGTTGGTCGTCGTCACCGGCGTCTCCAGCGTCCGAGTCCCCGCTCCTTGCCCGATACGGATCGGCCTCCCCTGCCGGCTTTGCACCCGAGCGAACCCGCGCCAGGTCCGCGTCGGCGGCGCGGGCGCGGGCGAGCAACTCCTCCATCCGGTGCGCCGCGTCGGGCACGGTGTCGCGGCTGAACGTCAGCGTAGGAGTGAACCGCACGCCGGTACCGGCGCCCACCTTGGTTCGCAACACACCCTTGGCGCTTTCCAGCGCTGCGGCGGCACCGCCGTAGTCCGGCTCGTCCTCCAGGGTGCGCCCCATCACCGTGTAGAACAAGGTCGCGTCATGCAGATCGGCGGTCACCTTGGCGTCGGTAATGGTCACCCCAGCCAGCCGCGGATCTTTGATCTCGTATTCGATCGCCGAGGCGACGATCGTCGAGATCCGCTTGGCCAATCGTCGCGCTCGGGCCGGATCGGCCATCAGGTGCGGGCCTTCTCAACCAACTCGTAGGTCTCGATGACGTCGCCTTCCTTGATGTCGTTGTAGCTCAGCGTCAGACCACATTCGTAGCCGTCGCGCACCTCGGTCACGTCGTCCTTCTCGCGGCGCAGCGACTGCACGGTCGCGTTCTCGGCGACCACGATGTTGTCCCGCAGCAGCCGGGCCTTGGCGTTGCGGCGCACCACGCCGGAGGTGACCAGACAGCCGGCGATCAGGCCGACCTTCGAGCTGCGGAACAGCGCCCGGATCTCCGCGCGGCCCAGTTCCACCTCTTCGTAGACCGGCTTGAGCATGCCCTTCAGCGCGCTCTCGATCTCGTCGATGGCCTGGTAGATCACCGAGTAGTAGCGGATGTCCACGCCTTCGCGGTTGGCCAGCTCGGTGGCCTTGCCCTCGGCGCGCACATTGAACCCGATGATGACCGCGTCGGAGGCCGATGCCAGGTTGACGTTGGTTTCGGTGATACCACCGACACCGCGGTCGATGACCCGCAGCGCCACCTCGTCGTCGATCTGGATGCCCAGCAGGGCCTCTTCCAGCGCTTCGACGGTACCGGCGTTGTCGCCCTTGAGGATCAGGTTGAGCTGGCTGGTTTCCTTGAGCGCCGAGTCCAGATCCTCCAGGCTGATCCGCTTGCGCGAACGCGCGGCCATGGCGTTGCGCTTGCGCGCGTTGCGCCGGTCGGCGATCTGGCGGGCGATCCGGTCCTCGTCGACGACCAGCAGGTTGTCGCCGGCGCCGGGCACCGAGGTGAAGCCGATGACCTGCACCGGCCGCGACGGCAGTGCCTCCTCGACGTCGTCGCCGTGTTCGTCGACCATGCGGCGAACCCGCCCGTAGGCGTCGCCGGCGACGATCGAGTCGCCGACCCGCAGCGTGCCGCGCTGCACCAGCACGGTGGCCACCGGGCCGCGGCCCCGGTCCAGGTGTGCCTCGATCGCCACGCCCTGGGCTTCCATGTCGGGGTTGGCCCGCAGGTCCAGCGCCGCGTCGGCGGTCAACAGCACCGCCTCCTCCAGCGCCTCGATGTTGGTGCCCTGCTTGGCCGAGATGTCGACGAACATCGTGTCGCCACCGAAATCCTCTGACACCAAACCGTATTCGGTGAGCTGTCCGCGGATCTTGGCCGGGTCGGCACCCTCCTTGTCGATCTTGTTGACCGCCACCACGATCGGCACGTCGGCGGCCTGGGCGTGGTTGATGGCCTCCACGGTCTGCGGCATCACGCCGTCGTCAGCGGCCACCACCAGAATCGCGATGTCGGTGGCCTTGGCACCGCGGGCACGCATGGCGGTGAACGCCTCGTGACCCGGGGTGTCGATGAAGGTGATCGGCCGTTCGGTGCCGTCGAGGTCCACCGAGACCTGGTAGGCGCCGATGTGCTGGGTGATGCCGCCGGCCTCGGCCTCGCGGACGTTGGCCTGACGGATGGTGTCCAGCAGGCGGGTCTTCCCGTGGTCGACGTGACCCATCACGGTGACCACCGGCGGGCGCACCTGCAGGTCTTCCTCGGTCCCCTCGTCCTCCCCGTAGGAGAGGTCGAACGACTCCAGCAGCTCGCGGTCCTCGTCCTCGGGGGAAACGACCTGCACGACGTAGTTCATCTCGCTGCCCAGCAACTCGAGTGTCTCGTCGCCGACCGACTGGGTGGCGGTGACCATCTCGCCGAGGTTGAACAGCGCCTGGACCAGCGCGGCCGGGTTGGCGTCGATCTTCTCGGCGAAGTCGCTCAGCGACGCGCCGCGGGCCAGCCGGATGGTTTCGCCGTTGCCGTGCGGCAACCGCACCCCACCGACCACCGGTGCCTGCATGTTTTCGTATTCGGCGCGTTTGGCCCGCTTGGACTTCCGGCCGCGCCGGGGCGCGCCCCCGGGCCGGCCGAACGCGCCGGCCGCGCCACCGCGCTGGCCGGGGCGACCGCCGCCGCCACCGGGACGGCCACGGTAGCCGCCGCCGGGCGGGGCACCGACGCCACCGCCGCCGCCTCGATAGTTGCCGCCACCGCCGCCGGGGCGGCCGCCCGCGGGAGCGCCGGGCCGACCGCCCGGACCGGGACGCGGCGCGCCGGGACGCGGTGGGCGGCCTTGAGCTCCACCCGGGCGGGGCGGCATGCTGCCGGGCGATGCGCCCGGGCGCGGTGCGCCGGGCCGCGGTCCGCCGGGACGAGGCGCCGGCGGACGAGGAATGGGCCGGTCGACGGGCTGGGCCGACGAGAACGGGTTGTTGCCGACGCGCGGGGTACGCGCGGCCGGCTTCGGGGCCGGGCTCGGTCGCGGGCCGGGCGTGGGGCCGGGCCGCGTCGGCGGCGGGGCAGCTTGCGGTTGGCCGGCGGGCGGGGCCTGGGCGGCTGGCTGGGCCGGTGGCGCGGGCGGCTCGGCGGCCGCCGGTGCGGACGGTTTGCGGCCGTCGACTTTCTCAGCGGCGGTGTCGGGCTTCGCGGGGGCCTTTGCTGCCGCGCCGTTGCCTGCCGCTTTCTCTGCGGTCTTGTCGGGAGCGGGTTTGCCGCCGCCGAACGACTCCCGCAGCCGGCGCGCGACCGGCGCTTCCACCGTCGACGATGCCGATTTGACGAATTCGCCCTGTTCGTTCAGCCGGGCGAGAACTTCCTTGCTGGTAACACCGAGTTCCTTGGCTAACTCGTGTACGCGGGCCTTGCCTGCCACTACATCTCCTGTCCATGAGGCGACAGCGGTGGTAGGCCGCGCCTCGGGTTAGCTATGACGCATGGTCATCGGGACTTCACGGTGTGCTCATGTTCTTTGCTACCTGTTCTGTTGCCGGGTGGGCCGAGCGTGTTGACGTGCTCGACCACCGCGGAGGTGTCCGGTGAACCGGCGATGCGCAGCGCTCGACTGAAAGCTCGCCGCCGGATCGCTTGGTTCGCGCACTGCGGTACGGGATGCAGCCACGCACCCCGCCCCGGCAGGTTACCTGCTGCATCAACGATCACGGCGTATTTACCGTTCCCGCTCGACACAGCCACCACTCGAAGCAGTTCGACAGCCAACTCTCGCTTTCGGCAACCGACACACGTCCGCACCGGTCCGTCGATGCGTCGATGCGCCGAGGCCGAAGTCTCGCGCTGGATCACGGCTTAGTTTACCTTCACCGGACCGCTAAGAATTGCGCGGGCTGGCTGCGTTGCCGACTAGCGGCCGTGCGCCATCCCGTGGCCGGCGGCATGGTCGGGCTGGTCCGCCGACGACCCCGGCGAATCGCCGCGAATGTCGATACGCCAGCCGGTGAGCCGGGCGGCCAACCGCGCGTTCTGCCCCTCCTTGCCGATGGCCAGCGACAACTGGAAATCGGGCACCACCACTCGAGCGGCGCGGGCCGTCTGGTCGATCACCGTGACCGAAACCACCTTCGCCGGCGAAAGCGCGTTGGCGACGAAACGGGACGGGTCTTCGTCGTAGTCGATGATGTCGATTTTCTCGCCGGACAACTCGCTCATGACGTTGCGGACCCGTTGACCCATCGGGCCGATGCAAGCGCCTTTGGCATTGAGGCCGGGAACCCGGGATGCGACCGCGATCTTCGAGCGATGACCGGCTTCCCGGGCGACCGCGATGATCTCCACGGAGCCGTCGGCGATCTCGGGTACTTCCAGCGAGAACAGTTTGCGCACCAGGTTGGGATGAGTGCGCGACAATGTGATCAGCGGTTCGCGAGCGCCGCGGCTCACGCCCACTACGTAGCAGCGCAAGCGGTCGCCGTGCTCGTAGGTCTCCCCCGGTACCTGTTCGGCCGCGGGGATCACCCCCTCGGACCCCTTGGTTTCACTGCCCATTCGAACCACGACCAGGCCGCGGGCGTTGGCCCGGCTGTCGCGCTGGATCACCCCACCGACGATCTCGCCTTCCCGGGTGGAGAACTCACCGTAATTGCGCTCGTTTTCTGCGTCGCGCAGCCGTTGCAGGATCACCTGCCGGGCGGTGGTAGCCGCGATCCGGCCGAAACCCTCTGGGGTGTCGTCCCATTCGGACAACACATTGCCGTCTTCGTCAACCTCGCGGGCGATCACCCGGACAACACCGGTTTTGCGGTCGATGTCGATATGCGCCTCTTGCTGATGTCCTTCGGTGTGCCGGTAGGCGGTGAGCAGTGCGGATTTGATGGTTTCGACCACCACATCCACCGAAATGCCCTTGTCCGCTTCGATCGCATGCAGCGCGGCCATGTCGATGTTCATTCGGCCTCCGTTTCCCCGCCCCGACCGAGCGCCGCCAGCTCCAACTCACGTTTACTGGGCGACGAAAACTCCACTTGAACAACCGCTTTCACGATCTCGTCGAGCGAGATCATCCGGACAGTCCAGTCGCGCCGCCGGTCTTCGCGGACAACGAGTGTCACCGCGTCTCCAGAGGTTTCACCGACCCGTCCGATCAACTGCGATCCGTCGGAGAGAGCCAGTTCGACCTTGCGGCCGCGGGCGCGACGGAAATGCTTCGCAGTCGTCAACGGCCGGTCCACCCCGGGCGAGCTGACTTCCAGCACATAGTTGCCGTGGATGCCTTCGACACCGTCCAGCAACGTCGAGGCACCGCGAGACAGGGCGGCGATAGTGTCCAGATCCAGCGCGGTGTCGCCGTCGGCGATCACCGTGATCCGCGGCGGCCGCGCCCGGGTGTCGATCACCACGTCTTCGATCTCGAAGCCTGCGCGCGCGAACTCACCATCGAGCAGCTCGATCACCTGCGTGTGCGACGGTAGCCCGGTGGCCACGGCGAGCTCCTCATCTTGAGTTGTCCGCTCGGCGACTGATGTCGCCGGCGGGGCGGCTCCGGCTGCTCTCCGGGCGCACGGCTATCGCCGGTCCCGGGGAACCAGTCATCAACGATACGCCAGGAATCCGGTCTCAGCCGGTCACCGCGAGTGCACGAAAAGGCAATGGCAGGATGTTGCTGTGCCACCGACACCGCCCGTCGTCACGCGGCGACGTGTGCTGGTCGGCGGCGCCGCTCTCGCGGTACTGGGGATCGCTGCGCCGGCCTGCAGTACGCAACCGGAACAGCCGCCTCCGGTCGACGAACTGGAAGCAGAACTGACGCTGGCCCGCCACGACAGTGAACTGGCCGCTGCCGCTGCCCCCGCTCAGCCGGCGGCGGTCGCAGCCGCGTTGCAGCAGGTCGCCTCCGAACGTTCCCAACACGCGCAGTCGTTGGCCACCGAGATCGACCGGGTTGCCGGGATAACGACGAGCACCTCCAGCCAAACGACAACGGCCCCGACGTCCAGCAGTGCTCCGCCGGGACCGCCGCCCACGCTCTCCGAGGTCGTTGGTTCGTTGCGTGCGTCGGCCGCCAGCGCGGAAAAGCTGGCGACCGTGTCGACGGGTTATCGCGCGGGGTTGCTCGGTTCGATTGCTGCGGCCTGCACCGCGGCATATACCGTCGCGCTGGTGTTCGGAGGCACCGCGCCATGACGTCCCCCGAGCCCACGTCGTACACCGATGCGCTGAGCGCTGCGCTCACCACCGAGCACGCGGTCATCTACGGCTATGGCATCGTCTCCGCCCGCTGTACGCCGGACGTCAACAAGCTGGTGGCGGCGTCGATGACGCAACACCGCGAGCGCCGCGACCAGGTCATCGCGATGTTGACCGACCACGACATCACCGCCCCGGTCGCGGCAGCCGGCTACCAGCTGCCCATGCCGGTGAACAACGAGACCGACGCGGCCCGACTCGCGGCCCGGATGGAGAAGGACACCGAGGTGGCCTGGCGGGCGGTGGTCGAGCAGGCCCAGGCCGACCCGGACCGCGGGTTCGGGGTGAGAGCCCTGACCCAGAGCGCCGTGCTGGCCGCCCGTTGGAATCGGGTTGCGGGCGTTTGGCCGATCACCACCGCGTTCCCGGGCGGCAGCGACTAAGGGCGTCTAGTCGGGTGAGGTGATGGCCGTCGTGATGTCGGCGGCCAGGGCGGCGCCCGCGGTCAGCTCACGGACCTGACCGCTGAACCGGTCGCGCAGCTCGACGACCCCGTCGGCCCAGCCGCGCCCCACCACCACGATCCACGGCACACCGAGCAGCTCGGCGTCTTTGAACTTCACCCCGGGCGATGCCTGGCGGTCGTCGAGCAGCACTTCGATTCCGAGCCGGTCCAAGTCGGCGGCCAGCGCGATCGCTCCGGCGCGCGCTTCGGCGTCTTTGTTGGCGATCACTAGATGCACGCCGAAGGGCGAGACGCTGGACGGCCAGCGCAGGCCCAGCTCGTCATGGTGTTGTTCGGCGATGACGGCCACCAGCCGCGACACCCCGACGCCGTAGGAGCCCATGGTCAGCCGGACCGGCTTGCCGTCCTCGCCGAGCACGTCGGCAGTGAAGGCGTCGGTGTATTTGCGGCCGAGCTGAAAGATGTGACCGATCTCGATGCCGCGGGCCGAGACCAACGTCCCGGCACCGTCGGGTGACGGGTCGCCGTCACGAACCTCGGCGGCCTCGATGGTGCCGTCGGCGGTGAAGTCGCGCCCGGCCACCAGCCCGACGACGTGGCGGCCCGGCTGGTCGGCGCCGGTGATCCAGCTGGTGCCGTCCACCACCCGCGGGTCGACGAGATAACGAACATCGTTGTCGTGCAGAGCTTTCGGGCCGATGTATCCCTTCACCAGAAATGGGTACTTGGCGAAATCGTCGTCGCCGAGCAGCTGGTAGTCGGCCGGGTCGAGGGCGGCGGCCAGGCGCTTGTCGTCGACCTCGCGATCACCCGGTATCCCGATGCCCAGCAACTCCCACTCGCCGCCCGGTACGCGGACTTTGACCAAGAC
This sequence comes from Mycobacterium sp. NGS62, assembly GCF_059812285.1. Lineage (NCBI taxonomy): Bacteria > Bacillati > Actinomycetota > Actinomycetes > Mycobacteriales > Mycobacteriaceae > Mycobacterium > Mycobacterium sp. NGS62. The sequence goes on along the minus strand of NZ_JCALCK010000002.1, from coordinate 617,317 downwards.
ATTCTTGAGCGTGTCGGCGGCGGTGACGCCGCGGCCCAATTCCGCGCGGTTGGCCCACTCCACCAGCGTGGCGATCGTGGGAGTGTCGCCGGTGTCGTGCACCACCGGCTCGGGCAGCCCGTCGACGGGCCGGCTTTCGGGGCGCGCGGTGACGACCGCCTCGACATTGGCGGCGTAACCCGACTCCGGGCAGCGCACGAAGGTGTCCTCACCAATCGGGCTCTCGGCCAAGAACTCCTCCGAGGCGCTGCCGCCCATTGCACCGGACACCGCCGACACGATGACGTAGCGCACCTGCAGCCGGTCAAACATGCGCTGATAGGCCTCGCGGTGCGCGTGGTAAGCGGCTTTGAGTCCGGAATCGTCGACGTCGAAGGAGTAGGAGTCCTTCATAACGAACTCCCGGCCGCGCAGGATGCCGGCCCGCGGCCGCGCCTCGTCGCGGTATTTGGTCTGGATTTGGTAGAGCACCAGCGGGAAGTCTTTGTAGGAGCTGTATTCACCCTTCACTGTCAGCGTGAACAGCTCCTCGTGCGTCGGCGCCAGCAGGTAGTCGTTGCGGCGACGGTCCTGCAGCCGAAAGATGGTGTCGCCGTATTCGGTCCAGCGGTTGGTCGTTTCGTAGGGGGCACGCGGGAGCAGCGCGGGAAACAGGATCTCCTGCCCGCCAATGGCGTTCATTTCGTCGCGAACGACCTGTTCGACCTTGCGCAGCACCCGCAGACCAAGCGGCAGCCAGCTGTACAGGCCGGGCGCGATCGGCCGGATGTAGCCGGCCCGGATCAGCAGCTTGTGGCTGGGAACCTCGGCATCGGCGGGGTCGTCGCGCAGCGTGCGCAAGAACAGCTCGGACATCCGGGTGATCACAGCGGGCAAGCCTATCGGTGGCGTGCATCGAACCGCCAAACCGCAGCCAGGGCTGTGATCCGTGGCTCATCACAACCCTGGCTTCTTTTTCGTGACGCTACAGCTGACCGGCCTCCACGGCTTCGCGATTGTGTTGCGCGCGGGCGATCTGACGCGCCGAGAAGCCGATACCCAGCGCACCGGCGCCCACCAGCACCGCGACGGCGGCCACCCACAGCAGCGAGTAGGTGTAGCCATGGTCGAGCGCGTTGATCTGGGCCGGCGTCATGTCGGCAACTCGCCCGGTGGTGCCACCGAGATAGAGGGTGCGCGATACCTGCACCGCCTGGATCACCACCAACACCAACGGACCGCCGAGGTCCTGGACCATCAGCGTGATCGCCGACACCGGCCCGATGTCGCGGGGCCGCACGTCGGCGACCGCGCACAGCGGCAGGACGACCGAGATAACGCCGATCCCGAACCCGCCAATCACGATGGGCACCAACAGGTTCGGGAAGTAGGGGATGTTGCGCGTCAATGTGGAGCCGTACAGCATCGCGCCCCACACCCCGACTCCGCCGCAGATGATCAGCCAGCGCGGCGCGAAATGCGGCGCTAACCGCGCCGCCACCACGTTCCCGGCGCCGAGCGCCACGGCGAACGGGATGAAACTCAGCCCGGCGCGCAGCGCCGAATATCCCATCACGTCCTGCACATACAGCCCGATCATCACCGTGAGGGTCAGCAGAACCCCGCCGGCCATGAAGAGGGAAAAGAAGGTCATCACCCGGTTGCGCTCGCTGAACAGCGACAGTGGCACCAACGGATGCTCGGCGGTGCGCTCGACAACCAGGAATCCGAGCGCCAGCAGCACGGTGGCGACCGCCGCCCCGATCACCCACGGATCCGTCCAGCCCCGTTGCGGCCCCTGGGTGAAGATCAGCACCGCGGACATGCAGCCCAGCGTGGCCAGCGCCGCGCCGGTGATGTCGAGTTTCAACCGCTCGTGGCGGGTCTCCGCCAGCTGCGTGACCGCGATGGCGACGATGACGATCCCGATCGGAATGTTGATCAAAAACGCCAGCCGCCAGGACACCACGGTCAGCGCGCCGCCGAGAACCAGGCCCAGCACCGAACCGGCGCCCTGCATGGCTGCCGAGATGGCCATCGCCTGGTTACGGGCCGGACCGACGGCATAGGTCGTCGCGATCAACGCCAAACCGGTCGGCGCGGCCACCGCGGCGCCCATGCCCTGGACAGCACGAGCCACCACCAGGAACGACTCCTCGGTGGCCAACCCGCATGCCAACGACGCCAGGGTGAACACACCAACCCCGGAGATGAAAGCCCGCTTGCGGCCGATGGCGTCGCCTACCCGACCACCCAGCAGCAGCAGCCCACCGAAGGTCAACACGTAAGCGGTGATCACCCAGCTCTTCCCGGCGTCGGAAAGGTCGAGTTCGGCCTGCATGCGCGGCAGCGCCACGATCACGATGGTGCCGTCCAGCGTCGACATCAGCTGCATGCCGGTGATCGCGACGATGGCGATACCGAGCACGCTGGAGGACAACTGCCGGGCCGTCGGTGCAGGCCCGCCCGGCGTAGACATGAGACGCCAGCCTAATGCAGGCGCGTCTCAGCGCCGGTGAACCGTGCCCGCTACAGCTCGCCGACGTCGAGGGCGTGCTGGACTTCCTGCGCGTGGGCAACCTGCTTGGCGGTGTAGCCGATCAGCAGCGCAACCCCGCCGACCACGACGGCCACCCCGGCCACCCACAGCAGGCCATAGGTGTAGCCCTGATCGAGCGCGTGCAGTTGCGCTGGGTTCATGTTTTTCACCGGGCCGTTGGTGCCGCCCAGATACAGGGTGCGCGACGTGATCACGGCCTGGATCACGGCCAGCACCACCGGACCACCGAGGTTCTGCAGCATCAGCACGATCGCCGAGGTGGGTCCGATCTTGTCGAACCCGACGCCCGCGATCGCCGAGAGCGCCAGCGGGACAATGATCATGCCGATACCGATGCCGCCGACCACGATCGGGATCACCAAGTTCGGGAAGTAGGGGATGCCGGCGTTGAGCGTCGAGCCGTACAACATCGCGCCCACCAACAGGGCACCGCCACTGATCACCACGACCCGCGGCGGAAACCACGACACCAGCTGCGACGACGCGCCCATGCCGATGCCCATGGCGATCGCGAACGGGATGAAGCCGACCCCGGCGCGCAGCGCGCTGTAGCCCATGATGTCCTGCACGTACAGCGCGATCAGCACGGTCAGGGTGAACAGCACACCACCGCCCATGAAGATGGCCGCAAACGTGGCCAGCCGGTTTCGGTCCAGGAAAAGGTCGAACGGCACGATGGGGTTCTCGGCCGTGCGCTCGATGATGGCGAATGCGATGAAAGCACCCAGGGCCACCAGTCCCGAACCGATCGTCGTGACGGAGATCCAGCCCTGCTCCGGGCCCATCGAGAACGCGAACACCGCGGCGGTACAGATCAACGTGGCAAGAAAGGCCCCGGTGGCGTCGAGCTTCATCCGCTCCTTGACGGTTTCCCGCAGCGTGGTGCGGGCCAGGTAGATCATCACCAGCCCGATCGGCAGGTTCACCAAAAACGCCAGCCGCCACGACACCTCGGTCAGCGCCCCGCCGACCACCAGGCCCATCACCGAGCCGACGCCGGTCATCGCGCCGAACACCGCCGTTGCGGCGTTGCGCGCGGGTCCCTTCGGGAAGGTGGTCGCGACCAGCGCCAAACCGGTCGGGGAGGCGATCGCAGCGCCCACCCCCTGCAGCAGCCGGGCGGTGACCAAGGTTGATTCGTCCCAGGCGATGCCGCACAGCGCCGAGGCGATCGTGAACAGCGCGACGCCCACGATGAAAGTGCGTTTGCGGCCGATGGTGTCGCCGAGCCGGCCGCCGAGCAGCATCAGCCCGCCGAAGGTCAGCACGTAGGCGGTGATCACCCAACTACGGCCGGCGTCGGACAGGCTGAGCTCGTTTTGGATCCGGGGCAGCGCCACGATCGCGATGGTGCCGTCCATGGTCGCCATCAGCTGCATGCCGGCGATCGCGATCACCGCGGCAATGAATCGGCGCGACGGCAGCCACGCCGGGGAATACCTGCTCGTACGGTCCACGGGAGCCTCTTTAACGGGCGTCGGAACGGGGTCGTCAGTAGTCCAGCTACCGACTGCCCGCTCTGCGTCGTTGAGAGCAGTCATAAGGAGCTACCCTACAGTAATCTTAAGAACCGCTTAAGTGCCGAAAGCCGCGACGGCGCCGATCACGATGATCGCCGGCGGCCGGATACCCTCCGCGCGGATCGCTTCGGGAGCGTCAGCGAGGGTAGCCCGCAACGTGCGCTCGGCGGCCGTCGTCCCGTGCTGAACCACCAAGACCGCCGTATCCGCTGGTCGACCGCCTTTCAACAACGCTTCGGTGAATAGTTCGATACGTTCCACGGCCATCAGCAAAACGATGGTGCCCGACATTGCCGCCAATGCGTCCCAATTCACTAACGATTCGGGATGCCCGGGCGCTATATGGCCGCTGACCACCACAAATTCGTGGTTGATGGCGCGGTGGGTGACCGGAACGCCGGCCAACGCGGGCACCGCTATGGCACTCGTCACACCCGGCACGACGGTGACCGGAATTCCGGCTTCGGTGCACGCGAGCACTTCCTCGTAGCCCCGCGCGAACACGAACGGGTCGCCGCCTTTGAGGCGCACCACGAACTGCCCGGCCTTGGCGCGCTCGATCATCACTGCGTTGATGGCGTCTTGCGCCATGGCGCGGCCGTACGGGATCTTGGCGGCGTCGATCACCTCGACCTGCGGCGGCAGCTCGGCAAGTAATTCCGGTGGGGCCAGGCGATCGGCGACCACCACGTCGGCTTGGGCCAGGAGGCGGCGCCCGCGGACGGTGATCAGTTCCGGGTCGCCGGGGCCGCCGCCGACCAGCGCCACCCCGCCGTGCACGACGTCGTCGCTCTCGGCGGTGACGATCCCACGCTGCAGCGCCTCCCGGATGGCCGAGCGGATCGCTGCCGAGCGACGGTGCTCGCCGCCGGCCAGCACGCCCACCGCCAGCCCGGCGTAGTCGAACGTCGCCGGGGTGACCGCGCTGCCCTCAACGGCGATATCGGCGCGGACGCAGAAGATTTGTCGACGATCTGCTTCGTCGACCACTGCGGTGTTGACGGCGGGGTCGTCGGTGGCCGCAATCGCATACCAGGCTCCGTCAAGGTCGCCGTCGCGATACTCGCGCAGCGACAAGGTGATTCGCTGCATCGCCTCGACAGCGCGGGTGGCGCTGCGGGTGATGACATGCACGTCCGCGCCGCTGGCGACCAGCAGCGGAAGCCGGCGTTGAGCGACCGTGCCGCCGCCGACCACGACGACCTTCTTGCCGGACAGCCGCATGCCGACCAGGTAGGCGTTCTCGGTCACTGGGCGAGTTTAATGCTGCTGGCGTGGGCCACGAAGCGTGCCACGGCCGTTGGAGCCGCAGCAGGATGGGTGTGCAGGTAGGCCGCATGCACGCCGCGGTGGACGGCGCCGTCGCGCACAGTGCCCGCGGCGTGCCCCTGATACCTCCATGCCGGTTGATAAGTGTCGGCGAATGTGACTGCGCTGCGGTGGAATTCGTGCCCGGTCACCCGCTGGCCAGTGCCGTAGAGTGGCGAATCGGCAACGGCGACGGCGTCACGATATCCCAAGGTCAGCTGCTCGGTGAACCGCGCCGACCCGGCCAGGACCCCGCACATCGGGTAGCCGTCGAGTTCGGAAACCAGGTACACCAACCCGGCGCATTCGGCATGCACTGGCGCTCCGCCAGCGGCCAGCGCGCTGATCTGCCGGCGGGCGGGATCGTTGGCCGACAATTCGGCGGTGAACTGTTCGGGGAAGCCACCGGGCAACAGCACCGCGTCGGTGTTCTCGGGCAACGAATCGACCAGCGGATCGAATTCGACGACGTCGGCACCGGCCGTCCGGACCAGTTCGGCGTGTTCGGCGTAGCCGAAGCTGAATGCCTTGCCGCTGGCCAACGCGACCGTAACCGGTTCGGTGACCGCTTCACCCACGGCGGCCGCCGGATCCCACGGCGGATCGGTGACCGCAGTTGCGGCCGCTGCGACGACAGCACCGATATCGACGTAGCGGGCGATCAAGGCTGTCATCGCCTCAACGGCGGCCTGGGCGCGCCGACCGTATTCGGCTGCAGTGACCAGGCCCAGATACCGTGTCGGCACTTCGATTTCGTCACGGCGCGGAATCGCGCCCAGCACCGGGATGCCGGCATGTTCGCAGGCCTGCCGCAGCACCTGCTCATGCCTGGGCGAGCCGACCCGGTTCAGCACGACACCGGCGATGCGGATACCGGTGTCGAACGTCGAAAAGCCGTGCAGCAGAGCTGCAATACTGTGACTTTGCCCGCGGGCGTCGACCACCAGGACGACCGGGGCGCCCAGGAGGCCGGCGACCTGCGCCGTCGATCCTCGTGCCGGGGCGGCTGCGGCCTCGTCGATGCGTCCGTCGAAAAGCCCCATCACGCCTTCGATTACCGCGATGTCGGCGCCGGCGGTGCCATGTCCGTAAAGCGGGCCGACGAGCTGCTCGCCCACCAGAACCGGGTCGAGGTTGCGGCCCGGGCGCCCGGCTGCCACGGCGTGGTAGCCGGGATCGATGAAGTCCGGGCCCACTTTGAACGGTGCGACGAGATGGCCCGCCTGCCGCAGTGCACCGATCAGACCCGTTGCGACGGTGGTCTTTCCGCTTCCCGATGCCGGAGCTGCGATGACGACGGCAGGCGTGCTCACGCTGGTCGCCATCGGCGCGAGCGTGCGCAAAAACGGGTTTGAGTGCGGCGTGTCGACCGGCGACACGCACGCTCGCGCAAAAGGGGGGGCGCCTCTACCACTCGATGCCCTTCTGGCCTTTGCGCCCGGCGTCCATCGGATGCTTGATCTTGGTCATCTCGGTGACGAGGTCGGCCGCGTCGACCAGCCGCGGCGGGGCGTCGCGGCCGGTGATCACCACATGTTGGTGGCCCGGACGCGACAGCAGGGCGTCCACCACCTCGTCGACGTCGACCCAGCCCCACTTCAGCGGATAGGTGAACTCGTCGAGCACGTAAAAGTCGTGTCGCTGCTCCGCCAGCCGGCGGGTGATCTCGGCCCAGCCGTCGGCGGCCGCCGCGGCGTGATCGTCGTCGCTGCCGGCCTTCCGCGACCACGACCAGCCGGCACCCATTTTGTGCCATTCGACGGCTCCGCCGACACCGTGCTCGTCGTGCAACCGGCCCAGCTCGCGAAACGCCGCCTCCTCGCCGACCTTCCACTTGGCGCTCTTGACGAATTGGAACACCGCGACGTTCAACCCGGAATTCCAGGCCCGCAGCGCCATTCCGAATGCGGCGGTCGACTTTCCCTTACCCGGCCCGGTGTGCACGGCCAACACCGGAGAGTTGCGCCGGGCCCGAGTGGTCAAGCCGTCGTCGGGAACCTGAAGCGGGCGGCCCTGTGGCATGACTAATTCACCCCGAACTCAGGCTGCGCCGCGCACGGCCTGGGTCAGATAATCGGCCCGCAGCTGCTCCAACCGCAGGGTGGGCGCGCCCAACTGGGCCGCCAGCTGTTCGGCCAGCCCCAGCCGCACGAACGACGTCTCGCAATCCACCACCACCGCGGCGGCGCCTTCGGCGACCAGCAGGGCGGCCGCAGTGCGGCTGCGGCCCAACGGATCTGCGCCCGATGTCGCTCGCCCGTCGGTGAGCACCACCACCAGCGGGCGGCGCGCGCGGTCGCGAACCTTCTCGCGCAGCACCAGCTCGCGGGCGGCCAGCAGCCCTTCAGCCAGCGGCGTCTTGCCGCCGGTGTCAAAGCGGGACAGCCGGCGAGCGGCGATGTGCGCCGACGTCGTCGGCGGCAACAACAGCTGCGCACCCTGGTGGCGGAAAGTGATGACGGCGACCTTGTCGCGCCGTTGATACGCGTCGCGCAGCAGCGACAAGGTCGCACCGCTGACCGCCGCCAACCGGTCGCGGGCGGCCATCGAACCCGAGGCGTCGACGACGAAGATCACCAGGTTGCCTTCGCGGCCCTCCCGGACCGCGCGGCGCACATCCCCGGGCTGGAGCCGCAGCCGGTTCCCGCCGGCCGCATGCTCGGCAGCGGCCAACACGGTGGCGAACAGGTGCAGGCCATGGCCAGCGGCGACGTCGTCGGTGGCGGCCACCACCGCGCCGGAGGTGTTGCGGGCCCGCGATCGGCGGCCCGGTGCCCCCGCACCGACGCCCGGCACGGTCAGGGCGCGGGTCCGGAAGGTCGACGACGGCGGCGCGCTCGGTCGCGGCTGCGACGGCGCGTGTTGCGAATTCGCTTGCGGCTCCGCTTCTTCTGCGCTTTGGCCACCGCCCGGTGGGTCAGGGTCCGGGTCTGGGTCCCGCTCCGGATTGCCCGCTTGCTCCAGCGCCTCGTCGAGCTGGTCACGGTCGATGCCCGGATCATCGAACGGGTCGCGGCGGCGCCGGTGCGGCAACGCCAACTCGGCGGCCACCCGGATATCCTGCTCGTCGACGTCGCCGCTGCCCCGCCAGGCGGCATGAGCGACGGCGGTACGGGCCACCACCAGATCAGCACGCATCCCATCGACGTCGAACGCCGCGCACAGCGCCGCGATGCGGCGCAACTCGTTCTCCGGCAATACGACGTCGTCGAGCCGTCGGCGGGCAGTGGCGATCCGGCGGGCCAACTCGGCATCCGCGGCGGCATACCGGTCGGCGAATCCGTCCGGGTCGGCCTCGTAAGCCATCCGCTGCTGGATGACCTGCACCCGCACGTCGACCTCACGCGAAGCATGCACGTCGACCGTCAGCCCGAAGCGGTCCAGCAGCTGTGGGCGCAACTCGCCCTCTTCCGGGTTCATCGTGCCGATCAGCACGAACCGGGCCTCGTGGGAGTGTGAGATCCCGTCACGTTCGATGTGCACCCGGCCCATCGCGGCGGCGTCGAGCAGCAGATCGACCAGGTGGTCGTGCAGCAGGTTGACCTCGTCGACGTAGAGCACACCACCATGGGCGCGGGCCAGCAGCCCGGGCGAAAACGCGTGCTCACCGTCGCGCAGCACCCGCTGCAGATCCAGTGAGCCGATCACCCGGTCCTCGGTGGCGCCGATCGGCAGTTCCACCAACCGGGCGTCGGTGCCCTCCGACGCGGCGGCCGACAGCAGCGCGGCGAGGCCCCGCACGGCGGTGGACTTCGCGGTGCCCTTCTCGCCGCGGATCAGCACCCCGCCGATCTCGGGGCGCACCGCGCACAGGATCAACGCCAGCCGCAGCTGCTCATGGCCGACGATCGCACTGAACGGGTAGGGCTTCACGGCCCGCCCGGCCTCAGCATCGGCACATGCGGAATACCGTCTTCGACGAAGTCCTCGCCGTCACGGACGAAGCCGTGCTGGGCGTACATCTCGGCGAGGTAGGCCTGGGCGTCGATACGGCAGGGGTAGTCGCCCACCTCCGCCAATGCGGCTTGCAGCAGTCGGGTGGTGTGACCCTGCCCGCGCGCAGCGCGTTTGGTGCACAACCGGCCGATCCGGAACGCCTTGTGCCCGCCGGCGTGTTCTTCCATCAGCCGCAGCGTACAGATCACCGCGCCATCGGGCTCTTCCAGCCAGAAATGTCGGGTTTCCGAACGCAGGTCTCGCCCGTCCAGTTCGGGATACGGGCAGGCCTGCTCGACGACGAAGACCTCCACCCGCAGCTTGAGCAGCTCGTAGAGGGTCGGCGCGTCAAGGTCTTTGGCCCACGCTCGGCGCAATCCGGCGGTCATAGCTCCAACACCTTTGTGCCCCATGCCCACACCTCGTCGAACAGCGCCGGCTCCCGCGACAACGCGGTGCCCAGCGAGGGCACCATCTCGTTGAGGGTCGGCAGCCATGATTGATAGCGGTCGGGAAAGCAGCGCTGGAGCACATCGAGCATCGCCGATACGGCTGTCGAGGCGCCCGGCGAGGCGCCCAGCAGCCCGGCGATGCTGCCGTCGGCGGCAGTCAGCACCGTGGTGTCGAACTCGAGTTTTCCGCGCCGGATCACCTGCACCCGCTGGCCGGCCGCCACCGTCTGCCAGTCGGAATCGACTGCGCCGGGCGCGAACTGACGCAGCGCATCGACCCGCGCTGGGTGGGTGAGCTGCACTTGGCCGAGGAGGTAGTTGACCAGCTTTCGGTGGCCGAACCCGGCGCCGAGCATCGACAACACGTTGTTCGGCTTGACCGACCGCGCCAGGTCGGAGACACGGCCGTGCTTGAGGAACTTCGTCGACCAATCCGCGAACGGCCCGAACAACAGCCACGGTTTGCCGTTGACGATCCGCACGTCCAGATGCGGCGCCGTCACACCGGGCGCCCCGGACGCGGGCATGCCGTACACCTTGGCGCGGTGCCCCCCGACCAGGGCAGGATTGGCGCTGCGCAAAAATCGCCCGCCGATGGGAAAGCCCCCGAAACCCTTCGCCTCCTTGATTCCGGAGCGCTGCAACAGCCGCAGCGCTTCGCCGCCGGCCCCGACGAACACGAATTTCGCGTGGAGGTCGCGGCTTTGGCCGGTGCGGCGGTTGCGGATTCTCAGCGACCAACCGCCCTGGCGTCGACGGGACAGATTGCGCACCTCATGCCCGAACAACGCGGTGGTGCCATCCTGTAGGCCGTAACCGATGAGCTGTCGTGCCAGTACACCGAAGTCGATGTCGGCGCCGTCGGCGGCCCAGCTCAGCCCCACCGGCCGGCGGAAGTCACGTCCGGCTGCCATCAGCGGCAACCGGCGGGCGAACTCGTGGGAATCTTCGATCAACTCGGTGCGCGCGAACAGCGGGTTGGCCGACAGCGCTTGCCGGCGCCGTCGCAGGTAGTCGACTTCGTCGACGCCCTGCACAAAGCTGACGTGCGGGACCGAGTTGAGGAAGCCGCGCACGTCGGTGAGGATGCCGTTTTCCACGGAATAGGCCAGGAACTGGCGGGTGACCTGGAACTGCTCGTTGACGCGCACCGCTTTGCTGATGTCGATCGAGCCGTCGCGATCCGGGGTGTAGAAGAGCTCGCAGAGCCCGGAGTGGCCGGTGCCGGCGTTGTTCCACGAGTCGCTGCTTTCGGCGGCGGCGGCGTCCAGCCGTTCGACCACAGTGATCGACCAGCCGGGTTCCAGCCGTCGCAGCAACGCCCCCAGGGTGGCGCTCATGATGCCCGCCCCCACCAGCACGACGTCGGCCTTCGCGGTTGTAGCGGAGTCGGACACCGGAGGTTTGTCCTTCGTCGTGGATCGGCTGTAGCGGTCCTCAGGCTATCCCGGCAGCAGTCAATGCAATCCCGCACGCTTTAAGCTGGCGAACGTGACTGGCTGGCAGCGCGATGTCCTGCCCGGTTACTGGCAGCGCACGATCGCGCTGGGCCGCGATCCGGACGGCGAGGGAGACGTCGTCGCGACCCTGATCCGTCGCGGCGAAGCCGCCGCCGTGCCACACGCTGTCCTGGCCATGCACGGCTATACCGACTACTTCTTCAATACCGCGCTGGCCGACCACTTCGCCGACCGCGGCTTCGCGTTCTATGCAGTCGACCTACGCAAATGCGGACGTTCGTGGCGGCCGGGTCAAACCCCGCACTTCACCACCGACCTGAGCTGTTACGACGCCGAACTCGACGACGTCCTGGCCGTTATCCGCCAGGACACCGATGCCGCTCGTGTGCTGGTGTGCGGACATTCCGCCGGCGGGCTCATCGGATCGCTGTGGCTGGATCGGCTGCGGCGCCGGGACGCCACCGCCCGGGCCGGTATTGGTGGCCTGGTGCTCAACAGTCCGCTGCTCGACCTGCCCGGTGCGGCGGTGCTGCGCTGGGCGGTGACCTCTGCTCTGATCGCAGCCATCGCACGGGTCAGCAAAACACGGGTGGCCCGGGCACCCGGTGCGGGCGGCTACGGCGCCAGCCTGCACACCAGCTATCACGGCGAATTCGATTACGACCTGCAGTGGAAGCCGCTCGGTGGGTTCCCGATCACCTTCGGCTGGCTACACGCGATCCGGCGTGGACAGGCCCGGCTGCACCGCGGGCTCGATGTCGGGGTACCCAATTTGATCCTGCGCTCAGACCATAGTGTGTCCGAAACCGCCGACTCGGTTGCCCTGCAATGCGGCGATGCGGTGCTCGATGTCAGCCACATCGCCCGGTGGGCCGGCTGCATCGGCAACCGCAGCACGATCGTCCCGATCACCGACGCCAAACACGATGTGTTCCTGTCCATGCCGCAGCCTCGCCAGGAGGCCTATCGTCAGCTGGACACCTGGCTCGACCACTACCTCGGCGCCGCCGAATCGATACCGTCACAGAACGGATGACGACATGGAAACCTACGACCTCGCAATCATCGGAACCGGTTCGGGCAACAGCGTTCTCGATGAACGCTATGCCGGCAAACGAGTCGCGATCTGCGAACAGGGCGTCTTCGGCGGCACTTGCCTCAACGTCGGATGCATCCCGACCAAGATGTTCGTCTACGCTGCCGAGGTTGCCCAAACAATCCGCGGCGCAGCGCGTTACGGTATCGACGCGCATATCGAGGGTGTGCGCTGGGATGACATCGTGTCCCGCATCTTTGGTCGCATCGACCCGATCGGGGTCAGCGGGGAGGATTATCGACGCGCCTCCCCCAATGTCGACGTGTACGGGCGTCACACGCGTTTCGGCCCGGTCCAGCCCGACGGTCGTTATCTGCTGCGCACCGACGACGGCGACGAGTTCACCGCCGACCAAGTGGTGATCGCCGCAGGATCACGGCCGGTTGCTCCGCCTGCGGTCCTCGAGTGCGGCGTCCAATACCACACCAGCGACACGATCATGCGGATCGCCGAGTTGCCCGAGCACCTCGTGATCATCGGCGGCGGTTTCGTGGCAGCCGAATTCGCGCACATCTTCTCGGCGCTCGGCGTTCGGATCACGCTGGTGATCCGGGGCGGCACGCTGCTGCGGCACTTGGATGACACGCTGTCCGAGCGCTTCACCCGCATCGCCTCGACCAAATGGGAACTCCGCACCCATCGCAACGTCGTCGACGCCAGTCATGACGGCTCGGGCATCGTGCTCGAACTCGACGACGGCTCCACGCTGAGCGCCGACGCGGTATTGGTGGCCACCGGGCGGATACCCAATGGGGATCTGCTCGACGCCGAGCAGGCCGGGATCGACGTTGTGCACAGCCGCATAGCGGTCGACGAATACCAACGGACCTCCGCCCGTAATGTTTTCGCACTCGGTGATATCTCCTCCCCGTATGAGCTCAAGCATGTGGCCAATCACGAGGCGCGCGTCGTGCAGCACAACCTGCTGTGCGACTGGGAAGACACCGAGGCGATGATGGCCACCGACCACCGCTACGTGCCCTCGGCGGTGTTCACCGATCCGCAGGTCGCCAGTGTGGGTATGACCGAGAACCAGGCTGTTGCAAAGGGTTTCGACGTGTCGGTCAAGGTGCAGGACTACGGCGACGTCGCCTACGGCTGGGCGATGGAGGACACCACCGGCATTGTCAAGCTCGTCGCCGAATGCGGTAGCGGGCGGCTACTGGGTGCCCACATCATGGGCCACCAGGCGTCCTCGATCATCCAGCCACTGATCCAGGCAATGAGTTTCGGGCTGACCGCCCATCAAATGGCCCGCGGCCAATACTGGATTCATCCGGCGCTGCCCGAGGTGGTGGAGAACGCGCTACTCGGACTGAGCTGACGGCGGCCGGTCGTTCGACTGGCATGCGGGGCACAGGCCGTGCAAGGTCAGACCGGCCCGCTCGGACAGGGTGAACGAACTGCCTTCCATCGCATGCTCGAGCGCCGAACTCAGCTGTTGCGCGGGCACCTCGATGATCGAGCCGCACCGGGTGCACACCGCGTGATGGTGTGGGTCTTCGGCCAGCCCATAAGTGGTGACCCCGCCCTCGAGGGTCAGAGCGTGCAGCACACCCTGCTCGACCAAGGTGGTCACCGTCCGATAGATCGTCGCCAGGTCCGGCGGCTGTTCACCGGCCGGCAAACATTGGCGCAGCTGTTGGTCGATCTCGGCCACCGACAAATGACCGTGAACCGGCTCCAGCACGGCCAACACCGCAATCCGGGACGCCATCCGCCGCAGCCCATGTGCGCGCAGCAACTCGCCGATCCGCTCGGTGACCGTCGGATCCAACGCGGATGGCTTGGTCACTTCTCCAGTATGCGCGCACCTGATGGCCGAATCGCGCCAATGAACAGGATCGGGGGCCCGGGAAGCTGCCAGACTGAGGTCCGTGGCTGATTTGTCGCGCGACGACCCGCTGCGCCCGGCTTCGCCGCGCTTGCGATCGCCGCGTTCCATCTGCGACGTGCTGCCCGCCGCTGCTGCGCTGCTGTCAGCGCCGGAAGCGGTCGACGCGTTGGGGATCACCGAAACGGTGGGCGACGTGCGCCGCATCGCCGTCATTCTGGTCGACGGGATGGGCTGGCATCTGCTGCCGGAGCTGGCGGGCAGCGCTCCGCTGCTCGCGTCGATCCTGGCCGGCGAGGACGGACGGCTCCAGGAACTGACGTGCACGTTCCCGTCGACGACACCGACCAGCCTGGTCTCGTTGGGCACGGGAGTCCCGCCGGGCCGGCACGGCGTTTTGGGCTTCACCGTCAAGCTGCCCGCCACCGACCGAGTGCTGCACCATATCTTTTGGCGCGACGACCCACCGCCCGCGCAGTGGCAGCCCGTCCCGACGTGGTTCGAACGGCTCGCCGCGGCGGGTATCAGCGCGCGGGCGGTGCTGCCGGCCGCGTTCATCGGCAGCGGCCTCACCGAAGCGGCCTACCGCGGCGCGGACTTCCGTCCGGCGAACCCGGGCGATGACTACGCGCAGCGGGTGGCCGACGAGCTGGCGGCAGGACCGGGGCTGGTCTATGGCTACACCGCCGCCCTCGACACTGCCGCGCACGTATTCGGGATCGGTTCACCGGAATGGCATAGCGCCGCCGCTTACGTCGACGCGCTGCTCACGCGGCTGGTCGAGGCGCTGCCGGCAGATGCGGCGCTGCTGATCACGGCCGACCACGGCGGACTGAACATCCCGGCGGACGCGCGAATCGACCTCGGGACCGACGCGCAGCTGGCTGCCGGAGTACGGGTGGCGGCCGGCGATCCGCGGGTGCGCTACCTCCATACCGTCGCCGGCGCGGCGCCCGACGTCATCGCGGCGTGGAGCGAGATACTGGCCGGGCGCGCCGAGGTGCGCAGCCGCGAAAATGCGGTTGCGGCAGGCTTGTTCGGGCCAGTGGACGGCGATCACCTCAACAGGATCGGCGATGTCGTCGTCACCTGCACCGGTGATACGGCGGTGCTGGCCACCGGTTTTGAGCCGCCGGAAGTGGCACAGCTGGTGGGATTCCACGGCGCTGCCACGGCGGCCGAGCTGGCGATCCCGCTGATCACCTACCGGCGTTGAGCGAGGACGCAATTCCAGCGTTGCTACGGAATTCCACTAAATTCCACCATATTCCACTTGCAAATGATTTGCATTATTACTGCAAATCGTCTGCATGTCGCTTGCTGGTGGATTAACGTCGTGAGCGGCCGGGGTTTTCTTCTTGTGCGGAGAGGACACGACATGGCCGGCGCTGCATTTGGTCAGCAGCAATCGTCGTGGTCGAGGTTGCGAAACGCCTTGACGCCAGACGAGTGGCTACGTCTGTGCGCCATGTTCGCAGTGATCGTCGCGCTGCATCTGGTCGGTTGGTGCACGCTGGTGCTCGTCGTCGAACCGGCGCACTTTTCGGTCGGCGACAAGGCGTTCGGTATCGGCATCGGTCTGACGGCCTACACCCTGGGGCTGCGGCACGCCTTTGACGCCGACCACATCGCGGCGATCGACAACACCACCCGCAAGCTGATGAACGACGGGCAGCGCCCGTTGGCCGTCGGCTTCTTCTTCTCGCTGGGCCACTCCTCTGTCGTCTTCGGGCTGGCACTGCTGCTGGCATTCGG
This sequence comes from Mycobacterium sp. NGS62, assembly GCF_059812285.1. Classification (NCBI taxonomy): domain Bacteria; kingdom Bacillati; phylum Actinomycetota; class Actinomycetes; order Mycobacteriales; family Mycobacteriaceae; genus Mycobacterium; species Mycobacterium sp. NGS62. The sequence continues at coordinate 601,417 of NZ_JCALCK010000002.1, read as the reverse complement.
CGTCAAAGCAATCGTTGGGCCGGTCAGGCAGGATTCGTCGGCGCTGCACCACTACACCGGCCTGATCGGCACGACGGTCTCGGGCGTGTTCTTGTACCTGATCGCCGTCATCAACGTGGTTATCCTGGTGGGGATCCTGCGGGTGTTCGTCCAGATGCGCCGCGGGGTCTACGACGAGGACGAGCTGGAAGAACAGCTGAACAACCGCGGATTGCTCAACCGGTTCCTTGGTCGCTTCACCAAATCGATTACGGCGTCCTGGCATATGTATCCAGTGGGCCTGTTGTTCGGGCTGGGCTTCGACACCGCCACCGAGGTCGCGCTGCTGGTGCTGGCCGGCACCAGCGCCGCGGCCGGCCTGCCCTGGTACGCCATTCTGTGTCTGCCGGTGCTGTTCACCGCCGGAATGTGCTTGTTGGACACCATCGATGGTTCGTTCATGAACTTCGCCTATGGCTGGGCCTTTTCGAATCCGGTGCGCAAGGTGTACTACAACATCACCATCACCGGGCTGTCCGTGGCGGTTGCCCTGCTCATCGGCAGCGTCGAACTGCTTGGCCTATTCGTCGATCAATTCGGTTGGGGCGGCCCATTTTGGGATTGGGTCGGCGGGCTGAACCTCAACGCCGTCGGCTTTGTCATTGTCGGGCTGTTCGTGGCGACATGGGTTGTCGCTCTGATGGTCTGGCGTTATGGCCGTATCGAGGAGAAGTGGGCCGTGCAGGCCGAACGCGTCGGCTGAAACGCGTCGAGAAGTCGGCTTGGGTTGATATCAGGCCGCGTTCACCGCCCGGCCAGGAGCGGGTAGCCAATGCTACCCACGATCAGTGCAGCTTGGCCCGCGCATGGGTCGAACTGTGATTTTCAGCTCGGACATGACCGTCCGAGTCCGCAACATTCGACGACCGTAACGATCTCGATTCGGTCCAGGCACGATGCCTGCTGTCTCAACGCATGCATTGGGCCAATTTTCAGGCACGCCTGTGCAAATACGGGTGTGCGCTGCCTGCATGCGCCCAGGGATGGACTAGTCCACCGGGGCGATCTGGTATTCGAAGGAGCAGTCCATGTCATTCGTCAACATCGTACCCGAAGCGCTGTCCGCAGCGGCCATTAATCTGCAATCTGTCGGCTCGGTGGTGAGCGCCCAGAATGCCGCAGCGGCGGCACCGACCACGGCACTCATCCCCGCCGCCGCCGACGAGGTATCAGCGCTGACTGCAGCACAATTCGCCGCTCACGCTCAGATGTATCAATTGGTCAGCGCGCAAGCCAACGCCATCCACCACGCGTTCGTGACGATGCTGGCGGCCAGCTCGGGGTCTTACGCGGCCACCGAGACAGCTAACGCCGTCGCCGCGAGTTGAGGAGCGATGCAATGGATTTCGCAGCCCTACCACCAGAAATCAACTCCGCCCGCATGTACGTCGGGGCCGGCGCCGGCCCATTGTTGGCGGCTGCCACCACGTGGGACAACCTATCCGCCGAATTGACCTCTGCGACCGCAGATTACGGGTCGGCGGTCACCAATCTGGCCACCGGACCATGGCGCGGGCCGGCATCGGCGTCGATGGCCGCCGCCGCCGCTCCGTATGTGGCGTGGATGGGTAGCGCCGCGGCCCAGGCGCAACTGACGGCCATCCAAGCCAAGGCTGCCGCGGGCGCTTACGAAGTCGCGTTCGCCATGACGGTGCCCCCGCCGGTGATCGCCGCCAATCGCGCGCTGTTGGCGTCGTTGGTCGCGACCAACTTCCTCGGCCAGAACACGCCGGCGATCGCGGCCACCGAAGCGCACTACGCCGAGATGTGGGCGCAAGACGCCGCGGCGATGTACGGCTATGCCGGATCGTCGGCGGCCGCATCGGCGTTGGCGCCGTTCACCGAACCGCCGGTGACCACGACGACCACCGGTCCGGTCCTGCAGGCCGCGGCGGTTACCCAAGCCACCGGAACGGCAACCGTCGCAGGCACTCAGACGGCTCTTTCGCAGTTGACGACCACCATCCCGCAGACACTGCAGGGCCTCTCCTCCCCGGCGTCGTCGACGTTGGGCTCGGGTTTCCTGGGCTCTTTGTTCCCCGATGGCCTGTTTGGTTCGGAGGGCCTGGGGCTGAACGATAATTTCTGGAACACCATCTTCTCGTCCGGGTTCTACATGCCGGGGAACTTCTTGGGCACCATGACCGATTTCGCCGCGATGGCGGGCGTCGGTGGCGCTGCGGAGGCAGCCGAGGGGGCGGCGACTGGAGGCGCGGCCGCCGCCGAAGGGCTCGGCGGTGCATTGGCGGGCCCGCTCGGTGGACTCGGCGGAGTAGCGGCCGGTTTGGGTCAGGCAGGCTCGATCGGACCATTGTCGGTGCCGTCGAGTTGGACCGCCATGTCGCCGATTGCCACCGGGGCCACCGCATTGCCGGGCATCGCCCAGGGCATCCCACCGGGCGGTGTGGCAGGCGGTCCGGGAAGCCTCCTGGGCGGGATGCCGCTCGCAGGTGCGAATGGACACGGGCTGAATGGTGCCGCGCCCCGATACGGGTTCCGCCCGAGTGTGATGGCGCACCCGCCGGCCGCCGGATAGCGCCGGCCCCGTCGCAACGCTGCTGAACCCCGCTGCGCGCTGTTACAGTTGAGACACTGTGAAATTCAGCGTCGCACGCCGACCGTCACGGTCGCAGTCGGCCATCGCCATTGCCGCGGTGGTATGCGTGCTGGCCGCTGTCCTCGGATGCTGGCTGCTGCGGTTAGAGCGCGCCGTGCCGGACACCCCGCCTTCGGCAACCGCGTCGAGCGCTGCCCATGTTGACCACGCGCAGTTGGGACACGCCTCCGCGCCGGCAAGTCATACGGCATTCAAGTCCGCGGGACTACACCGCGATCGCCCACCGGCCCAATTGCGGGTGATACCGGCGTCGCAGACCTCGCCGGTGTCAACGCCGATCGTGTGGTCCTGGCCGGGCGGCACGTGCGCCCGTGCACCCGCATCGGGTCATTCCGGACAGGATCTCTTAACTCAGTTCTGCATCACGCGGCAGTGACCGATTCGGCGCCGAGCCGTCGAGCCATGCCATGGCGGCCGATGAGCGCCGACCCACGCCATCCGCGGGGTATCAGCTTTCGACGCTGACCTCGGCGCCATAGCCCGCGACTCAGTTCTGAACCGCGTAGCAGCGCGTCCACGGTACGAGCACCGCAGTGGCCGATGGGTCTGTCTCCGTCACAATGTCCGTTCTTCTTCAGGAGAAGTCCATGTCTTCACTGTCTTCAATCAGCAGCAAATCAGGCATTCCCGCCGATCCGATCGCGGCGCTTCACGGAGGTGCATAGCGATGGACTATGGAATGTTGCCGCCCGAAATCAACTCCGCCCGGATGTATTCCGGGGCCGGCGCCGGGCCGATGCTGGCCGCAGCATCGGCCTGGGACGAACTGGCCGCCGAGCTCGGCTCGGCGTCGCTCGCCTACTCCTCGGTGATCTCCGGGCTGACCGCCGCATCGTGGTCGGGCCCATCGTCGGGGGCGATGGCAGCCGCGGCCGCACCGTACGCGGGGTGGCTGCAGGCCACCGCTGCCCAGGCCGAAGAAACCGCCAACCAGGCCCGGGCGGCCGTCGGTGCCTATGAAACCGCGTTCGCGATGACAGTGCCGCCGCCGCTCATCGCCGCCAACCGCGCTCAGCTGATGACGCTGCTTGCCACCAATGTCCTGGGACAAAACGCGCCGGCGATCGCCGCGACTGAGGCTCAGTACGACGCGATGTGGGCTCAGGATGCTGCCGCCATGTACGGCTACGCCGGCTCGTCAGCGGCGGCCTCGCAGTTGAGTCCGTTCAGCCAGCCGCCGCCGACCACCAGTGGCCCGGCCGCTATTCAAGCCGCAACGCCGCACGCGCTGGCGGGACTGGCATCGCCGTCGTCGTCGGCGACGTCGTCGTCGCTGCATTCGCTGTCGCTGCTGAACTCACTTACCGTTCCCGCCAGACTCGCGACGTATCCCTTGACGTTTTTGATGCGAGGTCTCGGGTTCGCGAAAACAGGCACCGCGTCGGCTATCGCCGCCCCGGCGGCCGTCACCGCCGCCAACTCGGCGCTGGGCGGCTGGGCCGGTTCGGCCCCAAGCGCGATTGGCTCGGCCACCACGGCACTGGGCAGCAGCGGGTCTAGCGTCTCGGCGAGCCTGGGCAGGGCCACCGCCATCGGCCCGCTGTCCGTGCCGCAGCTCTGGGCAGGGCCGACGACAAGCCCGGCGGCCGCGACATTGCCGGGCGCCGGCGTCGGGGTGCCCGGGACGAGTGGACTGTCCGGCATGCCGTTGATGCCGATAACGCATATGGCCGGGCGCTCAGCTGGCGGTGCAACGCCGCAATACGACCTGCGTCCCACCGTGATTCCGCGTTCGCCCTCAGCCGGATGAACCCAACCTTTCAGGAGACGATCTCAATGCAAGATTTCATCGCCAGCTACAGCTATGTCGCCGTGTTTGTGCTCATGACAGCCGAATCGGCGTGCATCCCCATTCCGTCGGAGCTGGTCATGCTCTTCGGCGGGGCGTTGGCCGCCCAGGCGTTACCCGGCGCCGGCCCCAGCCTCGTCCTCATCGTGGCGGCCGGCGTCGCGGGCAACGCGGTCGGCAGCTATCTGGCGTGGTCGCTCGGACGCTATGGCGGCCAAGCCGTTTGGCATCGCTGGGGCAGCCGCGTGTGGCTGCGCGGTCACGACCTGCACCGCGCCGAGCGCTGGTTCGCGCGTTACGGCGGCGCCGCGGTTTTCCTCGGGCGGCTGCTGCCCGCGGTGCGCACATTCATTTCACTGCCGGCGGGGATCTCGGCCATGCCGCCGCTGCGGTTCGGCGTCTATACCGTTGCCGGCTGCATCCCCTGGACCGCGGCGCTTGCCGGGGCCGGCTATGCGCTCGACCGCGACTGGCAGAAAGTTGCCGATGCCCTGCACGGGCCGGCTTGTGCAATAGGCGGTGTCGTCGGTGTGCTCTGCGCGGCTGCGGCGGTGGTGTTTTTCGTTCGACACCGCGAACGGCTGACCGAGTCGACTACACCGGGGTGACGTAGGCGGCGCTGATGCCGCCGTCGACCAGAAACGCCGAGGCCGTGATGAACGAGGCGTCGTCGCTGGCCAGGAATGCAGCGGCGGCGGCGATTTCGGGTGCTTCAGCGAAGCGGCCCATCGGCACGTGCACCAACCGGCGCGCGGCGCGCTCTGGGTCCTTGGCGAAAAGCTCCTGCAGCAGCGGAGTGTTCACCGGGCCCGGGCACAGCGCGTTGACCCGGATGCCCTGCCGGGCGAACTGCACCCCGAGCTCACGTGACATCGCCACCACGCCGCCCTTGGAGGCGGTGTAGGAGATCTGCGACGTCGCCGAGCCCATCACCGCAACGAACGAGGCGACATTGACAATCGAGCCGCTTCCCGCGGGCACCATGTGGCGCAACGCCGCCCGGCAACACAGGTAGACCGATGTCAGGTTGACGTCTTGCACCCGCTGCCACACGGGCAGCTCGGTGTTCTCGATCAGCTCGTCTTCAGGCGGTGAGATGCCGGCGTTGTTGACCGCGATGTCGACCGAGCCGTAGGTTGCCGCCGCAGTGTCGAACAGTGCGTTGACGGCGGCTTCGTCGGAAACGTCCACCGGCACAAACAAACCGGCCAAGTCGTCGGCGGCCTGTGCGCCGGCCCGCCGATCGATGTCGCCGACGACGATCGTGGCCCCTTCGGCGTGCAGCCGCTGCGCGGTGGCCAGACCGATGCCGCCGGCGGCGCCGGTGACCACGGCGATTTTGCCGGCCAGCCGCCGGTTCAGATCCGTGCTCATTTGCTCACGCTCGCATACGCGCGGGCCGCGTCGACGATCGCCGTGAACAGCCGCAGGTCATCGAGGCTTTCCTCGGGATGCCATTGCACGGCGAGTACAAAAGCATCACCGGGCAACTCCAGGGCCTCGATCACGCCGTCGACGTCCCAGGCGCTGACGACCAGTCCGTCGCCGACGTCGCCGATGGCCTGGTGGTGATAGCAGCGCACGTCGGCCGACTCCCCCAGCAATCCCGCCAACCGGGTGCCGGCCACGGTGCGCACCGTCAGCGTGGTGAACACCGCGTTGCCGGCCCGGTGGCCGCTGTGCCCGATGACGTCGGGCAGGTGCTGATGCAGCGTTCCGCCGAGCGCGACGTTGAGCACCTGCGCGCCCCGGCAGATCCCCAGCACCGGCAGCGCGCGCCGCAGCGCTCCACGCAGCAGGGTGAATTCCCAGGCGTCGCGTTGCCGGCCGGGCTCGTCGGTGGCCGGATGCGGTTGCTGGCCGTAGGCGGCGGGATCGACGTCCTTGCCGCCGGTGATCACCAAAGCGTCGAGTCCGTCGAGTACCCGCTCGGCGATGTCGACATCCACCGGCTGGGGCGGCAGCAGCGTCGCCACGCCGCCGGCTCGCGTGATGCCCTCAAAGTAGACGGCCGGCAAAAAACTGGCCACCACATCCCAAATGCCGGTCTGGGCCTGATCCAGATAGGTGGTCATCCCGATCATCGGGGGTCGCGAGGTGTGCACGTCACCACCGTAGGCCGATGCCGCGGCCGCGGTCGGTCACCAGGTGCTGGTACGCAGGACGATCTCGGCGGCCAGCTGCGCAGTGGAATCTTGCGCGTTGCGGCGCCCCAGCAACTCCACCACGCGGTAATCCCCGTAGACGAACCGCTGGCTGGCGCGGGCCACCGCCTGCGCTGCAGGCGAGCTGACCAGCGCGGTGGTGTTGATTTCCACCGGTGGGCAGTCTCGGTCGCGGATGACCCCGGCGACGTCGGGCGCCCGCGGATGCCCGCGATCGACGACGATCAGACCGGTGAAGCGGTCCAGCCTGGTGGCCGCGAGCTCCCAGGCCAGTTCGCCGCCGATGCGATCGCCTACCAGCACGCCCCAGTCGATATCGAGCACGTCGAGAATGCCGACGACGGACTTGGCGGTCAGCCGTTGGTCCGGGCCGATCACAAGCGTCCGCAGCGACGCGGTGTGCAGGCGTTCACAGAGCGGGTCGTAGGCAGCCAGAGCCCGCTGGGCCGCGCCGAGCACCACGACGACCGAGCCCCGTTCCGGGCCCGCGATATTGACCTCGATCGGGAATCCGTCGATGGTGGTCATCATCGTCGAGGGCACTTTCGCAAGCTACAGCCATTGCCCTCGGCGCGTGGCGTTTCTGCACTGTCTCTCAGATGGATATCAGGTGAACTGATGTCTAATAGCTGCCCCGGCGGTCGCGGTGCCTCAGAACACTTGCGCTAGCGCAGTTTTGACAACGGTTCGCTAATCGCGCAGGCCCGCAACGACAGTCGGGCGCGACGGCGGACCGTTGTCGAGTAGACCGATGATCGCGTCGATGTCGACGTGCGCCGCCAACAAATCGGCCATCAGGTCCAGCTGGCCGTCGCGGCGGGCCGCCACATCCACATCGTCAGCCACAACGAAACCATTCCGGCCCGCCGCGGCGGCCGCAGCAGTCAACCACTTTCGCCGAAACTCGTCGTTGTCGAACAGGCCATGCCAGTGGGTGCCGTACACATGGTCGCGTCGATAACCCTGCGGTGATCCGTCCGCGTCAAACCAGGCCGCTTCGGCGCAGCGGGCGACCCGGCCGTGGTGGATCTCGTAGCCGTTCAGCGGACCCTGCCACCGACGCAGCACCTTCTTGGTCTCGAACACGATGTCGGCGTCGAGCAGACTCAGCCCGTCGACGCGCCCGGACCGGGTCTCCACCCGGTCGTCGATCGAGCGGCACAGCATCTGGAAACCGCCGCAGATACCCAGTACCGGCCGGCCGGATTCGGCATGCGCTGCGATCGCCCGGTCCAGGCCACGCGCGCGCAACCAGCGCAGATCGTCGACCGTGGCTTTGCTGCCCGGCACCACGATCACATCGACGTCGGTCAGGTCGGCAGGCTCACTGACCCAGCGCACCACCACCCCGGGCTCGCAGGCCAGCGCCTCGACGTCGGTGGAGTTGGAGATTCGCGGCAGCCGCAGCGCACCGACGCGAAGCCGGCCCTGCCCGCGCGGCGGTTGCGGTGTGCCCATCACCCGGTGATCCATCACCGAGACGGAATCCTCCGAGTCCATCCATAGTTCCTCGGCGTAGGGCAGGACGCCGTAGGTCGGACGGCCGGTGAGCTCGGCCAGTTGCCGCAGACCGGGTGCCAGCAGCGTGAGGTCGCCGCGGAACTTATTGACGATAAACCCGGCGATCAGCGCTTGGTCGGGCGCGTCGAGTACTGCCACCGTGCCGAACAAATGGGCCAGCAACCCGCCGCGATCGATGTCGCCGACCAGGATCACCGGCAGATGCGCGGCCCGGGCCAGTCCCAGGTTGACCAGATCATTTTCGCGCAGGTTGATTTCTGCAGGCGATCCGGCGCCCTCGCAGATCACGGCGTCGAATTCGGCGCGCAGGCTTGCCAATTCGTCGGCCACCACAGCGGCCAGCTCGTTGCGCTGGGTCCAGTAACCGCTGCCACTGACCGAGCCGGCGACCTGGCCACGGACTACCAGCTGTGAACTGCGGTCGCTGCCGGGTTTGAGCAGGATGGGATTGAACCGGACGCTTGGCGGCAATCCTGCGGCGCGGGCCTGCACGGCCTGCGCCCGACCGATCTCGCCGTTTTCGACGGTGACGGCGGAGTTGTTGGACATGTTCTGCGCTTTGAACGGCGCCACCCGGATGCCCTTGCGGGCCAACAGCCGGCACAGCCCGGCCACCACCATCGATTTCCCGGCGTCGGAGCTGGTGCCCGCGACCAGCAGCGCCCCACTCACGTTCGTCGCGCTAGAGAGACGTCAGGATTTCGGCGCCGCTGTCGGTGACCAGAAGGGTGTGCTCGAACTGCGCGGTCCACTTGCGGTCTTTGGTGACCACCGTCCAGCCGTCGTCCCAGATTTCGTAGTCGAGGGCACCGAGGTTGATCATCGGCTCGATGGTGAACGTCATCCCCGGCTCCAGGATCGTGGTGACCGCGGGCTGGTCGTAGTGCAGCACCACCAGGCCGTTGTGGAAGGTGGTGCCGATGCCGTGACCGGTGAAGTCGCGAACCACGTTGTAGCCGAACCGGTTTGCATACGACTCGATGACGCGCCCGACCACCGACAATGCCCGGCCCGGTTTGACGGCTTTGATCGCGCGCATCGTCGCCTCGTGGGTGCGCTCGACGAGCAGCCGGTGCTCTTCGGAGACGTCGCCGGCCAGGAACGTCGCGTTGGTGTCGCCGTGTACGCCGTCGATGTAGGCGGTGACGTCGATGTTGACGATGTCGCCGTCCTCGATCACCGTCGAGTCGGGGATGCCGTGGCAGATCACCTCGTTCAGCGACGTGCAGCACGACTTGGGGAAACCCTTGTAGCCCAGGGTCGACGGGTAGGCGCCGTGGTCGACCATGTAGTCGTGCGCGACCCGGTCCAGCGCATCGGTGGTCACCCCGGGTGCCACCGCCTTGCCGGCCTCGGCCAGTGCGCCGGCCGCGATCCGGCCCGCAGTGCGCATCTTCTCGATGACCTCGGGAGTTTGCACCCACGGCTCGCTGCCCTCGCGCGCGGTGGCTTTACCGACGTATTCCGGGCGGGGAACCGACGCCGGCACCGGCAGTGTCGGAGACTGCACGCCGGGGGAAAGTGCGGTGCGAACAGGCATGTCGCCAGGGTAGTCGGATGGTCGGGCTACATTGCACGACCATGGAGATCGACACCGTTGACGCAGAGTTCACCGCACAGTTCGCCGAGCGGTTCGCCGACACCTGGCGCACACCGGACCTGGCCAGGCACGACGCACTGTGGAGCGACGACATCGTGCTGGTCCAGCCGATGATGGGCACCCTGCACGGCAAGCGGGCCTGCCTGTCAGCGTTCCAGCGGCTCTTCGCACTGATTCCCGACCTGCACGCCGACGTGCACACCGTCGGCCACGGCAAAACGGAGGTGTTCATCGAGTTCACGTTGAGCGGAACCTACGGCGGTAAGCCGATCGCGTGGGACGCCGTCGATCGCTTCGCATTCATCGACGGACTGATCGCCGAACGAGTCTCGTATTTCAACGCGGTTCCGCTGGTGCTCACGCTGATTCGCCGGCCGCGCGGATGGGGTCGGCTGGCGCGCGCCGGCGCGACGCTTTTCCGGCGCTAACGCCGCCGCAGCAACGACCGGCGCGGTCCCTTGACCACCACCGAGCCGCAGACCACTCGTCCAGTCAACACCACATGGGGTGTTCCTTCGGCCGGCGCGGCCTTGCGGCGGTCGCTGGCACTACCGGCGTAAACCTCGACGTCGTCGATCGAGGCGCTGGCGCCCTCGGGCAGACGGATTTCGACCGATCCGAACTTCATGTCAAGTTCGATGACGACGACCGGGCCGGCGAAACGCGCGTTCACCAGGTCCAACTCGCATGAACCCACTCGGCGCACCAGCGCCAGCCGAGTCGGCACCATCCACCCGCCGTGCCGCTTGAGAGAGCCGAGCCAGCCGCGCAGTTCGACCCGGTCGGCTGCCGAGGTGACGATCGCTCCGGGGCCGGGCAGGTCGCTGACCAGGCTGTCCAGCTCGGTGCGAGTCCGAGCGTAGGACACCTGCGACGAGCGTTCCTCGAACTCGCCGATGTCGATCAGCCCCAGCGCGACCGCGTTGTGCAGCCGGCGCAGGGTGCCGTTGCGGTCGGCATCCGAAACCCGTAGCTCGGTCAATTGGTCAGGCTGGGTCATAGCGGTACCAATTTACTGCTCGTCACGCCAGATAGTCGCCCGGCAGCTGGCCCAGCATGAACTTGGTCATCCGCACCGCGTATTCCGAGCTGCCGCCCCCGACGATCAGCGCCGCGAATGCCATATCACCGCGGTACCCGGCGAACCACGAGTGCGATCCGCCCGGGAATTCGGCCTCCCCCGTCTTCCCGAACACCGCACCGCACTCGGAGATGTCCGTCGCGGTGCCGTTGGTCACCACCAGGCGCATCATCGGCCGCAAGCCGTCGAGCATCTTGGGGCTCACCGGCGTGCCATCGCCGGCCACCGTCGTCTCCCGGCCCTCGATCAGCCGCGGCACCGGCGTCTTCCCGGCGGCCACCGTGGCCGCGACCAGCGCCATGCCGAACGGGCTGGCCAGCACCTTGCCCTGGCCGAAGCCGTCTTCCGTGCGCTCGGCCAGATCCACCGTCGGGGGCACCGAACCGGTCACCGTGGTGATGCCGTCCACCTGGTAATCGAGGCCGACGCCGTACTTGGCGGCCGCTTGCGTCAACGCTCGAGGCGGCATCCGGCTGGCCAATTCGGCGAACGTGGTGTTGCAGGAACTCGCGAAAGCCCGTGACATCGGCACCACACCCAGGTCGAACCCGCCGTAGTTGGGCACGGTGCGGTGACCGATGTCGATCGTGCCCGGACAGCCCAGCAGCGTGTTGGGGCTGGCCATATCGCGCTCGATCGCCGCACCGGCGGTGACCATCTTGAACGTCGACCCGGGTGGATACAGGCCGCTGGTGGCGATCGGGCCGTCGGCGTCAGCGGCAGCGTTCTGGGCAACCGCCAGAATCTCGCCGGTCGAGGGTTTGATCGCCACGATCATCGCCTGGCGGCTCTGGTTGTCGACGGCATGCTGGGCTGCGTTCTGCACGGAGCGGTCCAGGCTGATCGAGATCGACGGCGCCGGTGCGGGTTCGACCTCGTGCAGCACTGCGACGTCAACTCCGTTCTGGTTGACGCTGACCACCCGCCAGCCGGGCTGGCCGTCGAGTTGGTCGGTCACGGCCTGCTTCACCTGGCTGATCAACGCGGGCGCGAAGTGCTCGTCGGTCGGCAGCAGCTCGGCCTGTGGGGTGATCACCACCCCGGGCAGGTTGCCGATTGCCGGCGCGACGGCGTTGTTGTCGTCGGCGCGCAGCGTGATCAGATCCAACGGCTTGGCCGACGAGCTGGCCTGTTCGGCGAGTAACTGCGGGTCGTTCAGCGCGTCGTCAAAGGGGTGCAGGGCGTCGATGACCGCGCGTGCGGTCTGGATGAGCTGCCCGCCGGCCCGGCCGGCGTCCAGTGTGTAGTGGTAGAGGTAGCCGGGCACCAGCACGTCGGTACCGCCGAGTTCGTTGACCGCGGCACGTCGTGGCGGGTCGGCCCGCAGCGCGAAGGTCTGATGCTCACCGAGTCGCGGGTGCAGACCGGTGGTGGTCCACCGGACACGCCAGCGGCCCTCGTCGCGGGCCATCTTCAGTTGCCCGTCGTAGGTCCAGGTCCGGTTCTTCGGTAGCTGCCACGTGAAGCGGTAGGCCACCGTGCCGGTGTCTTCGGTGTAGCGCGCGCCCAAGAGCTGGGTGTCCAGGTGGGTGGCCTGCAAGCCGGCCCACGCCGCATTGAGCGCCTCGCGGGCATTGCTCGGGTCGTCGCTGAGCTCGGCGGCGGCGGCGGTGTCGCCGGTCGACAAGGCGGCGAAGAATCGCTCGGCGGCCGGACCCGGCCCATCGGGGCGCGGCGTGCAGCCGGGCAAGGCGGTGATCGCGACCAGCAGCAGACACACGGCTTGCGATGCAAATGTGGTTTTTGTTGCCATTGAGGCAAATGTTATGAAATCGAGTCCCTGGACGGTCGGAGGCTCACCGAAGGCAACCGTGACCGCCGCCGAGCGTCACGCCAGCGTGACCGTCGCCTCCGAGCGTCACGCCAGCGTGACGGCGAAAACGGTCGCGACGAGTCAGTCCAGCAGGATGGTCGCGAAGGCGCCGACTTCGGTGAAGCCGACGCGGGTGTAGGCAGCGCGGGCCACCGTGTTGAAGTTGTTGACGTACAGGCTGGCGATTCGCCCGGTGCCGACGATCACCGCGGCCAGCGTCGCGGTGCCGGCCGTGCCCAAGCCCCGGCCGCGCCGGTCGGGATGCACCCACACCCCTTGGATCTGGCCGACATGCGGTGACTGCGATCCGACTTCAGCCTTGAAGACGACTTCGCCGTGCTCGAAGCGGGCCCACGCCCGGCCCTGGCTGATCAGGCTGGCCACCCGGCGGCGATAGCCGCGACCGCCGTCGCCCAACCGCGGGTCCACCCCCACCTCGCCGATGAACATATCGATGGCCGCCGCCAGGTAAGCGTCGAGTTCGGGTAGCTTCACCTGGCGCACGCCGGTGTCGATCGCGCAGGCCGGCATCGAGTTCAGCGCCATCAACGGCTGATGGGCACGCACGTCGCGGGCCGGGCCCCAGACCGACTCGAGCCGCTGCCACATCGGCATCACCAATTCGGCCCGGCTCACCAGCGACGAACACCGCCGCGAGGCGCCCATGGCCTCGTCGGCAAACGCAGCCAAGTCGGTCGGCCCGCCCCGCAGCGGGATCAGATTGGGGCCGGCGTAACACAGCGACTCGTCGGCGCCCCGCCGAGTCCACAGTTCGCCGCCGATCGCATTCGGGTCGATGCCGTGGTCGGCGACCCGTGCGGCGACCATGCACGACCCGACGGGGTCGTGGTCGAGGACGCGGCGCACCGCGGCGGCATCCCGCACCACCGACACCCGCCGCTCGTCGACCAAGCGATGGATGGGCGGAGCCGACATACTGACTCTTTCTGCGATCAGGTAGCCCGAACGGGCCCCCTCAGCTTACGGTCACAACCGGGGAACCGCTCGCAGTTGCGTCCGGACCCGACGGCGTGCCGCCTTCGGCGGCCAGTCGCATGGCCTCTTCGATCAGCGTCTCGACGATCTGCGCTTCGGGCACGGTCTTGATCACTTCGCCGCGAACGAAGATCTGGCCCTTGCCGTTGCCCGATGCCACGCCGAGGTCGGCCTCGCGGGCCTCCCCCGGGCCGTTGACGACACAACCCATGACGGCCACTCGCAGCGGCACGTCGAGCCCGTCGAGACCGGCGCTGACCTCGTTGGCCAAGGTGTAGACGTCGACCTGCGCGCGGCCGCACGACGGGCACGACACGATCTCCAGCGAGCGCGGGCGCAGGTTCAGCGACTCCAGGATCTGGTTGCCGACCTTGACCTCTTCAACCGGTGGCGCCGACAGCGACACCCGAATGGTGTCGCCGATGCCCTGTGAGAGCAGCGCGCCGAATGCGACGGCGGATTTGATGGTGCCTTGGAACGCCGGGCCGGCCTCGGTGACCCCGAGGTGCAACGGGTAGTCGCACTGGGCGGCCAGCTGTTCGTAGGCCCTCACCATCACGACCGGGTCGTTGTGCTTGACGCTGATCTTGATGTCGCCGAAGCCGTGTTCTTCGAACAGCGACGCCTCCCACAGCGCCGATTCCACCAGCGCCTCCGGGGTGGCCTTGCCGTACTTGTCCATGAACCGCTTGTCCAGCGAGCCCGCGTTGACGCCGATGCGGATCGGGATACCGGCCTTACCGGCGGCCTTGGCGACCTCGGCGACCCGGCCGTCGAATTCCTTGATGTTGCCCGGATTGACCCGCACCGCCGCGCAGCCGGCGTCGATCGCGGCGAAGATGTACTTGGGCTGGAAGTGGATGTCGGCGATCACCGGAATCTGGCTGTGCTGGGCGATTTCGGCAAGCGCGTCGGCATCCTCCTGGCGCGGGCAGGCCACCCGCACGATGTCGCAGCCGGCGGTGGTCAGCTCGGCGATCTGCTGCAACGTGGCGTTGACGTCGTGGGTTTTCGTCGTGGTCATCGACTGCACGGCGATCGGATGATCGCTGCCGATGCCGACGTCGCCCACCTTGAGCTGACGGGTCTTGCGTCGTGGTGCCAACGTGGGCGCCGGCGGTGCCGGCATGCCCAGTCCAATGTTTTGGCCGGTGGCCATCGGTGAGTCTCCTACTGGAACAACCTGATCGGGTTGACCAGGTCGGCGGTCACGGTCAGCAGCATGTAGCCGACCACCACCACCAAGATGACATAGGTGGCGGGCATGAGCTTGAGATAATTGACCGGCGCTGCGGCGACCTTCCCGCGGGCCGACCGCACCATGTTGCGCAGCTTTTCATACACCGCTATCGCGACGTGCCCACCGTCGAACGGCAGCAGCGGCACCAAGTTGATGGCACCGAGCACGAAGTTGAACTGCGCCAGGAAGAACCAGAACGCCACCCACAACCCATGGTCGACGGTGTCGCCGCCGATGATCGACGCCCCGACCACACTGATCGGCGTCTCGGGGTCCCGCTCACCGCCGCCGATCGAGTGCACCAACGCGCCGACTTTGGTCGGGATCTTCGCCAGCGACTTACCCAACTCGACGGCCAAATCGCCGGTGAAGGTGACGGTGCCGGGGATGGCCGTCAGCGCGTTGTAGTGCGTCGGCCCGAACTGGGCTGCGCTGATGCCGATGGCGCCCACTGGGCTCGGCTGCTGGTCGCCGGGCTTGGCGAACCGCTGCGTTCGGGTGACGTCGACCATGACGGTGAACCTGGCGCCGTCCCGCTCGATGACGAACGGAGTGGGACCGGTGAGTTTCTGCACCGCATCGACCAGCTCGCCGAAGCTGTGCACGTCGGTGGCGCCCACCGTGGTGATCACGTCGCCGGACTTGATTCCGGCCATCGCCGCCGGCCCGGGCCCGTTGCACTTGCCCAGCTCGCCTTTAGTGAGTTCCGGTGCGACGCAAGCGGTTTCACCGACGATCGCGCGATCGTCGGGATGCAGGTTCGGCAACCCCCAGGCGACGGCGATGCCATAGATCAACACCAGGCCGATCAGGAAGTTCATCCCGGGGCCGGCCAACAACACCGCGGTGCGCTTCCAGGTCTTCTGCTTGTACATGGCGCGGTCGTGCTCGTCGGGCAGCAGTTCTTCGACCGAGGTCATGCCGGCGATGTCGCAGAATCCGCCCGCGGGGACGGCCTTGATGCCGTACTCGGTCTCACCGCGCCGCGTCGACCACAGCGTCGTCCCGAAGCCGACGAAATAGCGGCGCACCTTCATGCCGGTCCCGCGCGCGACCCACATATGCCCGCACTCGTGCAGCGCCACCGAGACCAGGATGGCGAGCGCGAACAGCACGATGCCGACAACGAACATCATCGGGTGCCTATGACCTCCTGTGCGGCTCGCTCAATCCCGCGTCGAGCCTCCGCACGGGCCCAGCGCTGCGCGTCGAGTACGTCATCCACGGTAGCGGGTAATGCGGCCCATTGGCCTGCGGCGTGCAACACGTCGGCGATTGTGCGCACGATCGCCGGGAAGCCGATCCGGCCGGCCAGGAAAGCGCCCGCCGCTTCTTCATTGGCGGCGTTGTAGACCGCCGTCAGGCAGCCACCGGCTTGCCCGGCCTGCCGGGCGAGCTCGACGGCGGGAAATACCTGGTTGTCCAGCGGCTCGAAGTCCCAGCTCGACGCGGTGGAGAAGTCGCAGGCCGCGGCCGCGCCGGGCACCCGCTCCGGCCAGTTCAACGCCAGCGCGATCGGCAGCTTCATATCCGGTGGGCTGGCCTGCGCGATCGTCGAGCCATCGGTAAAGGTGACCATCGAATGCACGATCGACTGCGGATGCACGACCACCTCGATTCGGTCGTAAGGCACCCCGAACAGCAGGTGGGTTTCGATGAGCTCCAACCCCTTGTTCACCAGCGACGCCGAATTCAGCGTGTTCATCGGCCCCATCGACCAGGTGGGATGGGCGCCGGCCTGTTCGGGCGTGACGTGCTCGAGCTCGGCGGCCGACCAGCCCCGGAACGGCCCGCCGGAGGCGGTGAGCACCAGTTTGGCGACCTCATCTGGGGTGCCGCCGCGCAGGCACTGGGCCAGCGCGGAGTGCTCGGAGTCGACGGGCACGATCTGACCTGGCTGCGCCGCCTGCAGCACCAGCGGGCCACCGGCGATCAGTGACTCCTTGTTGGCCAGCGCCAGGCGGGCACCGGAGCCCAGCGCCGCCAGCGTGGGCCGCAATCCCAGCGCGCCTACCAGTGCGTTGAGCACGACGTCGGCCTCGGTGTCCTCGACCAAGCGGGTAGCCGCATCGGGCCCGTGATAGCTCACCTCACCGAGGGCGTGCGCTGCGCGCTCGTCGGCGACGGCGATGTTGGTGACCCCGGTCTCGGCGCGCTGCCGGCCAAGCAGATCCGGATTGGCGCCCCCGGCGGCCAGCCCGACCAATTCGAAGCGATCCGGATTGGCCGCGATGACGTCCAGCGCCTGGGTACCGATGGACCCGGTACTGCCCAGCACCAGAATCTTGCGGCGGCTCGTCACCCACTTATTGTGCCGCGCGGTGCGCGAGTTCCCACGTGCAGACGCGAACACCGTTTAATCCGAGCCCAAAGCGGGAAGGGCGACGAACATCTAATGGCCTAAAAACGGGAGATGGCAGCCATGGACGCTATGCAGCACAAAGCACTTGCCGCGGTCGGCTTCGCGGCGATCGCAGTGGTGGGGTTGTCGGGCTGCACCACAACCGAAGTCCACCAGCCGGCCCAGTCCGGACCGGCGACCGTGACCACGACGGTGCTCATCACCACATCGGCGCCCACGACGACCGGAAGCCCGGCCCCGGCAGGCAATCCGGTCGGTCCCGGCTGCGCCGAGTACGAGCAGCAGGTGCCCACCGGGCCCGGCTCGGTTTCCGGGATGGCCAAAGACACCGTCGCCGTGGCCGCCTCGAACAACCCGCAGCTCACCACGCTGACCCAAGCTTTCTCCGGCAAACTCAACCCGCAGGTGAACCTGGTGGACACGCTGAACAAGGGCGAGTACACCTTGTTCGCGCCGACCGACAAGGCCTTCGAGAAACTCGATGCTGCCACCATGGACCGGCTCAAGACCGACGCAGCGTTTTTGAACGGCATCTTGACCTATCACCTGGTCAATGGTCAGCTGACGCCGGCGCAGGCCGACGGCGTACATCAGACGCTGGACAACAATGCGACGCTGACTGTCACCGGTACCAGCGACGACCTCAAAGTCAACGACGCCGCCGTCACCTGCGGCGGTATCGGCACCACCAACGCGACGGTGTACATGATCGACACCGTGCTGATGCCTCCGCCGCCCCCGCCCGGGCCCTGACGTGGGTGTGCCAGAATGTCGGGGCACTGGCAATCCCAACCGGAGGTGACGTCGTGGTCAGTACTGAGGTGGAGCGCGACGCCGGGGTGTACACCGCCGATGTGCCCTCTGCAGCCTGGGGCTGGAGCAAGATCAACAACCGCACCTGGCGCATCGTCGGGTTGTGCATCGTCGGCTTCCTGCTACTGATGCTGCGGGGCAACCACGTCGGCCATATCGAAGACTGGTTTCTGATCAGCTTCGCGGCTCTGGTGCTGTTCTTCGTCGTGCGCGACTGGTGGGGTCGCCGGCGCGGCTGGCTCCGGTAGCGCCGAACTGTCGAGACTGCGCTGACGGCACCGAAACTGCGGTCAGCGCCCGTGCACGGCGGTCAGGCATGCTCTGAGCGCAGTCTCGGTGTAAAAGGTCGACACTCAGCCGTCGGCGGCCAACTGACCGCAAGCGGCGGCGATCTCCCTGCCGCGGGTGTCGCGGACAGTGCAGGAGACGCCCCTGGCACGGATTCGCCGGACGAACTCGCGTTGGGCCGGCTTGGGGCTGGCGTCCCACTGGCTGCCCGGTGTCGGGTTCAGCGGGATGACATTCACATGTGCCAGCGGGCCGAGCGCGCGGTGCAGCAGCTTTCCCAGCAGGTCGGCCCGCCAAGGCTGATCATTGACATCGCGGATCAGCGCGTATTCGATCGAGACCCGTCGACCCGTCACGTCGGCGTAATAGCGGGCGGCATCCAGCGCCTCGCCGACCTTCCACCGGTTGTTGACCGGCACCAGCGTGTCGCGCAGCTCGTCGTCGGGCGCGTGCAGCGACAGCGCCAGCGTCACCCCGAGCCGCTCGTCGGCCAGCTTGCGGATGGCGGGGGCCAGACCGACCGTCGACACCGTCACGGAGCGGGCCGAGATCCCGAATCCGGAGGTGATGCCACGCACCGCGGCCACCACCCGCGCGTAGTTGGCCAGCGGTTCGCCCATGCCCATGAACACGACGTTGGACAACCGGTCGCCCCAGTCGTCGCGCAGTGCGACGGCCGCGGCCCGCACCTGCTCGAGGATCTCCGCGGTCGACAGGTTCCGGTTCAGCCCGCCCTGCCCGGTCGCGCAGAACGGACATGCCATGCCGCAGCCGGCTTGCGACGAGATGCACACGGTGTTGCGCTGCGGGTAGCGCATCAGCACCGATTCGAACGTGGTGCCGTCGATGGCGCGCCACAGTGTCTTGCGTGTCTGGCCGTCGTCACAGGCGATGTCGCGGGCCGGCGCCAGCAGGGTGGGAAACAAGGCCTCGGCGACCAGGTCGCGGGCTGCGGCCGGCAGGTCGCTCATCTGCCGGGGGTCGGCGATCAGCCGGACGTAATACTGGTGCGCCAGTTGCTTAGCGCGAAAAGCCGGCAGACCCAGCTCCGCGACGGCGGCGGCGCGACCCGCCTCGTCGAGGTCGGCCAGATGCCGCGGCGGCAGTGCGCGCCGCGGTGCTTCGAACACCAGTTGTTGCACCATGATGAGTCCAGTATCAGGGCACCAGCGTCAGCACGACCCAGGCTGCCACCGCCGACGGCAGGAATCCGTCGAACCGGTCCAGCACCCCGCCGTGGCCGGGCAGCAGGCTGCCCATGTCCTTGATCCCCAGATCCCGCTTGACCTGTGATTCCACCAGATCACCGAGGGTCGCGGTGATCACCACCGTCAAACCCAGCAGTACCCCGATCCACGGCGGTTTGCCGACCAGATAGACCACGGTGAGCGCGGTCGCGGTGGTCCCCAGCACCAGGGAGCCGATCAGTCCTTCCCAGGATTTCTTGGGGCTGATCGCCGGGACCATCGGGTGCTTGCCGAACAGCACGCCCGCGGCGTAACCGCCGACATCGGAGGACACCACACCGACGGCCAGCGAGAACGCCTTGGCGGGTCCGTCATGGTGGTAGACCAGCAGCGCAGCAAACGAGGCGAACAGCGGGACCCAGGCGGCCAGGAAAACTGTCGCCGAGACGTCACGCAGGTAGTTCGCCGGCGCGGCATCGGAACCCTGCGCCGCCCGCCGACCCCGGCGGCTCAGCAGCCGCCAGATCATGCAGATGACGACGGTGCCGCCGAAGCCGGCCAGCGCGCCGCGCGCCCCGTACGGCCAGGTCAGCCACACGGTGGCCTGACCACCGAGCACTAGCGGGATGACCGGTATCACGTAGCCCGCGGCCCGCAGCCGCCGCATCACTTCGAGCGTGCCGAGCAGCACACCGGCGGCGAGTATCCCGACGAACGCGTAGCGCGCGTACAACAACGTGGCGATGACGGCCCCGCCCAGGACCGCGCCCACCAGGATCGCCACCGGCAGGTTGCGGCCGGCCCGCGACGTCTTCGGCGGCGGCTCCGGCAGCGATTCCTCGGCCGGGGTGCCTGTACCGGTATCAGTGCCTGCCACGGACATCGTTGCTGAGCGGCCGCTAGACCTCCAGCAGCTCGCCTTCTTTGTGTTTGACCAGCTCGTCGATCTGAGTGACGTACTGGTGGGTGGTTTTGTCCAGGTCCTTCTCGGCCCGGCCGACCTCGTCCTCGCCGGCCTCCCCGTCTTTGCGGATGCGGTGCAGTTCCTCCATGGCCTTGCGGCGGATGTTGCGTACGGAAACGCGGCCTTCCTCACCTTTGTGCTTGGCCTGCTTGACCAGCTCGCGGCGGCGTTCCTCGGTCAACTGCGGCACCGCCACCCGGATGACGTTGCCATCGTTGGTTGGGTTGACCCCGAGGTCGGAGTTGCGGATCGCGGTTTCGATGGCATGCAGCTGATTGTTTTCGTACGGCTTGATGACGACGAGGCGTGCTTCGGGGACGTTGATGCTGGCCAGCTGGGTGATCGGGGTATTGGTGCCGTAATAGTCGATGACGATCCGGGAGAACATTCCCGGATTGGCCCGCCCGGTCCGGATGGTCGACAGATCGTCTCGCGCCACCGAGACGGCCTTTTCCATCTTCTCTTCGGCGTCGAAGAGCGCCTCGTCAATCATTGTTTCGCCGCTCCTTAGGTGGTGACCAGCGTCCCGATCTTCTCACCCGCGACCGCGCGAGCGATATTGCCGTCGGTCAGCAGGTTGAACACCAAGATCGGCATGCCATTGTCCATACACAGGCTGAACGCGGTGGCATCGGCCACCCGCAGCCCGCGGTCGATTACTTCGCGGTGGCTGATCGCGGTGAGCAGTTCGGCTTCGGGGTTGGTCCGCGGGTCGTCGGCGAACACGCCGTCGACGGCCTTTGCCATCAGCACCACCTCGGCGCCGATCTCCAGCGCGCGCTGCGCCGCGGTGGTGTCGGTGGAGAAATACGGCAATCCCATGCCGGCACCGAAGATCACCACCCGGCCTTTCTCCAGATGCCGTCGCGCACGCAGCGGAATGTACGGCTCCGCCACCTGCCCCATCGTGATCGCGGTCTGAACTCGGGTCGCGATGCCTTCCTTCTCCAAGAAGTCTTGCAGCGCAAGGCTATTCATGACAGTGCCGAGCATGCCCATATAGTCCGAGCGGCTGCGCTCCATGCCGCGTTGTTGAAGTTGTGCGCCGCGAAAAAAGTTGCCACCGCCGATCACGACCGCGACCTGCACGCCACTGCGAACCACTTCGGCGATCTGGCGGGCTACCTGGGCCACCACATCGGGATCCAAACCGACCTGACCGCCGCCGAACATTTCGCCGCCGAGCTTGAGTAACACCCGCGAATACTTCGGCCGATTATCCGGTTGAGCGGCCGAGTAGCCATTGTCCGGCAAAAACGCCTCTACGCCCCTGGTGCTCGTCGGCTCCGGTTCTGTCATCAGACTCCTCGCGTAAGAGCGCCATCCCGGTGCGCCCGGACACGGCACTTTCCATCCTGCCTCATGCCCACCCCCGCATGTCCGAGGTGAAAGCTTAATGTCGAGGCTCGCCGGCCGTGCAGCCACTGCGAGATTTCTCGCGGACATCCTCGCGCACCCGCACACCAGAAGGTCAGTGCCCGCCTGGGAGCTACGACGACGCTGTCAGCCCTCGGGTGGCCGGTCCTTCCAACAGTGTGCCGTCGGGTGCGAAGCGCGATCCGTGCAGCGGACACTCCCACGACTTGTCGGCGTCGTTCCAATTCACAATTCCGCCCAAATGGGGGCATACCGGCGAAACACGGTGCTGCACACCGTCAACCGTGCAACGTGCTTCCAGATTCCAGGGTGGACCGCTGACCACTCCGCCGTCGGCGGGAGTGGCGCGTCCCAGCCGGGTCATCGGCGCCACCCACCCTTTGGCCATGTGGAATGCGACCTCGAGATTGGCCTGCACAGCGGTGGGGATGCCGGCGAGCTCATGCGGGCTCCACGCCGCGAAGGCACGCGCCCAATCCATCCGCCCATCGAGGATCCGCCCGCTGAGGGCAAGCGCCGCCGCCGCGCCGGCAGCCAGCCCCCACTTATTGAAACCCGTTGCGACAAGAACTTTTTCGTCTCCAGGCAGGATCGGACCGACATAGGGCAAGTGGTCCGCTGGCGTGTAGTCCTGGGCCGACCACTGATGGGTCACCTCGGCACCGGGATAGTAGTTACGCGTCCATGACGACAGTTCGTCCAGCTCGGCGGTAGGGCTCTTGCGGCCGACGACGTGGCTGGCACCACCGACGATGAGTCGCTCACCGCCGGCGACCGGCGCGTATCGGATCGACCTGGTCGGCGAACCCGCCGAGATGAACATCGGTCGGGTGATGGTGCCGGGAACGTCGAAGGCAATGCAGTAGGACCTACTGGGTTTCAGTCTGGCGAAGAATCCGCCGCGATCCAGAATGGGCATACCGGTGGCGAGCACACACCGTCCAGCGTCGACGTCGACCTCACCGTCAGAGGTACGCACGCCTAGCCGCACACGGCCGCTGCGGTGTGCGAGGCGATGCACCCGCGCGCCCTCGACGAGCCGGCCACCCCGCTCGGTCAACTCGCCGATCAGACTGTCCAGCAATGGCATTGGATCGAACTGCGCCTGGTCGGCGAGCCGTACCCCGCCGTGATAGGGAAACGGAACATCGGCGTCGTCGTCCCAGTCGACGTCGAGGCCTGCCAGCCGGCACGCAGCCAACTCCGCGCGCGCCGACGCCACCTCTCCCGACGACTGCGCATAGGTGTAGGCGTCCTCACGCTGCACCGGAACACCGTTGGCCTCGCAATACCGCAGCAGCCAATCCTGGCCCTCATGGTTGCCACGCACGTAATCACGTGCCAGGTCAGCCCCGTGGCGGGCGACGATCTGCGACAACATCGTGGCCTGCAGCAGACTGACCTTCCCGGTGGTGTTGCCAGTCGTCACTGCGCCGGCGCCGCGCGCCTCCAGCACCACTACGTCCTTGCCTGCCCTGGCCAGCAGCACCGCAGTGACCAGGCCGGTGATGCCGGCGCCAACCACCACGACGTCGGCAGACAGCGGTCCCAGGCTTGTTCGCGCAGTTAGGCGGCTTCGGTCGGCCAGCCACAGCGATCCCATCATCGCTCCCACATACCCGGCCGTGAGGTGACGAAACAGGCCGGCGGCCGGGGAAGGCGGCCGTGAAGGTTTGAGTACTCGCCGACCCGGGAATCCGCGAGACGCGGCGGGGAAAGCAAGAGATCAACGAGTCTCTGCGCCGCGCCGAAACCGGTCGAGACATCGGCCGGTACTGAGCAGAAACTCAGTGACACTAGCCAACTAGGAGGAATCCATGGCGGACGACAAGAACAGCGGGCCCGAAGAGGGCGTTCGTGGCGTTGTCGAAGGCGTGAAGGGCAAGGCCAAAGAAGCCGCAGGCAACGTTCTCGGCCAGGACGACATGGCCCGCGAGGGTAAGGCCCAGCAGGACAAGGCCGAAGCTCAACGCGACGCGGCCAAGCGGGAAGCCGAAGCCGACGCGGCTCGCGGCAGCGCTGAGACGGCGGAGAAGCGCCAGGAGTCTCACCAGGAATAGCTTGATCCAATAGACAGGCCCGGTCCGAAAGGACCGGGCCTGTCGTTTGAGTGGGACCCGAGGATCAACCGAACAACGGCAGGGCGCGCTTGCGGGCCAGCGCATCCATGCCGCGCTGGATGCTGTCCTGCACTTCGTGGTACTTGCGGTCCACATACTCGTCGTCGTCCGCGCGTTCAGCGTCCTGGTCAAGCTCGACGGCGGGCATGAATCGCGTCCGGATCTTGGCGGGAAGTGGGAACTGCGGCAGCGCGGCGGGCGCGATGCCCCACGGCAACGAGACGGCCACCGGGAACACCTTGAGCCGCAACAGCCGGTCCAACCGCAAGACCCGCGACAGCTTGTCGCCGCGGATCAGGACCGGCATCGCGTCGGCGCCCCCCACCGTGGCGATCGGCACAATCGGCACGCCGGCGCGAATCGCCATCTTGACGAAGCCTTTGCGCCCGGCGAGGTTGGCGCGGTCGCGGTCGCTCCACGGCCGCAGCGAGTCCACTTCGCCGCCGGGCCAGAGCGCGACATCACGTCCTTCGGCCAGCGCCGTCGCAATGGCGTCCGGCGCGGCCGGCAGCACACCCATCGAACGGAAGTACCGGCCGAAACCCGGAATCGCCATCAACGCATCGTGGGCGGTTCCATGCAAAGTCCGCTCCGGACCGAATCGCCGCCACCACTGCAAACCGACGGTCCAGGCATCCCACACGAATGGGGCACCTGAGTGGATGCCCACCAATAACACCGGTGTCTCCGGGACGTTTTCCCAGCCGTCGATTTCCATTCGAAACCAATAGTCGACCAACACGTTCCAGAAGAACTTCTGCCGCTGCAGTGTTGCCTCGTCCTGGCCGCTGAGGTCCCAACTGCCGGCCCGGCTCGCCACCCAGCCGCTCAGTCCGCCCTGTTGTCCTTCACGCCGGTCGTCCATCGCCGTGCGCGCTTGTTCGGCCTGCCGACGGGCCTGCTGACGCACATTGTCCGGTCTGCGATCGGTTGCACTCATACCGCTTCGAGTACCCGATCCGGGCCGCGGCGAAAATGTCTGCAAAATGACGCCTCCCCGCGTCATTGAATGACGCGGGGAGGGCAAGTTGCCTGGTCTGGCAGCTTTAAGTGTTGCTCGTCCAGATCAGGACGTCCTGCACGCCGTCGTTGTAGACGACGCCGTTGGGCGGCGCACCGGTCACGTCGAAGTAGACCTTGCCGCTGGACTGTTGACCCTGAACAATCGGTGCCGGGCTAATGCCGTTCGGCACCGGCGACGTGTCAACCACCCGGTAAGTTTCACCGTTGGCGGCCCGGGCGTTGAAGTCCGACACCAACGGCGTGACAGTCCCACTGTCCGACTTGGCAGTCAGATCCGCCTGGTACAAGTGACCCTTCGGGGTGTACCCCGGAATCACCATGTCGCTGGGCTGCAAATTACTCACCGTGTAGTCGGTGACCAACGGACCGTCGACGAGTTGTTGGCTGGTGCCGAAACCCTGGATGCTCGGCGGAGCAGCAGAGGCCATCGGCGCACCGAAAACACTGGCGGCCGCGATTGCAGCGGCTCCAATTCCCGTTTTCACAGTAGTGGCGGTGAACTTCACGCTATCTCCTCTCATTCGTGTCGTTCGAGCCTTCCGTTCGAGCGGTGATACCCCGGTCTCGAGTAGGTCACCGCACCCAGTCCCCCATACCCATCCACTGTCGACCCAAACGTGGTCCGGACGAATGATGTTGCGTGACAGCGATCTTTTACGTCGCCGTAAACGCATTACATCAATGGTTAGCCGCTGGTTAGGCCGGGTAGCCGGGCGGTAGATCACGATCGCGACTTCGATAACGCCTGCGCCACCTGACGATTGGACACTTCAGGATGAGTTTTCCCGAGCAGCAGCAAGCGGTACCCGGTGTGCAAGCTCGCATGGACCCCGTCCCGGACTGCGGCGAGGACAGCTACCGAGGCTCCGGAAAACTCACGGGTAAACGGGCGGTGATCACCGGCGGTGACAGCGGGATCGGTCGCGCGGTGGCGATTGCCTACGCCAGAGAAGGCGCTGACGTGTTGATCGCCTACCTCAACGAGGACGAAGACGCTCAGGACGTCGCTCGCTATGTCGAAGCCGCCGGCCGCAAATGCGTCCTCGTTCCTGGCGATCTGTCCGAACCCGCACACTGCCGGGCCGTGGTGGATCGGGCAGTCCAGGAGCTCGGCGGTATTGACGTGTTGGTCAACAACGCCGCATCTCAGATGACGCACGAAACGCTCGACGAGGTCAGCGACGAGGAATGGGATTACACGTTCCGCCTGAATGTCGGCGCCTACTTCTATCTCACCAAGGCGGCCTTGCCGCACATGGCCGCCGGCTCTTCGATCATCGGCAGCTCGTCAGTCAACTCCGACACACCCAACCCCACCTTGGCGCCGTATGCGGCGACCAAAGCAGCGATCGCCAACTTCTCGGCCAGTCTGGCACAGATGCTGGGCGACAAAGGGATTCGTGTCAACAGCGTGGCTCCCGGTCCGATCTGGACACCGCTCATCCCGTCGACCATGCCCGCGGAGAAGGTAAAATCGTTCGGCGAGAACGTCCCGCTGGGGCGCGCCGGTCAACCCGCCGAGCTGGCATCGATCTATGTGCTGCTGGCCTCCGACGACGCCAGCTATATTTCCGGTGCGCGGGTGGCCGTCACCGGCGGCCGACCGATTCTCTGAAGACAAGGCGAGGCTGGCCATCAGGTCCTGCGGCCACCGTCTCGCGGTAACGCTGCTCCAACCGGCTTTCACAGGAAATTCCCATCAAACGCTGGACAGATCCTCTCGTGGAGGTTACTAATGGGTACAGACCACCCTGTCTTCAGCAGCGTAGGGCCGGCATCCGCCGATGCGCCGATTACGGCGCACGATTCGGAGTGCATCTATGAGCTCTGCGGCGATCAAAGTTTGTCGCTCTCAAGCTGTTTCGAATACACAGCCCGCTGACGCGCCGCGCGCCCTGCGGGCCGCCACCCGCCACGTCGGTACCGCGGTGATCATCTCCGTCAGTGGCGAGGTAGACGCCAGCAACGAAGGCGACTGGCGCTACCTGCTCGCCGAGATGGCGGCGACCGCTGCCGCCCCGGGACCCGTCGTGGTCGACGTACGCGAGCTCGACTTCATGGGTTGCTGCGCGTTCGCGGTTCTGGCGCGCGAGGCAGAACGATGCAGACGCCGTGGTGTGACGCTCCGATTGGTCAGCCAAAAACCGATCGTGGCGCGGACCGCGGCTGCCTTCGGTCTGCGGTGGCTCCTGCCCATCCACTCGACGCTGCAAAGAGCGTTGACGCGGGTCGCCAAGGAGGACTGAACACCACGATCCCACGGCAGGTAGGCCGCTCTACCCGTTCGGCGACGACCGAACCGGTAGAAGCTGTATCCGAGATGGATCTGCCGCCGCGCAAAATCGTGGTTTGGCCAGTGCAGAACCCGGGTACCGCCGCTGTTGACGGGCCGGTTTCGAGCTCCACAGCACTGACTGCGCGCAGCGGGGGTGACTGTCATGGCTGAGGCGCCAGACAGGAGACCACCAGTCGGCGCGCCGGAAATCTCTCACGTTCGGAGCACCTGGTGACTGCCTGGCCTGGCTTCGAGGCGGCACAAGCCGTGGCCGACGCCATTCTCTACGAGGGCTACCTCCTCTACCCGTATCGGCGCTCTTCGCCGAAGAACCGAGTGCGGTGGCAGTTCGGGATCCTGGCGCCGCGCCAATGGCTTTCGCCAGAAGCCCGTGCGGATACCAGTGTCACCGGTTCCGCTGACGGCTGGTATCAGCAAACGGAATGCCTGCTGGAAGCAAGCGATACCGCTGTAGTCCGTATCCGGCTGCGGTTCCTGCACGTCCACCACCGATCCGTGCAGCGGGCCTGCGCAGACGGCAGTTTTGAACCAGTCGATGCGTTGACCATCGACGACCGGCGTCACCTCACTTTCGACGATGCGGTGCCGCGTGAGCACGACGTCGTCGCGCCGGTCGCTGAACTGAGCGCCTCCCCGCTGGTGATCGAGGTGCGGATCCCCGGCGGCGAGGAGATCGAGGCGCTACCCGGCAACGCCGGGCGGATCGTACGTAGCAGCCAGCCGGTGACGGCGCGTCTGCGGTTGTCGATGTCCACCGTCGAGGCGCCGTTTCCGCTATGGAAGCTTCGCGTCGTCACCGAGAACAGCGACGTCGCCACCCCGGCGGACGCCTCCCGGCAGCAGGCCCTCGCAGCGTCGATGATCGGCACCCACACCCTGATCGGTGTGGACCGCGGCGCGTTCCTGTCGCTGCTCGACGGCCCAGAGTGGGCCGCCGTCGCCGCCAAAGGCTGCCAGAACATTCACACGTTCCCGGTCCTGGCCGCCGAGCCTGGCGCCCAGGACCTGGTGCTGTCGTCGCCGATCCTGCTCTATGACCACCCGGCGGTCAGCCCGGAAAGCCCCGGCGATCTGTTCGACGCCGCCGAGATCGACGAGATCCTGTCGTTGCGCACCGAAACGCTGACCGACGAAGAAAAGCGCGAAGCTCGCGACACCGATCCGCGCGCAGCAGCGATCATCGATCGCGTCGAGGCGATGCCTCGCGAGGTGATGGACCGCCTGCATGGTGCGGTGCGCTCGATGCGTCCGCATCGCGAATCGCCGCCCAACTCGGTGACCATCAGCGGCGTCGTCGTCGCCAAGGGCAGCCGGGTGCGGCTTCGTCCGCGCCGGCGCGGTACCGATGCCCACGACATCTTTCTGGTGAATCGAACCGCCCGAGTCGAGGATGTGCTCGTCGACATGGAAGACGAGTACCGGATCGCCGTCACCGTGGACGACGACCCGGGTGCTGATCTGCATCAGTGGTATCAGCGCTTCTACTACTTCTCCCCCGACGAAGTCTCGCCGCTGGAGACCGAAATGCCGGCGCTGCAACGGGAATCGTGATTTCAGCGAGGGAGGACATATGGATGCGCTCGAGATGTTGAACAACGACCACCGCATGGTCGAGCAGCTTTTTCGCGATTACGAAGCGGCGAAGAACGAGGAGCAACGGCGCGGTGTGGTCGAGGTCATGATCCGCGAGCTGTCCAAGCACGCGGCGCTGGAAGAACTAATGGTCTACCCGCTGGCCAAAGACGCCATATCGGATGGTGCGGCGGAAATTGACGAACACCTCGACGAACACATGAGCGTCAAGAAGGCGCTTGTCGCGCTGGACGAGGCGGGCGACGACGAGCAACAGACCCGCACGTTGTTGGCGACACTGCAAAAAGACCTCGACCATCACATCGAGGACGAAGAGGGCACGCTGTGGCCCAAGCTGCGCCAGGCAGTCGACCAGGAAGCTCTCGACGAGCTGGGCAAGGTGTTGGACGAAGCAAAAAAGGTAGCGCCCACGCGGCCGCATCCCAAAGCACCTACCGAGCCACCGAAGCTGGCTTTGGCAGCTCCCGTCGCCGCACTCTACGACCGATTGCGCGACAAGTTTCAGCAGCGTCCGCAGACCTAACCCGGTACCGGCCTCAACGAAAGGGTGAAGCAATGACATTGCCACAAGAGGCAACGCAGCCCAAGCCGCACGGTTTCGACGAAGTTCACATCCTGTGGATCTCGGAGGGCATGAGCTGCGACGGCGACACGGTGTCGGTGACGGCCGCCGCCCAGCCGCCGATTGAGGATGTGGTGACCGGATTGATTCCCGGCCTGCCAAAAGTCAATCTGCACAACAAGGTGCTCTCGCCGACAATGGGTGGGGAGGAGTTTCTAGCGCCGTTCCGGGCTGCGGCACGTGGCGAGCTCGAGCCGTTCATCCTGGTGATCGAGGGCTCGATTCCCAATGAGAACATCAACGGCGACGGGTACTGGACCTCGTTCGGAA
Organism: Mycobacterium sp. NGS62; assembly: GCF_059812285.1. NCBI lineage: Bacteria > Bacillati > Actinomycetota > Actinomycetes > Mycobacteriales > Mycobacteriaceae > Mycobacterium > Mycobacterium sp. NGS62. The sequence continues at coordinate 571,641 of NZ_JCALCK010000002.1, read as the reverse complement.
ACGACCTGGAAACCGGTGAGCCCCTGACGCTGAACTGGTGGTTGGACAACCTCGCACCCAAGGCTTGGGCGGTCGTCGCGGTCGGCACCTGCGCGACCTATGGCGGGATCCACGCGATGGCGGGCAACCCCACCGGCTCTATGGGGTTGGCCGACTATCTGGGCTGGGACTTCAAATCCCGTGGGGCGCTTCCAATTGTCAACATTCCCGGATGCCCGGTGCAGCCGGACAACTTCATGGAGACGTTGACCTGGGTGCTCTACCATGCGGCCGGCTCGGCGCCGCCACCACCGCTGGACAACCTGCTGCGCCCGCAATGGCTCTTCGGCAAGACGGTGCACGAAGGCTGCGACCGGGCCGGCTACTACGAGCAGGGTGACTTCGCGCACGACTACAACTCGCCGAAATGCCAAGTGCACATTGGCTGTTGGGGCCCGGTCGTCAACTGCAACGTACCCAAGCGAGGCTGGATGGGCGGCATCGGCGGCTGCCCGAACGTCGGCGGGATCTGTATTGCCTGCACCATGCCCGGTTTCCCGGACAAGTTCCAGCCGTTCATGGACGCCCCGCCGGGCGGCAGCCTGTCGTCGATGATGGTCAAGCCGTACGGAGCGTTCATCCGGCGCATGCGAGCGATCACCAACCGAGGCGGCAACCGAGAACCCAAGTGGCGGCAGAACAACGATGCATTGACCACTGGATACAACCCGCGCTGGCGTCCCTGACAGCCACACGACATTGAGGAGGGAAAGCAAAAATGACGTTAACCGAGCCGGCGCAAACGGGTACGAAGGGTTCGTCGCAAACCATTGAGATGGCGTGGGATCCGATCACCCGCATCATCGGCAACCTCGGCCTCTACACCAAAATCAACTTCGGCACCAAGACCGTGGAAGAATGCCACAGCACCTCGTCGCTGTTCCGGGGCTATTCGGTGTTCATGAAGGGCAAAGACCCCCGCGATGCCGGCTTCATCACCAGCCGCATCTGCGGTATCTGCGGCGACAACCACACCACGTGTTCGATCTACTGCCAGAACATGGCTTACGGCATCGACAACCCGCCGCTGGCCGAGACGATCATCAACCTGGGTGAGGCGGCCGAATATCTCTTCGACCACACCATTTTCCAGGACAATCTGGTGTTCATCGATTTCTGCGAGGCGATCGTCAAGGAAACCAACCCCGGCGTATTGGCCAAGGCCGAGAACACCGAAGCCCGTAATGCCGGCATCCACGGCTACCGCACGATCGCCGACATCCTGCGAGCATTCAACCCGTTCGAGGGCGAGATCTACCGGGAGGCGCTGCGCGTCAGCCGCACTACTCGGGAGATGTTCTGCATCATGGAAGGTCGCCATGTGCACCCGTCGACCTTGTACCCCGGCGGTGTGGGCACCATGCCGTCACCGACGACCTTCACCGACTACCTGACCCGGCTGATGGGCATTCTAGATTTCGTCAAGAAGGCCGTCGCGCTCAACGACGACGTCTTCGACTTCTTCTACGAAGCCCTGCCCGGTTACGAAGAGGTGGGCCGTCGTCGGGTGCTGCTGGGTTGTTGGGGCGCATGGCAGGACGCGTTCAAAGTCGACTACAAATACGAGCACATGACCGAGTGGGGCCGGGCGATGTTCGTGACACCCGGTGTCGTCGTCGACGGCAAGTTGGTGACTACCGACCTGGTCGACATCAACCTCGGAATCCGGATCCTGTTGGGCAGCTCCTACTACCACGATTGGGTCAACGAGGAACCATTCGTCACCCACGACCCGCTGGGCAACCCGGTCGACATCCGGCACCCCTGGAACCAGACCACGCTGCCCGAGCCGCAAAAGCGCGACTTCAACGACAAATACAGCTGGGTGATGAGTCCGCGCTGGCTCGACAAGAACAGCGGCGAGCACCTGGCGCTGGACACGGGCGGCGGACCGTTTGCGCGGCTGTACTCCACTGCGCTGGCCGGCCTGGTCGACACACCCTACGTGAAGTCCACCGGTCACAGCGTGCAGATCTCGCTGCCGAAGAGCCGCACCCTGCCGGAAACCACCCTGGAGTGGAAGATTCCGCAATGGTCCAACGCGTTGGAGCGTGACCGCGCCCGGGTGTACTTCGTCGCTTACTCCGCAGCGATGGCGCTATTCTTCGCCGAGCGAGCCATGGAAATGGTGCGCGCCGGAGAAACCAAGGTGTTCAACAACTTCGAGGTGCCGCATGAGAAGGCCATCGGCTGCGGTTTCCACGAGGCGGTCCGCGGGGTGCTGTCGCATCACATGGTGATCGAGAAGGGCAAGATCGCCAACTACCACCCCTATCCGCCCACACCCTGGAACGGCAGCCCGCGCGATTCGTTCGGCACACCAGGGCCATACGAGGACGCCGTGCAAAGCATGCCGATCTTCGAGGAGAACGGCCCGGACAATTTCCGCGGCGTCGACATCATGCGTGCGGTCCGCAGCTTCGACCCGTGCTTGCCATGCGGCGTACACATGTATGTCGGCGGCGGGCGCACCATCCACGAGACCCACTCACCGACGGGCTACCTAGGGTCATGACTGAACCGGAAGCGCCGCAACGGTTGGCCGACCGCGAAGTCGGCGACGCTCTGAGCCGGCTCAACGACTTGCTCGAGGAGATAGAGCAGACGCCCGGCCCGGCCGGGGAGATCGCAGCCGAGACGGTGTCGGCACTGGCGCGGATTTACGGTGAAGCACTGACGCGGGCCATCGGCCATGTCGTGGGCATCCCCGCGGCGCGGGAAGCGTTCTTGAACGACGAACTACTCGGGCATCTGCTGGCGCTGCATGACGTGCACCCAGAACCAGTCGACGGCCGCGTCTCGCGGGTGCTCGCCAAGCTGGCGGGCCCGCTCGACGACCACGGCGCCCGGGTCGAATTGAGCGCGATCGAAAACGGTGTCGCCACCGTGCGGCTGTCAGCCCATGGCTGCGGCTCGGCCGGAATCGCCGATGTGGTACGCGAAGCGGTGCTCGCGGCCGCGCCGGAGCTGTCCGAAGTGACCGTAGTGTCGGGCGCGCAACACGACAACGCATTTGTGCCGCTGGACAAGCTGATGGTTCGCGCGTCGACCAACGGAGCCCCAACATGACCCGCGCCGGCGTCGAGACAACCGCGCGGACGGGGCTGTCCGCGCTGCGCCGCACCATCCGCCGGACGGCCACACCGTCCGACGAGGTGTTGAAGTGCCAATTATGCAGCGCCCCAGTGGCGGAAACGCACCGGCACATGCTTGACGAGCAGACCGGTGAGCTGTTATGCGCTTGCCGGGCGTGCACGGTGCTGTTCGAGCGAGAGGCCGCCGGACGTGGCCATTACCGACTGGTGCCCGATCGGCGACTGCGGCTGCCGGCTTTCCCGGTCGGCGGACTGGGTGTCCCCGTAGGTTTGGCATTCTTCACGGTTGACACCGACGGCTCGGTCATCGCCCACTATCCCAGCCCGATGGGTGCGACAACCTGGGAGGTGGATGCCGCGAATTGGCAGCAGGTATTGCAGGAATGCCCGCAGTTGCAGGACTTGTCGCCGGTCCTCGAGGCGTTGCTGGTGAACACGACTCGTGATGCCCGCGAACACTGGATAGTGCCGATCGACGACTGCTACCGCCTGGTCGCCGTCATCCGCCAGGAATGGCGGGGGCTGTCCGGAGGCAGCACCGTGTGGCCGGCGGTTGACCGCTTTTTCGCCGAGCTCGATCCACAACGTCAGATACTGCTCTAACGCAACGCAATTGGAGGGAACCAGATGGCTGAAATCCGAGTTGGCAAGGCCAAGATCAAACCCGATTCGACGTCGCATTCGTGGCGGGTCCAGCAGGGCAACCAAGGTCCGTACGACAAAAACGTCGGCCACCACAAGGATGGTAAAGCCGACGCCCGTCGCTCCACCGGAGTCGGCCCGAAGAGACACGACGCGATCCTGCCGATCATGCCCAACTTGCCGCCGGGGTGAACTCCGTAATGGATTTGACCGATACCGAGGAGAGTTCAGTGATCGTTCTCTATGTAGTGATTGCCATCCTGGCCTTGGTGGGGCTGGCGTTCATTTGGCGCGAACTGCCCGCCATCATCCGCTACCTCAAAATTGAACGGATGTGACTAGTACCGTTGTTTATCCGACCTGCCGCAGCGCCTCGGGGGTGAGGTCCTCGCGGGAGGGGTAGCCGTCGACGGCCATCAGCAGGTCGGCTTCGGCCAGTAGCGAGCGCAGCACGTGCACAATGCCATCGTCACCGCCAAGAGCCAGACCGTAGGCGTAGGGCCTGCCGATTCCGACTGCGGCGGCCCCCATCGCGAGCGCCTTGATGATGTCGGGTCCGCTGCGGACACCCGAGTCGAACAGCACGGGTAGCCCGTCAGCCGCCTCGAGGACTCCTGGCAAGCAGTCGAGGGCGGGTACACCACTGTTGGCCTGTCGGCCCCCGTGGTTCGAGCAGTAGATGCCGTCGACGCCGGCGTCTTTGGCGCGCCGCGCATCGTCGGGGTGGCAGATTCCCTTGGGGATTACCGGAAGCTCGGTCTCCGCACGTAGCCAGTCCAGGTCATCCCAGCGAAAAGGCCCGCCGAAGATGGGAAGCTTCTGCACCGCGGCCTCCGTTGGATCTTCGCCGGGTTTCAGGCTGTCGAGGAAGACGGGGTCGCTGGTGTAGTTGGCAAGACAACGACTGGGCACCTGCGGATAATTGCCGGCGCTCAGGTCACGCGGTCGCCAACCGGTCACCCAGGTATCGAGGGTGACGACGATGCCCTTATACCCGGCTGCCTCGGCGCGATGCACCAGGCTGGCGGCCATCGCGCGGTCCGGTGGCGTGTAAAGCTGGAAAAACCCGGCGGTGTCACCTAGCTGAGCCGCTACGTCTTCGAGTGGGTCGGCCGACAGTGTTCCGGCCATGAACGGGATACCGGTGCGCGCCGCCGCACGGGCGCAGGCCAGATCGCCATGGCCGTCTTGGGCGCATACGCCGATGACGCCGATCGGTGCCATGAACGCCGGAGCGGGAAACTTCACCCCGAACACCTCGACCGAAAGATCACGTTCGGTGGGGGCGACCAGCATCCGCGGCATCAGGCCCCAGCGTTCGAAGGCGCGACAGTTGGCGCGCTGGGTGTGCTCGTCGCCGGCGCCGCCTACTACATAACCCCATACCGACTGCGGCAGCGCAGCCGAGGCTTTCGCCTCCAGGTCAGCGAAAGTGATTGGCAAAGCCGGGTTTTCGCCCTTTTGACCCTGCGTGTAAATCTCGTTTTGATACTGTGCAAACGCCATAGGCAACAAGTACCCGACGGTGAGCCCACCAAACCGGCTTCAGACCGCGCCAGTAGGAGTCTGGCCTGCGTGCGGCGGAGGGCTAGGCGCCGCTGATATTGCATGTTTTACTCATCCAAGTCCCGGGTAATGCGCTTGTGTCGACGCAACATTCAAGCTCGCCGGAGCGCTCCGACGTGCTGATACGACACACGGCATCGGCACAGAGCAGGTGAACACCATGGCCGCAGCGCCCCGGCACCGTCGAGCGCTCGTTGGCGCGGGCACCGTGGGGTGGTGAAGGCCGACGCCATGACAGCCACATCGTATTCATTTGTCGACGAGTGGGGACCACCGCCGCCGCATCGTCGGCACGCCCGAGATCAGGTACTCAGCGGCAGACGGGCCCGACGCATGAGTCGGCGCTTCACTGCCGTCGGTGTGGGAATCCCGGCGGCACGCCTTCAGGAGATAGCCGCGGGTAGGTCTCTTGCGTCTGACGACTTGGTGAATGTCAGTTTCGCACTCGTGGCGACTGAAGTGATGCGGGAAGAGCGTCTCGCGATGTTCAAGCGAGGCCGACGCCGCGCCACCCGATGGCTCATATTTGCCGGCGCGACTCTCGCGTCGTTGAGCGTGCTCTGTTGTATTGTCTTCGCCTTCATCAGCCTGGCTCTGTACGAGTCACCGTTGTGAGCGTCGCTTGGGCGCTGACTAAGCCCGCTGTTCTGTGTCATTTTCGGACTGAGGCCTGCCCTGACAGTCGCGTTTACCGGCCCGGATATTCGGGGATTCGGCTGACATGGCGATTTGTGCCACATGCGGGAACGACTACGACAAAGCGTTCACGGTGACTTGGCAGGGGCGCACCGCTACTTTCGACAGCATCGAATGTGCGGCCAGCGAAATTGCGCCCCAGTGTGCGCACTGCGGCTGCCGAATTCTCGGGCACGGGGTTGAGACCACTGACGCTGTCTACTGTTGCGTGCACTGCGCACGCGAATCCGGTGACGACGCGCTGGCCGACCGGCAACAGTAACGATGGGTACGCCACCGTTGCCGCCCCGCCCCGACGAGCCTGGCCGCGAAGACCGCAGCGTGCGGCCGGCGGTCACTTTCGCTCTGGTAATCGCCGTGGTAGGCGTGGCCTTCCTCGTTCTGGCGGCATTGTCAGTTGCTGGTTGCGACGGCGGCACGCGCACCGACACAGCGGCGTGTGGCTCAGCACTGCGCATCGCGCTGGGAGTTGGCGCGCCGGTGATTCTGTTCGGCGGAGGCGTCTGGGCGTTCGCGCGAACGTACCGGCTGTGGCGGCAGGGCAGGCCTTGGTGGGCATGGCAGGGCGCGGGTTGGTTTTTGCTGCTGCTGATGCTCCTCACACTGACGATGGGCCTGCCGCCGATCGCCGGGCCGGCTCTGGGCGGTTAGCGCTAGGCCGAAGCCCTCCCTGGTTACCCGACTCAGCTGCGGGTACTTCTCCTGAAACCCGATAGGAGCAGCACAGATGCCTGAACCCGAAGCGATCGTCCGGAAACTGCATGATGCACTCAACAATGAGGAGGGGCTCGCTGCTCGGCTTGAGCAGTCGTTGCTGGCGGCTCGGCGGTTCGCCGAGGCCGAGCTGAACCCGAAACTGTTCGAGGCACTGGAGTGGCCTACCGACATCGGTCAGTACGAGGAGTACCTGCGGCGCTTCGTCAGATGGGTGCCCCACGAGTCGAGCGCGGACGCCTGGAAGAACGAGAACCGGGAGTCCCAGGAAGTCAGCGATCGGATGAGCCATTTCTACTTCCTCGTCGACCAAAAGGTCGGCGAGCAGGCTCCGCAGGACTCCGACGTCTTTCGCGGGTGGATAACCGAGTTCGCCCGGCATTGGGGAAGCTTCCTGGACACGCCCGAGTCGTTCAGCCAGGACGCGTTGCAGTCGTTCATCGACAACGCGCCGGAGTATCGCATCCACGAATCGCTGGTCGACGGCGTGCCGAACGCGCCCAGCGGTTGGTTGAGCGCTAACCAGTTCATCGCCCGTGAACTCAACGGTGGTCTGCGCCCGATCGCCGAGCCGACCAGCAACTTGGCGGTCACCTCGCCCGCCGACTGCATGTATCAACACACCTTCGACATCGATGCCGACTCGAACATCCCGGCCACCAAGGTAAAGAGCGAAAAGTACGGCAACATCAAGCAGCTCATCGAAGGCAGCCGCTACAGCGAGAGCTTTGCCCGGGGCACGTTCGTGCACTACATGCTGCCGGTGCACGCCTACCACCGCTACCACCTGCCGGTTGGCGGTGTGGTCGAGGAGTCCTACCGGATCAGCGGCAAAGTCTTCATGCGGGTGGGCATCGAAGATCACGAGCTACAGGCCAGCGACAGCGCCACCAGCGGCTACGAATTCTCACAGACCCGCGGAGTAGTCACCCTCGACACGTCGCAGTCCGACTTAGGTGACATCGGGATCGTCGCAGTCATCCCGGTAGGAATGGCGCACGTGTCCTCGGTAACACTCACTTCGACTGCTGGCAAGCACATGGCCAAAGGCGAGGAGTTCGGTTACTTCCAGTTCGGCGGCTCCGACATCATCATCCTGTTCCAAAATGGGGTCGACCCGCAGATTGACACAAGCGAGGACTTCCGCCTCGTGGGCTCTCCGGCAGCGCGTTGCAAGCCGATCACGCGCTGACCAGACACGCCGCGCTCCTACCGGGATCGAAAAGAGCTGAGGTTTAACATAATCGAGAGCTCACCCACTACACTAGGCGTGCCGACAACCAGCCGCGGGCAGGCCGGAATCGCGGCGGATGAATTGAGCCGGAAAGTTTGCGTTTAAGGAAGTGAGCGTATGGGCAACAACTGCGGCATGATGGCACGTCACGTCGTTCGTCTCGTCGGTTCTGCGATGGTCGCAGCATGCAGTCTCAGCGCCACCGTCCTTTCTGGCCAGGCTCTTCCGTCGGCGTCGGCCGCGGGATGCCCCGATGCCCAGGTGGTGTTTGCGCGCGGTACCGGTGAGCCACCCGGCGTGGGTCCCACCGGACAGGCGTTCGTCGACGCGCTCGGCCAGCGCATCGGCGGGAAGTCGCTGGAGGTGTATCCGGTCAACTACCCCGCCAGCGACGAGTGGGCCACCGGGGTGGACGGCGTCAGGGACGCCGGCGCTCATGTCGTGTCGATGGCGAACACCTGTCCCAATACCAAGATGGTGCTCGGCGGCTACTCCCAGGGCGCGGCCGTGATGGGCTTCGTCACGTCGCCAACGGTTCCCGACGGGGTTGATCCTGCGACAGTGCCCAAACCGCTCTCGCCTGCGGTGGCCAACCACGTCGCCGCGGTCGTTCTGTTCGGAACCCCGAATGTGCGGGCGATGAGCTTCCTCAACGAACCGCCCCTCACCATCGGCCCGTTGTATCAGCCCAAGACCCTGCAGTTGTGCGTTCCAGAGGACCCGGTCTGCTCTGACGGGATGAACTTCGCCGCGCACAACACCTACGTAGACGAGGGCAGCCTGATCAACCAGGGCGCAGACTTCGCCGCAAGCCACTTGCAGGCGAGTCCCGGCGCCGCAGTGCCGGCGGCGTCTCCGGGCGGGGGTTTTGGAGAATGACTCCCGCCTGACTCGGTCCACACGGCGCACCATCGAATCCGCTTGGCGCAGCCCAAATAATCCGGCTGGCTGCGGTGGGGCGGCACCGGCGATCAGACCGTCACCCGACGGCACTGCTATGTCCCATTTCGGTAACAAGCGGTGTCGCGAGGTTTAATTCGCGCCGCTCAGACTGATTCACGATTATGAACAGCGCAGTGGGATATGAGACCGCGGCACTTACATCCCAGCTCGCTGAGATGTGCGCTATCACCGCTCAGGCAATGAACCATGCCACACATGCATTGCTGCTGGCCGACATTAACTCGGCCGAAGCTGTCATCGGCGGACACAAGGAAACCGTCGCCATGAGCTCGAGCATCGAAGAGACCACGTTCCTCTTGCTGGCGTTGCAACCGCCGGCAGCCACTGAACTGCGCGTGGCCGTCAACGCCATCAGGCTCGCCGCGCACGCAGAACGCATGGGCGAACTGGCGGTGCGGGTGGCCGAGATGGCCCGCCGCCACCACCCTCATCATGCGGTGCCTGCCGAAGTAAGCGGACGCATCGCTGAACTGAGCGCATTAGCCGTGGCGCTGGCCTGGACTGCCCAAGAAGTGCTGCTGTCGCGCGAGCCAGGCCCGGCCACGCGCCTTCGCCGCCGCGACAGCGCGGTCGGCGAACTGCACCGCCAGTTGCTGACCGTGCTCATCGACCCAGGATGGCGATACGACGTCGCCACTGGGGTTGACGTGGCCCTGGTCGGCCGGCTCTATGAGCGTTTCGCCGACCATGCGGTACAAATCGTTGAGCGTTTCGTCTTTCACACCAACGGCCACCACTCTCAGACGGTGTCGGCGCCACGGGCTCTAGCACGCAGTAGCGTGCGGTGGCCCGGCACACCACAAAGCGGCGGGCTTGGCCTCGCCAACTCCGCGCAACAGCTGGCCGCGAATCGGCCGAACCCGTAACGGATCAAACAGAAAACGCGGAGTCGGCGTCGCCGAAGAACCTTCTGGACAGATTGCCTCATCTTTGTTAAGAAAAAGAGGTCGTGGTCTGTCTTTCAGACTGCGGGCAGCCATCCATCACGGCGCTCGGGGGCACCGCGCTACGAAAAGAACGCCCCATGAGCCGTGTTATCGAACTCTCCCGGCCGGCAGTCGTGCTGAGCAAGATTCCCCCGACCATCAACGCGCCTCGACCGTTGTCGGTAGACGTCGGCAATCCGCTGAAGCTGTCTGATGGGTAAGCCAACTCCGGAAGGGCGGTGGATGACGAAGTTCGTTGAGCTGACATGGGATTCGTGGATACGGCTAATGGGCGGCAGCCCAACCGGACGGAAGGGATAGAGATGGATGCGAACAAAAGACGTTGGATGCGCCGACTGCTGAATGCCGGAGTTGTGGCCGCCGCACTACCGGGACTGGCTGGGTTGGTCGGGGCTGCACCGCCGGCGCGAGCCGCTGCGCCCGAATTCCTTGCGGTGCCGTCGCCGTCGATGGGCCACGACATCACCGTCGAATTTCAAGGTGGCGGAGCGCCGGCGGTCTACTTGCTCGACGGGCTACGTGCCCGCGACGATCGCAGCGGCTGGGATATCGAAACCAACGCCTTCAACGACTACGCCGGTTCGGGTATATCGGTGGTGGCGCCGGTCGGCGGACGGTCCAGCTTCTACTCCGACTGGTACGGCTCGGCGAATGGCCAAACCTACAAGTGGGAAACATTCTTGACGAATGAGCTTCCCGGCTATCTTTCCAGCAGAGGTGTGCGGTCGAATCGCAATGCCGTGGTGGGCGTTTCGATGTCCGGATCGTCAGCGTTGACCTTGGCCGCCTACCATCCGGGGCAGTTCGCCTACGCCGGTTCGCTGTCGGCATTGCTGAACCCCTCCCAGGGCAGCGGGCCGACCTTCATCAAGTTCGCAATGAACGACGAGGGCGGTTTCAACCCCGAGGACATGTGGGGACCGGCAGGCGGCCCCGGGTGGCAGCGCAACGACCCCACCGTGCAGGCCGGCCGGCTAGCCGGCAATAACACTCGGCTGTGGATCTACAGCGGCAACGGCACGCCCTCGGAAAACATCGGCGAGGGCAGCGTGCCGGGGCAGGTCATCGAGCAGGTGATCTTGCAAAGCAATGAGGCTTTCCGGAACGCTTACACCGCGGCCGGCGGCCACAACGCGACGTTCAACATCGACAGCAACGGCGTTCACAGCTGGGGCTACTGGGGTAGCCAGCTGGCGGCCATGAAGCCGGATATGCAGCGGACGCTGGGCGCCGGTGGCGGAGCACAGACGTGATAGCGCCGTGGCTATCCGACGGTGAACAGGGCATGGTCGACATTGCCCACGGAATCGATCGACACATGGCCGGCGATGGCCGAGAGAAAGCGACCAGCAAGATCGCGGACCTTGATGTTGGTTTCTTGTGAGCGACAGACCAAGATGTCGAACGCCCGCTCCGCGGAAATGCCATGGGCCACCATCAGTACGCCCTTGGCCTGCTCGATTTGGGCGCGCGACGACGCGATTTCGGAAAGGGCAGTGCTGATATTCGACTGCAGTGACTCGGTGACATCGACGTAGAACCCGGTCGTGCCGGTTGCCGCACCGGCTTCGCCGTACAGCACGTCGCCCACGACCACCACCCAGTGCGTGTGTCCGGCGGTGTCAATGATGCGATGACGGCTGCAAAACGGTTCGCCGGAGAGCACTCGACCCAACACCGCAGCGACTCGCTGCCGGTCGTCGGGATGCTTATGCTGCAGCAACAGATCGGTGGTGGGTACCACTGTTCCCGGCTGGTAGCCGTGCATGCGTGCGACCGCATCTGACCACTCCCAACGCTGCTCGTCGAGGAAGAACCAGAACCTGCCGACGCGTTGCGGCTCAGCCGAGGCGATGACCGAATGAGCGGCACTCAGTTCGTCCGGCGTGAGCGCGTCCAGCATCGGCTCCGACGAGCCCGCAGCCGGGGTCTGCCCGGACTTCGCATTGAGATGGTTCTCCATCGGCGACACCGCCTTTACCTGTCGCATCCCGACGAAACTCGTCCGCTGGAGTACCCGCCGGCGCCTACGTCGAAGCCGGGTAGTCACCGAGCATTAGTGCCCAAAAATTTTCTGGTTTGAGGGTGCGATCCGGTGGGCACTTCCTGCGCCATGATTGCACGTCACCTCGTCCGATTCCTTGGTCCTGCGGCACTTGCCGCCTGCGGCCTCAACGCCTGGCTCCTGTCTGATTCTGCTCTTCCCACCGCGTCCGCCGAGCCGTGCCCCGATGTGCAGGTGGTGTTCGCCCGCGGCACCGGGGACGATCCGGGTGTCGGCCCGGTCGGGCAGGCCTTCGTCGACAACCTGCACCAGCGAGTTGGCCCGCGGTCGCTCGACGTATATCCGGTCAACTATCCCGCCAGCGAACAGTGGGATACCGGTGTCGACGGGATCAGAGATGCCGGCGCGCACGTCCTTTCCACGGCGAACAGCTGTCCGCAGACCAAGATGGTGCTCGGCGGTTACTCCCAGGGCGCGGCCGTGATGGGGTTTGTCACCTCGGCTGCAGTCCCCGACGGCGTCGATCCGGCGACCGTCCCCAAACCACTGGACCCCGCCGTGGCCAACCACGTCGCCTCGGTCGTCTTGTTCGGCATGCCCAATGTTCGGGCCATGAACTTCCTCGGTGAGCCGCCGGTCGTCATCGGCCCGGCGTATCAGGGCAAGACCATCAAGGTGTGCGCCACCGAGGACCCGGTCTGCTCTGACGGGATGAATTTTTCGGCCCACAAAACCTACGCAGACGACGGCGCGATGATCGACCAGGGAGCGGCCTTTGCAGCAAACAGCCTTGGTGCAGGTCCCCCTGTCCCCGTGTCGGTGGCAGCTCCACCGCAAGGCTTCGGTGAGTGAGCTACCGCAGCTGCAGGCCCAGCACCGCCGCCAACACGGTCAGCGCCGCGAACATCCACGCGACGTAGTCGCCGACATGGCCGGAGTGCGCTCTTCGTAGCGCGACGACAGCCGGCCGGGTCACCGCCGAGGTGGCACGCTGCAGTGCTGAGCCGTTGTCCCGCAACGCAATAGCCGCCACCCCGGCCGCGGCCAACACCCCGGTGAAGGCGAGGATCACGCCGCCGGCCGTCCAGCCGGGGGCCGGACCGGTCGGCCCGCCGGCGCTAGAACGTCCGAGGATGGCGGCGACATAGCCGGCGGTGTCGACGAATCGTCGGCCCGCGGCGCCTGCGGCCTCGCCGCCACGGGGCACTACGCCGGCCGCGAGGCAGCCCAGCAGCAGCACGCCGATCGGGACATACATGCTCGGCGGTATCCGACGCAGCACCGCGTCCGGTTCCTCTTCGCCTTTGGTTGCCTCCGACGCATCGGGGGGCGGGTCGGCGCCGTTGCCCCACTTGGTGAAGCAGCGCACTCCGGCGCGCAACACCGCACCACCGGTCATCGCCGAAATCACCAGGAACAAAGCCGAACCCCATCCGGCGCCGACAGCCTCCTCGCACAACGACTTTCCCAGCCCGGTGCCGAACGGCGGCAGACCGGCCAGTGCCAGCGTCGCCACCAGATACAGCGCCGCCAACAGATGCTGGCCGCGTCCGCGACCGGACAATTCCAGCTCGTCGACCGTCTGGTGACGGTCGAGCAAGATCCCCACGATCAGAAACAGTGCTGATTTCGCCCCGGCATGGCCCACCACGTAGACCGCCGCTCCGCTGACCGCGTCGGGCCGCAGGGTCGCGGCAGCCACCAGAAACAAGCCCATGTGGCCGATCGTCGAATAGGCCAGCAGCCGCTTGAGATGGCGCTGCAACAGGCACATCACCGCGCCGACCACCGCAGTCAGCACGCCCACCGCCATGAACGTGTGCATGACCGCAGTCCGCGGCAGCGCGTCGGCGAACGTCACCCAATACACCCGCCACATCCCGTACAAGCCGAGTTCGACCATGACGCCGGAAAACAGCACGCATACGCCAGCCGGGGCCACGGCGTGCGCGTCCGCCAACCAGAAATGCAGCGGCACAATGGCGGCCTTCACCAATAGACCGGCGAGAATCAGCACGAAGGCCGCGACCGTGACCGTCCTCGGCGCCCCCTGCGCCAGCGCTATCCCGGCCTGAGCCATGCCCAGCTGGCCTGTCTGGGCGTAGAGAATCGCGATGCCCACCAGCGAAAGGCATGCCGAAAGCGATTGGATGATGCCGAAATTGAGCGCACCCTGGATCGCCGACTTGTCTTCGATCTTGATGCCGGTCAGCGCATACGCCACCGCCCCCATCAATTCAAGAAAGACAAAGAGGTTGAACAGGTCCGTTGCCAGCACGAAACCGTTCATCGCGGCCAGAAAGAGCAGCATCAGCGCGTCGAAGCGCGGTCCGGCCTCGTCCAGCCCCAACCGGCTATAGAGCGCCGCGCAAGCCATCAGCAGGCTCACCAGTGTGGCCATGCCCGCAGACAGCGGGCCCGCAGCAAGCGCGATTCCGACCGTTGTGCGGCCCTGCATGGACCAGCCGCCGATCCAGGTGACCACCATGTGCTGACCGGCCGCGACCGCCGCAAACCCGGCGACCGCGGCTGCCGCCAGTGACACTGCCAATGTCAGCCAGGTGGCTGTCGCTCCGGATACCCGTCCGCCCAGCGCGAGCAGCAGGCACCCGGCAACGACGGGAACCGCGACCAGCAGCGGCAACAGCATGGCCGCGGTAGTCTGCACGGCCGGCTCAGCCCCTCAACGCCGACAGTTCGTCGGGATCCAGGGTGCCGTGCCGTTTGTGGATCTGAATAGCCAGCGCCAGCAACAGCGCAGTGACAGTCGCCTGGATGACAATGTCGGTCAGCGTCATCGCCTGGACGACGGGATCGACGACATCGGCCGGTGCCGGCGGATTCGAGCCGGCGAAGATCGGCGGCGCGGCACCACGTTGGTATCCGATCGCCAGCAACAACACATAGGTGCCGGATTGAGCGATCGACAGGCATACCACGGCGTGAATCAGGTTGCGGCTACGCATGATTCCGAGCGCACCGATCAGCACCAGCCAGCCGGCCACACAATATGCGTAGCCGCTCACGTGCTGTCACCCCGCTTGGCGACGGTGATCTCCTGAGCCAGGAATTGCGCCAGCAGCACCGTCATCCCGCAGGCAACCTCCACACCGACAGCAATGTTGAGCAGCGGCACCGAGCCGGACGAAAGCAAGTTACCCAGCTTTCCGGTGGGCAACAGGTTCGCCAGGAAAACCCCGCCGAAGACCAGCCCCGCCAACCCGATCGCCACGAAAGCCGCTGCGCCCAGCGCCTCTCCGACGTCGAACGCATTGACCGGCCGCAGCCGATCCAGCGCCCGGAAACTGCCGGTGATGTACAGCAGGTGCAACCCGGCGGCCAGCACCACCCCGCCCTGGAACCCACCGCCCGGGGTGAGATGGCCATGCACGACAATGTCGATACCTAACGCGATGGTCACCGGCAGCATCAGATAGCCGACCAGACGAGTTGCGTCCAGCGCCGTGCGGCGGCCCGACGATTGGTATTCACGCTCTTCGATGGCCGGGCGCAACAGAGCCATCACCCCGGTCACCGAACCGAGCAGAATCGTCTCCTCCCCCAGTGTGTCCAGGGCACGCTGGTCGAAGTTGACCGACGCGACGACATTGGCTGTGGCCCGTGAAATTGCGGCCGGCACAGCCAGATCCCGGTATAAGTGCTGGTTTTGGCCGAACGGCGGCAGCTGGGCGAAGCTCAGCCACATCAGGATTGCCAGCCCGGCGGCCCCGGCAAGGAACAGTGCCGTGCGCAGGCCGCGACTCACGGTGCCGTCTCCTGCTGTCTGGGCTCGTCGGTATCGGAGGCCTGTCGACGGACCGCCCGCAGGGTCAACATGACCATCAGCGGAACGACGACGCCACCGATTGCCAATTGCGACAACGCGACATCGGGGGCTTGTAGAACCACGAAAAGCACTGTGAGCGCCAGCCCGAACACCGACAGCGGTATCGCCTGACGCTCCGGCCGGCCGGTCAGCGCCACGACCGTCCCCATCACCCCGACCAGTGTCACGACAACCGACAGCAGAAAGGTCATGACGGCGTGTCCCGATCCACCAGTCGCTCATGTTGTGCCGTCAAGCGAGCCGTCGCCGCTGATATCACCGGGGAGCTGACGACGATGAGCACGACCGTCACCGCGATCATCGCCGACGGCTCCGAAAGGCCCTGCGACACGATCAGGCCCACGCCGATCAGCGGCACGCCCAACGAGGTGGTCGCGGTCAGCAGGTGCAGCCGGTCGTACACCCGCGGCAGCGCCGCCGCCCCCAGCGCCGAGCACACCATCACCGCGACGCCGGTGAAAACCAGCACCCACGCGATCACGACTTACCCGCCAGCAGCCGAGTGAACACCAGCGTGCCCGGCAATGTCACCACCGCCAGTGTCAGCGCCACAATCAGATCCAAATCGCGTTGCCACCCAACGGCAATCAGCATCACGGTGATGGTCGCACCGATACTGGCGAACTCCAGTCCTACCAACCGGGCATGCGGTTTGCCGTGGGAAGCCATCCACGCGCCGGGCACGAACACGCCGATCAACACCAGCAGTGCGGCGAGTTCGCCCGCGGTCATCGCTGCACCGCCGCCGTCAGCCGGTCCGGTCGCGGCCGGACTCGGTGCAGTAGCACGGTCTGTTCGGATGGATCACTGTCGAGCACAACCGTTCCCGGCGTCGTGGCGAACGCCAATACCGCCGCCGCGCGGCGCGCCGCCGCCACGGTCTCGGCTTCGGACGGCAACACCACAGCACTGATCACCCCGCGGCGGCGCCCAACCCGGACGATTGGAAGCGCTTTGAGCGCATACCCCCAGGCCTGGATCGTTTGCACCGGCACGGCCCACACCACCGCGGCGACCCAACGGAACCAGCCGATCCGGAACCGCCAATGGCCCCCGTTGGCTTGCCGCGCCGACCGCGCAGCCACCGCACAGGGCAGTGTGCACACCACCATCACCACCAATTCGGCAGGCGTGCGGGAACTCAGCGTCGCCAGCCAGACAACGGCGGTGATTGCCCACCACAACAGAATTTCGCCCGATGCCCGGGCCAGCCGGTAGCGCGCCGGCTGCTCACCGCCCCCGGACACGACGGTTGTGCTTTTTGATCGCGTCGACGAGCTGCGACTTGTTCATCGTGGATCGCCCCGGGACGTCGAGCCGGCGGGCGACGTCGAGCAGATGTTTCTTGCTGGCGTTGGCATCCACGCCCTCCGCTGAGGGGATCGGATTATTCAGGCCGCCGCGCTCGGCGCGTTTGTCCGATGGGCCCTTCTTCTTCTTGGGCAGCCAGCGGTCGCCGACTTTTTCGAAGCTGTGCTTGAGAGCCGAATAGGCGACGCGGTGGGCGCGCTGCTCGCTGCCGTACTCTTTGGCGGCCGCGTCGTGCGCCTTAGCGAAAGTACGCTGCGCCTTGGCGCCGGAACGTTGCAAAGTGCTGGGCAACTCGCCCTGCTTGGGTTTGCCGCCCTTCGTTGTCTTGGGCATGACTGACCTCCTCGACTCCTCAACCCTGCGCGGATTGCTGTGCCATTGCGTACGCGAGCTGCAAAAAGTCAGCCCCCGCCAGCGCGGTGAAACTTCCGGCGACCAAGCGGGTGAATCTCGGCGCGAAGATCAGCCCGATGACGAACCCGGTGGCCACCCACATGTCCAGGCAGAACGGGCACGTGAGCAATTCACCCAGGCTGTGCCGCAATTGGCTGGAGTGCCGCGTCTCCTCCTGCACCTCGGCGGGACCGCCGGTGCCGGCGTAGTGGGCGAATGGAGCCCGCAGCGGGCTGGTCACCGCGTCCTTGGTCAGCGCGCGGGACAGCTTATGGGTGCCACACATCACCGTCAGCAGATCCTGCGTCCGCCACCGTTCGGGCAACCGGCGTCCGGTGGCCGCGGCGATCACCGCGCTGAGCATGACGACCGTCCCGTAGACGACGAGAACAACCAGATAGCCGCCCAACGGCCGGGAGCTGTCGCCGCGATACGCATCTGCTTCCTGACGCGCCCGCTTGGCCATGTCCGTCACGTCGCCCACTGCCACTCCTCGAGTCGGGTTTCGCACGCCGGTTACCCGATGTCGGTGCCTGGCAATCCCCGACCGGCTACCGGCCGCGTCGGCATGCCGCCGACGGGGTACCCACTAGCGGCCCACCACCCACGGAAGGATTGTTCGTAATGGCGCAACCCGCCCAGGTCGAGCCGGCGCGTGACAGCGGCGCCGGTGATAAATCGGCTGTCTTGTTCGACGTCGACGGCACGTTGGTCGATTCCAACTTCCATCACGTCGTCGCCTGGCATCGCGCCTTTCTCGACATCGGCAAAGAGGTGCCCTGCTGGCGCATCCACGGACTCATCGGCCGCTCAGGTGCTGAACTCGTCCGCATTCTGCTCGGCGACGAGTTGGCCGACGCGCACGGCAAACAGGTCGAGAAGTCACACACCCGCTACTTCCTCGACAGCGGGTCGACGCTGCGCCCGCTGCCTGGTGCGCGCGAGTTGCTCGAGGCGATCGCACGGCAGGGCTGGCGCGCGGTGCTCGCCACATCGGCCGGTGAAGACGAGCTTGCTCTGCTGCGCAGCGTCCTCGACGCGGAAGATTTGGTGGCCGCCGTGACGTCGGCCGCTGACGCTGACCGGGCCAAGCCGGATCCTGACATCGTCGCCAGCGCACTGGAGTGTGTCGGGACACCACCGTCGCAGGCCGTCTTCCTCGGCGACACGGTGTGGGATGTGCAGGCGGGCCGGCGCGCCGGGGTCCCGACCGCAGCGGTGCTCAGCGGCGGAATCGCCCGCGAGGCACTAGAACACGCCGGCGCGGCGGCGATCTACGCCGGACCGCTCGACGTGTGGGCCCACCTCGACGAGTTCAGCCAATTGCTGCGGTTGTGACCCGCCGCCGCTCAGCCGAGGTGTGCGGAGAGCAGCCAGCCCGGCACCGACTTGCGTCCGTTGGCCTCGTCGCGCAGATCCACCACCGGAAACTCGGCGGAAACGCCGTCGGGGAAATTGGCGTGAATTCGGGCGGCCCGGATTTCGTCGATAACCCAGTACTTGGAGACGACGTCGCGCAGCTCATCCTCGGTGACCGGATTGGCCGGGCTGTCCGGCATCCCGGCCCGGTCGAAGACCAGCACGAAATACGACGCACCGGGAGCAGCGGCACGAACGATGGAGCGCTGGTATCCGTCGCGCAGCTCCACCGGCATCGAATGAAACAGCGTGCTGTCGACGATCGTGTCGAACCGAGCGTCGTAGCCGGTGAACGCCGAGATGTCGGCGACCTCGAAAGACGCGTTGGTCAATCCACGCTTGGCGGCCTCGGCGCTGGCCAACTCGATCGCGGTCGGCGAGGCGTCCAGCCCGACGGTGTTATGTCCCAATGCCGCCAGGTGCAGGGCCAGCGCGGCCTCGCCGCAGCCCGCATCGAGCACATCGCCCCGGATTTTGCCCGCCTCGATCAGCGCCGCGATCTCCGGCTGCGGTTCGCCGAGACTCCACGGCGGCCGGACACCTGCGCCGAACTGCGCGGCCTCGCCGCGGTAGGCGGGGTCGAAGTCAAAATCGAAATTCTTGGTTTCAGTCATACCGTCCGGTATATCAACCAGCCTGATATATGTCAAGATGGTTGACATGGGACGGATCGAGGATGCGCCACTCGGCTATCTGCTGTACCGGGTAGGCGCCGCGCTGCGTCCGGAGGTAACCGCGGTTCTGCGCCCACTCGAACTGACACTGCCCGAATTCGTTTGCATGCGAATACTTTCCATGTATCCGGGGATGTCCAGCGCCGACTTGGCGCGACAGACCAACGTCACACCGCAGGCGATGAACACCGTGCTGCGCAAGCTCGAAGACGTCGAGGTGGTGGCCAGGCCGGCGACGGTGCCGTCCGGGCGAGCGCTGCCGGCCACGCTGACCGGCGCGGGCCGGGCGCTGCTCAAGCGTGCCGAGGCGGCAGTGCGCGAAGCCGACGCCCGCATCCTGAGCAAGCTGTCAACGTCGGAGCAGCGTGAGTTCAAACGGATGCTCGAAGCGCTGGGATCCGACTAACGCCGGCGCGGTCAGCCGCCGCCGGCCTGGATGGCGGCAAACGGCCGCGCTTCTTCGAGCTCGTAGGCCAACTCCAGCAGTCGGGCCTCCGCTCCGCGCTCTGCCGAGAACATCATGCCCTGCGGTAAACCGTTGGCAGTGTGGGCCAGCGGCAACGAGATCGCCGGATCACCGGTGGCGTTCTGTAGCGGTGTGAACGCAACCCACTCCATCAGCCGGTCGATGATCTGCTGATAGTCCGCGGTCGGGTCAAGGTGCCCGACGCGGGGAGTCTCGGTGGCCAGCGTCGGCGTCAACAACGCGTCGTAGCTGCGGAAGAACCGTGCGCTGCGCCGTGACGAAGCCGCCAGCCGGGCGATGGCCAGCGGCAGCCGGTGCAGGCGGCGGCTGGCGTAGTGATCCAGCCCCAGCGTCAAGTTGTCCAGCCGGGTGCGGTCGAACGAGGGGCCGAATACGCGCCGCCCCCGGCGCACCAGCGCGGTGGACAAGAACGCCCAGTACAGCAGGAAGTCGTCGGCGAAAGAGGCTGGCACCGGCGGGTTTTCGACGTATTCCACCCGATGGCCGAGTTCCTCCAGCAAGGCCGCGGTCTTCAATGTCAGCTCGCGCACTTCCGGAGTGGCTTCCCGGCCGATGGACTTGGTGACGACCGCAAGCTTCAGCCGCCGCTTGGCGGGACCGGCAACATCGCCGATAGGCGACAACTTGGGGTTGGGCCAGATGCGTTCGGCCTCCCGGTAGAAGGCGGCGGTGTCGCGCACCGAGCGGGTCACCACGCCGTTGTAGACGATGCGCACCGGCATCTGGCGAAAGTCGTCGTCCAGCGGTAATCGGCCGCGCGATGGTTTGAGACCGACCAGGCCGTTGCAGGCTGCCGGAATCCGGATGGACCCGCCCCCGTCGTTGGCGTGCGCGATCGGCACCACCCCGGCAGCGACGAACGCCGCCGACCCGGACGAGGATGCGGCGGCGGTGTGGTCGGTGTTCCAGGGGTTGCGGACCGCGCCCAGCCGGGGATGCTCGGCGGCGGCGCTGAAACCGAACTCGCTCAACTGGGTTTTGCCCAGCGGGTTCAGCCCGGTGGCTCGATACATCCGGGCGAAGGCGCCGTCAGCGGCGGCCGGGCGGGGGTCCCACGCGTCGGTGCCCTGCATGGTCGGCATGCCGGCCACGTCGACGTTGTCTTTGATGAACGTCGGCACGCCGCTGAAGAAACCGCTTTTCGGCGGCGCGGACGCTTCGGCCCGTGCGCGGTCGAATGCCTCATACGCCAAGCCGTTCAGGGCCGGGTTGACCGCCTCGGTGCGGGCGATGGCAGCCTCGATGACCTCGGCGCGAGAAACTCTGCCGGACTGGATGACCTCTGCCAGCGCAACCGCGTCGAGGTCGCCGAGCGCATCGTCGCCAAATGCGTGTACGTGTCGCATCCGGCTGATGCTACTGCTGACCCACCTCGAAGCGGACGAATCGCGTCACGGTGACACCGGCCTCGTCGAGCAGGGCTTTGACCGTTTTCTTGTTGTCGGACACCGACGGCTGCTCCAGCAACACGACATCCTTGAAGAATCCGCCCAGCCGGCCCTCCACGATCTTGGGCAGAGCCTGCTCGGGCTTGCCCTCGGCGCGCGAGGTCTCCTCCGCGATGCGGCGTTCGCTGGCGACGACGTCTTCGGGCACGTCGTCGCGGGACAGGTAGCGGGCCTTGAGCGCGGCTATCTGCAGCGCGACCGCGTGCGCAGCCTCTTGGTCGGAGCCGGTGTACTCCACCAGCACGCCCACCGCCGGCGGCAGGTCGGCTGACCGCTTGTGCAGGTAGGTCTCCACGGTGCCGTCGAAGAACGCGACCCGGCGCAACTCGAGCTTCTCGCCGATCTTGGCCGACAGCTCGGCGATGGCCTGCTCGACGGTCCGCTCCCCGGCCTGCGCGCTCTTGAGCGCCTCGACATCGGCAGCTTTGGCGGCGACGGCAGCGCTTACTACCTCGTTGGCCAGCTGCTGAAACTCGGCGTTCTTGGCGACGAAGTCGGTCTCACAGTTCAGCTCGATCAGCGCACCGTCCTTGGCGGCGACCAGACCTTCGGCGGTCGCGCGCTCGGCGCGCTTGCCGACATCCTTGGCGCCCTTGATCCGCAGCGCCTCGACGGCCTTGTCGAAGTCGCCGTCGGTTTCGGCCAGCGCGTTCTTGCAGTCGAGCATGCCCGCGCCGGTCAGTTCACGAAGCCGCTTGACGTCGGCAGCGGTGAAGTTCGCCATCTCAGCCTTCCGTGGTGGTCTCGGTGGTGGTCTCCGCCGCGGTGGCGGCATCGGGCGCCGACGTGGTGGCACTGGCCAGCAGCTCCTGCTCCCATTCGGCCAGCGGTTCGGCCGAGTCCGCTTCCGGTTTGCCGTCCCCGCGGCCCAGCCCGGCCCGCGCCTGCAGCCCTTCGGCCACGGCCGAGGCGATCACCTTGGTCAGCAGCGCCGCCGAGCGGATCGCGTCGTCGTTGCCCGGGATCGGGTAGTCGACCTGGTCGGGGTCGCAGTTGGTGTCAAGGATCGCGATCACCGGGATGCCCAGCTTGCGGGCCTCGCCGACGGCGATGTGCTCCTTGTTGGTGTCGACAACCCAGACCGCCGACGGCACCCGCGCCATGTCGCGGATACCGCCCAGGCTGCGCTCCAGCTTGTTCTTCTCCCGGGTCAGGCCAAGAATTTCCTTCTTGGTGCGACCCTCGAAGCCGCCGGTCTGCTCCATCGCCTCGAGCTCCTTGAGGCGCTGCAGCCGCTTGTGCACGGTGGAGAAGTTGGTGAGCATGCCGCCCAGCCAGCGCTGGTTGACGTACGGCATCCCGACTCGGGTGGCCTCGGCGGCGATGGACTCTTGCGCCTGCTTTTTGGTGCCGACGAACAACACCGTGCCCCCGTGGGCGACGGTCTCCTTGACGAACTCGTACGCCTTGTCGATGAACGTCAGCGTCTGCTGCAGGTCGATGATGTAGATGCCGTTGCGGTCGGTGAAGATGAACCGCTTCATCTTGGGATTCCAGCGACGGGTCTGATGCCCGAAGTGGGTGCCGCTGTCCAGCAGCTGCTTCATGGTTACGACGGCCATGCTGATGCCTTTATGTTGTGTCGGTTGTCGCCCGGCGACGGGTGAAGCCGGGCCCTGGTGTCTGCGGGATGCCGGACCCGCCTGAGGACGGGACCGCGCGGCACCCATTCGGCTGCAGACACGCGAAGTCAGCCCGCTTGGGCGAGCTGCGCGGACGAGTTTACACGGTTTCAGCAGGTGCTTTGTCCACAGCCCGGCTGGCGGGCCTGCCCGCTGCACACTGGACTGGGCCGGTGCGATTTGTTGTGGTGCTGCTTTGTGCGCTGCTGTGCGCCGCCCCGGCGGTTGCCGATGACGTCCGGCTGCACTGGCCGCTGCGACCACCCCCGGCCGTCGTGCACCGCTTCGATGCTCCCTCGCCGAACTGGAATCCCGGGCATCGGGGCGTTGACCTGGCCGGAGTCGCCGGTCAACCGGTCTACGCGGCGGGCAACGCGACGGTGGTGTTCGCCGGGATGCTGGCCGGCAGGCCGGTGGTGTCGCTGGCCCACCCGGGCGGCTTGCATACCAGCTACGAGCCGGTCCGAGCCGCTGTTCAGGTCGGTCAACGAGTGACCAGCTCGACGGTGATCGGCGAATTGCTGGCCGGCCACCGCGGGTGCGGGGCTGCAGCGTGCCTGCATTGGGGCGCGATGTGGGGTCCGGCGGCCCGAGCCGACTACGTCGACCCGCTCGGGCTGCTGGCGTCGACGCCGGTCCGGCTCAAGCCGCTGGGCGGCTAGGCCCGCGGGTGGGCCTGATCGTGGACGGCCCGTAGCCGAGCAACCGTGACATGGGTGTAGAGCTGGGTGGTGGCCAGGCTGGAATGGCCGAGCAACTCCTGCACGACACGCAGGTCGGCGCCGCCTTCGAGCAGGTGGGTGGCGGCGCTGTGCCGCAGCCCGTGCGGACCCATGTCGGGTGCGCCGGCCACGGCAGACACGGTCTGGTGCACGACGGTGCGGGCCTGCCGGACGTCGAGCCGGCGGCCCCGCGCACCCAGCAACAGCGCCGGCCCGGACTCGGCAGTGGCCAGCGCGGGCCGCCCGTCGGCCAGCCACGCGTTCAACGCCTCGGCAGCCGGCCCCCCGAACGGGGCGGTGCGCTGCTTGTCACCCTTGCCGAGCACGCGCACCAGCCGATGCGCCGTGTCGACGTCGTCGACGTCCAGACCGCATAGCTCGCTGACCCGGATTCCGGTGGCGTAGAGCAACTCGACGATCAGCCGGTCCCGCAACGCTAACGGATCGCCTTGCTGTGAGCCGGTTTTCGCGGCTGCCATGGCCGCCAGCGCCTGATCCTGGCGCAACACCGACGGCAACGTGCGATGCGCCTTGGGCACCTGCAGCCGCTCGGCCGGGTCGGCGCTCAACAGCCCACCGCGCACCGCCCACGCAGTAAACGCCTTGACCGCCGACGTGCGGCGCGCCAGCGTCGTGCGCGCTGCACCTGCGGCGGCCTGGGTGGCCAGCCAGGACCGCAACAACGGCAGGGTCAGCGCGGCAAGGCCGGATCCGGGCGCATGTTCCTCGGCGAAGGCGAAAAACGACCGCACGTCGCCCAGGTAGGCACGACGGGTGTGCGCCGAGCGATTGCGCTGCAGCGTCAAATAGTCGTCGAACTCGTCGAGGACCGTCTCCACTCCCCCACGGTCGCAGACGGCGACCATCTGGCTCAGCTGACGCGCCGCAGCGCCTCGCGGGTCAGATCGGCCAGTGTCGGGTAGCCGTCGACAGCCATGGTCAGATCGGCTTCGGCCAGCAGCGCACGCAGTACGTGCACGATGCCGTCGACTCCACCGAGCGCCAATCCGTAGGCGTACGGACGGCCGATGCCCACCGCGGTCGCGCCCAGCGCAAGCGCCTTGACGATGTCCGCGCCGCTGCGGATGCCCGAGTCGAACAGCACCGGCAGGCCGTCGGCGGCGTCGACCACGGCCGCGAGGCAGTCCAGCGCGGGCAGTCCGCCGTTGGCCTGCCGGCCGCCGTGGTTGGAGCAGTAGATGCCGTCGACGCCGCCGTCCTTGGCGCGACGGGCATCCTCGGGGTGGCAGATGCCCTTGACGATCAGCGGCAGACTGGTCAGCGAGCGCAGCCACGGAAGGTCATCCCACGTGAGCGAATTACCGAAGACCTGCGCCCAGCGCAGCACCACGGCCCGCGGATCATCTTCCGGCGGCTGCTGCAGCCCGGCCCGGAACACCGGATCGCTGGTGTAGTTGCTCAGGCAATGTCCGCGCAGCTGCGGGAAATTGGCGGTCGACAGGTCGCGAGGACGCCAGCCGGGCACCCAGGTGTCGAGCGTGACGATGATGCCCTGGTAACCGGCGGCCTCCGCGCGATGCACCAGGCTTGCGGCGAGTTCCCGGTCGGTCGGGGTGTACAGCTGGAAAAAGCCGGGGGTGCCACCGAATTCGGCAGCGACCTCCTCGAGCGGGTCGGCGGTCAAGGTGGAGGTGACCATCGGGACGCCGGTGCGGGCCGCCGCGCGGGCGGTGGCCAAATCGCCGTGGCCGTCCTGGGCGCAGATCCCGATGACACCGATGGGTGCCATGAATATCGGTGACGGCAGCGCCATGCCGAACAGTTCGATGGACATGTCGCGCTGCGTGGCGCCGACGAACATCCGTGGGATCAACCCCCAGCGCTCGAAGGCCTCGCAGTTGGCCCGCTGGGTGCGCTCGTCGCCGGCGCCACCTGCGACGTACGACCACACCGACGGCGGCATGGCGGCATGCGCCTTGGCCTCCAATTCGGCGAAAGCCATCGGCAGCTTTGGGACCACGCCGGCCAGGCCTTGCAGGTAGATCTCGAACTGGTAATCGCCGAATGCCATGACAGTGAGGATGCCAGCCGTGGATCAGCCTCCGGCTTCGGCTTCCTCTTTAGCGGCGAGCTCCTTTTTCCACTGCCGAAACGTCTCTTCGGTGCGGCCCCGCCGCCAGTAACCCGAGATCGATGCCCATTTGGCGTCGACTTCACGGTCTTTGCGGATGTAGGGCCGCAGGTTGTGCATGACGGCCTGGGCTTCGCCGTGTACGAAGGCGTGCACCTGCCCAGGTAGCCACTGCGTGGTCGTGACCGCTTCGATCAACGGGGCGTGGTCACCGGCGCGATCCTCGGGAACCAGATCGGCGCGCCCACCGCGGTAGATCCAGTTCACCGACACGCCCTCGGGCGCGGTCAGCGCAATCTCGTCCTCGGGGTCGGCGATTTCGATGAACACCTTGCCGACGGCGTTGGGCGGCAATGCTTCCAGTGCCACGCTGATGGCCGGCAGCGCTGATTCGTCGCCGGCGAACAGATGCCAATCGGCGGCCGGGTCCGGGGCGTAGGCGCCGCTGGGCCCCATCAGATAGGCCGGCTGGCCGGGTTCGGCCCCGACCGCCCACAGCCCGGCTGTCCCGTGTTCACCATGCACGACGATGTCGATGGCGATCTCGCGCGCCGCCGAATCGGCGCGGCGCACGGTCATGGTGCGAACGACGGGTTGCCGTTCGGCGGGCAGCTCGGCGAAGCTGTCCCGCGTCAACGGGTGCGGCAGGCTGGTCACGTCGACGTCGTCGGCGACGAATATCAGCTTGACGTAGGAGTCGGTGAAGTCGCTGGGAGTGAAGGTGTCGAAGCCGCTGCCGCCGAGTACCACGCGGACCATGTGCGGGGTGATTTCTTCGCTGCGGACCACTTCAAAGGTGTGCACTGGTCGACCGGCCACTCCGTCGACTATACGAGCCGCGGCGCCTGGCGGACGATGCGCCATCGGCCTTCGCGGCGCTCGGCCAGCCCGGCTAACTCCAAGATCGCCAATGGGCCCAGCGCCCGCGCCGGCGCCAGCCCCGCGGCGACCGCGATCTCGTCGATCGTGGCGGCGCCGCGGCCTGGCAGCGCTTCATACACTTGGCGTTCGATATCGCTGAGGCCGTCGAGCGCTGTGGTGGGCCGGGACTGCTCGGATGCCAATTCGCCGATGCGGCCCACTAACTCGATGATGTCCGCTGCACGGGTGACCAGCTCGGCGCCGTCGCGCAGCAGGACATGACAACCCGCCGACACCGACGAGGTCACCGGCCCGGGTACCGCGCCGACTACCCGACCCAGCGACCTGGCCCAGGCGGCGGTGCTCGCCGCGCCGCTGCGTAGACCGGCTTCCACCACGACGGCCGCGTTCGCAAAGGCTGCCACCAGACGGTTGCGGGTCAAAAACCGGTGCCGCGCCGGCCGCACGCCGGGTGGATATTCGGTGACCAGCAACCCGTGTCTGCTGATGCGATGCAACAGCCCGGAATGCCCTGCCGGATAGGGAATATCGATGCCCCCGGCGAGGACCGCGACCGTGACGCCATCTGCGGCCAGCGCAGCTCGATGCGCCGCGCCGTCGATCCCGTAGGCCGCGCCCGATACCACCGCCACGTCGCGGTCGGCCAGTCCTGCTGTCAGATCAGCCGCCACGCACTCGCCGTAGGTGGTGGACGCACGAGTGCCGACGAGCGCAGCCGCGCGCTGCGCGACCTGGTCCAGCCGCTGCGGCCCGACCGCCCACAACACCATCGGCGCGCTGCCCTGCGGTTTGGCCGCGGCGGCCGCGCCGCCGAATGCGGCGAACGCCAGCACCGGCCACTCGTCGTCGGCGGGTGTGAGCAGTCTCCCGCCCCGGTGGGCAAGCAGCTCGAGATCCTCCGCAGCCCGGTCGATTTCGCGCCTCGCTTCAGTGAACCGCGCCAACGTGTCGTCGACCTGCCCACGTCGAACCCGTTCGGCTGCCTCCTGCGGCCCCACCCGTTCGACCAACCCGGCCAGTTCAGCGCACGGTGGATCGACAACGCGCGACAGGTAGGCCCAGGCCCGCAGCGTCGGATCGCTCATCGCGACACTCCGGCTTGGCGGAAGCTCAGCGCGGCGGCCACCTCGTCGAGTCCCGGAGCTGCATGGCCGGCCAAATCAGCCAGCGTCCACGCGACCCGCAGAGTGCGGTCGACGCCACGGACACTCAACAGCCCGCGATCCAGGGCGGCGCGCAGCGGCTCCATCGCGGTGGTGCCGAGCCGGAACCGCCGCCGCAGCAA
The DNA here is from genome assembly GCF_059812285.1 of Mycobacterium sp. NGS62. Taxonomy (NCBI): domain Bacteria; kingdom Bacillati; phylum Actinomycetota; class Actinomycetes; order Mycobacteriales; family Mycobacteriaceae; genus Mycobacterium; species Mycobacterium sp. NGS62. Next base: position 543,558 of record NZ_JCALCK010000002.1, on the reverse strand, counting down.
CGGCCCGCTGACTTCGGCGTTGCTATGAAAGCCGTGTGCTCGCCAGCGCTCAGCCGCCGCACCGCGGGCCTGCGCTACCCGGTTGCGCACCTGCGCCGTCGACTCGGACTGCGCCGTCGAGAACGCCGCGGTGCGCACGGAATGCATCTCGACCCGCAGGTCGACGCGATCCAGCAGCGGCCCGGACAGCCGGCCCAGGTAACGACGCTTGACCGCGCCCGCGCAGATGCAATCCTGCGGGTCGGTCGGCGCGCACGGGCAGGGGTTGGCCGCCAGCACCAGCTGGAACCGGGCCGGGTAGCGCGCCACGCCGTCGCGGCGGGCAAGCCGAATCTCGCCGTCCTCCAACGGTGTTCGCAGCGCCTCGAGCGCACTGACCCCGATCTCTGCGCACTCGTCGAGAAACAGCACCCCACGGTGTGCGCGGCTGACAGCACCGGGCCGGGCCATGCCCGATCCCCCGCCGACGAGCGCGGCGACGCTGGAACTGTGATGCGGCGCCACAAACGGTGGCCTGGTGATCAATGGTGTCGCATCCGAGAGCAGGCCCGCCACCGAGTGGATCGCGGTGACCTCCAGCGACTCGCTGTCTGACAGCGTGGGCAACAGGCCCGGAAGACGTTGAGCCAGCATTGTTTTCCCGACGCCGGGCGGTCCGGTGAGCATGAGATGATGCGCACCGGCAGCGGCCACCTCGACGGCGAAGCGCGCTTGCGACTGCCCCACCACATCGGCCAGATCCGCCGACGGTTCCGGCGCCGGGAGTGCGCCGCTGATCCGCTCGTCCAGCCGCGCCGATCCGCCGAGCCAGGCCTGAAACTGACCCAGAGTGCGCAGGCCCCACACCTCGATACCGTCGACCAAGCTGGCCTCGGCCAGGTTCTCCGTCGGTACCACAACGGTTCGCCAGCCGTCGCGCTTCGCCGCCACCACGGCCGGCAGCACGCCGCGCACCGGCCGCACCCGGCCGTCCAACGCCAGCTCGCCCAGCAGGACCGCCGTCTTTAGCCGCTGCCACGGTGTTTGGCGCTGCGCCGACAGCACCGCCGCCGCCAACGCGACGTCATAGACCGAACCCATTTTCGGCAGGGTGGCCGGTGACAACGCCAGCGTGAGACGCGCCTGCGGCCACTGGTTGCCGCAGTTGGTGATCGCTGCCCGGACCCGGTCGCGGGACTCCTGCAAGGCTGCGTCGGGCAGGCCGACGAGGTGCACGCCCGGCAACCCCGAACTGATGTCAGCTTCGATCTCCACGATTTCGCCGTCCAACCCGCGCACCGCGACCGAGAACGCACGCCCCAGCGCCATCAGCCGACTCCATGCAGGTGGGTGATCTCCGGTGCGCGACGACGACCGATCCGGACGCCGATCACGTCGATGCGGATCGCCGCCCAACGTCGGTCCTGACCGGCCAGCCACACGGCTGCCAGCCGCCGCAGCCGGCGCACTTTCTGCTCGGTCACCGCATAGGCCAGGCCGCCGAAGCCGTCACCCGTGCGGGTTTTGACCTCGACGAAGACCACCGCATGCGCGGCCGGGTCAGCGGCGATCACATCCAGCTCGCCGTAGCGGCAGCGCCAGTTTCGAGCCAGGATCTCTAATCCCGAACCGATCAAGTGGTCGACGGCCAGCTGTTCGCCAAGGGCTCCCAACTGGGTCCGCGTCAACGTTGTCATGCGGCCACCCTGCTGGACCGGGCCGACATTGCGGAGCACCCATCACGGTTCAGCGGCCAGTTATCCCCAGTTGCATGTCGATCCACAAGTGATTGCGCGCCCTGTCGGACGCGGCGTAGCATCCCGCTAGGCGATGAAGCTCGCCGTAACCGCCGCACCTGGCTGATGGCTTCTACCCGTGAGTGAGTCGGGGTGGAAGGCGGGCAGCGGCGAATGACACGGCTTTCCAGCATCTTTCTTCAGCGTTCTGCGTCGCTGCGGAATAGCCGCTTGACAATTTGCTCGAAATGTCCTGTGGGGCAGTATCTCCCCGTTCGTGGTCCCCCGGAGCGCTTTCTCAGCGCCTTCACAACGACCACCGTCATCCAGGAAAGGAATAGTCATGTCTTTCGTCACCGCACAGCCGGAAATGCTTCTGGCAGCAGCAAGCAGCCTCCAGGGGATCGGGTCAGCGATCACTACTCAGAACGCCGCCGCGGCGGCTCCGACCACCGGAGTGATTCCCGCTGCCGCAGATGAGGTTTCGGCGCTGACTGCAGCGCAGTTCGCCGCGCACGCCCAGCTGTATCAAGCGGTCAGTGCCCAGTCCTCGGCGATTCACGAGATGTTCGTCACCACCTTGAATACCAGTGCCGGCTCCTATGCGGCGACTGAGGCGGCCAACGCCGTCGCAACAGGTTGAGCTGAGGGGCTTGTGTTCGATTTCGGAGCGTTACCGCCGGAGATCAACTCAGCCAGAATGTATTTGGGGCCGGGCTCGGGCCCGATGTTGGCCGCCGCGGCGGCTTGGGACGCGCTGGCCGTCGAGCTGTTTGCCACCGCCGCCGGATACGGTTCCATCGTCTCCGAACTGGCTGGTTTCGGGTGGCTGGGCGCAGCGTCGTTGTCGATGGCCGCCGCGGCGGCACCGCATGTGGCTTGGCTGCACAGCACCGCGGCCCAGGCCGAGCAGACCGCCATCCAGGCTAAGGAGGCAGCGGCCGCCTACGAGCTGGCGTTCGCGATGACCGTTCCACCGCCGGTGATTGCCGCTAACCGCAGCCTGTTGATGGCATTAATTTCGACGAATTTCTTCGGTCAGAACACGCCGGCGATCGCGGCAACCGAAGCGCATTACGCCGAGATGTGGATCCAAGACGCGGCCGCGATGTATGGCTACGCCGGGACCTCGGCGGCGGCGATTCGGTTGGCCCCCTTCGTCCCCCCACAACCCACTACCGATCCGACCGGGCTTGCGGCCCAGTCCGGTGCCGTCGCGCGTGCAGCGGCCGCTGCGCCCGCCGCGCTACAGCAACTCGCCGCACCCGCTGCTTCGCTGTCGCCCTCGTCTACGCTCAGCACCTTCCTTTCGGTCACCAAGATCGTGAACACGGTGTTCTCGACGAGTAACGCCGCAAATACGGGGCGCAGCATCGTGATCCAAGATGAGCGGCTCGCGTTCCAAGAGGCCCGGGACGCGGAAAAATCTGCCGTGTCTGGTGGCCGCCTTGTCTCGACCGCTCCGGTGAGAGGACTCGGCCCACCAGTATCAGCGGCAATGGGCCGGGCCGGCGCGGTCGGGTCGTTGTCAGTGCCGGCCAACTGGACCACCGCCGTACCAGAGATGCGAACGGTCGCACTGACCTTGCCGGAGTCCGTGGGCGCAACGCCGGCAACTGCCGCGGAAATGCCGCCCGTTCCCGGAAGCGCGTTCAGCCAGTCCGTGTTGGGGGCGCTAACTCGATACGGGTTTGACGGTCCTCGCGCGAAAAGTAAACCGGTGATCGTCCGCTCGCCTGCTGCCGGATAGCAGCCCAAACGCCAAACTCATACCGCTGATTGAGAAAGGTTTGCAGACATGGACTTTGGAGCATTGCCCCCAGAAATCAACTCTTCCCGAATTTATGCCGGACCCGGCTCGTCCCCAATGTTGGCCGCGGCCTCCGCATGGAGCCAGCTGGCCCACGAACTGAACGCGTCGGCCGCCGCCTACGGGTCAGTGATCACCGGCCTGACAACCAGCGGCTGGCAGGGCCCGTCGTCGATCATGATGGCGAATGCGATTACGCCTTACGTGGCGTGGATGCACAGCACCGCCGCTCAGGCCGAACAGACCGCTCTACAGGCCACGACCGCCGCAGGCGCCTACCAAACCGCCTTCGCAATGACGGTGCCCCCGCCGCTGATCGAAGCCAACCGCACGCAACTGCAGGCGCTGGTGGCGAGCAACTTTTTCGGTCAGAACAGCCCGGCGATCGCGGCAACCGAAGCCCAGTACGACGAAATGTGGGCTCAGGACGCCGCCGCGATGTACGGCTACGCCGCTGCATCGCACACCGCGTCGAGACTGACACCGTTCATTAACCCGCCACGCACCACGGACCCCGCCGGGGTGGCCGCACAAACCGCCGCGGCCGCGCATTCCGCGGGGAGCCCAGCGCAGGCGTTCGCACAACCACCCACGACGCTGCAGCAACCCGCGGCGCCGGCGCCGTCCACCCCGTTGCTGACTCCAACCGACGTCTTCAACGACACCGTGAGTTCGACGAGCGGCGCGGCGTCCATTAGCAGTGCATCGTTTTCTGGATCCTCGATAGGCGTGACGAACCATGCAGTGGCGATCAATGCCGAACGCGACGCCGCGCAAGGAATAGGACCATTCTTGGGCGGACCGGCCGGGCCGCTGACACTGGCATCGTCTGCCGGACCGGCGAACTTTGGTGCGCCCTCCGTATCGGCGGCGACGGGGCGGGCCAGCCTGGTCGGCACGTTGTCGGTCCCGCAAACCTGGGCCGCCACGGCCACCCCGGCGGTTGGCCCCGCGGCACTGACTTTGCCGAGCACCAGCGCCGCGGCAGCTCCGGTGGCCTCCGGTGTCATGCCTCCCGGCATGTTCGGTGAAGCACTCCTCGGTACGCTGGCAGGACGAGGTGTCAGTAACGTCGCCGCGAAGCTGCGTACGAAGAGCGTCGTACCCCGCTCGCCGGCCGCCGGCTGACATCACCGTTGTCAACTGATCCAGCCAGCTGGGCCGACGCCCGGTATACCGTGGTTTCCGGCCGACCTAGTCGCCGGAAGACGTGCGCGTTCCGCTACGAGGGCAGCACCTGAAATGAGGAACAACGTGGCAGAAGAGGCCGACACGAACTCCGAGGCAATACCTCAGCCGGTCAAAGCCGACCCCGCGACGGTGTTCGCCGCGCTGGCCGAAATCATCTACCAAGGCTCGGACCCCAGCGAGGTGTATGCGGCTATCTGCATCGCGGCCACCCTGATCGTGTCCGGCTGCGACCACGCCAGCCTGCTGGTGCGCCGCGGCGATCGCTACGTGACCGTCGGCGCCAGCGACCAGGTCGCGCAGCATATCGACGACCTGGAACGCGCCGTCGGCGAAGGGCCGTGCCTCGACGCGATCGAGGAGGAGACTCCCCAGATCGAAACCGACCTGGCCACACCGTGCTCATGGCCCAGACTGGCCGCCCGCCTGCTCGACGAGACGCCGGTCCGCGCAGCGATGGGCTTTCGCATCTTGGTCGATCGCCGCAAGACCGGCGCGCTGAACCTGTTCAGTGACACCGCCAACGGTTTCGACACCCAGTCCGCCGGTCAGGCGATCGTGCTGGCGTCGTTCGCCAGTGTGGCCATCAACGCCATCGCCGCAGGCGAGGACGTCACCACTCTGCGACGGGGGCTACTGAGCAACCGGGAGATCGGCAAAGCGGTGGGCATGTTGATGCTGCTGCACGGGGTTTCCGAGGACGAGGCGTTCGATGTGCTGCGGCGCTACTCGCAGGACCTGAACATCAAGCTGGCCGACGTGGCACGCACGGTCATCGAGCACCGCGGCAACCCGGCCTTCAGCGACGACCAGCGGTCGCTGGAAAGCTGACGCCATTGGCGGCGACCCGCCGCGCCCGGCTTCGCCGCGCTTGCGATCGCCGCGTAGCTACTCGGGCAGGCGCAACTCGGGCTTTTCCACCTCTTCGATATTGACGTCCTTGAAGGTGACCACCCGCACCTGCTTGACGAACCGCGCCGGCCGATACATGTCCCACACCCACGCATCGGCCAGCCGCAGCTCGAAGTACACCTCGCCGTCGGCGTTGCGTGGCACCATCTCGACGCTGTTGGCCAGGTAGAACCGCCGCTCGGTTTCCACGACGTAGCTGAACTGGCCCACGATGTCTTTGTATTCGCGGTACAGCGAGAGCTCCATCTCGGTTTCGTACTTTTCGAGATCTTCGGCACTCATCTGCTCGGTCGTCCTTTTACTCGGCTAGATGTGATGACCCGGCTGTCCCGGGCCGTGTGGATGGACCGCATCGTCGTCAGGCTAGCCCCATCGCGGGGCCCGGCTGGTCCGGATCGCCGGGCCGGCACTCGGCCACTACCCGGGTACCCGATCCGGTTGCCACCCGGCGGACGTTGATGAACGAATAGCGATGCTCAGGACAGGGACCCAGCTCGGTCAACGCCGCGGAGTGGGCCGGCGTGCTGTAGCCCTTGTGCTCGGCGAAGCCGTAGCCGGGATGTTCGGCATCCATCGCCACCATCAACCGGTCCCGGCTGACCTTGGCCAGGACGCTGGCCGCGGCAATACAGGCGGCCGCCGCATCTCCGCCGACCACCGGCAGCGACGGCACCGGCAGCCCCGGCACCCGGAAACCATCGGACAGCACATACCCGGGGCGCACCGGCAGGCCGGCCACCGCGCGTCGCATGCCCTCGATGTTGGCTGCGTGCACTCCGCGCCGATCCACCTCGGTAGACGGGATGAACACCACGTGGTACGCCAGCGCGTAACGGCGAATCAGCGGATACAGCTTCTCCCGCGCTTTTTCCGTGAGCTTCTTCGAATCATCAAGGAGGGCAAGGCTTTCCAGTCGGCCAGGACCCAACACACAAGCCGCGACCACCAGCGGGCCCGCGCAGGCTCCGCGACCGACCTCGTCGACCCCGACCACCGGTCCCAAACCGTTGCGGTACAGGGCGGACTCCAAGGTGCGCAAGCCCGAGGATTTACGGATTACCGTCCGCGGCGGCCAGGTGGTGGCCATGGCTACTGGCTCTGCTGGGGATTGACCGAACGCACACCACCCCAGCGCGACGGCGGCCACACGATGAACCTGGCCTTGCCGATCACGTTGCCCACCGGCACGGTGCCAGACACCGGATCGCCGGTGCACAACAGGCCCTTCATCGCATCGGCCGGGGTGCTGGTGCAATGGGCGCGGGAGTCCGCCGAGTGGGTGCGGTTGTCGCCCATCACCCACAACCGGCCCTGCGGGACGGTGACCGGCCCGAACTCGTTACCCAGGCACGGGTACACCGCTGGGTCGGTCATCAGCGTGGCCGGATCCAGATACGGTTCGGTCAACCGCGTGCCGTCGACCGTCAACCCGCCCTCGTTGCGGCACTGCACGGTCTGCCCGCCGACCGCAATGACTCGTTTGACCAGGTCGTTCTCGTCGGGTGGTACGAATCCGACGAATGACAGCCCGTCTTGCAGCCAACGCACCACGGTGTTGTGTGAGCGGATCGACTTGTAGCCGAGGTTCCACGACGGCGGTCCCTTGAACACGACGACGTCGCCGGGTTGCGGCGATCCGAAGTGGTAGCTGACCTTGTCGACCATGATGCGGTCGCCGACACAGCCCGAGCATCCGTGCAGTGTGGGTTCCATCGATTCCGACGGGATGAGGTAGGGCCGCGCCACGAAGGTCAACATGACGTAGTAGAGAATCACCGCGATTGCCGCGAGGATCGCGACCTCGCGCAGCGCCGCCCGCTTATTGCCCTTCGGCTCGTCGGTGGTCTTCGCGTCCTGGGGGGTGGGTTCTCGGGTGGCGACATTGGGCTCCGCCGGACCGGAATCGGGTTCGCGCTCGGATGACGAGTCCGTGGTTTCGGTCACCAGATCAGCGTAGCCAGGGCGGTTCGCGCCGCCGTCAGCCGCATCCGCCCCACGTCGAAGGGGCCGCGATTCAGCGCTTTTCCTTGATCTTGGCCTTCTTGCCGCGTAGCTCCCGCAGGTAGTACAGCTTGGCGCGACGCACATCGCCTCGGGTCACGACCTCGATGTGGTCGATGTTGGGCGAGTGCACCGGAAAAGTCCGTTCCACCCCGACGCCGTAGCTTTCCTTGCGCACTGTGAACGTCTCGCGGACCCCGCCACCCTGGCGGCGGATCACCACACCCTTGAACACCTGGATGCGCTCCTTGGCGCCCTCGATCACCTTGACGTGCACGTTGACCGTGTCGCCGGCGTTGAAGGCCGGGATGTCGTCGCGCAGCGACGCGTTGTCGACGAAGTCCAGCGTGTTCATTTCCGAAGACACTTCCTTGCGGTTCGCGGCTGGGGTTTCTGCCTGCGCCGGCGGCGCATGGGCGGTCAACCGAGCCGATGGATTCGGGCATCTTGACGCATCTCGCAGCAGGCGGAAGCAGCCCGGCCGCCCGGCAACCGCTGGAGACAACTGGTCAATTGTGCCAGATCGCGCGCACGCAGTGAAATCAGGCAAAATCACCGGTCAGGCCTGCCATCCGGACGGGCGGCCGAGTGGTACACATTAAGGGGCCTGACCACGACAGCAGCCGGGCGGCTGGTGGCACCCCTCAGTTCAGGTGTTTCTTGGCAACTCTTTCAAGGAGACGCATGCGAGCGCGGGCCCCGATGCTGCTCATTGCCGTAACAGCGGCGCTGACGGTGTTGGTGGCCGGCTGCGAGGCCAAGGTGTACGGCGCGTCCACCGTCAGGCCGGCCGAACACCGGACGAGCCGGGTAGCGCCGCTGGTGGCTGCATTGATCCCGCCCGAATCGGGGTTCGCTGAGTCCGCCGCGGCGTTGGGCGGGCTGCAAAGGCGCATCCAGCAAGCCACCGACGAAGCCGCCGCGGACGGCGCGACGATCTCGGTGGCGCTCTTCGACCGCAACACCAACCGGATGTTCTCCAACGGCAGGGACACGCTGATCGGCATCGCGTCAGTGGCCAAACTGTTCATCGCCGACGACCTGCTGCTGGCCGAATCCCAGGGCAAGACCCAGCTGTCGCCGGAGGACCGGCAGGCGCTCGAGATCATGCTGCGCTCCTCGGACGACAACGCCGCCGAGAATTTCTGGAATCAGCGCGGCGGCCAGGCGATCATCGCCGAGGTCGTCGAGCGGTACGGGTTGACCGCCACGACACCACCCGGCGACGGACGCTGGTGGGACACCATGAGTTCGGCATCCGACCTGATCCGCTATTACGACATGCTGCTCAGCGGGTCCGGCGGCCTGCCGACGGCGCAGGCCGACATCATCGTGGCGAACCTGGCCCGGTCCACCCCGATCGGTATCGACGGCTACCCGCAACGGTTCGGTATCCCGGACGGCTTGTACGCCGAACCGGTTGCCGTCAAACAGGGGTGGATGTGCTGCATCGGCAGTGATTGGATGCACTTGTCGACCGGCGTTATCGGCGCGGATCGGCGCTACATCATGGTGATCGAGTCGCTGCAGCCGTCCGATGAGGCCACCGCGCGGGCCACGATCACCCAAGCGGTCAAGACCATGTTCCCGACCGGCCGGATCTGAGCCCGCATCAGCGCGGCGCCACTACTGCAGTAAGTCCGGCCGACGCTCCCGGGTGCGCTGCAGCGCGGCCGCCCGCCGCCATTCGGCGATGCGCGCGTGGTCGCCGGACAGCAACACCTCGGGCACGTCGAGTCCGCGCCACGTCGGCGGCCTGGTATACGACGGGCCCTCCAGCAGGCCATCGGCATGCGAATCATCGTGAACCGACTGCGGATTGCCGATCACATCCGGCAGCAGCCGGATGAGCGCCTCAATCATCACCAGCGCCGCCGACTCGCCACCGGGCAACACATAGTCGCCGATCGAAACCTCTTCGGTCCGCATTCGTCGGGCGGCGTCGTCGACGACCCGTTGGTCGATGCCCTCATAGCGTCCGCACGCGAACACCAGATGCGCCTCGCTGCTCCACCGTCGGGCGGTCTCCTGCCGGAACGGCGCGCCGGCCGGCGTCGGAACGACGAGAAGGGTGTCCTCCGAGCAGATTTCGTCCAGTGCTTCACCCCAGATCGGCGCCCGCATCACCATTCCCGGGCCGCCGCCGTAGGGCGTGTCGTCCACCGAGCGGTGTACGTCGTGGGTCCAGCGCCGCAGGTCGTGCACACTGAGCTGCACCAGACCCGACTCGATTGCCTTGCCCGGCAACGATTGTCGCAGCGGATCCAGGTAACTTGGGAAGATCGTCACGACGTCGATTTTCATGTCGATGCGGCCCTCACTGCCCCAATTCCAGCAGTCCCTCGGGCGGATCGATCTCGATGGTGTGAGAGTCCAGCGATACCGAGGTGACGATCGCGCCGACGAACGGCACCAGCAACTCGCCCGCGTCGTCGCGGCGGACCGCCAGCAACTCACCGGCGGCGGTGTGCAGTACCTCGGTGACAGTGCCGATGTCCTGTCCGGTGATCGTGCGCACCCGAAGTCCTTCCAACTGGTGGTCGTAATAGGTATCCGGCTCGTCGATGGGCGGCAGGTCCTGCGAGTCGACGAGGAACTGAGTGCCGCGCAGCGCATCGGCGGCGTCGCGGTCGCGCACGCCGACCAATCGAACCAGCAGCCGCCCGCCGTGCGCGCGGGCGGTGTCGACGACATAGCTGCGCTCGCCGCCGTCAGATGCCTTGGCGCGCAAGACCGCTCCCGGCGCGAACCGGGTCTCGGGATCGTCGGTGCGGACCTCGACGACGACCTCGCCGGTGATGCCGTGCGCTTTCGCCACCCGCCCGACCAGCAGCTCCATCGGGGCTACTGGTCGGTGTCCACCACGTCGACGCGGATACCACGACCGCCGATTCCGGCCACCAACGTGCGCAACGCAGTCGCGGTGCGTCCGCCGCGGCCGATCACCTTGCCGAGGTCGTCGGGGTGAACGTGCACTTCCACGGTCCTGCCACGCCGGTTGGTGACCATGTCGACCCGAACATCGTCGGGGTTGTCGACGATCCCACGGACCAGATGCTCGACGGCGTCAACGACCACAGTGGCCATGATCAGCTTTCAGCGGCCGGCTCGGCCGGCTCGGATTGCTCGGCGGCCGACTCGGATTCGTCGGCTTTATCGGCCGGCTTGTCGGCCTTCTTGGTCGGAGCCTTCTTCTTCTTGGGCGTCGCGGCCTCGGTGCTTGGCGCACCCTCGGCGGCGGCCAGCGCGGCGTTGAACAACTCCAGCTTGCTTGGCTTGGCTTCGGCGACCTTCAACCGGCCCTCGGCGCCGGGCAGCCCTTTGAACTTCTGCCAGTCACCGGTGATCTTCAGCAGCTTGAGCACGGGTTCGGTCGGCTGAGCACCGACCGAGAGCCAGTACTGGGCGCGCTCGGAGTCGATCTCGATGAGGCTCGGCTCTTCCTTGGGGTGATAACGGCCGATGACCTCGATCGCGCGGCCGTCGCGACGGGTGCGCGCGTCGGCGACAGAGATGCGGTACTGGGGATTGCGGATCTTGCCAAGCCGAGTGAGCTTGATCTTCACAGCCATGGTTAGCGACTTCTCCTATGCGTGTCACGCTGCAATTCAGCGATCCGGGCAGGATGCCGGGATCCGGTTTTGCCTCGCGTGTGCAGCCGCTCATTGTGCCAGAACGCCGACGTTGAGTGGAAATCCGTCAGGGGCGCCGGTCGAAGCACTTGGTCTCGACACGGCGACTCATCCGCCAGCCCGCCGGGGTGCGGACGAACTCGTCGTCGTACCACAGGCCCAGCAGCATGGTGCTAGGCGTCTCACCACCGAACACCATCGGGTTGAAGCAGAAGGTCCGCGCGCTCGCGGAGTCACCGTCGACCCTGATCGACGGCAGGCCCAGCATGTGGGCGTAGTTGGCGAAATTCGGCAGCACCTCCGCCAGCCAGGCCTTTACCTCCGGATAGTGCCCGACGATCCCATCAAAGGCGCTGTAGTCGATATATGCATCGCTGGTGAACACATCGTCGAGATCGTCGAATCGACGGGTATCGATGGCGCTCGAGTAATCAACCAACAACCGCTGGATCTCCAATCGGTCGGAGATTTCCGCCTGGCTCAACATGGGATTGATTGAACACGATGGCGACCCGACGTTAGGCTGACCGCCCATGCGCAGGCTTGTCGCCGCGATCGCGGCCGTCCTCACCGCGCTCAGCGCATCCACCGCGACGGTGTGGGCTGATACCAGCGTGCAACCCGTCGGCTCGGTGCCCATCCCGGATGGACCGGCACAGACGTGGATCGTCGCTGACCTGGATTCCGGCCGGGTGCTGGCCGCGCGCGACGAGAACGTCGGGCACCCGCCGGCCAGCACCATCAAAGTGTTGCTGGCGCTGGTCGCCCTCGACGAGCTGAGCCTGGATTCCACCGTGGTCGCCGACGAAACCGACACCCACGTCGAGTGCAACTGCGTCGGCGTCAAAGCCGGCCGCACCTACACCGCACGCCAGCTGCTGGACGGTCTGCTGCTGGTGTCGGGCAATGACGCCGCGAACACGCTGGCGCGGATGCTGGGCGGCCATCAGACCGCGGTGGCCAAGATGAACGCCATGGCCGGCGCCCTGGGCGCGACCAGCACCCATGCGGCGACCCCCTCCGGACTGGACGGGCCGGGCGGTTCGGGCGCCTCGACCGCGCACGACCTGGCGGTTATCTTCCGCGCAGCGCTGGCCAACCCGGTGTTCGCGCAGATCACTGCTCAGCCGTCAGCGATGTTCCCCGCTGATAACGGCGAACATCAGATCGTCAACCAGGACGAGTTGCTCTACCGGTATCCGGGCGCGATCGGCGGCAAGACCGGCTTTACCGACGCCGCCCGCAAGACGTTCGTCGGCGCCGCCGCGCGCGACGGCCGCCGGTTGGTGATCGCGATGATGTACGGACTGGTCCGCGAGGGCGGCCCGTCCTATTGGGATCAGGCCGCGAGCCTGCTCGACTGGGGCTTCGCGCTGGGCCCCCAGTCGGGCATCGGCGCCCTCTGAGTGCAGCGGCGCTCCGAAACGCTATCCCCTCCCCTGTGGATTGCAGCTTTGTGGGCTAGTCTTCTGATGCCGTGGCATCTTGTCGTCCGCGAAGTGGGGTGTGCGGTGAGCGTCGGCAGCCGTCGGCGCTGGTTATCGGGTTGAGGCCACAGCCCAGGCCGAACATGCCGGCGCCGCGAGCATGCCGCGCAGACGCGTGCAAGGAACGAGGAAAATGATGGCCGAACACCAGCAGGCTCCACCGGGTTCCACACCGCAGCCCGGCAAAAACGACTTCAACGTCGACGAGCACTGGGTTGAACAGTTGGCTGTGGTCTCGGTGAGCGGCAGCGTGGACATGCTCAGCGCGCCCTGGTTGACCGAAGCGCTCGATGCCGCGCTGGCGAAAAGCCCGGCCGGTTTGGTTGTCGACCTCTCCCGGGTGGAGTTCCTCGGGTCGGCGGGGATCAGTGTCATCATCACCGCCCACGAAAACATCGGCGACACGGACCGCTTCGCCGTCGTCGCCGACGGCCCGGCCACCCATCGGCCGCTCACCCTGTTGGGCCTCAACGAGATCATGTCGCTGTGCCGCACCCTGGACGATGCGCTGAGCAGGCTGTCCGGGATATAGCTGCGCTTTAGCCCGCTGCGGCGTCGGCGACGTACATTCCGCTCAACAGTGACGCCAATAGCGCGATCCGTTGAGCTTCGATCTCTGGTTGCGGCAACACCGCGCGCACCAGGGCCGCTCCGTCGAAGGTATTGGTCAGCACCGCCACCAAAGCCGGAAAGACATCGTCGGGGATGTCATCGGCGCCGGGCAGTGCCTTCGCCGCCTCGTGGATCTTGGCCCCATATTGCGCCAGGACGTTTTGCAACGTGGCTTTGAGTTTCTCGTCGGTGCGTGCGGCCACCATGAGTTCGTACATCACGGTATTCGTGGAATTTGCCGTGAGATCGCGCAGGATCGCCAACGCGGCCTCCAGAACCGGCTTGTTGGAAGGTATTTCGGCGACCTTTTTGCTGAACTCGTCGAGCTGGCGGCGCATCACTTCGTAGGCGGTGGCCGCCATGAAATCGCCCATGGTGTCGAAGTGCCTAAACAGCGCGCCCACAGACACGTTGGCGCGCTTGGTGATTACCGCGGCCGAGGCGCGGGCGTAGCCGACTTCGGTGATCGTCGCGATGCTGGCGTCGAGCAGCCGCGCGACCGTCTCCTCGCGGCGCTGCTGTTGGGTGCGGGCCATCTCACGCCTGCTGTAGCTGACGGGTGCCCGCACGCAGGAAACGCCCGGATTTCACCGTCGTGCCGTAGCCGTCGCGGAAGCGGCCGTTGCGGAACACAATCTCACCGCCGACCCCGGTAGCGACGACGGCGGCGTCGTTGCGATTCACCATCCGGCTCAGATTGCCGTAGAACGGCACCTTCTCCTCGTAGTAGCCGTCCACCGATTCGTCGAGACCGGCCGGATCGATCACCGCGAAGTCGGCACGGTCACCTTGCCGCAGCGTGCCGGCGTCCAGACCGAACCAGTCGGCGACCTCGGCGGTCAGCCGGTGTACGGCATGTTCGAGGGTGAGGAACGGCGCCCCCGCCTGCTTGGCGTCCAGCGTGCGCTTGAGCAGTCGCACACCGTAGTTGTAGAACGCCATGTTGCGCAGATGTGCGCCGGCATCGGAGAACCCCATGTGGATGCTGGGATCGGCGGCCAGCTTGTTGAGCTGCTTGGGCCGGTGGTTGGCGACGATGGTGGTCCACCGGACATTGCGCTCGCCGTTGTCGACGAGGACGTCGAGGAATGCATCGAGCGGGTGCAGCCCGCGCTCGTCGGCGATCTGCCCGAAGCTCTTGCCGACCAACGCGTTGTCGGGGCATTCGACGATCACCGCTTCGTGAAAGTCGCGGTGCCACAACGTCGGCCCAAGCTTGCGGCGGTCGAATTCGCGCCGGAAGCTGCGACGGTAGTCGGTGTCCTTCAGCAGCGCATTGCGCTCCAGTTGATCGCGGAGATGTAGCGCCGCAGTCCCGGCACCAAACTCTTCGAAAACCGGCAGATCGATGCCGTCGGAATACAACTCGAAGGGCACCGGAAGATGTTGGAACCGCACACTGGCACCGAGAACGGTGTTGAGCAGCCGGATGATCGGGCCGAAGACGGTGGCCGCTCCCGGCATCGACTTGGCGTCGGTCGACACCAGCAAGCTCATCCGAACTCCCTTGCCGCGCCCGAACAATCGGCTACTGGACAAAAAGAACAGCAGTCCCGACAGCGGATTGGCGACGTCGGGAGCGCTTTGCAGAATCCGGCCGCGCTTGCGCAGGACATTGATCAGCTTTCGGCGCTCCCGCCAGGTCGCGAGCGTCGACGGCAAGGCCCGCGACCGGTAGCGATCACCGTCGAGCTTGTCGATTGCCGCGTCCATCCCGGACATGCCGAGCAGGCCGGCGTCGAGCGCCTCGTCGAGCATGCCCGCCATTCGGCCGAGTTCGGCGTCGGTCGGCTTGGTGGTGTCGTCGGTGGCGCGGTCCAGCCCCAGCACCGCTGTCCGCAGATCCGAATGTCCCAGCAGCGAGCCCACATTCGGCCCCAGCGGCAGTGCCTCCAGTGCCCGGACGTAGTCGGCGGGCCCGGACCAGGTCTTGCTGTCTTCCAGTGCGCCGAGCACAAATTCGCGGGGCACCGCCTCGACCCGGGCGAACAAGTCGGCGGCGTCAGCGGAGTCGGCGTAGACCGTCGACAGCGAGCAGTTCCCCAACAGCACCGTGGTGACACCGTGTCGCACCGATTCCCGCAATCCGGGGTCCAGCAGCACCTCGGCGTCGTAGTGCGTGTGCACGTCGATGAAACCGGGGACGACCCATTTGCCCGCGGCGTCGATCACCTCGGGGCATCCGGTCTCGTCGAGCGCGCCGGCCGACACCGTCGCCACGACGCCGTCGCGAATGCCCAGCGTGCGGATTTGTGGCGCGTTGCCGGCGCCGTCGAACCACAAGCCGTCGCGCACGATCACGTCGTAGGTCATAGCGCCGCTCCTCCTCATCGCTTTCGCTCTGCATCGTCGCCGGCGCGAGTCATAGCGCCGCTCCTCCTCATCGCTTTCGCTCTGCATCGTCGCCGGCGCGAGTCATAGCGCCACTCCTCCTCATCGCTTTCGCCCACGCTAACATAGATAGTAAGCACTCACAATCTTTTGAGCGTTGGAATTTCAGCCGCCCGGCTTGGCCGGGGTTTGGCTGGACGACGTGGGCGGGCTCGACGTACTCGACGCCGGAGATTCCGCGACCGGTGGGACGCCGGGCACCGTGACCCCAGGCGCGACCGGCCCCAGCCGTCCGGCCACCGCCGGAATCACGATTTGGCCGCCCTGCTGGCCGCATTCATCGGTTTGGACCGTCACCGTCATCACGCCGCGCAACGGGCCGTGAGTCTGCGGCTCAAGTGACAACACCTGGGTCATGGTCTGCTTGTCCGCCGCCCCGGTGGGTCCTACGCAGGGGAACTGCAGCGTTTCCGGGCGTGACTGCCAGGCGCCGTCGCGAAAATCGAAGACAAGTGGCCGAAGCCCGGCGGTTCGGTGTGGGTTTTGGTGGTCCTGGTCGTCGAGTTGGATCCCGGTGGCAACACAACCGGCCGGCGTGCACGACGAGTGAAATGCCCACCATGTCGTCACGTTGGGCGGTTGCGGATCCGGGAGGTCGTTGAACGTCTGCTGGGCGCGGTTGACGTCTACCTGATAGGTGCCATCGAGCTGTTGGCGCGCCGGAGGTTGCGCGGGGGCGCTGCTCGTCGGGAGGGCCGCCGGAGCCTGCGGCATCGAGGGGCCGTCCGCCTGTGCGGGCGACGCGTCGTGCTTTCGGCCGATCATGATGCCGGCCAGCAGACCGGTGAGTAAGAGCAGTAGCGCCGCGCCGGCCGCGGATCCCAGCAAAGTCCAGCGCCGGGTGCGCTTCGCCGGTACCGGCGCAGTTGCAGCGGCTGTCTCGGGCTCCGGGTCGTCGGGATAGTCGACGACGGTGAAGAAGGCTTCGGGGCTGCGATCGCCCATCCATCCGCCGGCCCGCTCGGAGAGGGCCGCGGCGAACTCGCTGCAGCGACCGAACCGGTCGGCAGGATTGTTGGCCATAGCGGTGGCCAGTATCTCGTCGAGCCGCGCCAGCTCGGGGCGCCGGTCACTGAGCTTCGACGGCGCGAAGCCGGAATGCTGCGGCGGGCCACCGGTGAACAGGTAATAGGCGGTTGCCGCCAAGCCGTACTGATCGGCGCGCCCGTCGATCGGCGCGCCAGTCAGCTGTTCTGGCGCGGCATAGGCGGCCGTTTCGCGCTGCTGCCCCGAATATCGGGCTAGTCCGAAGTCGGTCAACAGGATCCGTTGTTCACCGTCCTGCGGATCGGTGAGCACGATGTTGGTGGGTTTGACACCGCGGTGCAGGATTCCCCGTCGGTGGGCGTAGTCGAGTGCGCCGGCCGCGGCGGCGACGACGGCAAGGGCTTCACCGGCCGGCATGCCGGCCGGGTACTGGTCAGCGACGAGCTGCGCCGCGGTGATGCCGTTGACGTAGTCCATCGCGACCCACAGGTGGCCGTCATAGTCACCGCGGTCGGCCACCTCGACGATGTTCGGGTGATACAGCGTCGTCACCGCCGACGTCTCGGCGGTGAACCGCTGGCGCAACCCGTCGTCGGCCGACGCTGCCGCAGGCAGCACCTTCAAGGCGAACTCCCGCGACAGCGTGGAGTGCCGAGCCAGGTAGACCTCGCCCATCCCACCGAAGCCCAGGATTTTCTGGATGGTGTATCCAGCAAACGTCGCGCCGGTGGCCAACGACATCCTTCGATGCTAACGGGCCGTCGCCGGATGCGCCGGTCAGGACACCCGTCCGCGCAGGATCACCACGTCCGGCTGGCTCAGCACGGCTGCGCCGCCCCGGGGATCGTCGCGGTAGCACAACAGGTCTGCGGATGCGCCGTGCTCCAGGCCCGGCCGCCCCAACCAACGCCGGGCGTCCCAGCAGGCAGCGCCGAGCGCCTCGGTGGCAGTCATCCCGATGCCGGTGAGCGCGTCGACCTCGTCGGCGATCCGGCCGTGGCTGACCATGCCTCCTGCGTCGCTGCCGGCGTAGATGGGTACGCCGGCCTCGCGCGCGGCGGACAGTCGCTGCTTGCTCTTTGCGTAGAGGTCTCGCATATGAGCGGCATAGGCCGGGTACTTCCCGGCGGAATCGGCGATACCGGGGAAGTTCTCGACGTTGATCAGCGTCGGCACCAGCGCGGTGTGGTGTTCGAGCATCAACTCGACGGTGTCGTCGGTGAGCCCGGTGCCGTGCTCGATGCAGTCGATGCCGGCGTTGATCAGTCCCGGCAGGGCGTCTTCCCCGAAAACATGGGCGGTCACCCGCGCGCCGTGGGCATGCGCGGTGTCGATCGCCGCCTTGAGTACGTCGTCGGACCACAACGGCGCCAAATCGCCCACCGCGCGGTCGATCCAGTCGCCGATCAACTTGACCCAGCCGTCGCCGTGCCGGGCCTGTTCGGCCACCGCTGCGGGAAGCTGTGCTTCGTCTTCGATGTCGATCGGCAAGCCTGCGATATAGCGCTTGGGCCGGGCCAGATGACGCCCGGCGCGGATGATGCGGGGCAGGTCGTCACGGTCGTCGAGGCCCCGGGTGTCGATCGGCACCCCGGGGTCACGTAGGAGCAGCACCCCGACGCGGCGCTCGGTCTCCGCGTACCGAATGGCCTCGTCAATTCCGACCGGCCCGTCGGGACCTATGCCGAGGTGGCAGTGCGCGTCGACGAGCCCCGGGATGATCCAGCCGTCGTCGAAAACGGTGTCAGCGTCGGGCACCGGCTCGGCGCTGAGCTTTCCGTCGGCGATCCACCACTGCACCGGTTCGCCGTCGGGTAACCCGCGGCCGCGCACATGGAGCCCCATGCGGTTACTTCTTGCCCGGGAACTTCAGCTTGGACAAGTCGAAATCGGCCAACCCGGGCGGCAATTCGTCGAGGCCCTCCGGCATCTGGGACAGGTCGGGGAAACCGGCGGGCATCGCCGGCATCCCGGGCCCGAAGGGGCTCCGCGCCTTGGGTGGCGTCGGTCCGCGCTTTTTGTTCTTTTTCCCCTTGCCACCCTTACTCTTTCGGGACGATGACTTACGGCCAAGGCCGGGGATTCCCATCGAGCCCACCATCGACGACATCATCTTGCGGGCCTCGAAGAAGCGGTCGACGAGCTGGTTGACGTCTGACACCGCCACCCCGGACCCGTTGGCGATGCGCAGCCGACGCGACGCGTTGATGATCTTCGGATCGGCCCGCTCCTGTGGCGTCATCCCCCGGATGATGGCCTGCAGCCGGTCAAGTTGTTTGTCGTCGACGGCGGCCAGCGCGTCCTTCATCTGGCCGGCGCCGGGCAGCATGCCCAACAAGTTGCCGATCGGACCCATTTTGCGGATCGCCAGCATCTGTTCGAGGAAATCCTCCAACGTCAGCTCGCCGGACCCGATCTTGACCGCGGCGGCCTCGGCCTGTTGCGCATCGAAGACCTGCTCGGCCTGTTCGATCAGGCTCAGCACGTCGCCCATGCCCAGGATGCGGCTCGACATCCGGTCGGGATGGAAGACGTCGAAGTCCTCCAGCTTCTCGCCGGTGGACGCGAAAAGAATTGGCACACCGGTTACTTCGCGAACCGACAGCGCGGCACCACCGCGAGCGTCGCCATCCAGCTTGGTCAGCACCACGCCGGTGAAACCGACGCCCTCGCGAAACGCCTCCGCGGTGGTGACGGCGTCCTGGCCGATCATCGCGTCGAGAACGAACAGCACCTCGTCGGGATCGATGGCCGCGCGGATGGCGGCGGCCTGGGTCATCAGCTCGTCGTCGATGCCCAGCCGCCCTGCGGTGTCGACGATGACGACGTCGAAATGCTTGGTCTGCGCCTCAGTAAGCCCGGCCGCGGCCACGGCGACCGGATCGCCGGGGCCGGCCTGCTGCGTCGGGTCCGCTTCAACGGAGGTGCCCGGATGCGGGGCGAACACCGCGACGCCGGCCCGTTCGCCGACGATGCGCAACTGGTTGACGGCGCCCGGCCGCTGCAGATCGCAGGCCACCAGCAGCGGGGTGTGGCCCTGGCCGCGCAGCCACGCGGCGAGCTTTCCGGCGAGTGTCGTCTTACCGGAGCCTTGCAGGCCGGCCAGCATCACCACGGTCGGCGGGGTCTTGGCGAAGGCCAATTGGCGGGTCTGGCCACCCAGGATGCCGATGAGTTCTTCGTTGACGATCTTGACGACCTGCTGCGCAGGGTTGAGCGCCGCGGAGACCTCGGCGCCCTTGGCGCGGTCTTTGATTCGGTTGACGAAACCGCGCACCACCGGCAGCGACACGTCGGCTTCCAGCAGCGCCAGCCGGATCTCGCGGGTGGTGGCGTCGATGTCGGCGTCGGTCAGCCGGCCCTTGCCGCGCAGTCCCTGCAGTGCACCGGTGAGGCGGTCGGACAGCGATTCAAACACGTCGCCATGCTAGCCGGACGCCGCCGGGCGACGATGCTGCCGGGATGGCGGCAGGCATCGGACGTGGGCTGGCACTGCTGGAGCAAAACCCAACAATTATTGCCTTCGCAAAAATGTAACTGAGGAGTTAAAGAAATCTAACGGTTACTGTTCGGAGTCGCGCCCTTTAAAGGGCAATTGCCGAATCCTCACAGGCCATCCTATTTCGTTAAGCTTCCGGGCATAGCTGTTAAAAGACCGTTACCGCACCATTCTTTCGGGCCAATCTGCGGAAACCTCATGCACGTGCAATGGGTCGAGCGCCAACAGTCGGCCACCCATTTTCGGATGGCGCGCATTATGAGGAGAACTCCATGTCTTTTCTGACTACACATCCCGAAGCATTGGCCGCCGCGGCAGGCACGTTGCAGGGAATCGGCTCGGCCATGGCCGCGCAGAATGCGGCGGCGGCAGCGCCGACCACGGGCGTGGTCCCGGCAGCCGCTGACCAGGTGTCGGCGTTGCAGGCGACTCAGTTCGCCGCCTACGGCACCCTGTACCAACAAGTCAGCGCCCAAGCCACGGCGATTCACGAGATGTTCGTGCACACGCTGGGGATCAGCGCGGGTTCGTATGGCGAGACCGAGACCGCCAACTCGGTCGCGGCCGCATCTTCGTCGGGAGTATCCGGACTCCTCGGCGGGATTTCGGGGTCATCGGGGTCGGACCCGTTGTCGTGGCTCACCGACATCCTCGGTGGGACGGGGCCCGGGGGCCTGTCCAGCAACATGGCCAACATCTTCAACATCGGCGGGGGAAACTGGGCTTCTGCCTGCTCGAACCTGCTCGGGATGGCCGGCGGCGGCCTGTTCGATGCCCCCGCCGAGCTGGCTGCCGACGCCGACGCTGTCGGTGCGGGCGGTGTGGATGGGGCGCTCCTGGCCGGCTCGGCGCAGCCGGCGGGTGCCGGCGGCATCGCGGCGCCGATGTCGGCGGCGGTGGGTCAGGCCTCTTCGGTCGGCCGGCTCTCGGTGCCGCCCAGTTGGGCTGGGGCGACCGCCCCGGTGTCCGGCGCGACCCCGCCGACGTTGACCGGTGCGGGCTGGACCAGCGCTGCCCCGCACAGCACTCCGGTGAGCACGGTGCCGGCCGGGGTGCCATCGGCAGCCGGCGCCGGGCGGAATGGCTTCGGCTTTGGCGCACCACGCTACGGCGTCAAACCGACCGTCATGCCCAAACCTGCCGTCGTCTAGGAACCACTCCGCGTCGCCAACCCAGAAACGAGCGCAAACATGGATTTCGCCGCGTTACCCCCCGAGATCAACTCCGCCCGCATCTACGCCGGCCCGGGCCCCGCACCGATGATGGCCGCCGCGGCATCCTGGAGCGGCCTCGGTGTCGAGTTGGCCACCACCGCGGCGTCGTATGAGTCGGTGATCGCCATGCTGACCGGCGAGGAATGGCTGGGCCCGGCCTCCGCGGCCATGGCCGCCGCGACCGCTCCCTATCTGGCCTGGATGAACACCACCGCCGCTGCCGCCGAACATGCCGCTGTCCAGGCCATGGCCTCAGCGGCGGCCTACGAGGCCGCCTTTGCGATGACCGTGCCTCCGCCGGTGATCGCGGCCAACCGGGCTCAGCTGGCCGTCCTGGTTGCCACCAACTTCCTCGGCCAAAACACCGCGGCCATCGCAGCCACCGAAGCCCTCTACGCCGAGATGTGGGCCCAAGACGCCGCCGCCATGTACGGGTACGCCGCCGCCTCGGCCAGCGCCGGAATTCTGCAACCGCTGACCCCTCCGGCATCCACCACCAACCCCGCCGGATTGGCGGCCCAAGCCGCGGCGGTCACCCAAGCCTCTACCGCCAGCACCCAAACCGGTCTCTCCCAGCTGGTCACCGCCTTGCCCAGCACCGTGCAACAACTGGCCACGCCCATGGCGGCGACGGCGGGGACCACCGGATTCCTGGGCTCGATCGACAGCTTCCTGGGCATTCCGCTGGTGTCGAATGCCACGAACGGGGCGGTCAACACGGCGGCCTGGTTCGTCATGGCCGCCATCCCGAACGCGGTATCACTTGGACATACCCTGGCCGGCAGCGCGCCCGCGGCCGTTGCCGCCGAAGCTGCCGGTGCGGAGGGCCTGGGCGCGGGGTTGGGCACGATGCTCGCGGGCGCAGCAGGCCCAGCCGGCTCAGTCGGCGTGGGCGGTGCGCCGATATTGGCGAGCCTGGGCCAGGCGTCCTCGGTCGGCGGGTTGTCGGTGCCTGCGGGTTGGTCTGCGGCCACCCCGGCCGGCACCGGTGCCGCGACGCTGGCGGGCACCGGGTGGACGGCCGCCGCGGAAGAAAGCGCGGTGGCCACCGTGCCGGCCGGAATGCCGTCGGCGGCCCCCGCCGGGCGCGGGGGCTTTGGCTTCGGTGCCCCGCGCTACGGCGTCAAACCCACGGTGATGCCCAAATCGGTCTTCGTCTGACGAGTCAGGTACACCGACACACCCTTTAGCTGTCGACGGCGGCGTTGTCCGCTTGGGCCAGGATGCTGGTGAACATCTCGTGAATGGCTTTGGCCTGGGCGCTGACCGCTTGGTACATCTCACCGTGCAGCGCGAATTGTGCGGCGGTCACTGCCGACACTGCGTCGGCGCCGGCCGGATGTACCGCGCTGGTGGGAATGGCAACGGCGGCGTTCTGCGCAGCCACCGCCACGCCGGTGTCCTGTAACTTCCTGACTGCTGCCGACAACGATTCGGGCTGTGTAGTCATAACGTCATGGACCCCTTCTTATCAACGCCGAGTAGGCGTGTTGGCTACCCATTCCTACTCATAGTTTTGCGGATTCATCCATCAATGAATAGGCGGGTAACTGGCTTTTAACGGTCAGCTCGGAAGGTTTACTAAATTTGGCTCGCTATGTGTCATGAGCGTGACGAAGTTAATGCGGCCTTCACTTCGGCAAAGCGCCTGGCCGGGCATTAGCGTCGGCCAGGCGGATCCGAATTAGGTGCTCGGTGGAATTTCGGCGGTATCGCCGCGCAACATCGCGACCAATTCCCGCTCGATCGCCGCTTGCATGCAGGCGGTTTGGTCGGCCGTCCCGGTGGGCAGCGCGACGCAGAACGTGTCGTCGACCGTCGAGCCCCGGGTGGCGACCTTCGCCCAGATGATGTCCGCTCCGCCCCGCTCCAACACCCCGGTCACCTGCGCAAGCAAGCCGGTGCGATCCGTGGCGCGGATCTCGACGGTCAGCCGGTTGCCCGGGCCGTCGAACCACAAAACGCGTGGCGGGGCGGTCGGCAGATCGGCAGGAACTCCGGTCGGCACGCCGCGGATGGGCCGGGCATCGGCGTCACGCTGCACCAGCACGCCGAGGACGTCGAGGTCGCCGTCCAGCGCGTTGACGAACTGCTGGCGCAGCAGGCCAGTGGCCGGTGGGGCTCCGAAGTGTGGCGACACCACGAACTCATTGATGGCCGAACCGTCATGAATGTTCACCGAGGCCGAATGGACTCGCAGCCTGTTCAATGCCAGCACGCCAGCGGCTTTCGACAACAGGCCGCGCTGATCCGGGGCAATCATCGTCACCCGGTAGGTGCGTCGACCGCCGCCGCTTCGGATCTCGACATGCACTCCGTGGTCTGCTGCCAGCGACAAATAGTCAGGATCGATCGGGTCAGGCTGCGGCAACGGCTCACCGGCCATCACCAACCGGCAGGCCCGCACCAACTCCCCGACCAGCAATGCCTTCCAATCGCTCCACACTGCTGGGCCGGTGGCCAGCGCGTCGGCTTCGGTGAGCGCGTGCAGCACGTCGAGCAGTACCGGGTCCCCGGCGAGGGCGTCCGCGACGGTGGAAATGACTTCCGGGTCGTTCAGGTCGTGTCTGGTGGCGATCTTCGACAGCAGCAGGTGATGCAACACCAGCCGCGAGAGCATCTCGACGTCGGAGGGCCACATGCCCAGCCTGGTACCGATCTGAGTGGCCAACTGGGCACCGACAACGCTGTGATCGGCGCCTCGGCCCTTCCCGAGGTCATGGAGCAGCGCGGCAAGCACCAGTAGGTCGGGTCGCGCCACTCGGGTCGTGAAAATCCTTGCGCGCGCGACAGTTTCGACCAGATGACGGTCCACTGTCCAGACATGGGCGACGTCACGTGGTGGCAGGTCGCGGATTGCGGCCCATTCCGGGAATAGCCGGCCCCACAAACCGGTGCGATCGAGCGCTTCGATCGTCGCCACCACCGCGGGACCCGCAGCCAGCAGAACCAGTAGGTCGTCCAACGCCTCACGTGGCCAGGGCGTGGGCAGTTCCGCTGCAGTATGGGCCAACCGGTTCAGCGTGGACGCCGCGATGGGTAATCCGGTGACGGCCGATGCAGCCGCCGCCCGCAGCACCAGACCGGGATCACGTTCGGGCCGGGCTTGGCGGGCGAGCACCACTTCCCCGGCATGCTCGACCACGCCGTCATCCAGCGGTCGGCGTAGCCGTCGGCGCACACTCGACATCTTGTGGCGCGGCAACGCATTGGCAGCGGTCCGCAACCCGGCGTCGACGCGGTAGCTGATGGTCCGGGCCGCGTCGGACAACATGCGCGATAGGTCGTATCTGTCGCCGACGTGCAGCACCTCGCTGATCTCGTCGGCGTACTGGGCCAGCAGCAGATCATGCCCGCGCCGCGAAACCCGGTGCAGTTCGGTGCGAACGTCGAGCAGGTTGAGGTATGCACCGGTCAGCGAGACTGTCGGACTATCCGATGGGAGGCGGTCGGCCAGCTGGGCGATGGCCAGCGCGTCGAGCAGTTGAACGTCACGTAGGCCGCCGCGGCCGCATTTCAGGTCGGGTTCGGCGCGGTGCGCGATTTCGCCGCTGCGGTGCCACCGTGATTGCGTCACCTCGACGAGTTCATCGAAGCGGGAACGTATTCCGGTTCGCCACTGGTGGCGCACGCCGTCGATCAGCCGGGTCGACAACCGCTGATCGCCGGTGATGTGGCGAATGTCGAGCATCGCCAGGCCCGCGGAAATGTCCGCACCTGCGACCTCCAGTGTCTCGGCGACCGTGCGCACGCTGTGGTCGAGACGAATGTTGGCGTTCCACAGCGGATACCACAAGGACTCAGCGATCTGCTCGATGATTCCTTCCGGCATGTCGTCGTGCATGAGCACCAGGTCCAGGTCGGAATACGGCGGCAGCTCGCGACGGCCCAGCGAACCGGTGGCGACGACGGCAAACCCGCTGCCGGCGGTGATACCGATCTCGGTCGCCTTCGTGGCCAGCCAGGACTCGTGCAGCTCTCCCCAGGCTTTGCGCAGCGCCCGCGAATCCAGCTGGTCCGGCGCGGCGACGAGCAGCTGCTCCCGGGCCGCGACTAAATCGGTTGCCGCACCGCTACTTCCGCCTGTCGCCGTCTCCCACTCACCCGGCCCCGGCGGGCCCGGGCGGCCTGATTTCATTGCTGCCCGGCCGGGGGCAGAAATTCAGAACGAACCTCATATCGCATCCGGCCCACGCTCGCCGGTGCGCACCCGCACAACGGTTTCCACGGGGCAGACCCATACTTTGCCGTCACCGATCTTGCCGGTGCGCGCCGCTCGCACGATACTGTCGACGACCTTGTCGGCGGCAAAGTCGTCGACCAAGACCTCGATTCGCACCTTCGGTACGAAATCAACCGAGTATTCAGCACCGCGGTAAACCTCAGTGTGACCTTTCTGCCGTCCGTAGCCCTGGACTTCGCTGACTGTCATCCCCAGTTGTCCTGCCTCCTCCAGGCTGGCCTTGATGTCTTCCAGCGTGAACGGCTTGACGATCGCGGTAATCAGCTTCATCGTTGTGTACCTCTGCTCCGTCCGCTAAGTCGTGATGTGCGATAACCGAACTGCGGACAACAGCGAAGTCGTAGCCGCCTTCGGCGTGTTGAGCTTCGTCGATGCCTGAGGTTTCATCCTCCGCACCCAGTCGCAGTCCGATCGTGTATTTCACGATCAGAGCCAAGATAGCGGTGCCGATAGCCGAATAGACGAGAACACCGCCCGCGCCGATGGTCTGCCGCCACAGCTGATCGAAACCGCCGCCATAGAGCAAACCCGGCGACACCCCCGCCACGCCGGCGATGGCAACCGTTTCCGGGGCCGCGAGCAAGCCCACCAGCAAGGTGCCCACCAGACCGCCGACCAGGTGCACCCCGACCACGTCGAGCGAATCGTCAAACCCGAATCGGTATTTCAGGCCGACGGCCAACGCGCATGCGACGCCGGCCACCACGCCGATTACCAGGGCGCCAACTACGTTGACCGACGAACATGATGGGGTGATCGCGACCAGCCCGGCCACAATGCCCGACGCGGCCCCAAGTGACGTCGCGTGGCCGTCGCGGATCCGCTCGGTGAGTAGCCAGCCGAGCATCGCTGCGGCCGTCGCGATCGTGGTGGTGATGAACGTCGAGCCGGCGGCGCCGTTGGCACTCAGCGCCGACCCGGCGTTAAAGCCATACCAGCCGAACCACAGCAAACCGGCGCCGAGCATCACCAGCGGCAAGTTGTGCGGCCGCATCGGCATGGCGGGCCAGCCTCTGCGCTTGCCGACGATGATGGCCAACACCAGGCCCGCGGTGCCGGCGTTGATGTGGACGGCGGTACCGCCCGCGAAGTCGATGGCGTGCAGCTTGTTGGCGATCCACCCGCCGTGCGCCGCCGTCACCGTGTCGAACGCGAAGACCCAGTGCGCGACCGGGAAGTACACGAAACTCGCCCACAGCGCGGCGAACAGCATCCAGCTGCCGAACTTCAACCGATCGGCCACAGCTCCGGAGATCAGCGCCACCGTGATGATCGCAAACATCAGCTGGAATGCGACAAACACGGATTGCGGCACGGTTCCCGCCAGCGGAATCTCGACGGCGGCCGAGTGGGCGGCCGGGTCGGCTGCGACGGCATTGACGCCGATGAGCCCCTTTAAGCCCCAGTATTGGGTCGGATTACCCGCGATGGACCCGACGTCGTCGCCGAAGGCAAGCGAGTAGCCGTAGAGCACCCACAGCACCGTCACCACGCCCATCGCGCTGACGCTCATCATGATCATGTTCAGCACGCTCTTGGCGCGGACCATGCCGCCATAGAAAAAGGCCAGGCCCGGTGTCATCAACAGCACCAGCGCGGAGCTGGCCAGCATCCAGGCGGTATCGCCGGTGTTCGGCACCCCCATCGTCGGGTATTGGTCCACGCGCCCAGACCTCCTTCGCCGAAGCTGCCAACGACCTGGTCAAACAATGCGCAGTCGTTGTTTCGGCTCCGACGCGGCGTGGTTTCGCCAGCGTTACAGGATGCTCACCGGTGGGCGTCAGCCCAGTAGGGCGTCGACGAAGGCGGCGGGCTCGAACGGCGCGAGATCGTCGGGTCCCTCGCCGAGGCCGACCAGTTTGACCGGCACGCCTAATTCCTGCTGCACCCGGAACACGATGCCGCCTTTGGCGGTTCCGTCCAGCTTGGTCAGCACCGCGCCAGTGATGTCGACGACGTCGGCGAACACCCGCGCCTGCGCCAGGCCGTTCTGCCCGATGGTCGCATCGAGCACCAATAGGACCTCGTCGACGGCCGCGCGGCGCGTCACCACCCGTTTGACTTTGCCCAGTTCGTCCATCAGCCCGGTCTTGGTGTGCAATCGCCCTGCGGTGTCGATGACGACGACGTCGGCGCCCGCGGCGATGCCCTTGTCGACCGAATCGAACGCGACCGAGGCCGGGTCGGCGCCCTCCGCGCCGCGCACTACTTCGGCGCCCACCCGGGCGGCCCAGGTCTGCAGTTGGTCGGCCGCAGCGGCGCGGAACGTGTCGGCGGCGCCCAGCACCACCCGACGGCCGTCGGCGACCAGCACCCGCGCCAATTTGCCGACCGTGGTGGTTTTGCCCGTGCCGTTGACACCGACCACCAGCAGCACCGACGGATGATCGGCGTGCGGCAGCGCACGGATCGAGCGATCCAACTCGGGTTGCAGCTCGCTGATCAGGACCTCCCGCAGCACCGCGCGGGCATCGGCCTCGGTCTGGACGTTTTTGCCGGCGAGCTCGCTGCGCAGGCGCGACACCACCGACGTGGTCGCCGTCGGGCCCAGGTCGGCCACCAACAGCGTCTCTTCGACCTCTTCCCAGGAGTCCTCGTCGAGATCCCCGCCGCCCAGGAGGCCGAGCATGCTGCGCCCCAACGCGTTCTGCGATCTGGCCAGCCGCCCGCGCAGCCGCTCCAACCGGCCTTCGGCCGGGGCAATCGCCTCGAGATCGGGAGCTTTCGGCGCGGGCGGCGCTGCTGGTGCTGGCGGTGCGGGCGGCGCCGGCGGTGTTTCGGTGTCGGGTTCGGGCAGCTGAACGTCGGCGACGGTGCGCTTCGGGGCGTCACGCGGAATGGTGGCGTCGTCGCCGACACCGGGCAGGCCGGTGGTGTCGATGCGCTCGGCCGGCTGGACCGGCGGCGCTGTCTGGCTGAAGGTGATGCCCGCTGAGGTGGTGTAGCCGCCGGAGCGGTCGAGCGTTGCGGGCTGTTGCGACAAGCTGATCCGTCGCCGGCGGTAGCGGACCAGGCCGAAGATCAGTGCGGCGATGACGACCAGTGCAGCGATGACCGCGACGGCGATCCACAGAGCTTCGGACACCACGCCATTGTTCCAGGGGCCACACCCAACACCGAGGGCCGGTCGCTGGCGGCGCTATCCGGCGGTGACCAGTTCCTGACCGCGCATCCGCTGCGAGATCACCGCGGTGATGCCGTCGTCGCGCATCGTCACCCCGTACAACGCGTCGGCCACTTCCATCGTCGGCTTCTGGTGAGTGATGACGATGAGCTGCGACTGGGCGCGCAGCTGTTCGAACAGCTGCAGCAGCCGGTGCAGGTTGGTGTCGTCGAGCGCGGCCTCCACCTCGTCCATGATGTAGAACGGCGACGGCCGGGCTTTGAAGATCGCCACCAGCATCGCCACCGCGGTCAGCGACTTCTCGCCACCGGACAGCAGCGACAGCCGCTTGATCTTCTTGCCGGGCGGGCGGGCCTCCACCTCGATGCCGGTGTGCAGCATGTCGTCGGGATCGGTCAGCCGCAGCCGGCCCTCGCCGCCCGGGAAAAGGCTTGCGAACACTCCTTGGAACTCGCGCTCCACATCGGCGTAGGCGTCGGTGAACACCTGCAGGATGCGGGCGTCGACGTCGGCGACGACGTCGAGCAGATCCTTGCGGGCGGCCTTGACGTCCTCGAGCTGGGTGGACAAGAAGTTATAGCGTTCCTCCAGCGCGGCGAACTCCTCCAGCGCCAACGGGTTGACCCGGCCCAGTTCGGCCAGCTCACGTTCGGCGCGTTTGGCCCGACGCTCCTGAGTGGACCGGTCGAACGGCATCGGCGCCGGCGCGGTGACCTGCTCGCCGCGCTCGCGAGCCTGCTCATATTCGGCCATCTCGAGTTCGGTGGGCGGCAGCGCGACATCGGGACCGTATTCGGCGACCAGGTCGTCGGGGGCCATCCCGAACTGTTCGAGAACCATCTGTTCGAGCTGCTCGATGCGCAGCGCGGCCTGCGCCTTG
Organism: Mycobacterium sp. NGS62; assembly: GCF_059812285.1. Lineage (NCBI taxonomy): Bacteria > Bacillati > Actinomycetota > Actinomycetes > Mycobacteriales > Mycobacteriaceae > Mycobacterium > Mycobacterium sp. NGS62. Next base: position 513,863 of record NZ_JCALCK010000002.1, on the reverse strand, counting down.
GCCACTTCGTCGCGGTGCAGCGCTTCGGTCAGGGTGGCGATCCGCGCGTTGAGGGTGTTGACCTCGTCGCGCACCGCCGTCATCGCCGTCGATCGCTGCTGGCGTTCGGTGGTCAGTGCGTCGCGGTCGCGCGACGCTGCGCCGACCACCTGATTGAGCCGCCTGGCCAGCAGGTGCCCGCCGTCGGCCACCGCAGCTGCCACCGCCGCGGCGTGCTCTCGGGCGGCGCGGGCCTGCTGGGCACGCAGCCGCGCCTCCCGTTCGGCGGCGGCGGCTCGGCGCAACGAATCCGCCCGTCCCCGAACGGCATTGGCACGCTCCTCAGCGGTGCGTACCGTCAACCGAGCTTCCACTTCGGCGGTGCGGGCAGCCTCTAAACCGGTGCGGGCCGCGGCAATCTCCTGCTGGTCGACGGGCTGGGCGGCCGACACATCTTGGGTCTGTTCGGCGTTGCGTAGCCGGGTCTCCAGCTCACCGAGCTCCTCGAGGGTCCGGGCGCGGCCGGCCTCCAACTCCTCGCGCTGGTGCAAGAGCCGGCGCCATTCGTCGTCGGCGGCGCGGGCCTCCTGGCCCAGCCGACCCAGTTGTTCGTAGATCGCTGAGATCGCGGCATCGGATTCGTTGAGCGCGGCCAGCGCCTGCTCGGCGGAGTCTTGCCGCGTGGCTTGCTCACTGAGCGCACCCGACAGCGCGGCGGATAGCTGGTTGACCTGAGCTTCGGCGGCCGCCAGTTCAGCACCGGCCTTGTCGATTTCGCCGGCCACTTCCAGTGTCGAGGGCTTGCGGTCTGATCCTCCACTCACCCAGCCCGCCCCGACCAGATCGCCGTCGTGGGTAACCGCGCGCAACCGCGGGCTCGCCGCCACCAGATCCAGCGCCGCACCCAGATCGGCGACCACCGCGACGCCGGAAAGCATCGCCGTCATCGCGCCGCGCAGCCGCGGCGGCGCCTCGATGAGGTCCAGCGCCCAGCGGGCGCCGTCGGGCAACGCGGCCGCGGCGCGTTCGGATTCGGGTGCGGCCGGCCAGTCGCCCAGCACGATCGCCGCTCGTCCGCCGTCAGCCTGCTTGAGCGCGGTCACCGCCGAGCGGGCAGCGCCGAAGCTGTCGGCGGCCACGGCGTCTGCGGCCGCGCCCAGCACCGCCGCCAGCGCCGTCTGGTAACCGGACTCAACCCTGACCAGCTTCGCGATGGTTCCGAAAATACCTGCTTCACTGCGGTTTTCGGTAAGCCAGGCGGCACCGTCCTTGCGTTCGAGTCCCACCGACAGCGCGTCGATGCGGGCCCGCAGCGACGCCACCTGACGTTCGGCCCCGCGCTCGGCGGACTGCAGTTCGGCGACCCGCTCGTCGGCCAGTCGCAGCGCCGCCACCATCCGGTCGTGATGCTCGTCGAGGCCTACCTCGCCCTGATCGAGTTCACCCACGCGGCTCTGCACGGTTTCGAACTCCGCCACCGCGTGCTGCGCTCGGGTGGCTGCCTCCTCGATGCGCTCCGACAACTTGGCGACGCTGTCGTCGATCGATTCAACCCGCGCGCGCATGGTTTCGACTTGGCCGGCCAGCCGGGCCAGGCCCTCCCGGCGGTCGGCCTCGGCGCGCACCGCCGCCAGGTGCGCCTGTTCGGCGTCGGCGGCGCTGCGCTCACGGTGCGACAACTCCGCCCGGGCGGCCTCCAGCCCGGTGCGCGCGGCGGCCAACTCCGCCAGCAGCCGCTGTTCTTGTGCCGCCACCTGTTGCGCTTCGGCCTCCAACGCATCGGGATCCGGACCGCCGGTCGTCGCGGGCTCGACGTCGAGGTGCTGCGCTCGCTCGCTGGCGATCCGGATCGTCGCGCTGACCCGTTCGGCCAACGCGGACAACCGAAACCAGGTCTGCTGTGCGCGTTCAGCGCGTTCAGAAAGGCGGGCCAACGCGCTCTCGTGGGTGGCCAGCTCGTCGGAGGCCGACGCACACCTCGCGGCAGCCTCGTCGTGCTCGCGGCGTAACACCGCTTCTGCCTCGTTGGTGTCGTTGAGCTCGGCCTGCCGGGTCACGACGTCGTCGGCCGCCAGCCGCAGCTTCGCGTCGCGCAGGTCGGCCTGAATGGTCTGGGCGCGACGGGCCACCTCGGCCTGACGACCCAACGGCTTGAGCTGGCGACGCAATTCGGTGGTCAGATCGGTCAGCCGCGCCAGGTTCGCCGACATCGCCTCGAGCTTGCGGACGGCTTTCTCCTTGCGCTTGCGGTGCTTGAGCACACCGGCGGCTTCCTCGATGAACGCCCGACGGTCCTCCGGCCGCGATTCCAGAATCTCGTTGAGCTTGCCCTGCCCGACGATGACGTGCATCTCGCGCCCGATGCCGGAGTCGCTGAGCAGCTCCTGCACATCCATCAAACGGCAACCGCTGCCGTTGATTTCATATTCGCTGGCGCCGTCGCGGAACATCCGCCGGGTGATCGACACCTCGGAGTACTCGATCGGCAGCGCGTTGTCCGAGTTGTCGATGGTGACCGTGACTTCAGCGCGGCCCAGCGGTGCTCGCGAACTGGTGCCGGCGAAGATGACGTCTTCCATCTTTCCGCCGCGCAGCGTCTTGGCGCCCTGCTCGCCCATCACCCAGGCCAGGGCGTCGACCACGTTGGACTTACCCGAGCCGTTCGGCCCGACCACGGCGGTGATGCCCGGCTCGAAACGCAGAGTCGTCGGCGAGGCAAAGGACTTGAAGCCCTTGAGCGTCAGACTCTTGAGGTACACGGCGTGCAGACTACCGCTCCGCCCGGCGACGATGCGGGACGCCGCGCGTCCCGAGGAGGCGCCGGGCTACTTCTCGCTGAAGCCGCTGATCGGTTCGGCGCGCTGAGACCAATCCGCGACAACATTGTCGACGTGGCCTGGTGTTTTGCCGGTTTGCAACAGCTGCAACAGCTGTTCACAAGCGTCACGCGATCCCTGCGCGACGACCTGGACCCGCCCGTCGGGCCGGTTGGCGGCGTAGCCGGTCAGACCCAGTTCCAAGGCGCGGCTCCGAGTCCACCAGCGGAAGCCGACACCCTGCACGTTGCCGTGCACCCAGGCGGTGAGCCGCACCTCAGCCACTGGTCACCTCGAAAGTCACGTTGGTTCCCGACTTGAGGGTGCGTCCGACCGTGCAGACCTGGTCGACGGCGCGCTCGACGACCGTCAGCACGCGCGCCTTCTCGTCGTCCGTCAAGCCCGACAGGTCGATCTCGAGGGTCTCCTCCAGCAGCGGATACCGCTCCTGCTCACGGTCAGCCGCGCCGGAGACTTTGATGGTGGCCGAGTAGTCGTCGCCGAGCCGACGGGCCAGCGGCTGGTCGCTGGCCATTCCGCTGCAGGCGGCCAGCGCGATTTTGAGCAGCTCCCCCGGCGTGAACACCCCGTCGACGTCCTCGGACCCGACGAGAACCTGCGCGCCCCGCGAGCTGTGTCCGGTGTAGCGACGGGCCCCGGTGCGTTCCACCCACAGTTGCGTCATGGGTCAGTTCTACCGTGTGCGGCAATCGACGATGTCGGGTAATACTGCAACCCATGGCCACCGTCGTCGCATTTCACGCCCACCCGGACGACGAAGTCATCCTGACCGGCGGCACGCTGGCGCGAGCGGCGGCGGCCGGGAACCGTGTGGTTGTCGTCACGGCAACCGACGGTCATATGGATAATGCCGAAGAAAGGCCTCGGCTCGACGAATTGCGGTCGAGCGCAGGCATTCTCGGGGCGCATCGGGTCGAGTGTCTCGGCTATGCCGACAGCGGATACGGCCCCGACTTCTACCCCGACCCGCCCGGACGAGTCCGGTTCGGACGAGCGGATGTCGAGGAGGCAGCGCAACGACTGGCGACGATACTTCGGGCCGAAAACGCGGACCTGCTGCTGAACTACCAATCCAACGGCGGCTATCACCATCGTGATCATGTGCAGGTCCACCATGTCGGCAAGCGGGCGGCCCAACTTGCTGGTACGCCGAGAGTGCTCGAGGTGACGATGCCGCGGGAATGGCTGTGCCGGATCAGCGATCTCGCTCGGGTGCTGCGACTGCCGGCGCCGTACGAGGCGGACGTCGTCCGCACCGCATACGCTCCGCGGGCAACCATCACTCACCGGATCGACGTTTTCCGTTTTGCACGGCAGAAGCGGGATGCATTGGCCGCTCATCGCTCGCAGATCGGCAGTACCGGTTTCGCCGCGCGCATGTTCGGGGTGCTGCTGCGCCTGCCACCTCAGGTGTTCGGGCTGCTGTTCGCTCGGGAATGGTTCGTCGATCCGGACGCGCCGCCGGGATCGGTGCGGCGCGACATCTTCGACTGACTTTGCTCGCCCCTGGCGCGAGCGTGCGTGTCCCCGGTAATTTGCCCGGCGTGTCGCCCGGGAACACGCACGCTCGCGCAGAGCGTCAGCGCCGCGGGCGGGGCTGGCAGCGCGGACAGTAGAACGACGAGCGGTTCATGAACTTCTCCCGCCGGATCACCGCACCACAGCGCCGACAGGGTTTGCCGTCGCGACCGTAAGCATTCAGCGACCGGTCGAAGTAGCCGGACTGGCCGTTGACGTTGACATACAGCGCATCGAACGAGGTGCCGCCCTGGGCCAACGCGTCGCGCATCACCTCGGCGGCCGACGCCAACACCGCTGTCAGCTTCGGTCGGCTCAAACCGTCGGCGAGGCGGACTCCGTTCACCTTGGCCCGCCACAGCGCCTCGTCAGCATAGATATTGCCGATACCCGACACCACGGTCTGGTCGAGTAGTTGGCGTTTGATCTCAGAATGCTTGCGCCGTAATACATTAACCGCGGCAGCGACGTCGAATCGAGGGTCGAGCGGATCACGGGCCAAGTGCGCCACCGGCGCGGGAACCACGCTGCCGTCCACAGTTACCAGGTCGGCCAGCAGCCATCCGCCGAATGTCCGTTGGTCGACAAAGCTCATCGTGGTCCCGTCGTCGAGCACCGCGGCGACCCGCAAGTGGCCGACATTAGGGACCGTGCCGAGCAGCATCTGTCCGCTCATTCCCAAGTGGATGACCAGCGCCTGGTCGTCGTCCAGCGTCAGCCACAGATATTTGCCGCGGCGGTCGGTGCCGGTGATCCGTGCGCCGAGCAGTCGCGCCGTGAGGTCGGCCGGGCCGGCCTCGTGGCGGCGCACCGCGCGGCGATGATGGACGCGGACCGCGGTGATCGTCTTGTCGACCACATGGTCCTGCAACCCGCGCCGCACCACTTCGACTTCGGGGAGTTCGGGCATCTACATCACGCGCTGTCGAGGGCAGTCCAGGCTGCTGCAGCGGCCTTCTGTTCGGCTTCCTTTTTGGATCGACCCACACCGCTGCCGTACTCGGTGTCCATGACGACGACGACGGCCGTGAACTCCTTGTCGTGGTCGGGCCCGGTGGAGGTGACCTGGTACGACGGCGCGCCCAAGCCGCGCGCCGCGGTCAGCTCCTGCAGGCTGGTCTTCCAGTCCAAGCCGGCGCCCAGCGTGGGCGCGGCGTCCAGCAGTCCACCGAACAATCGCAGGATCACCTCGCGGGCCGTATCCATCCCGTGGTGGAGGTAGACCGCGCCCAGCAGCGACTCCATGCCGTCGGCCAGAATGCTCGATTTGTCCGCGCCGCCGGTGTTGGCCTCGCCGCGGCCCAACAGCAAGTGGGCGCCGAGCCCCTGGTCGGTCAGCGCACGTGCGACGTCGGCCAGCGCCTGGGTGTTGACCACGCTGGACCGCAGCTTGGCCAGATCGCCCTCCGAACGGTCGGGGTGGCGGCGGAAAAGTTCATCGGTGATGGTCAGTCCCAGCACCGCGTCGCCGAGGAACTCCAGGCGCTCATTGGTAGGCAGCCCGCCGTGCTCGTAGGCGTAGCTGCGGTGCGTCAGCGCCAATGTAAGCAGCTCGTCGGGCAGGTCCGTCCCGAGCGCCTCGAGCAGGCTGTTCACGACTGTGCCGCGTCCTCGTCCGGATGCACCATGCCGGCCAGCTTGGCCCAGCGCGGGTCGATCTGGTCGTGGTGGTGGCCGGGTTCGGCGGTGGCCAGCGGAACCCCGCAGTCGGGGCACAGCCCCGGACAATCCGTGCGGCACACCGGCGACAGCGGCAGTTCCAAGCCGACGGCGTCGATGACGGGCTGCTCGAGGTCGACGATGTCGTCGACGACGCGGCCGAACTCGTCGTCCTCGGTGGTCACGTCGGTGGCGCTGTCCGGGTAAGCAAACAGCTCAGTCAGGTCAACCTGCACCTGCCCGGTGATCGGTCTCAGGCAGCGGGCGCATTCGCCGCTGGTGGGCGCGGCCACCGTGCCTGTCACCAGCACGCCTTCGGACACCGACTCCACCCGCAGATCCAGCTGCATCGGCGCCCCGCGCTCGATTGCGATCAAGTCCAGTCCGATGCGCGACGGGCTGGCCACGGTGTCATGCACCGAGAACATCGCCCCCGGCCGTCGCGGCAGCCGTGCGACGTTGATCGCGAGCGGTGACGTTGGCTGCCGGTGCCTTGTCGAGCTGTGCTGCCTAGGCATGCCCGCGATTTTACGGGCGGGGCAGACAGGGGTCCGAATCCGAACTAACGCGTTGCGTAGTCGTGGGTGCCGGCCCCGGTCCGCAGCTGGTGTCGACCGCGGTTGACCGAGCGCAGCGTGCCGTTGAGGTACTCCTCGAATTCGGCGAGCTTGGCGTCGACGTAGATATCACACTCGCCGCGCATCCGGTCCGCTTCGGCGTGCGCGGAGTCGATGAGCCGGGTGGCCTCCGCGTGAGCCGATGCCACGACTTCGGTCTGCGAGACCAGCCGCTGCTGTTCTTTGATGCCCTCTTGCACGGCCTTCTCGTAGGAAATGTTGCCCTCTTCGACCAGCCGGTCGCATTCCGCCTTGGCACGGCCGGTGGTGGCCTCGAACTCCCGCTTGGCCGCGGCCGCGATGCGGACCGCCTCCTCGCGAGCTTCGCCGACCATCCGCTCGCTGTGCTGGCGTGCCTCGCCCACCATCCGGTCGGCCTGCGACTTGGCGTCGGACAGGATCCGGTCGGCCTCCGAGCGCGCGTGGTTGAGCATCGACTCGGATTCGGTGGTCGCCGAGGAGACCATGGAGTCGGCGTGGGTCTTGGCGTCGTGGAGCAGCGAATCGCGGGCGTCGAGCACATCCTGGGCATCGTCCAACTCACCGGGGATGGCGTCCTTGATGTCGTCGATCAACTCCAACACGTCGCCGCGCGGAACCACGCAGCCGGCCGTCATCGGTACTCCGCGGGCTTCTTCGACAATCGCGCCCAGCTCGTCCAGGGCTTCAAAAACTCGGTACACGGCAACACCCTTCCGGCATCGTTTGTTGTTACCAGTGTGCCTGGTGTTGCTTCTGTGACTGGGTTGCCGTGCCCGGTGTGTCGGACATTGGCTGCTATGCCGCTCACCTGCACACTTGGCGTCATTATGTCGGGCTACGGGGTCCGGCGCCAACGCCGCCCGGACGGGCCCATCCAGACGCCCGTCCCTTCGTTTGCCAAGGCGGTCCGGCACACACCTTGGCATGGTCGTCAACTATCCGGGTTTTCCACCACTTGTACCCCTCAAACCACTTGTATCACTGTAGTTTTGCCCGTGGATAACCACAGCGCTTGTCGTCGGCTTCAGGTATCATTCGAATATGCGTTCGAGTTGCCGGGAAGAGATCGATGAGGTCTTCGATGGGCTGGCGACATACCTCAAACGCGCCCTGGACCTGTGCTTTGACGGGTTGACCACCCCCGAGCGGCTGACCATGCTGCAGCGCACCGAAACGCTGCGCCGCCAGCTGCCCGCCGTCGAGCATCCGCTGATCAACCAGCTCGCCGAGCAGGCCGATCAAGCCGAGCTGGGTGGCAAGCTGTCGTTTGCGTTGGCCGAGCGGTTGCAGATCACCCGCGCCGACGCTTCACGGCGTATCGGTGAGGCCGCCGACCTGGGGCCGCGCCGCGCGATCACCGGCGAACCGCTCGAGCCGCTGCTACCCGCCACCGCGGCCGCCCAGCGCGCCGGACACCTCGGAGCCGGCCACGTGGCGGTGATCCGCAGCTTCTATCACCGCCTGCCCGACGCGGTGGATGTGGAGACCCGCCAGCGCGCCGAAGCCCACCTAGCGGAACTGGCCGGCGAGCATCGCCCCGACGACTTGAGCAAGTTGGCCGACCGGCTCACCGACTGCCTCAACCCCGACGGCGATTTCACCGACAACGATCGCGCCCGGCGCCGCAGCCTGATCCTGGGCAAACAAGACGTCGACGGGATGAGTCCAGTCAGCGGCTATCTAACCCCGGAGGCGCGCGCCACCCTGGATGCCGTGTTGGCCAAGCTGGCCGCCCCGGGCATGTGCAACCCGGAGGATTCCACGCCGTGCCTCGGCGGCACACCGTCGCAGGAAGCCATCCAGGGCGACACCCGCAGCACCGGCCAACGCAACCACGATGCGCTCAATGCTGCCGGGCGCGCGCTGTTGGCTTCCGGAAAGCTGGGCCAACACAACGGGCTACCCGCCACCATCATCGTGTCCACCACCCTGGCCGAACTCGAAGCCGGCACCGGCAAAGCCCTCACCGGTGGCGGCACCCTGCTGCCGATGAGCGACGTGATCCGCCTGGCATCCCACGCTCATCACTACCTGTCGATTTTCGACAACGGCAAAGCAATCGGGCTTTACCACACGAAACGGCTGGCCTGCTCCGGCCAGCGCATCGTGCTCTACGCTAAAGACCGCGGCTGCACCTTCCCCAACTGCGACGTGCCCGGCTACCTCACCGAAGTCCACCACGTCACCGACTTCGCCCAATGCCGCGAAACCAACGTCGACGATCTCACCCTGGCCTGCGGACCGCATCACAAACTCGTCACCTCCGGCGGCTGGAAGACCCGCAAGCTCAAAAACGGTGATACCCAATGGATCCCACCTCCGCACCTAGACCGGGGCCAACCTCGCACCAACACTTACCACCACCCCGAGCGGCTCCTGCGCGAAAGCGACGGCGAGGATGGCGACGTTCCGTAACGAATTACCTACCGCGCGATAGTTTTTCGGCGAGCCGACGGTTGACGGGTTCGGGCAGCAGCTCTGACACGTCACCGCCCATCGACGCGACCTCCTTGGCCAGCGATGACGACACGAAGGAATACCGCGGCGTGGTCGCCACGAAAAACGTGTCCACCCCGGCGATGTGCTTGTTCATCTGGGCCATCTGCAACTCGTACTCGAAGTCGGTACCGGTCCGCAGCCCCTTGACGATCGCGGTGAGCCCGCGCGACCGGACGAAATCGACCACCAGACCCTCGCCCGACTCCACCCGAACGTTCGCCAAATGTGCGGTGGACTCCTCGATCATCGCGATTCGCTCGTCGACGCTGAACATGCCCTTTTTGTTCGGGTTGACCAATACGGCGGCCACCACCTCGTCGAATTGCACGGCCGCGCGCTCGAGGATGTCGACGTGCCCCAGCGTCACCGGGTCGAAGGATCCTGGGCATACCGCGCCGCTCATGGCTCACGACGGTAGCAGCCAGCTCAAGACCGTTCGCCAAGCTCCAACCGGGTGTCGCCGTAAACCCGCTGCTGCCAGGGCCGCCAGCCGGTCGGCCACGCCAGCGGCGTGCCTCCGGCCGCCCGCTCCAGCACGACCACGGTTCCGGCGCTGGCCCAGCCACAACCGGTCAGTGCATCCAACAGCGCCTCGATCTCGGCAGCGTCGACGTCATAGGGCGGATCGGCAAGCACAAGGTCCGCCGGCGTGGCGGCGCCGGCTGCCACCACCGTCGAAACGTTCCCGCGCCGCAGCGTCGCGCCGGGCAGTCCGAGGGCCGCAATGTTGCGCTCAACGACGGCCGCGGCCTGCCGATCGGACTCGACGAACAGCACCGACGCCGCGCCGCGCGACAACGCCTCCAAACCCAGGGCGCCCGAGCCCGCGTAAAGGTCCAGCACCGACATCCCGGTCAGGTCGAGCCTTGCCGTCAACACATTGAACAGCGATTCGCGGACCCGATCGGTGGTTGGCCGGGTTCCCCGCGCCGGCACCGCAATCCGCCGGCCCCCGGCCACACCGCCGATGATGCGGGTCAGCGCAGCACCACCAGCAGGTCACCGCCCTCCACCTGGGCGGTGGTCGATACCGCCACCCGTTCGACCGTCGCATCGGCGGGGGCGGTGATCGGCGCCTCCATCTTCATCGCCTCGATGGTTGCGATGGTCTGCCCGGCGCTCACCCGGTCGCCTTCGGACACACCAATGGTGACAACGCCGGCGAAGGGCGCAGCGATATGACCGCTGTTGGCACGATCGGCCTTTTCAGCCGTCGGCACCGTGCTGGCGATGCTGCGGTCGCGCACCTCCACCGGTCGCAGTTGGCCGTTGATGATGCACATCACCGTTCGCACGCCGCGCTCGTCGGGTTCGGAAATCGCCTCCAACCCGATCAGCAGTTCCACACCGGGTTCCAACTGGACGCGGTGTTCCTCGCCTTGGCGCAGGCCGTAGAAGAACTGGTTGGCCGACAGCTGCGACGTGTCACCGTAGGCTTCCCGATGCGATTCGTATTCCTTTGTCGGACCGGGGAATAGCAATCGGTTCAGGGTGGCCTGACGTTTGGGCCCGGGCTGTGCCAGCACCGTCTCGTCGTCTGCGGAGAGCTCCGGTGCGGGTTTGGCGGGCGCCCGGCCGGCCAGCGTCGCGGTGCGCAGCGGCTCCGGCCAGCCGCCGGGCGGATCACCCAGCTCGCCGCGCAGGAAACCCAGCACCGACTCGGGTATGTCGAATCGGGATGGCTCCGAGGCAAATTCCTCGGCGCTGACTCCGGCCCCGACCAACGCCAGCGCGAGGTCCCCGACCACCTTCGAGGTCGGCGTGACCTTGACCAACCGGCCCAGCAGCCGATCGGCTGCGGCGTAATTGACTTCGATCTCTTCGAAACGATCGCCCAAACCCAGCGCAATGGCCTGCTGGCGCAAATTGGACAACTGGCCGCCGGGGATCTCGTGGTCGTAGACCCGGCCGGTCGGTGCGGGCAGCCCGGATTCGAAGGGGGCGTACACCTTTCGCAGCGCCTCCCAATACGGCTCCAGATCGCACACCGCAGCAAGCGACAGCCCGGTGTCGTATTCGGTGTGCGCGGCCGCAGCCACGATCGAACTCAGCGCGGGCTGGCTGGTCGTTCCCGCCAATGGGGCGGCGGCACCGTCGACAGCGTCGGCCCCGGCATGCCAGGCCGCGACATAGCTGGCCAGCTGCCCGCCCGGGGTGTCGTGGGTGTGCACATGCACCGGCAGGTCGAAGCGACTCCGCAGTGCACTCACCAGTGCTGTCGCGGCGGGTGCCCGCAACAGCCCGGCCATGTCCTTGATGGCCAGCACATGTGCGCCGGCATCGACGATCTGCTCGGCGAGCTTGAGATAGTAATCCAGCGTATAGATGTTCTCATCCGGATCGGCCAGGTCGCCGGTGTAGCACATCGCGACTTCTGCGATGGCAGAACCGGTTTCGCGTACCGCGTCGATCGCCGGACGCATCGACTCGACGTTGTTGAGCGCGTCGAAGATCCGGAAGATGTCGATTCCGGTTGCGGTGGCTTCCTCGACGAACGCCGTGGTGACGACTTCCGGGTACGGCGTGTAGCCCACGGTGTTGCGGCCACGCAGCAACATCTGCAGGCAGATGTTGGGCAGCGCTTCACGCAGCGCCGCCAACCGCTCCCAAGGATCCTCCTTCAGAAAGCGCAGCGCCACGTCGTAGGTCGCGCCGCCCCAGCACTCCATTGACAGCAATTGCGGTGTGAGCCGCGCAATGTAGGGCGCCACGGTGAGCAGCCCGAGAGTCCGCACCCGGGTGGCCAGCAACGACTGGTGGGCATCGCGGAAGGTGGTTTCGGTGACCCCGACTGCTGCGGATTCCCGCAACCAGTGCGCAAAACCCTCCGGCCCCAACTCGACCAGCCGTTGCTTGGAGCCCGGCGGCGGGGCCGCCTCGAGGTCAACCTCGGGCAGCTTGTCGTGCGGGTACACCGTCGACGGCCGAGCGCCGTGCGGCTGGTTGACGGTGACGTCGGCCAGGTAGTTGAGGATTTTGGTGCCGCGGTCGGCCGACGCACGCGCGGTCAGCAGTTGCGGACGCTCATCGATGAACGACGTGGTGATGCGGCCGGCGCGAAAATCCGGATCGTCCAACACTGCTTGCAAAAACGGGACATTCGTCGAAACGCCGCGGATCCGGAACTCGGCCAGCGCGCGCCGGGCACGGTTCATCGCCGTCGAAAAGTCCCGTCCCCGGCAGGTCAGCTTGACCAGCATGGAGTCGAAGTGAGCGCTGATCTCCGCACCCAGATGCGTGCTGCCGTCCAGCCGGATGCCCGCCCCGCCCGGGCTACGGTAGGCGCTGATTCGCCCGGTGTCGGGCCGAAACCCGTTGGCCGGGTCCTCGGTGGTGATCCGGCACTGCAGCGCTGCGCCGTGCGGCCGAATCGCCTCTTGGCGCAAACCCAGGTCGTCGAGAGTCTCCCCGGCGGCGATGCGCAGCTGGCTGGAAACCAGGTCGACGTCCGTGATCTCCTCGGTGACGGTGTGTTCGACCTGAATGCGCGGATTCATTTCGATGAAGACATGCTCACCACGCTCGTCGAGCAGGAACTCCACGGTTCCCGCACAGCTGTAGTCGATGTGGCGGGCGAACGCGACCGCGTCGGCGCAGATCTTCTCCCGGACCTGCGGGTCGAGGTTCGGCGCCGGCGCCAGTTCGATGACCTTCTGGTGGCGACGCTGCACACTGCAGTCCCGCTCGTAGAGGTGGATGACATTCCCATGGGTGTCAGCCAAGATCTGCACCTCGATGTGGCGCGGGTTGATCACCGCCTGCTCGAGATAAACCGTCGGATCCCCGAACGCCGATTCGGCTTCGCGGCTGGCCGCTTCAATGGCCTCGGGCAGCGCGGTGATGTCGCCCACGCGACGCATCCCGCGTCCGCCGCCACCCGCGACCGCCTTGACGAACAACGGGAACCGCATATCACCGGCGGCGGCCACCAACTCGTCAACCGATGCCGACGGCTCCGAGGACATCAGCACGGGCAGGCCCGCTTCGCGCGCCGTCGCGATCGCGCGGGATTTGTTGCCGGTCAGCTCCAACACCGCGGCGCTCGGGCCGACGAACGTGATCCCCGCCCGTGCGCAGGCGTCTGCCAATTCGGGGTTCTCCGACAGGAATCCGTATCCGGGATACACCGCGTCGGCGCCTGCGCGGCGGGCGGTTTCGACGATCTCGTCGACGGACAAGTAGGCCCGCACCGGATGTCCGACATCGCCGATCTGGTAGGACTCGTCAGCCTTGAGCCGGTGCACCGAATTGCGGTCCTCGTACGGGTAGACCGCGACGGTGCCCACGCCCAGTTCGTAGGCGGCGCGGAACGCGCGGATCGCGATCTCACCGCGGTTGGCGACCAGCACTTTGGAAATCACACACGCCCCTTCGTTCTAGAGAAGTGTCGACCAGTAATCCCAGAACCGCGTGAAGATCAGCAGAATGAGCGCCGTGAACCAGAGCGCGGTAAGCGACCACCGCCAATGGTAGAGCGCGCGGACGACCGGGCTCCCGTCGGCAGGATTGAAAGCGATCGACCCGACGACCACCAGCAGCGGGACGGTGACCGCCCACACCACCATGCAGTACGGACACAGTGCCCCGATCCGGTACAGGCTCTGAAAGATCAACCAGTGCACGAATCCCGTGCCGGCCAAGCTACCGAGCGCCAGTCCGATCCAATACCACTGCGGCAGAGCCACTTTGGCGATCGCCAGTACACCGGTGACCACGACGACACTGAAAGCGACGATCCCGATCAACGGATTGGGAAAGCCCAGCAGCGATGCCTGCGGGGTCGCCATCACCGAGCCGCATGACAGCACGGGATTGAGGTTGCACGACGGCACATACGACGGGTTCATCAACAGGTGGATCTTCTCCACCGTGAGTATCCCCGAGGCGATCAGCCCGACCACTCCGGCGACCAGCACCCACCACGCACTGCTGGCCGCGACCGCAACGCGAGGCGCCGAATCTTCGAGCGGCTCACCGGGTTGCGCCGACACCGCGGTGGTCACTGCGCCGGCGGCCTCGCCGCCGTGTCGAGGCCCGGCACATTCCCGACGATTTCTTTGATCTTGGCGACCAGCGCGTCAGGTGTGGACCACTCGTAATCCTGACCGTTGATGCGGATGGTCGGGGTGGCGTGAATATCGGTGGCCGATGCCATCCCGTCGACCATCGGGGCATATTTGCCGCTGTTGATGCAATCGGGAACTTTGCCGACCACCCCCGCTTGGCGGGCGAGTTCGATCAATCGCGCATTGTCCGGGTAGGTGCCACCCACTTCCTCGGGCTGCACGTTTTTGGTGAACAGCTTGGCGTGAAAGCGGCCGAAGGCGTCGATGGACTCGTCGGCGACGCAATAGGCCGCCGATCCGGCCCGCGTCGAATAGTCGTCGTTCTGCGGCCTGCTGAGAATGCCCACCATGTAGTAGTCGGCGGCGATCGCGCCGGACTCGATCAGGTTGGACACCGTCGGACCGAACGTCCGCTCGAAGTTGCCGCACGCCGGGCACAGGAAGTCCTCGTAGAACGACACGACGGCTTTAGGGTCCTTGGTTCCGTCCTTGGTGACCAGCGCGCTCGAGGTCACCCGCACCGCCCGGCTCTCGCCGTCGCCCTTCTTGTCGTGCGAGATGACGATGTAGCCAACCAGCACGACGGCGAAGATCAGCACGATCGCCGTCAGCCCGGTCCGGATCGCGATATCGCGTCGCCGTCCGGCTTTCTTCAGGTCATAGGCGGGGCGTTTCGGTTTGTCGGCCACAGGTTTGCTGATCCTCCGTTGTCGCAATAGCGCCTCTAGAGTAACGGAGCTCAGACCCGGCTGAGGTGGGCGCGCAGCGCCGAGACTAGTTCGGTCGTCGCGGTCGCACTGCCGCCACCGAGCGGGAAGAGGTTCGCGAATACATGCGTCAGTGACCGAAAGCAACGCAGGTCGACGGCGTTGCCGGCGGCTTGCAGCGCCCTCGCATAGCGCTCGCCCTCATCGCGCAATGGGTCGAAGCCCGCGATCGCGATAAGCGCGGGCGGCAGCCCCGAGAGGTTGTCGGCCTGCAATGGCGACACCCGCGCGTCGTCCGGTTCGACGCCAGAACCGCCGAGGTATTGCTCATGGAACCAGTCGATATCGTGCTTGGTCAGCACGAAACCGTCGGCGAAGAGGGTGCGTGAGCGGGTCGGAACGGTGTGGTCGGTGATCGGGTAGATCAGCCACTGCAGCACCGGCGCCGGGCCGCCGTTGTCGCGTGCCAGCTGCGAGACGACCGCCGCCAGGTTGCCGCCCGCACTGTCGCCCCCGACCGCCACCCGACCGGGGAGGGCGCCGAGTTCGCCGGCGTGCTCGTGTGCCCATTGGAAGGCCGCATAGGCGTCTTCGACCGCGGCCGGCGCCGGATGCTCAGGCGCCAGCCGGTAGTCGATTGACAGCACGTGAATATCGGCGTCGCGGCAAGCCAACCGGCACAGCGCATCATGGGTATCCAGGTCGCCGATCACCCAGCCACCGCCGTGGTAGAAGACCAGTAGCGGCGTCGGCTCGGTGCTGGCCGGGCGGTAATGGCGGGCCGGAATGTCGCCGGCCGGTCCCGGTATCAACACATCGGTGACGTCGACGTGAATCTGCGATCCACCGAACCCGAGGGACATCATCCGGGCCTGGGCCCGCGAGGCGCTCGGGTCGTTGTCGACGACCAGGCTGTTGATCCCCGCCGCCCGTTGCGCAGCCAGCGTGAGCTGCAGTGTGGGATCCAGTGTGTTGCCGTCGATGGTGACCGAACGGCCGCCGGTCAGCAGTCGCTTGGCGCGGGTCGGGATCCAGGGGATGATCTTGACGCCGATGTTGGTAGCGGTGTTCTGCAGGCGGCCTGGCAGACTCCTTGTCATGGCTGCTCCCCTAGTCAGGCTGAACGACGGTAATTGCGTTCCGGCGGTCGGATTCGGTGTTTTCCAAATTCCGCCTGCGGACACCGAGCAGGCGGTGGGCGCCGCCCTGCGAGCCGGTTACCGGCATATCGACACAGCGGCGGCCTACCGTAATGAACGTGAGACCGGGCGTGCGGTAGCGGATTCCGGTGTGCCCCGCGACGAACTCTACTTGGTCACCAAGTTGTGGAACGCCGACCAAGGCTACGACAGCACATTGGCGGCTTTCGACGCCAGCATGGATCGGCTCGGAATCGACTATCTCGACCTCTACCTGGTGCATTGGCCGCTGCCTGAGCTCAACAAATTCGTCGAGACCTTCAAGGCGTTCGCCAACCTCCGCGACCAGGGCCGGATCCGGTCCATCGGGGTGAGCAATTTCGAGCCCGAGCACCTGCAGGTTCTGATCGATGCCACCGGCATCGTGCCCGCTGTCAACCAGGTGGAACTGCATCCACGGCTGCCTCAGACCGCGCTGCGGGAAGTCCACGCCCGCCTGGGCATCGCGACCGAAGCCTGGAGCCCGCTCGGGCAGGGCTCGCTGCTCACCGACCCGACCATTACCGCCGTCGCCGACAGCTGCGGCCGCACGCCTGCCCAGGTGTTGATTAGGTGGCATATCCAACTCGGTAATATCGTGATCCCGAAGTCGGTGAACCCTTCGCGGATTGTGAGCAATTTCGACGTGTTCAATTTCGAACTCAGCGCAGAGCAGATGGCGTCGATCTCCTCGCTCGACGACGGGACCCGGCTTGGTCCTGATCCACGTACCTTCAATTTCACAGGCAGGTGAGACGATGACGGGCGCCGCTAGCCCTTCCATCCCTTCTGTATTACTCAATGACGAGAACTCAATGCCGGTGCTCGGCCTCGGCGTCGCGGAATTGTCGGACGACGAGACCGAACGCGCGGTATCGGCGGCGCTGGAGATCGGGATCCGGTTGATCGACACCGCGGCGGTGTACGGCAACGAGGCCGCCGTCGGCCGCGCGATCGCCGCGTCGGGGATTCCGCGCGCCGAACTGTTCGTCACGACCAAATTGGCCAACGCCGACCAGGGCTTCAGCAGCGCACAAGAGGCCTGCCACGCCAGCCTGGAACGGTTGGGCCTCGAGTATGTCGACCTGTATCTGATCCATTGGCCGGCTGCGCAGTTGGGCAAATATGTGGATAGCTTCGGCGGCCTGATCCAGTCCCGCGGAAACGGCCTTACCCGGTCGATCGGCGTCTGCAACTTCGCCGAGGAACATCTGTCGATGGTCACCGACCTCACCTTTGTGACACCGGCGGTCAACCAGATCGAGCTGCACCCGCTGCTCAGCCAGGTCGAGTTGCGCGACGTCAATGCCCGGCAAAACATCGTCACCGAGGCCTACAGCCCGCTGGCGGTCGGCAGGCTGCTCGACCATCCGACGGTGACGTCGATTGCCGGCGAGTACAGCCGGACACCTGCGCAAGTGCTGATCCGGTGGAACCTGCAATTGGGCAATGTCGTCATCCCCCGATCAAGCAAACCCGAACGCATCGCGGCCAACTTCGACGTGTTCGATTTCGAGTTGGCCACCGAGCACATGGATGCCCTCAACGGGCTCAATGACGGCACCCGGGTGCGTGAGGATCCGCTGACCTACACCGGCGTGTAATCCGAGCCACCGGTTCCGTCGGTCAGACTATACCCCGGCGGGGTATATAGTGGCTGACATGACCGAGCCGCGGACGAGCCATGCCGACCATGCCGGGCACGAGTCACATCAGGGGCATGCGGGCCACGGCGACCATGTTGCGCAGTATCGCCGGTTGTTCTGGACGATGCTGGTGCTGGCGGTTCCCACGGTGGGACTCTCGGGCATGTTCGCCACGATCATTGGCTACACCGTGCCCGGCTTCTCCGGCTCGACATGGGTGTCGCCGGTGCTCGGCACCATCATGTACGCGTGGGGCGGCAAACCGTTTTTGACCGGTGCGGTCAGCGAAATCCGTTCGCGGGCACCGGGAATGATGCTGCTGATCGGGCTCGCGATCACGGTGGCGTTCGTGTCGTCGTGGGCGTCGACCTTGGGCTGGGTGGCACACGGGCTCGACTTCTGGTGGGAACTGGCCTTACTGATCGTCATCATGCTGCTCGGGCACTGGCTCGAGATGCGCTCGCTGGCGCAGACGACGTCGGCGCTTGACTCACTGGCCGCGTTGCTGCCCGACGAGGCCGAGCGTGTCGAGGGCGATTCCGTCGTCAGCGTGGCCCCCGCGGAGCTAGAGGTGGGCGACGTCGTGGTTGTCCGCCCGGGTGGGAGTGTGCCCGCCGATGGCCGGATCACCGACGGCGCGGCCGAGATGGACGAGTCGATGGTGACCGGCGAATCCCGCACTGTGCGACGAACGGTCGGCGATCACGTCGTTGCCGGCACGGTGGCGACCGACTCGGGGTTGCGCCTGGAAGTGACCGCGGTCGGTGACGACACCGCGGTGGCGGGCATCCAGCGCCTGGTGGCCGAGGCGCAGAATTCGTCGTCGCGCGCGCAGCTCCTGGCCGACCGAGCGGCGGGCTGGTTGTTCTGGTTCGCGCTGGGCGCCGGTGTGCTCACCGCGATCGTCTGGGGGTTCCTTGGTCATCCCGACCAAGCCGTGATCCGGACAATCACCGTACTGGTCATCGCCTGCCCACACGCGCTGGGCCTGGCCATCCCGCTAGTGGTGTCCATCGCCACCGAGCGGGCCGCTCGCGGCGGCGTGCTGGTGAAGGACCGCGTCGCCTTGGAGAGCATGCGCACCGTCACCGCAGTGCTCTTCGACAAGACCGGCACCCTGACCAAGGGCGAGCCCGCGGTGCTCGGTGTCGCGACCACCGACGGCTACGACGAGGACGAGGTGCTGGCGCTGGCCGCCGCCGCCGAGGCTGATTCCGAGCATCCGCTGGCCCGCGCGATCGTGCACGCGGCCCGCGGGCGAAGTCTGAGTGTTCCGGCTGCAACGGATTTCGCGTCGTCTCCGGCAGTCGGGGTCACCGCGACGGTTGGCAGCCGACGCATCCGGGTCGGCGGGCCGCGGCTACTCGAGGAGACCGGGCTTGCCGAATTAGCGACGACTACGCATTGGCGAGACGATGGCGCCACCATCCTTCATGTGCTCTCCGACGACGCTGTAGTCGGGGCGCTGGCGCTGGCCGACGAAGTGCGCCGGGAGTCACGCCAGGCCGTCGACGCGCTGCATCGGCTGGGTCTCCACGTGGTCATGATTACCGGTGACGCCGAGGCCGTCGCGCACTCGGTCGCCGGTGAACTAGGCATCGACCGGGTATTCGCCGGGGTCCGGCCCGAGGACAAGGCGGCCAAGGTATCGGAGTTGCAGGCCGAAGGATGGAAGGTCGCGATGGTCGGTGACGGTGTCAACGACGCACCGGCCCTGGCCCAGGCGGACGTCGGTATCGCCATCGGCGCGGGCACCGACGTGGCGATCGCCTCAGCGGGTGTAATCCTGGCCAGCTCCGATCCGCGTTCGGTGCTGTCGGTGATCCAGCTTTCGGCGGCCAGCTACCGCAAGATGAAGCAAAACCTCTGGTGGGCGGCGGGATACAACCTCATTGCGGTACCGCTGGCCGCCGGTGTGCTGGCCCCCGTGGGCTTCGTGATGCCAATGTCGGTCGGCGCCATCCTGATGTCCCTGTCGACGGTCATCGTCGCGCTCAACGCGCAGCTGTTGCGTCGGCTGGACCTCAATCCGGAGTCCAGTGCCCATGCGGCGCGTGGAGATTCCGGTACCACTCGGGTCGACGCCGCCGCCGCACCGGCTGCGATCCGCCGGTAGCCGTGCCTCCTCCGACTCAGGGTCCGGTTTATTGACCACCGACCTCGTGCTGCGCTGGATCGTCACCGTCCTCTTCGGCATCGGCATCGCCGGATACCTGTATGTCCTTGTCGTGCATCATAATCGGTGGGACAGCACCATCGATCACCTGTTGCATCTGGCGATGTCGCTGGCAATGGTTGAGATGGCCTGGCGTGCCGCCATCGACTTCCCAAAGGTCTTGCCAGTGGTCTTCTTCCTGCTGGCGGCGGTTTGGTTCGTGTTTGCGGCACGACGTCTGTCCTGCGCTAGCTCTGGCCGACTTTCCCACGGCTACAACGCCGCGATGATGACGGCGATGGCGTGGATGTACGCAGTGATGAATGGCAGCCTGCCGGGCCAGCCCAGTACATCATCCGCTCACATCCATTCGGGCTCGCTGGGGACGGAGATGCCTTTGACTGGGCCCGAACCCGGGTGGATCGCCGCGGTTAACTGGATCGCGACCGCCGGATTCGCGGTGGCGACGGTGTACTGGTTCTACCGCTACTTCGTGGCATGCAGGGCCAACCCGCTGTCGCGCACCGTACAGCCAGCACACCCGGGTTTGGCGCAGCTGGGATTGCTCTGTCAGGCGATCATTGCCGCCGGCATAGCCATGATGTTCGGGCTGATGATGTAGCGCCTCGCTATCCGACCGGACACTTGTCGGCCGCCTGGCGCAGCACCTCGGCCGACGTCTGGTCGGTCGGCAGCGCGTAACCACGCAGCACGGCGATGAACTGCATGCCGTACTGGCACCAGAACGCGGTGTTGGGCGGCATCCACAACGCCGGTTGGGAATCGCTCTTGTCCTCGTTGGCTTTTCCGGCGACCGCCAGCAGGTTGGCCGGATTGTTGGCGAAGCGCAGCCGCTGCGGAAACGGCCAGGCATAGGCGCCCATGTCCCAGGCCAGCGCCAGCGGGACGATGTGGTCGATCTGCACCGATGCGCCCACCCGTGCGCCGCGCCGAAAGTCGACGGTGGCATTGGTGTAGGGGTCGTGCAGCGTGCCGGTCGCCACGGCGTCCGGGCAGCGTTTGATGAACACATAGGTCTTGTCGACTAGATCGCGGTTGAGGATGTCGTCGCGGGTGTCGCATCCGTTGTGCCCATCGGGCGCGTCGTTGTCGTCGGTCCAGGCGTCGCCGAACGCGTCACGCCGGTAGTCGTAGCGGTGGACCCTGCTGGGCACCACCACAATTCCGGCCAACACATCCGCGCCGGGTTGCACCGTCGGGACGTCGGCGCGCGCGGCGAACTCCTCTGCGCGATCACCGGCCGACGATGCCAGCACCTGGTAGGCGATCACCACCGCCAGCACCGCGATCGCGGAAAGCCAGAGCAGCGACTTCCGGGTCATGATTTATCCAGGTATTCGATGCGCTCGGTGCCGGTGAACGGTGCGGCCAGCAGCGCCAGGCCGGCGTCCGCCGGGTCTTCGTCATAGGCGCGCTCGCAGATGTCCCGCGCCGCCTCGATAATTTCCCGGTGATCGGCCAGTGAGAGCAGCCGTAGGGTAATCGCACGGCCGGATTGGTTACGGCCCAGTACATCGCCTTCGCGCCGCTCCTTGAGGTCGAGGTCGGCCAATGCGAACCCGTCCAGCGTCTCGGCGACGGCAGCCAGTCGCGCTCCGGCGTGCGAATTCGGCGACGACCAGCTCGCCAGCAGGCACAGGCTGGGATGCGCACCGCGGCCGATGCGGCCCCGCAGTTGATGCAACTGGCTGATGCCAAAGCGGTCGGCGTCCATCACGAGCATCACCGTCGCGTTCGGGACGTCGACGCCGACCTCAATCACCGTGGTGCACACCAGCACATCGATTTCACCGGTACGGTACGCGGTCATCACAGCGTCTTTCTCGTCGGCGGGTAACCGACCGTGCATCAGCCCCAGTCGCACGCCGGCCAACTCATGGCGCTGCAACCGAGCGAACAGTTCTACCGCTGTCGCTGACGGCCGTTGGCCTTCCTCAGTCTGGCCCTCATCGGTCTCATCGATGCGGGGTGCGACCACATAGGCTTGGCGGCCGGCCGAAACCTCCTCGATGATGCGCTGCCAGGCGCGGTCCAGCCAGGCGGGCTTGTCTTTGACGAAGATCGTTTTGGTGGTGATCGGTTGCCGCCCGCGCGGCAGTTCACGCAAGGTCGAAGTCTCCAGATCGCCGTAAACCGTCAGCGCAACGGTCCGCGGGATCGGCGTTGCGGTCATCACCAGCAGGTGCGGCGTGATACCGGCGGGAGCCTTGGCGCGCAATTGGTCTCGTTGCTCGACGCCGAACCGATGCTGCTCGTCGACCACTACCATGCCCAGCCGGTGAAACTCGACTGCGTCCTGCAACAGCGCGTGAGTCCCGACGACGACACCCACCTGCCCGGAGGTGATCTCGTCGCGAGCCTGTTTCTTCTGCCCTGCCGACATCGACCCAGTGAGCAGCCCGATCCGGGTAGCGTGGTCCACTCCGCCGAGCTGGCCGCCCATCGCCAGCGGGCCCAGCACATCGCGGATAGACCGGACATGCTGTGTGGCAAGGACTTCCGTCGGCGCCAACAGCGCGCACTGGTAGCCGGCGTCGACCATCTGCAACATGGCGAGCACCGCGAGGATGGTCTTGCCCGAGCCGACTTCACCCTGGAGCAGCCGATTCATCGGGCGGGTCGCATCGATTTCGCGGGTCAACGTCTGGAGCACGTTACGCTGGCCGGCGGTCAACTCGAACGGCAACTGCCGCAACAGTTCTTGCGCCAAGCCGTCCGGGTGTGGCGGCGCGGCCGGACCGGATTCCGAAAGTTCACCGTGCCTGCGCGTCACCAGCGCCCATTGCAGGCCCATGGCTTCGTCGAAGGTCAGCCGCTGCCGGGCGCGTCGCCGCTCGGCTTCGTCCTCGGCCAGATGAATCGCCCGCAGCGCGCGGTCCTCGGAGATCAGATCGTGCTCGGCGAGCACCACGTCAGGCAGCGGATCGGGGACCGGGTCGAGCACCGCGAGCACCTGACGCACGCACGAGTAGATGTCCCAGCTTTGCACTTTCGTGCTAGCCGGATAGATCGGGTAAAACGCCCGCTCGAACGCCGACTGCAGCACCTCGCCGCTGACTGCCTGCGACGCCTTGGCAATCATCCGCAGTGACCTGCTGCCGTGGTCTTTGCCGTCCGGGGAGTTCAGCACGAGGAAGTCGGGGTGGGTGAGTTGCATGGCGTTCCGGAAATACCCCACCTCCCCGGACAGCATGACTCGCGCTCCTTTGGCGAGCCGCTGCTCGGTCCACTTCTTGACGTGAAAGAACGTGGCGGTCACCTTGTTTCGCCCGGAGCCGATGGTGATGACCAGATATTTTATCTTGGGCTTCTTGGTCGTCCACCGTGTCTCCGCGCCGGTGATGGTGTCGACAAGCGTGACATGCTCGCCCGCCGGCGGCCGTTCGGGGCCGACACCGCGAACCGTGGTGCCTTCGATGTAGCTGCGCGGGTAGTGCCGCAAGAGGTCGTCGACGGTGCGGATACCGAACACGTCGTCGAGGGGTCCGGCGGATTTGGCGCCGAGTACGTAATCCAGTCGGTCGGTCAGCGCCGCCATCGCTACTCCACCCCGATCAGCAGCGCGTCACCCCGATGCCCGGTGCAGTAGGTCACCAGCTCGGTGCCGGGATGGTCGTCGTGGACGTGCTGTTGGAGGGCGTCCCCGACCGCGGCGTCGACAGCGGCACCGGTCAATACCGTCATCAGCTCACCGCCGGCTGCCAGCAGCAGATCGATCAAACCGATTGCCGCCGCGGTGATGTCCGGGGCCACGATCAGCACCTCGTCGCCGGCGATGCCCAGGCCGTCGCCCGGCTCGCAGGGTCCGGCGAACGTCAACGCCTTCTCGGTCGCAATGCGCACCGACCCGTGCCGCGCACCCCCGGCGGCGTGGGCCATGGTGTAGCCGTCGTCGACGGCCGGCCGGCCGGGTTCATGGACCGCGAGGGCGGCCAGCCCCTGCACCATCGACCCGGTCGGCAACGGCACCACGTCGATGCCCCAACCGATGGCCGCGGTGCAGCCGGCGACCAGTTCTTCGGCGGCCACATACCCGTTGGGCAGCACCATCACTTGTGCCGCACCGGTGTCCACCACTGCGCGCAGCAGTTGCTGGGCACTGACGACGGTGGATGGGTCGGCGGCGTCGGGATCCGGTTGCAGCACACAGGCGCCCTCCCCCGCGAACAGCTGTGCCGCGCCTTCCCCGTCGACGACGGCCAGCACGGCCCGTTCCCGCGTCCAGCTGCCCGGTGGTATCCCGGTCGCGCCGCCGGTCAGCGCCGAGATCTGGATCCGGCGCGGGCTGCCGAATGCCAGACCCGCCTCCACTGCGGCGCCGGCATCGTCGGTGTGCACGTGTACCGAGTAGCCGCCGACGGCATCCGAGACCTCCGACGCGGAGGTCGCGATCGCCACCGAATCACCGAGCTCGGCGAGTCGATCCCGCAGCGCATCCGCGCCATCGGCATCGCAACCCTCCAACAGGTACATCACCTCGAACTCCGGCGCGCGCTGCTCGGCGACCGGCTCGGCCGATGCCCGGCGCGGTGACGGCTCGTACACGGTGCGGGCGGATGCCTGGCCGGTGATGGTGAAGTGCAACGCGTCCAGTAAAACCAGCAAACCGCGCCCACCGGCGTCGACCACGCCGGCGTCGCCCAGCACATCGAGCTGCTCCGGGGTCTTCTCCAGCGCAATCACCGCAGCGTCCCCGGCGGCGCTGATCGCCCGGGCCAGCCCGTCGTCGACGTTCGCGCACTGCTCCACGGCGCCGGCGGCGGCCTGCAGCACGGAGACGATCGTCCCGGCAACTTCTTGGCCGCCCATCGAGGCGACGACCAGAGCCACCCCCTGCCGCAACGCCGAGCCGAGAACCGCTGCGTCGATGTGGTGCAGCTCACCTTCGGCCTCGGCGGCGGCGCCCGCGGTGACGTCGGCGATACCGCGCAGGATCTGGGACAGGATCACTCCAGAGTTGCCGCGGGCGCCGTTCAGGGCGCCGGCCGACAGCGCCGCTGCTACTCGCGAAACGTCGCCGGAGCCTGCTTCGGTGTTGGCCTCAGCCAGCGCGGAGCGCATGGTGAACAGCATGTTGGTGCCGGTGTCGGAATCGGCGACGGGGAACACATTGAGGCGGTTGATCTCGTCGATGTGGGTGATCAGGTCGCTGACCGCGGTATGCGCCCAGTCTCGCAGGGCAGACGCGTCCAGCAGGCGATCCGACGTGTCCACCTCGGCGCCCATCTGTCACCTCCTCCCGCCTCCTCCGGTGGGCGCAAGCCTAACCAGTGACAACGACAGGACTGGTCATAAGGTGTCCTGGGGTTGTTGGTCGTTTTGGCGCTTGCGCCGCACGGCGGCTATTCTGGCCAGGTTGTTCGGGCCACCCAGTCGTTCGGTTGCGCGCTGCGACGATGCAGGCCGGAACGGCCTGAGGAGGAGCAGGGCTACCTGCCCCGGCCCAAGAGACTCGAGGAGTTATACACATGGCCGCCGTCTGCGACATCTGCGGAAAGGGCCCCGGCTTCGGCAAGTCGGTGTCGCACTCGCATCGCCGGACCAGCCGCCGCTGGGATCCCAACATCCAGACCGTGCGCGCCGTGACTCGCCCCGGCGGTAACAAGCAGCGGCTCAACGTGTGCACCTCGTGCATCAAGGCGGGCAAAGTCAGCCGCGGTTAGCTGTCCTCAGCCCGGCCAGCTTCCCGTAGGCCGGCACGTTCGACGGTCAACAAGCTTTCTTCCCGATGTTCCTTGTGGTACGCCTGCGCGCCGCCGTTGAGCCCGAACAGCCGTTTGCTCCACAGCAGCCAGATCACCGCGATGATGTTGACCAGCAGCGCGGCTACTCGCAGCGTTGTCACCTTTTCGGTGAGTTCGTAAATTTCCAGCGGCAGGAAAACGCTGGTCGCGATCACCGCGAAGTACTCGCCCCACCTTTGCACCAGCCACAATCCGACGGCTTCGACGAACTCGATCAGGGCATACGCGGCCAGGCCCAGCACGATCCACAGCAACGTCGACGACGACAGCGTGAGCGCGTGACCGATGTGGCGGACGATTTTCGAGTTGTCCGGGTCCCAGCTGAGCTGGTTGGCCAACGGACGAAGGAGAGGGAGATCCTGCTCGAAGGCCTGTTGCAACCGTTCGCGTGAACCGCGGACCTTGAGCACACCGGCGGCCACGAGCAGCACGATGATGCCTCGAATCGCGCGTTCCACGGCGAGGGCTCGCATCAACGTCCGGTCCCGTAACAATCGCCCGCGCGGCACTTCCGGTGCGGTGTCTGCCGGACCGCGCTGGCGCGGTGCGCCGACCACAAAGGTTTCGCATCGCAGACAACGCCATGCCTCCCCGACCGGTGTATCGACCTTCAGCCGCTCCCGAAGCGCCGGCTCGTCGGGCGCGAATGTCGCATGCCCGCGCAATCCGCATGAGCGCAAAGCGAAATCCACCATGCTCGAACGCTAGTGTTCTGGCGGCGGGAACCGCAGCGAGTCAGGGCAATCGCCAGTCGATCGGTTCGGCGCCCATCTGGATCAGCAAGTCGTTGGCGCGGCTGAACGGACGCGAGCCGAAAAATCCGCGCGATGCCGACAGCGGCGAGGGGTGCGGCGATTCGATTGCGACACAGTCTTGGCCGGCCAGCATCGGTTTGAGCGTCGAGGCATCACGGCCCCACAAAATAGCCACCATCGGTTTGCGCCGATCCACCAGCGCGCGGATGGCGCACTCGGTGACGGCCTCCCAGCCCTTGCCCCGGTGCGATGCCGCCTTGCCCGGCTGCACTGTCAGCACCCGGTTGAGCAGCATCACCCCGCGTTGCGCCCACGGCGTGAGATCACCGCACGACGGCGCGGGATGGCCAAGGTCTTTGGTGTATTCGGCGAAGATGTTGTCCAGGCTGCGCGGCAGTGGCCGGACTTGTTGGGCCACCGAAAAGCTCAAGCCGACTGCATGCCCAGGCGTCGGATACGGGTCCTGGCCGACGATCAAAACCCGCACCTGGTCGAACGGGAAAGTGAAGGCGCGCAAGACATTCTGTCCCGCCGGCAGGTAGCGCCGGCCGGCCGCGATCTCCGCGCGCAGGAACTGCCCCATCTCGGCGACCTTTGCGGCTACCGGTTCCAGGGCACCTGCCCAGCCGTCTTCGACAAGCTCAGCGAGCGGCAGCGCGGTCACGTCAGGCCTTTCACCAGCAGCACCACCGTATCGGCACCCGCACGACGATCCGTCGAAATGTCTTGGTACTCGGGCGATTCGGCCCAGCGACGGAAAGCCTGCTCGTCGGGGAAGGACATCAGGACTACCTTCTCGCGATCCCAGCGGCCCTCCACCACCTGCGGTGACTCGTCGGCCGCCAACAACGTTCCCGGATGGCGATTGAACACCTCCATGAATTTCGACTGATACCGGTCGTAGGCGGCTCGATCGGTGAACCGCAGCTGGGCAATGGCATAGACGGTCACCGCGTCACCTTAGCGGGCAAAGGATTCCCAGCCCGCATATCCCGTCCAGTCGTTCCCGTCGACGAGCACGCGGGCCGGGCCGTGGAGCACCCGCCCGATGACACGCCAGTCAGCGGGGACCGGGCCGGCGAACGCAGCCACCAGTGCATGGTCTTCTCCCCCGCCGAGCACCCACGACCACGGGTCGGCGCTCATGGTCTCGGCGGCGGCCGCCACCGCGTCGCGGTCGGCCGACAATGCGCTGGTGTCCAGGTCGATGCCAACGCCCGACGATTCGGCGAGGTGGCCCAGATCGGCTACCAGACCGTCGGACACATCGATCATCGCCCCGGCGCCGGCCTCGGCGGCGGCGCGGCCCTGCCCATAGGGCGGTTGCGGAACCAGATGTCGCCGCCGCAAGTCGTCGAAACCTTCGATACCGCTGTGCCACAGCGCATATCCGGCTGCCGATCGCCCGAGCTGACCGGCGACGGCGATGCGCGACCCGGGCCGCGCCCCGGCGCGCCGCACCGGCGCGCGGCCGCCGAGGTCACCGAGCACCGTCACCGCGACCACCCATTGCGGGCAGCTGACCAGATCTCCGCCGGCGATGCCGGCGCCCACCCGTTCGGCCTCCTGCCACATCCCATCCGCCAGCGCGCTGACGTCTGCGACCGGTGTTTGCGGTGGTGCGCCGAACCCGACGACGAACGCGGTCGGCCGCCCACCCATTGCCTCGATGTCGGCGGCGTTTTGGGCGACGGCTTTGCGGCCGACGTCGTGCGGTGTCGACCAGTCCAACCGAAAGTGGCGCCCCTGCACGAGCATGTCCGTCGACACCGCGACCCGCCCGTCGCCGGCGAGCACCAGCGCGGCGTCATCACCCGGTCCGAGAGCAACGGCATCCGGCTGCCGTCGGCCAGCCACCAGCTGGCCGATCATGCCGAACTCGCCGAGGTCGCCCAGAGTGCTCACGCCACCTCCTGGCGGGTACGTTTTGTAGGACTGCGGGGAGTGTATGCACGGATGGATAACCACGACGGACCGCCGCGCGCCCTGTTGATCGTCGCGCTGGTCTTGGCGGTCGGCGCGATCGGCGCGGTGCTGGCGATCGCCGTGACCCGCCACCCGTCCCGACAACCAGTCGCGATCGCCGCTGCGCCCGCGCCGCAGGCGCAGAATCCGGCCTGCCGGGCGTTAGTGGCCGCGCTGCCGGAGCGACTCGGCGATTACCAGCGCGCCGTGACCGTGCAGCCGTCGCCGCCCGGTACCGCCGCGTGGCAGACCGGCAGCGAGGGCGAGCCCGTCGTGCTGCGTTGTGGTCTCGACCGGCCGGCCGATTTTCTGGTGGGCGCTCCTATCCAGGTCGTCAACCGGGTGCAGTGGTTCGAGGTGCGCCAAGATGACAGGTCTACCTGGTACGCCGTCGACAGACCCGTATATGTGGCGCTCACATTGCCGCCCGGCTCGGGGCCCGCGCCGATCCAGCAGATATCGGATGTGCTCGACCACACCATGGCGGCGGTGCCGATCAGCCCGGCGTCAGCCTAATTCCCGCGCCGAATGGGAAGTTATAACACGCCTGCGCGCGAATCGCGTGCATTAAGTGGCCACTCGGCAAGCGGGGCCCTAGCGCAGGCCGACTCCGCGGGCCAATGCGGTCTCGACCATGGTCGCCAACAACGTCGGGTAGTCCACGCCGCTGGCCGCCCACATCCTGGGATACATCGAGATCGTGGTGAATCCGGGCATGGTGTTGACCTCGTTGATCAGCGGCCCGTCCTCGGTGAGGAAGAAGTCCACCCGGGCCAGTCCTTGGCAGTCGATCGCCTTGAACGCCCGGATCGCCAGTTCGCGCACCGCGTCGGCCACCTCGTCGTCGACTTTGGCGGGCACGTCGAGTTCGGCGGCGTCGTCGAGGTATTTGGTGGCGAAGTCGTAGAAGGGGTCTTCGCGGCCGCGCACCCCGGCCACCCGGATCTCGCCGAGTGTGCTGGCTTGCACTGTGCCGTCGGGGAATTCGAGCACTCCGCACTCCAATTCCCGGCCCACAATCGCGGCTTCGACGATCACCTTGGGGTCGTGTCGCCGGGCCTCGGCGACGGCGGCGACCAGCTGGTCCCAGCTGGTCACCCGGCTCACGCCGATCGAGGAGCCGCCACGCGCGGGCTTGACGAAGACCGGCAGGCCCAGTCGCTCGCGGTCGGCGAGATCCAGTGTCTGCTGCGCTGGCCGCAGTACCGAGTGAGCGCCCACCGGAAGCCCCTCGGCCGCCAGCAGTTTCTTGGTGAACTCCTTGTCCATGCCCGCCGCGCTGGCCAACACTCCGGCGCCGACATAGGGCACCCCGGCGAGCTCGAGCAGTCCCTGAATCGTGCCGTCTTCGCCGTAGGGGCCATGCAGCACCGGAAACACGACATCGACCGAGCCCAGCACCTCCCCGGCTCCCGGCGACAGCGACACCAGTTGACCGGCCCGCTCCGGGCTGGCCGGCAGCGCCAACTCGGCTCCCGATGCCGACGTCACGCCGGGCAGCTGCCGGTTGGTGATCGCCAGCGCGTCCGGATTTCCGTCGGTGAGCACCCACGACCCTTCCGGCGTGATGCCGACCGCCAGGACCTCGAACCGCCGCGGATCGAGGTTGCGCAAAATGCTGCCCGCCGACACGCACGAGATGGCGTGCTCGTTGCTGCGTCCGCCGAACACGACGGCGACGCGGATACGGTCACGGGCACTCACAACCTAGAGAGGCTACCGGGTCGGCGCGCCGATGCCGGGAACGGCGCTGCGGCCTGCGGATTCAGTGTGCCAACGCGTGTTCGATGTCGGCCAGCAGGTCGTCGGTGTCCTCGATGCCCAGCGCGATGCGGGCGAAACCATCCGGGACACGATCTCCCCACCGAGCCCGGCGATCGACCGAAGTGTGCAACCCCCCGAAGCTGGTGGCCGCGGTCAGCAGCTCGCTGCGCTCAACGAGTCGATGCACGGCAGCGGCGTCGGCCAACTCGACGGACACCATGCCGCCGAATCTGCTCATCTGCGCCGACGCGGCCGGGTGGGCCGGGTCGTCGGCTAGCCCGGGGTACCGGACCGCGCTCACGGCCGGATGGTCACGCAGCATCGTCGCGAGGGCCTGCGCGTTGCGGCATTGACGCTCGAAACGCAGACCGGCGCTGCCGACGCTGCGCAGCACCAGCCAGGCCTCGAAAGCACCCAGGATGGCCCCGGCCAGCAGCCGTTCCTGTTCGACCGCGGCGATCAACTCCAGCTGGTTGCCGGCGACATATCCGGCCACCACATCACTGTGACCCGACAGGGCCTTGGTCGCGCTTGCGACCGCGAGCTCGGCGCCCAGTGCCAGCGGCTGCTGCGCCAGCGGTGTCGCGGTGGTGTTGTCGACGACCAGGCGAGCACCGCGTCGGTGGCACACCGCGGCCAGCCGGCGTAGGTCCACGACGTCCAGCCGTGGATTGGCCGGCGTCTCGGCCAGCACCACATCGGCGCGTTCGGCTGCCTCATAGATCTGCGCATAGTCCGCTTCGATGACCGTCACACCGAGGGGCGCCAGATATTCGGCGGCATAGTGGCGCACCTGGTAATACCCGTCGGCCGGAATGACCAGCACCGCGCCGGGTTTGGCCAGCACCCGCAGCACGGCGCTGATCGCCGCCATGCCCGAGCCGAACACCAATGCCGCAGCGGCGCCTTCCAGCTCAGCCAACGCCGATTCGAGCTGCCGCCAGGTCGGATTCGACTTGCGCCCATAGGCGTCCAGCTGCGCGGACTCGTCGGTGGACAAGTGGTAGGCCGACGCCAGCACCGGCGACGGTGCCATCGGCAGCCCCGGCACCGCCGGCGAACTGACGGCTTTCAGGGTGCGAGTGGAATCGCCGTAACGCGTCATTCTGGTTTGGTGCTGCGACCCAGCAGCAGCAGTACGGCCTCGCCGACCGACAGCCCCTTGTGGCAGACGCGGTGAACCGCGTCGGTGAGCGGCATCTCGACGTCGTAGCTGGAGGCCAGGGCCAGCACCGATTCGCACGTCGTCACACCTTCGACGGCCTGGCCGTCCCTGGCCTGCAGCGCCGATTCCATCGTTCCGCCGCGACCCAGGCATTCACCGAACGATCGGTTCCGCGAATGCGCCGACGTGCAGGTGGCCACCAGGTCCCCCACTCCGGCCAGGCCGGCCAGCGTTGCGCCCTTGGCTCCCACTGCGATCCCGAGGCGCATGATCTCCGCGAGCCCACGAGTGATGATCGCTGCCGCGGTGTTTTCGCCGAGGCCCACGCCGACCGCCATTCCACAGGCCAGGGCGATGACGTTCTTGCACGCGCCGCCTATCTCGGTCCCGATGACATCGGCGTTGGTGTACGGGCGGAAGTAGCCGGTGTTCAGCGCGCGCTGTATTGCCACGGCGCGTCCGGAGTCGCTGCAGGCGACGACGGTGGCGGCGGGTTGGCCGGCCCCGATCTCGCTGGCGAGATTCGGTCCGGACAGCACCGCGACCTGTGCCGGATCGACACCGGTGACCGCGACGATCACCTGGCTCATCCGCATCAGAGTTCCCAACTCGATGCCCTTGGCCAGACTGACCAGCGTCGCGCCCTCGCTGACCAAGCCGGCCCACTGCTCGAGGTTGCTCCGCATCGTCTGCGCCGGGACACCGACCAACACCGTCGACGCACCGCTGAGCGCCTCCGCGGCGTCGGAGGTGGCCCGGATAGCCGGTGACAACCGCACGTCCGGCAGGTAATCGGAGTTACACCGGGTGGCATTGATTTCCGCGGCGACGTCGGCGCGGCGCGCCCACAACCTCACCTCACTGCCGGCGTCGGCCAGCACCTTGGCCAGCGCCGTGCCCCATGCGCCGGCGCCCATCACTGCGACGGAGCCTTCAGTCATTGCGTTCACCCTAGTCTGCCCGGTGGACGACGCCGGGCGACGAAACCGGGCTGGCAGGATTGCGGTATGGACGGCAGGCAGGCCGACGCGGAGGCCGATGTCGGCTTGATCATCGCCGTCAAACGGTTGGCGGCCGCCAAGACCCGGCTGGCGCCGGTGTTCTCAGCGCAGACCCGTGAAAACGTGGTGCTGGCCATGCTGGCCGACGCCTTGACCGCGGCAGCCGGTGTTGGGTCGGTGCGCTCGATCACCGTCATCACCCCTGACGATGCTGCTGCCGACACGGCGGCCGCCCTCGGAGCCGAAGTGCTGTTCGACCCCACGCCCGAAGGTCATCGCGATCCGTTGAACAACGCGATCGCGGCCGCCGAACGGGTGGTAGTCGAATCCACCCCGAATATCGTTGTGCTGCAAGGCGATTTGCCGTCATTGCAAACTCAGGAACTTGCGGAGGCGATCGCTGCCGCACGCAGTTACCGACGCAGCTTCGTCGCTGACCGGCTCGGCAGCGGAACGGCGGCGCTGTGCGCGTTCGGCGCGGGACTCGACCCGCGGTTCGGGCCCGATTCAGCCGCGCAGCATCGGCGTTCGGGCGCGATCGAGCTGACCGGCGCGTGGCCGGGCCTGCGCTGCGATATCGACACCCCCGACGATCTGGCTGCTGCTCGCCGCCTCGGTGTGGGTCCGGCGACAGCTCGCGCGATCGGCGGCGTCAGGTGAACAGCACACCAACGGCGGATGGATGTCAGTCGGCTGGTGGCAGTGACACCCGTCGATGAGTCATGATCGAACAGTGACCGAAACCGAAGCCCGGGAGGCAGCCGAGGCGCGCCCGGACGCCACGGTGTGGCACCCGGGCGACTCGGCACCGGGCGCACCGCCCGCAGCAACTGCTGCTGCCGCAATCGAGGACGCGCTTCCCGAGCACCGATATCTCAACCGCGAGCTGAGTTGGCTGGATTTCAACGCGCGCGTCCTGGCCCTGGCCGCCGACACCTCGCTGCCGCTGCTGGAGCGGGCCAAGTTTCTGGCGATCTTCGCCTCCAACCTCGACGAGTTCTACATGGTCCGGGTGGCCGGCCTCAAGCGCCGCGACGAAATGGGACTCTCGGTGCGGTCGGCCGATGGCTTGACCCCACGCGAACAATTGCGTCGCATCGGTGAGCAAACTCAGCACATCGCCAGCCGGCACGCACGGGTGTTCCTCGATTCGGTGCGTCCCGCGCTCGCCGAGCACGGTATCTACGTCGTCACGTGGACCGAGCTGAACGAGGATGAGCGCAAGCAACTGTCGGAGTATTTCCACGAGCAGGTCTTCCCGGTTCTGACACCGTTGGCTGTCGACCCGGCTCACCCGTTCCCGTTCGTCAGTGGCCTGAGCCTGAACCTGGCGGTCACCGTCAAGCGACCCGACGACGGCGGCACTCACTTCGCCCGGGTCAAAGTGCCCGACAACGTCGATCGCTTCGTCGAGCTCGCCGCCCGCGAAAGTGCCGACGGCAAAGCGCAAGTCCGATTCCTGCCGATGGAGGAACTGATTGCGGCTTTCCTGCCGGTGCTGTTCCCCGGCTTGGAAATCGTGGAGCACCACGTGTTCCGCATTACCCGCAACGCGGACTTCGAGGTCGAAGAAGACCGCGACGAGGACCTACTGCAAGCCCTCGAGCGGGAACTGGCGCGCCGGCGATTCGGGTCCCCGGTGCGGCTCGAGGTCGCCGACGACATGACCGAGAACATGTTGGAGTTGCTGCTGCGCGAACTCGACGTGCATCCCGGCGACGTGATCAACGTGCCCGGGCTGCTGGACCTGTCGTCGCTGTGGCAGATCTACGACCTCGACCGTCCGGCACTGAAAGATCCGACCTTCGTGCCGGCCACTCATCCGGCGTTCGCCGAGCGGGAGACGCCCAAAAGTATTTTCGCCACCCTGCGCGAAGGCGACATATTGGTGCACCACCCGTATGACTCGTTTTCCACTAGCGTGCAGCGCTTCATCGAGCAGGCGGCAGCCGACCCGGGCGTACTCGCGATCAAACAAACGCTGTATCGCACGTCGGGTGATTCGCCGATCGTCACTGCACTCATCGACGCTGCCGAGGCCGGCAAGCAGGTGGTGGCGCTCGTGGAGATCAAGGCCCGCTTCGACGAGCAGGCCAACATCAAGTGGGCGCGTCAGCTCGAGCAGGCCGGCGTGCATGTGGTGTACGGGCTCGTCGGACTCAAGACACACTGCAAGACATGTTTGGTGGTGCGTCGTGAGGGTTCGACGATCCGGCGTTACTGCCACGTCGGCACCGGTAACTACAACAGCAAGACCGCGCGACTCTACGAGGACATCGGCTTGCTCACCGCAGACCCTGACATCGGTGCGGACCTGACCGACCTGTTCAACTCGCTCACCGGCTACTCACGAAAACTGACCTACCGCAATCTGCTGGTGGCTCCGCACGGCATTCGCACCGGCATCATCGAACGCGTGCAACGAGAGGTCGAGGCGCACCGCGAAAGCGGCGACGGATGGATCCGGCTGAAAGCCAACGCGCTCGTCGACGAGCAGGTCATTGATGCGCTCTATCACGCATCGCAGGCCGGGGTCTGCGTCGAGGTGGTAGTGCGCGGAATTTGCGCACTACGTCCCGGCATGGAGGGGTTCTCCGAAAACATCACCGTCCGCTCGATTCTCGGTCGCTTCCTCGAGCACTCGCGGGTCTTTCACTTCCGCGCCATCGACGAGTTCTGGATCGGCAGCGCCGACATGATGCACCGCAACCTCGACCGGCGTATCGAGGTGATGGCCCAAGTCAAAGATCCCCGGCTGACAGCACAAATGAACGACATGTTCGAGTCGGCACTGGACCCGGCCACCCGCTGCTGGGAATTGGGATCGGACGGCCAGTGGAGGGCGTCGCCGCAGGCCGGTCACACCGTGCGCGACCATCAGGTATCGCTGATGGAGCGGCACCGCAGTCCTTGACGGAAATCTCTACCCGACCGACCGGCCAGGCGCTGTGTACCAGCGGCGCCCCGATTGACCTGCAGGAGTGAGGGTGTCGACACAGAACTCGCCGGAGCGTCCAGCGAGCAAGATCGTTTGTGCCGGTGGCGCGGTGCTATGGCGCCCCGGGCACCACGAGGCCGATGTCGAAATCGCGCTCATCCACCGCCCGCGCTACGACGACTGGTCACTGCCCAAAGGCAAAGTCGATGCCGGTGAAACCGAACCGGTTGCCGCCGTGCGTGAGGTCTTCGAAGAAACCGGCCACCGCGTGCATTTGGGTAGACGCATCGCAACGGTGAGTTACCCGATCGAGCAAGGCACCAAGAAGGTGCTGTACTGGGCGGCGTGCAGCCTCGGCGGGAATTTCAGCCCGAACCGCGAAGTCGACGAGTTGCTGTGGTTGCCCGTCGCGGCGGCGATGAAGAAGGTGTCCTACCCGCAGGATCGAAAAGTTCTGCGCCGGTTCGCCAAACATCCGGCCGATACCCAGACCGTATTGGTGGTCCGGCACGGTACCGCGGGCAGCAAGAAGCGGTTCTCCGGGGATGACACCAAGCGCCCCTTGGACAAGAAGGGGCGTGCGCAGGCCGAGGCACTGGTCGGTCAGCTCTTGGCCTTCGGCGCCGACGATGTCTACGCGGCCGACCGGGTGCGGTGCCACCAGACGGTGGAACCGCTGGCCGAAGAATTGGGTGTGGTCATCTGCAACGAGCCCATGCTCACCGAGGAAGCCTATGCCGATAATCCCAAGCAAGCCCGGCGCCGGGTTTTGGAAATCGCCGGGCTGCGCGACGGTGCGCGCCGTAGACGGTCGACGCCGGGTCCGACGCATACTCCGGTGATCTGCACGCAGGGCAAGGTGATTCCGGATCTGATCGGTTGGTGGTGTGACCGCGACGGCGTGCGTCCCGACAAATCGCGCAACCGCAAGGGCAGCACCTGGGTTCTGTCGCTATCGGCGGGGCGGCTGGTGGCCGCCGATCACATCGGCAGCGCGCTGGCCACCAACGTGGTGACCTAGCACGCGGATTCGCCGCGGCCGGCCCACGCTAGGGCCGAACCGCGGCGAATCTCCGTGCTGTGATTACCTGCGCCCGCGGCGGGCGGTGGCCTTCTTGGCCGGCGACTTCTTGGCGGCAGACTTGCGGGCCGGGGCCTTAGTTGCAGTCTTGCGCGCCGTCGACTTCGTCGCTTTCCGTGCCGTCGACTTAGTGGCCTTCTTGGCCGGCGCCCGCTTGGTTGCGGCCTTCTTAGCCGGCGTCCGCTTGGTTGCGGCCTTCTTGGCCGGAGCCTTCTTCGCGGCGGTCTTCTTGGCCGGAGCCTTCTTCGCAGCCTTCTTGGCAGCCGTCTTCTTGGCCGCTTTCTTGGCCGGTGATTTCTTCGCCGCCTTCTTGGCGCCGCTTGCTACCACACCACGTTTCACGGCAGGTCCTTCCGATGGGAGACGCTGTGCGCCAGAGACAACGGCTTTGAATTGTGCGCCGGGGCGGAATGCCGGCACCGATGTCGGCTTGACCTTCACCGTCTCGCCGGTGCGGGGATTACGGGCGACGCGTGCTGCGCGACGCCGCTGTTCGAACACACCGAAGCCGGTAATGGTGACGCTGTCGCCCTTGTGCACCGCGCGCACAATGGTGTCGACGACGTTCTCCACAGCGGCGGTAGCCGACCGACGATCTGAGCCCAATTTGTCTGTGAGTACGTCAATGAGCTCTGCTTTGTTCATGCAAACCCTCCGAAGCCAGTGGCCCTTGTTGGACCGACTAGTGGACACGGTAAACCCTGACACCACTGATTTCCAAGAGCCACGCGCAATTTCAGGCGGCAATAACGGACTTTTTTGCAATCCGGTTGCCGCCCTTGGTCGGTGGCGAGGCGGCCAAATGGTCCGGGTGTAACGCCGGAATTCGGGCCTTTCCGGCCGGGTTAGGAAGCCGGAAGAGTGCGCGGTTTCCAGGCTTTCCGCGCCTCCTCGAAAGACTCGATGTGATCGAGTTTCTGCAGCGTAAGACCTATATCGTCGAGGCCTTCGGCCAGTCGCCAGGCGGTGTAATCGTCAATCGTGAACGGCACCACCACCGTTCCGGCGGACACATTCCGATCTTGAAGATTGACAGTGATTTCCAACCCCGGATGCTGCTCGATGAGCTTCCAGAGCAGTTCGACATCATCTTGGGCGACTTCGGCCGCTAAGAGGCCTGCCTTGCCCGCGTTCCCCCGGAAAATGTCGGCGAAGCGCGATGAGATCACCACCCGGAATCCATAGTCCATCAGTGCCCACACCGCGTGCTCGCGCGAGGATCCGGTTCCGAAATCAGGTCCGGCGACGAGGACTGAGCCCCTGTCGAATGGGCTGAGATTGAGCACGAAAGACGGATCGCTACGCCAGGCCGCGAACAATCCGTCTTCGAAACCCGTTCGGGTCACCCGCTTCAAATAGACGGCAGGAATGATCTGATCGGTGTCGACATTGGACCGCCGCAGCGGAACTCCGATACCGGTGTGGGTACGAAATGCTTCCATGCCCGTTCCTTTCCCTGCTAGCTCAGTCCAAGTCGGCGGGGGCCGACAGTTTCCCGCGCACGGCCGTGGCGGCGGCCACCACCGGAGACACCAGATGCGTGCGGCCGCCTTTGCCCTGCCGCCCTTCGAAGTTGCGGTTGGAGGTCGCGGCGCATCGCTCCCCTGGCGCAAGTTGGTCGGGGTTCATCCCGAGACACATCGAGCAACCGGCCTGACGCCATTCGGCGCCTGCCGCCGTGAAAACCTCGGCCAGCCCTTCTGCTTCGGCCTGCGCGCGCACCCGCATCGACCCCGGAACCACCAGCATTCGCACACCGTCGGCGATGTGCCGGTCACGCAATACGTCGGCCACCGCACGCAGATCCTCGATGCGGCCG
Source organism: Mycobacterium sp. NGS62 (assembly GCF_059812285.1). Lineage (NCBI taxonomy): Bacteria > Bacillati > Actinomycetota > Actinomycetes > Mycobacteriales > Mycobacteriaceae > Mycobacterium > Mycobacterium sp. NGS62. Next base: position 475,767 of record NZ_JCALCK010000002.1, on the reverse strand, counting down.
TTGGTACAGGATCCGATGAACACCGTGTCGACGGCGATCTCCCGCATCGGGATCCCGGGTCGAAGGTCCATGTAGGCCAATGCCTTCTCGGCGGCCTGACGCTGCGCGTCGTCAGTCATCAACTCGGGATCCGGCACCGCCGCGGCCAACGGGACGCCCTGCCCGGGGTTGGTGCCCCAGGTGACAAATGGACTCAACTCGGTGGCGTCGAGATAGACCTCGGTGTCGAATTCGGCACCCTCGTCGGTGCGCAGCCCTTCCCAGTAGGCCATCGCGGCATCCCATTGGGCTCCGGTCGGCGCGTGCGGTCGGTCACGCAGGAACTCGTACGTCGTCGCATCGGGGGCCACCATTCCGGCGCGGGCGCCGGCTTCGATGCTCATATTGCACATCGTCATCCGTGCTTCCATCGACAGCGATTCGACGGTGCTGCCGCGGTATTCGATGACATGACCCTGGCCGCCGCCGGTGCCGATTTTGGCGATCACCGCCAGGATGATGTCCTTGGCGGTCACGCCCGGCGGCAATTGCCCATCGATGTTGACCGCCATCGTCTTGAACGGCCGCAGCGGCAATGTCTGGGTGGCCAACACATGTTCGACTTCCGACGTGCCGATACCCATTGCCAAAGCGCCGAATGCGCCATGGGTGGAGGTATGGCTGTCGCCGCACACGATCGTCATGCCGGGCTGGGTGAGACCCAACTGCGGCCCGATGATGTGCACGATGCCCTGGTCGATATCGCCCATCGGGTGCAGCCGGATACCGAATTCGGCGCAATTGCGCCGCAGCGTCTCGACTTGAGTCCGCGATACCGGGTCGGCGATCGGCTTGTCGATGTCGATGGTCGGTACGTTGTGGTCTTCGGTGGCGAGCGTCAGATCGGGTCGGCGTACCGGACGCCCGGCCAGCCGCAGACCCTCGAACGCCTGCGGACTGGTGACCTCGTGCACCAGATGTAAGTCGATGTAGATCAGATCCGGTTCGGTGCCGCCACCGGAGACCACGACGTGGTCGTCCCAAACCTTCTCGGCCAGAGTGCGCGTTGTCATCTCAATTCCCTTGATCTCACTATATGAGACGTTAGTATCTCTATGTGAGACATGATAGCGGCATCGGCGTCCTCGACAAAGCCGTGGGCGTGCTGCACACGATTGCGGAATCACCATGCGGATTGGCCGAATTGTGCGACCGCACCGGTCTGCCCAGGGCGACTGCGCACCGGTTGGCCGCCGGCCTGGAGGTCCATCGGCTGCTGGTGCGCGACGGCGCGGGTCGGTGGCTGCTGGGACCGGCGGTAAGCGAACTCGCGGCTGCGGTCAGCGACCCGCTGCTGGCGGCCGGCGCAGCGGTGCTGCCGCAACTGCGCGAGATCACCGGTGAAAGCGTGCAGTTGTACCGCCGCGAGGGCAGTTGGCGGATCTGTGTGGCGGCGCTGGAACCGCCTGCGGGCCTTCGCGATACCGTTCCGGTCGGGACGCGGCTACCGATGACCGCAGGGTCGGGCGCCAAAGTGCTGTTGGCTTACGCCGATGCCGCCACCCAGCAGGCGGTGTTACCGGATGCGAAATTCACCGACCGCACACTGGCCGAGGTGCGCCGGCGCGGTTGGGCGCAAAGCGCCGCCGAACGCGAGCCCGGGGTAGCCAGCGTGTCGGCGCCGGTGCGCGATAGCCGCGGTGCAGTGATCGCCGCTATTTCGGTGTCCGGGCCGATCGACCGGATGGGACGACGGCCCGGTGCGCGGTGGGCGGCCGACCTGCTGGCCGCGGCCGACGCGTTGACTCGCCGGCTTTAGTCGTTGCGTCGAGATGCAGTTTCGATGCCGTCGTCGCCGTCTCGAATCGCCGACCTGCCACACTGTCAAGCCATGGGTAGCAACCAGCGCGCGCAGATTGTCATGTCCGAAGCCGAGATCGCCGACTTCGTCGCCTCCAGCCGCACCGGCACGTTGGCCACCGTGGGGCCCGACGGGCAACCGCATCTGACCGCCATGTGGTACGGCGTGGTCGATGGCGAGATCTGGCTGGAGACCAAGGCGAAGTCGCAGAAGGCGGTGAACCTCCGGCGTGACCCGCGGGTGAGTTTCCTACTCGAGGACGGCAACACCTACGACACGCTGCGCGGGGTTTCCTTCGAAGGACACGCCGAGATTGTCGATGACTCCGAGGCGATCTTCCGGGTCGGCGTCAGCGTATGGGAGCGCTACACCGGGCCGTACACCGACGACATGAAACCGGCGGTGGATCAGATGATGAACAAGCGGGTCGCGGTGCGCATCGCCGCGCGGCGCACCCGCTCCTGGGATCATCGCAAGCTCGGGCTGCCGCATATGCCGGTGGGCGGTTCAACTGCGCCGAGTGTGCTCGCGCCGTAACAGCGCACCGGCCGGATAAGTAGCCCCGATGGGATTCGAACCCACGCTACCGCCGTGAGAGGGCGGCGTCCTAGGCCGCTAGACGACGGGGCCAGAACCGATCCGAGCTGTCAGCATAGCTCACAGCGGTATACCCACCTAATTGCTTGTGGTGGACAAACTTTGCTGGGGTACCAGGACTCGAACCTAGAATGGCTGAACCAGAATCAGCTGTGTTGCCAATTACACCATACCCCATTGGCTGCCTATAACTGCTGGTCAGCGCATCATGGGGCGGCTGCTGCCAGCGGTTGTGGGCCGACGTGCAGACTACCAAAGAATCCAGCCGCCATGCTCACGGCTGTGCCCGGGTGCCGGCGGCGCGGATTCGGTGCAGACTGCGGTCACGTCCCAACAGCTCCAGCGATTCGAACAGCGGTGGGCTGATCAACGCCCCGGTGGCCGCGACTCGGATCGGGCCGAAGGCCTTGCGTGGTTTGAGCCCCAGACCATCCAGCAGCGCATCTTTGAGGGCAGTTTCGATGCCGGCCGCGGTCCATTCCGTCACGGCGTCCAGGGCCGCCGCGGCGGCGTCGAGCACCGGACGCGCATCCGGTCCCAATTCTTTGGCGTTGGCCTTCGGATCAATTGCATACTCGTCGTCATTCAGAAACTTCAGCAGCGCCCAGGCGTCACCGAGCACGACAATGCGGGTCTGCACCAGTCCGGCCGCCGTGGCGAAAGCCGCGTCGTCCAACCCGGTCCGATGCCCGTGGGCGGCGAAGTAGTTGCGCAGCCTGTCGGTGAACTCGTCCGGGTTGAGGAGCCGGATGTGCTCGGCGTTGATTGCGTCGGCCTTCTTCTGGTCGAACCTGGCCGGATTGGCGTTGACGTCGGCGACGTCGAACGCGGCCACCATCTCCGCAAGGCTGAACACGTCGCGGTCACCGGCGATCGACCAGCCGAGCAACGCCAGATAGTTCAGCAGTCCCTCCGGAATGAAGCCGCGGTCCCGGTGCGCGAAAAGATTCGACTGCGGGTCCCGCTTGGAGAGCTTTCGGGTTCCTTCGCCTAAAACTGTTGGTAGGTGGGCGAACTCGGGAACACGCTGGGCCACCCCGATGCGAATCAGCGCCTGGTACAGCGCGATCTGCCGCGGGGTGGACGGCAGCAGATCTTCACCGCGCAGCACGTGGGTGATCTTCATCAGCGCGTCGTCGACGGGATTGACCAAGGTGTACAAGGGATCTCCGCTGGCGCGAGTCAAGGCGAAATCAGGTACGGCGCCGGCTGCGAAGTTGGTCGGTCCGCGGACCAAATCGTCCCAGCCGAGATCCTCGTCGGGCATCCGCAAGCGCACTACCGGTTGGCGACCTTCGGCCAGATAAGCCGCGCGATGTTGCGCGGTCAAATCTCGGTCGAAGTTGTCATAGCCCAGCTTGGGGCTGCGCCCGGCCGCGAGATGGCGTGCCTCGACCTCTTCGGGCGTCGAAAAGGCCTGGTAGGCCTCGCCTGCCGCCAGTAATTGGGTCACCACGTCGCGGTAGATGTCACCCCGCTGCGACTGCCGGTAGGGAGCGTAATCACCGCCGACTTCGGGGCCCTCGTCCCAATTCAGGCCGAGCCAGCGCAATGCGTCCAACAGCGCCAGATAGCTTTCCTCGCTGTCGCGTTGAGCGTCGGTGTCTTCCAGGCGGAAGACGAAGGTGCCGCCGGTGTGACGGGCATAGGCCCAATTGAACAGCGCAGTGCGGATCAGCCCGACATGCGGCACGCCGGTCGGCGACGGGCAGAACCGGACCCGCACCTCGTCGGTCATGACTTCCCTTTGCGAGCAACAGGATTGGTCAACGTACCGATTCCCTCGACGGCGACGGTCACCGTGTCGCCGTCCTCGATGGGCCCGACTCCGTCGGGCGTGCCGGTGAGGATGAGATCGCCTGGCAGCAGGGTCATCACCGCCGAGATCCATTCCACGATCGCTCCGATGTCGTGGATCATCAGCGAAGTGCGGCTCCGTTGCTTGACCTGCCCGTTGACCTCGGTGCACAACTCGAGGTCGGAGGGGTCGACGTCGGTGACGATCCACGGCCCCACGGGGCAGAACGTGTCGTGGCCCTTCGCCCGCGTCCACTGCCCGTCGGACTGCTGTTGATCGCGGGCCGTCACGTCGTTGGCGACGGTGTACCCCAGGATGGACTCGGCGGCGCGGTCAGCCGTGACGTCTTTGCAAGGGCGACTGATGACTGCGGCCAACTCGCCTTCGAAATGGACGGGAGATGCTGTGGCGGGCAATCGGATCGGCACGTTGGGTCCGATGATCGCGGTATTGGGCTTGAGGAAGATCACGGGGTCGGGAGCGGATGCACCGCCGCCCATCTCGGCGATGTGCGCGGCGTAGTTCTTGCCGACGCAGACCACCTTGCTGGCCAGCATCGGGGCCAGCAGCCGCACGTCGGCCAGCGGCCAGCTGCGACCGGTGAACGTCGGTGTGCCGAACGGATGCTCGGCGATCTCGCGGGTGGTCATCCCGTCGGGGTCTCCGGGCTCGCCTTCGATGCTGACGAAGGCGACGCCGTCGGGACTGGCAATTCGGCCAAGGCGCATTCGTCAGAGCCTAATGACGATGCGGCCATGACGCGCCGGCGCCATGGGCCGACACGGAAGAACCGACTACCTGGAACCCTGGAAAAGTGGTGACGGCTTCGATCAGCTCGACACGGCGTTGGTCATTGCTGGGAATCTCGCTGGTGGCGACATTGTCAGCCACCGTCTTCGTCAACGGCATCGCGTTCCTGATCCCCGCTCTGGACGCCGAACGCGGCATCACCCTGGCCCAAGCCGCTCTGCTTTCGGCGATGCCCAGCTTTGGCATGGTGCTCACGCTGATCGCCTGGGGCTATCTGCTGGATCTGGTCGGCGAGCGGATCGTGCTGGGAGTCGGTCTGGCGCTGACCGCGGCGGCCGCCTTCGCCGCGGCCTCGGTTCCTCCTTCCATGCTGGTGGAGGCGCCGTGTCTGTTCGTCGGCGGGATGGCCGCCGCCAGCGCCAACACCGCCAGCGGCAGGCTGGTGACCGGTTGGTTCCCGCCGGACCAGCGCGGCTTGGCTATGGGTATCCGCCAGACCGCCCAACCGCTGGGGATCGCCGTGGCGGCGCTGGTGCTGCCCGAGCTGGGCGAACGCGACTTCTCGGTGGCGCTGCTGTTCCCGGCGGCGCTGTGCGCGGGCGCCGCGGTGGTCAGCGTGATCGGCGTGCTCGATCCGCCGCGCAAGAAGCGGGGGGCGGCCAACGACGACGAGCTGGCCAATCCATACCGCAGCACGGCGGTGTTGTGGCGCATCCACCTGGCCTCGGCACTGCTGATGGTGCCGCAGACGGTGGTGTTGACGTTCATGCTGGTCTGGCTGATGCGGGATCATGGCTGGTCCACCGCCTCGGCGGGTGCGTTGGTGAGCGCGTCGCAGCTCCTCGGCGCCCTGGGCCGGATCGCCGTCGGACGATGGTCGGACCGGGTCGGCTCCCGGATGCGGCCGATCCGCACGATCGCGATGATCGCCGCGGTGGTCATGGCGCTGCTGGCGCTCACCGACCAGCTGGGATCGTCGCTTGCGGTGCTGGCCATGGTCGCCGCCTCGGTGGTCACCGTGCTCGACAATGGGCTGGCGTTCACCGCAATCCCCGAAGTCGTCGGGCCGTACTGGAGCGGACGCGCGATGGGCGCTCAGAACACCAGCCAGCGGCTGACCGCCGGTGCCGGACCGCCGATTTTCGGCGAGGTGATCGACGTCGCTGGCTATCCGCTGGCATTCGCGGTGTGCGCGCTGTTCCCGCTACTGGCCCTGCCGTTGGTGCCGGTGGGCGCGCGACTGCGCGCGAAGAGCTGACACTACTGTCGGCGCGGTGACCAATTCCGTGGACCTCGACTTGCGCGCACCTACCGTGGCCGACGGGCCGACGTTGTGGCGGATGGCCTCCGACAGCGCGACCCTCGACGTCAACCCGCCCTACGCCTACCTGCTGTGGTGCCGGGACTTCGCGGCCACCTCGGTGATCGCCCATATCGACGGCCGGCCAGCGGGGTTCCTGACCGGCTACCGCCGCCCCGAACACCCGGACACCGTGATGGTGTGGCAGATCGCGGTCAGTTCCGCGCATCGCGGCGCGGGGGCCGCCGGGCGCATGCTTGACCATCTAGCCGAGCGGTTGCAGCCCGCGGGCGTCACGAATGTTGAGGCGTCGATCACACCGGACAATGTTGCCAGCCAGCGGTTGTTCAGCGCATTCGCTCGCCGCTGGAATGCGCCGCTCGAGCGTGATGAGCTATTCGGCTCAGAGTTATTTCCGAACGATCACGCCTCTGAACAGCTGTTTCGTATTGGTCCTTTGGGGGTACCCCAGCACGGCTGAGCCGAGCAGACCCGCCGACGGAGGAGCTTGAGACCGGCTGCGGGTTCTCGGTAAGGTTGCTGATTGCGCGACGTGAACCCTCCGGCAGACCGAGTCGGGGCGTCCGAGCGGGGTGGTAAGCCGAAACAGATCGACGACTGGCAACGGAGCCCAGTCGTCTTCGCTGTTACCGACGTCGAAGACGAACCGGAACCCCGCTGCCGTACCGTCGCCGTGCGGATTCGGCTTTATCGCTCTCGTTCCGTCGTGTTGCTCGAACGGACGGAAGGTTAAACCACATTGTCCATTTTTGAGGCACTTGAATCCGAGGTGCGCAGTTATTGCCGCTCGTGGCCGGTGGTATTCGACCGGGCATCCGGCAGTCACATGTGGGACACCGAGGGACGGAAATATTTGGACTTCTTCGCCGGTGCCGGCGCGCTCAACTACGGGCACAACCATCCCGACCTCAAAGCGGCGCTACTGGAGTATCTGACCGCCGATCGGGTGGTGCACAGCCTGGACATGAACACCGTCGCCAAGGCGCGGTTCCTGGAACGTTTCGACGAGGTGATCCTGCGGCCCCGCGGACTGGACTACAAAGTGCAGTTCCCCGGCCCCACCGGCGCTAACTCGGTGGAGTCGGCGCTGAAACTGGCCCGCAAAGTCACCGGCCGGGAAAGCGTGATCAGCTTCACCAACGCGTTTCACGGCATGACTCTGGGCGCGCTGAGCGTCACCGGCAACTCGATGAAGCGGGGCGGGGCCGGCATTCCCCTGGTGCACGCCACCCCGATGCCCTACGACCACTATCTCGACGACACCACGCCCGACTTCATGTGGTTCGAGCGACTGTTGGACGACAACGGCAGTGGGCTGAACCAGCCGGCGGCGGTGATCGTCGAGACTGTCCAGGGCGAGGGCGGCATCAACGTCGCCCGGCTGCAGTGGTTGCGGGGGCTGGCCGAGGTGTGCCGTCGCCACGAGTTGCTGCTGATCGTCGACGACGTGCAGATGGGCTGCGGGCGCACCGGGCCGTTCTTCAGCTTCGAGGCCGCCGGCATCGTGCCCGATATCGTGTGCCTGTCCAAGTCGATCAGCGGCTATGGGCTGCCGATGGCACTCACCTTGTTCAAGCCCGAACTCGACGTGTGGGAGCCCGGTGAGCACAACGGCACCTTCCGCGGTCACAACCCGGCGTTCGTCACTGCCACTGCTGCGCTGGACTTCTGGACCGATGACCAGCTCAGCAAAAGCGTCTTGCGCAAGGGCGAGCAGATCGAGCGGACGCTGAGCGACGTGGTCGCGCCCGTCGACGGGGTGCAGGTCCGCGGACGCGGTCTGGTGCAGGGTCTGGCGTTCGATCGTCCCGAGCTGGCCGGCGCGGTGTGCCGGGCGGCCTTCGAGCGCGGGATGCTGCTCGAGACGTCCGGCGCGCAGAGCGAGGTGGTCAAGATGATGCCGCCGCTGGTGATCGAGGACACCGAGATCGAGCAGGGCCTGGAGATCGTGTCGGAGTCGATCAAGGCGGCTACTGCGCGACCGCTGGCCGGGGTCGGCGCGAACGGGAAGGGCGACCGATGATCGTCCGTACCCTGTCCGAGATCAGCGGCACCGACCGCGACGTTCAGGCAGAAACCTGGAACAGCCAGCGGCTGCTGCTGGCGCGTGATGGGCAGTCGTTCTCGATGCACGAGACCGTGCTGTATGCCGGTACCGAAACCACCATGTGGTACGCGAACCACGTGGAAGCGGTGTACTGCGTTGGCGGCGAAGGCGAACTGGTGAACGACGAGACCGGCGAAGTACACCCGCTGCGCGATGGGACCTTGTATCTACTTGACGGCCACGAGCATCACCGGGTCCGCGCCCACGCCGACTTGCGCATGGTGTGCGTGTTCACTCCGCCGGTGACCGGCCGTGAGGTGCACGACGAGACTGGGGCTTATCCGTTGATCGTGGAGGAGACGGAGGCGACCGCGTGACGGCCACAGTGACCGATCGCTACGACCGCTACCCGACTCGCAGCGACGTCAAGATTGGGATCGAACCACGCCACGACCCCGTGGTGTGGGCTCCCGATCGTGTCAGCGGTCCGCTCGAGCGGGCGGTGGTCGACCGTTTCGACGCCGACGGGTTCCTGAGCGTGGACACCCTGCTCGACCCCGACGTCGTGGCCGATCTGCGGGCCGAGCTGGACACCCTGCGCACCGACCCGATCTTGGCCGACGACGAACGCTCGGTGCTCGAGCCCGACAGCCGCGAGATCAGGTCGATCTTCGAGGTCCACAAGGTGAGTCCGGCGTTCGCCGCGCTGATCGCCGATCCGCGGCTGGTCGGTCCGGTCCGTCAGCTGCTCGGCTCGGATGTGTACGTGCACCAGAGCCGGATCAACTTCAAGCCGGGTTTCAACGGCCAGGAGTTCTTCTGGCATTCCGACTTCGAGACCTGGCACGCCGAGGACGGCATGCCCGCCCCACGCGCGGTCAGCGTTTCGGTCGCGCTGACCGAGAACCTTGACTGCAACGGCTCGCTGATGATCATGCCCGGGTCGCATAAGTGGTTCGTGTCCTGCCCGGGCGAGACGCCGCCCGATCACTACCGCTCGTCGCTGCGCCGTCAGGAGATCGGCACCCCCGACGACGCCAGCCTGACCTGGCTGGCCAACGAGCGGGGTATTCGCCAGTTCATCGGTCCGGCGGGATCGGCGGTGTTCTTCGACAGCAACTGCATGCACGGGTCGAACAGCAACATCACGCCCTATCCCCGTTCGAACGTGTTCATCGTGTACAACAGCGTGGAAAACACGCTGGTCGAACCGTTCGGTGCTGCCGATCCTCGTCCCAGCTTCATCGCCAGTCGCAGCTTCCATCCGCTCTGATCTCCGGTGTTTCGCCAACCGCACGCCGTGAATGCGTGTGGAACGATGGATTGAATGGCGACGGAGTCGATCGGTACCGGAGCGCGCTGGTCGATGGTGGCCATCTCGCTGGCGGTTACGGCAAGCGCTTTCATCTTCATCAACGGCGTCGCCTTTCTGATTCCGGCACTGGAAAACGACCGCGGCACGCCGCTGGCGCAGGCCGGTCTGCTGGCGTCGATGCCGAGCTTCGGCATGGTGGTGACCCTGATCGCCTGGGGCTACCTGCTCGACCGGATCGGCGAGCGGATCGTGCTCACGGTCGGTTCGGTGCTGACTGCGGCGGCCGCCTACGCCGCGACGACCATGCATTCTTTGATGGCGATCGGTGCGTTCCTGTTCGTCGGCGGCATGGCGGCCGCCAGCTGCAACGCGGCCGGCGGGCGGCTGGTCTCCGGGTGGTTTCCTCCGCACCAGCGCGGGTTGGCGATGGGGATCCGGCAGACCGCGCAGCCGCTGGGAATCGCGTTGGGCGCGCTGGTGATTCCCGAGCTGGCCGAGCACGGGCCAATGGCCGGACTGACGTTTCCGGCGCTGATGTGCACCGTGTCGGCGGTGGCGAGCGCGATCGGTGTGATCGACCCGCCGCGTAAGCCACGCACGGCGGCCAGCAAGGAAGAGCTGGCCAATCCGTACCGCGGACCGCAGGTGCTGCGCCGAATCCACGCGTCGTCGGCGCTGCTGATGATGCCGCAGACGGTGACCGTAACGTTCATGCTGGTGTGGTTGATCAACAAGCACGGCTGGTCGATCGCGTCGGCCGGGACGCTGGTCACTGTCTCGCAGCTACTCGGTGCGGTGGGCCGCGTCCTGGTCGGGCGGTGGTCGGATCGCGTCGGCTCCCGGTTGCGGCCGGTACGCATGATCGGCATCGCCGGCGGCCTGGCGCTGGTGTTGCTGGCGATCGCCGATCATCTGAAGTCGGCATATGCCGTGCCGCTGATGGTGGCCGCATCGGTGATCGCGGTGCTCGACAATGGGCTGGAGTCCACCGCGATCACCGAATACGCCGGACCGTATTGGAGCGGACGTGCGCTGGGTCTGCAGAACACCTATCAGCGGTTGATGGCCGCCGGCGGGCCCCCGGTGTTCGGCGCGCTGATCGTGGCCAGCGGCTATCCGGCGGCCTTCTTGGTGTGCGGGTTGTTTCCGTTGGTCGCGACGCCGCTGGTGCCGGCCTCGGTGCTGCCGCCCGAACTGGAGGCTAAAGCTCAGCAGCGATCCGGTCGCCCACCTGACGGGTCGAAAACCGCTGCGTCCCCCGAGTCTCCAGATGGGTCGCCACTGCCCGGTCCACTCGCGCAGCAGCGGCGTCTTCGCCGACGTGGGACAACAGCAGCGCCACCGACATAATCGCCGCGGACGGGTCTGCGACGCCCTGCCCGGCAATATCGGGCGCGCTGCCGTGCACCGGCTCGAACATCGACGGATTGGTCCTGGTGGCGTCGATGTTGCCGCTGGCCGCCAACCCGATACCGCCACATACCGCGGCGGCCAGGTCGGTGACGATGTCGCCGAACAGGTTGTCGGTGACGATCACGTCGAACCGGCCGGGGTCGGTGACCATGTAGATGGTCGCGGCGTCCGTGTGGCAGTAGGCGATCTCGACGTCGGGATACTCCTCTGCCTTGACCTGCTGCACGGTGCGCCACCACAGGTCTCCGGCGAAGGTGATCACATTCGTCTTGTGTAGCAGGGTCAGGTGTTTGCGCCGCCGCTGCGCGCGTTCGAACGCATCCCGCACCACTCGCCGCACCCCGTAGGCAGTGTTGACGCTGACCTCGGTGGCGATCTCCTGCGCAGTGCCGCGCCGGATGATGCCGCCGTTGCCGGCGTAGGGACCCTCGGTGCCCTCGCGCACCACCACGAAGTCGATTTTCGGATCTCCTGCCAGCGGGCTGCTGACCCCCGGGTACAGCCGGGCCGGCCGCAGGTTGACGTAGTGGTCGAGTTCGAAGCGCAGGCGCAGCAGCAGGCCACGCTCGAGCACGCCGCTGGGCACCGACGGATCACCGACTGCGCCGAGCAGGATCGCGTCGTGCGCGCGCAACTCGCTGAGCACCGAGTCGGGCAGCACTTCCCCGCTGGCGTGAAAGCGCCGGGCGCCCAGGTCGTAGTTCGTCGTCTCCACATCCGGCAGCACCGCGTCGAGGACTTTGACCGCTTCGGCCACCACCTCTGGGCCGATACCGTCACCGCCGATGATCGCCAACTTCATGACAGGTCCACCACCTCGAGTTTGTTGGCCTCGACGGCCGCGCCGATCGCCGACCGGACATCCCCGGGCACATCGCGATCCAGGCGCAACAAGATCGTTGCGCCCGGGCCTTCGGCGTCCTCGGACAGTTGCGCGGCGTGGATGTTGACCCCGGCCCCGCCCAGCAGTGTGCCGATCTTGCCCAGCGCCCCGGGCTGGTCGACATAGTTGATCACCAGGTTGGTGCCCTGGGCCCGCAGGTCGAAGTTGCGCTCGTTGATCTGCACGATCTTCTCCACCAGCTGCGGTCCGGACAACGTGCCGGCAACGTTGACGACCGAGCCGTCGGAGCCGACCGCGCGCACGTCGACGACACTGCGGTGGTTGGGGCTTTCGGTGGCGGTGCTGATGTCGGCGGCGACGCCGCGTTCGCCGGCCAACGCCGGCGCATTGACGAATGTCACCGGGTCTTCGATCACCGCCGAGAACAGACCGCGCAGAGCCGAAAGTCGCAGCACCTCAACGTCTTCGGCAGCCAACTCGCCCCGTACCTGTATCGACAGCGTCACCGGCAGCTCGTCGGACAGTGCACCCGCCAGTACACCGAGCTTGCGGACCAGGTCCAGCCACGGCGCAACTTCCTCGTTGACCACCCCGGCGCCGACGTTGACCGCGTCGGGGACGAACTCGCCGGCCAGTGCCAGCTTCACGCTCGCCGCCACATCGGTGCCGGCCCGGTCTTGAGCTTCGGCGGTCGAGGCGCCCAAGTGGGGAGTTACCACGACTTGCGGCAGGTCGAACAGCGGGCTGTCGGTGCACGGCTCGCTGGCGAATACGTCGATACCCGCGCCGCGGACGTGCCCGCTGGACACCGCCTCGGCCAACGCGGCCTCGTCGACCAGCCCGCCGCGTGCGGCGTTGACGATGATGACACCCGGCTTGGTCTTGGCCAGCGCCTCCTTGCCGATCAGGCCGGCCGTCTCGGGTGTCTTGGGCAGGTGCACCGAGATGAAGTCGGCGCGGCCCAGCAGCTCGTCGAGGGCCAGCAGCTCGATACCCAGCTGCGCGGCCCGCGCCGGCGACACGTACGGGTCATAGGCGACGACGTGGGCGCCGAAGGCCGCCAGCCGCTGCGCGACCAGCTGCCCGATGCGGCCCAGCCCGACCACGCCGACGGTGTGGCCGAAGATCTCCGTGCCGGAGAACGACGAGCGCTTCCACTCGTGCGCGTGCAGCGAGGCGTCGGCCACGGTGATCTGGCGGGCCGCGGCCAGTAGCAGCGCGATGGCATGCTCTGCGGCGCTGTGGATGTTCGATGTGGGTGCGTTGACCACCAGCACGCCGCGGGCGGTGGCGGCCTCGACGTCGACGTTGTCCAACCCGACGCCGGCGCGGGCGACGATCTTGAGCTTGGACCCGGCGGCCAGCACTTCGGCGTCGACGGTGGTGGCCGAGCGCACCAGCAGCGCGTCGGCGTCCGGTACCGCAGCCAACAGTTTTTCGCGATCCGGGCCGTCGACCCAGCGCACCTCGACCTGGTCGCCCAGGGCTTCGACGGTTGATTCGGCAAGTTTGTCGGCGATCAAGACAACAGGCAGGCTCACCCGGCCAGCGTAGCGGCGACCGTGGGACCGGCGACGATGCGGGCCGCGCCGGCCCCACCAATGCGTTGACTCTGCGCTGACCAGGCGAGCTACTCGCACTTTTGCCTGGTAGCCGCAGAGTCAATGGCTGTGTCGGAGTGACCGGCCTGGCCTGACCGCGTAGCCCGCCGGTCCCTACCATCACGGGATGGACGTCACCGTGGTCGGTAGCGGGCCCAACGGGCTGACCGCCGCCGTCATCTGCGCACGCGCGGGGTTGAGCGTGCAGGTCATCGAGGCGCAGCCGACGTTCGGTGGTGGCGCCCGCACCGCCGCCGATCCAGAGTTTCCCGGGGTGTCGCACGACATCTGCTCGGCGGTGCACCCACTGGCGCTCGCGTCGCCGTTCCTGGCGCAGTTCGACCTGCCCGCGCGCGGTGTGCAGTTGGCGGTACCAGAGCTGGCATATGCCAACCCGCTACCGGACCGGCCGGCGGCGATCGCCTACCACGATCTCGAACGGACCTGCGACGGCTTAGAGCACGGCGCGTCATGGCGGCGCCTCCTGGGCCCGCTGGTGGCTGACTCCGAGGCGGTGGTGGGATTGCTGCTCGGCGACAAACGCTCGGTGCCGACGGATGTGCTGCCGGCTCTGCACCTGGGCTTACGGATGCTCGCGCAAGCCACTCCCGCGTGGCGGTCACTGGCCGGCGAGGACGCTCGAGCGCTGTTCAGTGGTGTTGCCGCTCATACGATTTCGCGCATGCCGTCGCTGGTGTCGGCGGCCGCCGGGCTGATGCTGGCGACGCTGGGCCATTCGGTCGGCTGGCCCATTCCGGTGGGCGGCAGCCAGGCGATCGCCAATGCGCTGATCGCCGATCTGCGGGCGCACGGCGGCGAATTGACCGCCGGGATGGAGATCACCGAGCCGCCCGGCGGTGTCGTGTTGTATGACACCGCTCCGACGGCGCTATTGCGCATCTACGGCGATACGTTGCCCGCCGGCTATGCGAAAGCCTTGCGTGGCTACCACTTTGGTCCTGGGGTCGCGAAGGTCGATTTCGTGCTCAGCGACGACATTCCGTGGACCGACGCGCGGCTGGCGCAGGTACCCACCTTCCACCTCGGCGGCACCCGTGCGCAGATGGCGCGAGCCGAATCGGAGGTGGCCGCCGGACGGCATGCGGAGTGGCCGATGGTGCTGGCTGCTACTCCGTACGTTTGCGACCCGGGCCGGATCGATACAGAGGGACGTCGGCCGCTGTGGACCTACGCGCATGTCCCCTCGGGTTCTACCGTTGACCAAACCGAAGCCGTCACGACGATATTCGAGCGGTTTGCGCCCGGCTTCCGCGACATCGTGGTCGCCGCGCGCAGCGTGCCCGCAGCGCGGCTGGCCGATCACAACGCGAATTATGTCGGCGGTGACATCGGGATGGGTGGGAATTCCGCCTGGCGTGCGATCGTCGGCCCGACCCCGCGACTCAATCCCTGGGCGACACCGATTCCCAAGGCGTATTTGTGTTCGGCGGCCACTCCCCCGGGCGGCGGCGTGCATGGCATGTGCGGCTACTACGCCGCGCGCAGTGTGCTCAAGCGCGAGTTCGGGATCACCGCGATGCCTACGATGGCGCCATGACGAACCTCGCGGTCATCTATTACTCCGCTACCGGTCACGGCACGACGATGGCCAAACACGTCGCCGCAGCGGCCGAGTCCGCGGGCGCCGAGGTGCGGGTTCGCCCCGTCGCCGAAACCCGCGACCCGGAATCGTTTGCCGGCAATCCGGCGTGGACGGCGAACTATAACGCCACCAAGCACTTGCCGGTCGCGACGGGCGATGACATCGTCTGGGCCGACGCGGTGATCTTCGGCTCACCGACCCGGTTCGGCTCGCCCGCATCGCAATTGCGCAACTTTCTCGACTCGCTGGGCGGGTTGTGGGCCGAGGGCAAGCTTGCCGACAAGGTGTATGCGGGCTTCACGTCGTCGAACACCGTCCACGGTGGCCAAGAGACCACGCTGCTGGCGCTTTACCTCACGCTGATGCATTTCGGCGGCATCCTGGTGCCGCCGGGATACACCGATCCGTGCAAGTTCGTCGACGGCAATCCCTATGGGGTGAGCCTGGTTTCCACCCACGACAACATCCACGAGTTCGACGATCCCATCAACCACGCTTTGGAGCACCTGGCTCGGCGGGTGGTGTCGGTCGCCGACCGGCTGACGTCTTGACCGTGCCGAGCGTGCGCAAACCCGGGAATCCGCCCGGCGTGTCGGCCGGGGACACGCACGCTCGGCCCAAACGTCAGGCGGTCTCGGTGATGGGGCGGTCGACCCAGCTCATCAGATCGCGCAGCTTCTTGCCGGTCACCTCGATGGGATGCTCGGCGTTTTCCTTGCGCAACCGGGTGAGTTCCTTGCCGCCGCCCTCGACGTCGGCGACCAGCTTCTTGACGAAGCTGCCGTCCTGGATGTCGCGCAGGATGGTGCGCATCCGCTCTTTGGCGTCGGCGTCGATCACCCGCGGACCCGAAAGGTAGCCGCCGAACTCCGCGGTGTCAGACACCGAGTAGTTCATCCGCGCGATACCGCCCTCGTACATCAGGTCGACGATCAGCTTGAGTTCGTGCAGCACCTCGAAGTAGGCCATCTCCGGCGCGTAACCGGCCTCGACCATCACGTCGAACCCGGCCTTGACCAATTCCTCGGTGCCGCCGCACAACACGGCCTGCTCACCGAACAGGTCGGTCTCGGTCTCTTCCTTGAACGTGGTCTTGATGACGCCGGCGCGCGTGCCGCCGATGCCTTTGGCGTAGGACAGCGCGAGCGCCTCGCCTTCCCCGCTGGGGTCCTGGTCCACCGCGATCAGGCAGGGCACACCCTTGCCGTCGACGAATTGGCGGCGCACCAAATGCCCCGGGCCCTTCGGCGCGACCATCCCCACGGTGATATCAGCGGCAGGCTTGATCAGGTCGAAGTGAATGTTGAGCCCGTGGCCGAAGAACAGCGCGTTGCCCGCCTCGAGGTTGGGCTCGATGTCGTTTTTGAAGATGTCGGCCTGCGCGGTGTCGGGTGCCAGCAGCATGATCACGTCGGCCCACTTGGCCACCTCGGCCGGGGTGTCGACCGCAAGGCCCTGCTCGGCGACCTTGGCCCGCGACTTCGAGCCCTCCTTCAGGCCCACCTTCACCTGGACGCCGGAGTCGCGCAGGCTCAGCGAGTGCGCGTGGCCTTGGCTGCCGTATCCGATGACGCCGACCTTGCGGCCCTGGATGATCGACAGGTCGGCGTCGTCGTCGTAGAACATCTCGCTAGAGACCGATGTCACTTGTCTTCTCTCCCTTAGTTATTTTGCGGAGCCGATGCCGCGCGGACCGCGGGCCAACGACACCAATCCGGATTGGACGATTTCGCGCACCCCGTAGGGCTCCAGCACCCGCAGCAACGCCTCGAACTTCGCCGGGGTACCGGTTGCCTCGATGATGAGCGACTCCGGAGAGACGTCAATCACCCTGGCGCGGAACAGGTTCGCCGCTTCGATAATCTGGCCGCGAGTATTGGCGTCGGCGCGGACTTTGATCAGAGCCAACTCGCGGGCCACCGCATTGTCGTCATCCTGCTCGACGATTTTGATGACGTTGACCAGCTTGTTGAGCTGCTTGGTGATCTGTTCCAGCACGGCGTCCTCGGCGGAGACGACGATCGTCATCCGGGACATGTCCTTTTGTTCGGTCGCGCCGACAGCCAGCGACTCGATGTTGAACCCGCGCCGGGAAAACAGCGCCGCCACTCGCGCGAGGACACCGGGTTTGTCCTCGACCAGCACCGAAAGCGTATGCGTCTTCGCAGAATCCAGAGTGCTCATCAGGCGTGCCCCTCGTTGCCCTCGTCGTCGAAGAGCGGGCGGATTCCGCGAGCGGCGTGGATCTCGTCGTTACTGGTGCCGGCGGCCACCATCGGCCAGACCTGCGCGTCGGCCCCGACGATGAAGTCGATCACCACCGGTCGGTCGTTGATCGCTCGGGCCTGGGCAATGACATCTGCCACGTCTTCCTCACGCTCGCAGCGCAATCCGACGCAGCCGAGCGCCTCGGCCAACTTGACGAAGTCCGGGATGCGGTGCGAGTGGGTGGCCAGATCGGTCTGCGAGTAGCGCTCTTGATAGAACAGCGACTGCCATTGACGCACCATGCCCAGGTTGCCGTTGTTGATCAACGCCACCTTGATCGGAGCGCCTTCGATGGCACAGGTGGCCAGTTCCTGGTTGGTCATCTGGAAACAGCCGTCGCCGTCGACCGCCCACACCTCGGCGTCCGGGCGGGCGATTTTGGCGCCCATCGCCGCCGGGATGGCGAAGCCCATGGTGCCCAGACCGCCGGAATTGAGCCAGGTGCGCGGATTCTCGTAGGAGATGAACTGCGCGGCCCACATCTGGTGCTGTCCGACTCCGGCGACGTAGACGGCGTCCGGCCCAGCCATCTTGCCGAGGGTCGAGATCACGTATTCGGGGCTGAGGCTGCCGTCGCTCTGCGGCCCGTAAGACAGCGGGTAAGTGGACCGCACCTCGCGCAGGTACTCCCACCAGTCGTCGACGTCGATCGTGGCCCCGTCATGGTGCAGCGCCGCGATCAGATCGGTGATGACGGCTTTGACGTCGCCGACGATCGGCACGTCGGCGTGACGGTTCTTGCCGATCTCGGCCGGATCGATGTCGGCGTGGATGACCTTGGCTTCCGGCGCGAATGATTCGAGCTTGCCGGTGACCCGGTCGTCGAATCGGGTGCCCAGCGCGATCAACAGGTCGCTGCGCTGCAGGCCCGCCACGGCGGCAACCGTGCCGTGCATGCCCGGCATGCCCAGGTGCTGCGGGTGGCTGTCGGGGAAGGCGCCGCGCGCCATCAGCGTGGTCACCACCGGGATGCCGGTCAGCTCGGCCAGGTCGCGCAGCTGCTCGGTGGCGTCGCCGCGGATAACCCCGCCGCCGACGTAGAGCACCGGTTTGCGGGCCGCCGCGATCAGCTTGGCGGCCTCCCGGATCTGCCGGTTGTGCGGCTTGGTGTTGGGCTTGTAGCCGGGCAGATCCATCCGCGGCGGCCAGCTGAACGTGCACTGGCCTTGCAGGATGTCCTTGGGGATGTCGACGAGCACCGCACCGGGACGCCCGGTGGCCGCGATGTGGAAGGCCTCCGCGATCACCCGGGGGATCTCGTCGCCGTCGCGGACCAGAAAGTTGTGTTTGGTGATCGGCATGGTCACACCGGAGATGTCGGCCTCTTGGAAGGCGTCGGTGCCGATCAGCGACCGGCCGACCTGCCCGGTGATCGCCACCACCGGGACCGAGTCCATCTGCGCGTCCGCCAGCGGAGTGACCAGGTTGGTGGCACCGGGACCCGACGTGGCCATGCACACGCCGACTTTGCCGGTGGCGTGCGCGTAGCCGCTGGCGGCATGCCCAGCGCCCTGCTCGTGCCGCACCAGCACGTGGCGCAGCTTCTGCGAGTCGAACAGCGGGTCGTACACCGGCAGCACGGCGCCGCCCGGAATGCCGAATATGACCTCGACGTCGAGTTCCTCCAGCGACCTGATTACCGACTGCGCGCCGGTAAGCTGGTGCGGCGCAACGTGGCTCGGTTGGGGGCCGATGGGTTTGGCTGCGGCGGACGCGCCGTTGGCAACCGGCGGTCTCGCCGATCGCTCCGATGGTCGCGTTATGGGTGCGCTCACTGTGTCCTCTTCAGGTGCTGGCAACAAAAAACCCCCGCCAGCTCTGCTGCACGAGGGGTTGCGCGTTGGTGCTCGAAAGCTAATCAGCTACCAACGCGCCGACCAAGTACTACGAGCATTTCGCGGCTGTACATAGCGTTCGACGGTAGTCTCTGCACAGGTCAGCCGTCAAATCCGGATGGAAACCCGGTCAGCGTTGAGATTGCGCCTACGGTCGTGGTTGTCCATCAAGGCACAGCCCTGCGCGCAATCTCACCAGGCGATGACACAATGCACCGGTGGCTGCCAGCTCACCCGCGACGTCCCCGGCGGTGATCAAGATTTCGCCGATGGCCCACTTTGCGGTTGGCTTCTTCGCGTTGGGTCTGCTGATACCGGTACTGACCTGGCCGCTGAGCGCGCCGCTGTTGGTGATCCCGGTCATGTTGTCGGCGTTGATCATTCGGCTGCGAACCGTGGCCGACCAACAAGGCGTGACGGTCCGCACCCTGCTCGGCAGCCGGACGGTGCGCTGGGATCAGATCGACGGGCTGCGGTTCACCAAGAGTTTGTGGGCGCGGGCGCAACTCAAGGGCGACGGCGAACTGCGGTTGCCCGCGGTCACCTTCGCGACGCTCCCGGTGTTGACCGAAGCCAGCGGGGGCCGGGTACCCAACCCGTACGCCGGCTAGACCCGCTGGTCTGCCGCTACGTCAGCGGATTCGAACCGTTGAGCAACACCCACATGCCGATACCTGCGCCGATCCCCAACAGCAGGGCCGCGAACGAGCCGATGAACGGCCGCCGCGCCCAGCCACGACCAGCGTCGAATCCATACCGTCCCGGGCCGATCAAGATGACCGCGGCGGCCATGACGATCAGCGTGAGCTCGTACTCGTGCCCATCAGGCAGGAAAAACGGAATCGATTGCGAGTCGGATTGCGCCGACACCCCGGCGATCAGGCCGTTGATCAGGTACGCCAACGCGCCGGCCGCGGCGACCGGGGTGAACAGTCCCAGCACCAGCAGAACTCCGGCCAGGATCTGACCGCCGGCGGCGACGTAAGTGAGGATGTCGGCGTGCTGGTAGCCGGCGTCAGCCAGTGAATTCTTGAACCCGGTCAGCCCCTGGCCGCCCCACCAGCCGAACAGTTTCTGCAGGCCGTGGGCGATCAGCACCGCGCCCAGCCCGATCCGCAGCAACAGCAAACCGAGGTTCTGGGTGCCGCGCCGGCCGGCTGCTCGGACACGCTCGTCGTCGAAGCCGGTCTCGAGCTCGGCCGGCCCGAATACCGAATGATGGCCGTTGTTCTGCGGCTGGACATACGGCAGGGCGCCCAGTGGCTCCTGGCCGCCGATCGCGCCGTATCCGTTGCCGGGCAGCCGCAGATTGCCGGAGTCTGGGGACATGCCGGCGGCGGCGTCGTAGTGCGGAATGGTGGTCGTCTCGAAATCGCCTGCATAGGTGGCTGACGGCAGGTCGTCTTCCGGGTCGACCAGGCTCGCTGCGGCCTGACGTCCCGGAGTTGGCGCCTCGGAGCTGTCCGGCCGCCGCCATCGTGTGTCATGCGATTGACTCGTCACGCGTGTCAGGGTAAGGGCAGTTGGGCCGAGATTGGGGATTTGAGCGGCGCTTTTACCAGACTGATGCACGTCGGGGCCGTCGCGACGGCCGCCGCCGAGCTTCACGTCAGCGGATTGACACCGTTGAATAGCGCCCAGAACCCGATTCCGCCGCCGACACCTATGAGCAGCGCTGCGGACGATCCGATGAACGGGCGACGGGCCCAGCCGCGGCCCGCATCGAACCCGTAAAGGCCCGGGCCGGCGAGGATAATCGCGACCAGCGCGATGATGAGCACGATGTGGTATTCGTTGCCGCCGGGCAGGAAGAAGTTCAGGTGCCCGTGCTGTCGCTGTGTCGCGATATCCGCCAACAGGCTGTTGACCAGGTAGGCCAGCGCGCCGGCGGCGACCACTGGGGTGAACAACCCGAGAACCAAAAGTGCGCCGGCCACGACCTGGGCACCGGCCGCCAGATAACTCAGGATGTCCGCGTGCTGATACCCCAATTCGGTCAGCGAGTTTTTGAATCCGTCGATCCCCGGTCCGTCCCACCAGCCGAACATCTTCTGCATACCGTGAATGACCAACACGACACCGACGCCCACCCGCAGCACCATCAG
The DNA here is from genome assembly GCF_059812285.1 of Mycobacterium sp. NGS62. Taxonomy (NCBI): domain Bacteria; kingdom Bacillati; phylum Actinomycetota; class Actinomycetes; order Mycobacteriales; family Mycobacteriaceae; genus Mycobacterium; species Mycobacterium sp. NGS62. The sequence goes on along the minus strand of NZ_JCALCK010000002.1, from coordinate 454,430 downwards.
GCCCAGATGCTGGGTGCCGCGCTGCCGCGCCATTTTGAGCCGTGGGTCGTCTAACAGCCGCGGCTGCACAGACGGCGGCAGTTCGCGGTCGGCGGCGGGCGGCTGGTCGAGGTCCTCATCGATATCTTCGGCCGGCTCGTCAGTTGGCTCGTCGCGTGCGATCCCGGTCGTTTCGGAGTCATCGTCGTCAACGACCGGCTCCAGCTCGTCGTCGGGCTCGACCGCCTCCGGCTCAGCGGACTGCGGCGGGGGCTCCGGCGGACGGGACTCCCGCGGCGGCGGAGCGGGCTTGCGAGCCGGTGACGCCTGCGCGTCCTCAAGCCGGTGAAAGCGGGTAAAGCCATAGGGGTCGCCGGTCACCGTGCCAGCCTAAGTGCAAGCAACCGGCAAGACGATGGTTTTGTATCGCGGCTTGATCGGTCCGTTATTCGGCGCTGTCGGCGCGTCGGTGGGACGCCATGGCGAGCGCCGCAGCGTTGTCCGTACCCTTGCGGACATGCAGGTACGACGGTCGGCGCGGTGCGCGCTTGTCGCGCTGTCCGCGGCGCTGCTCGTCGTCAGTGGGTGCGCACGCTTCAACGACGCTCAGTCCGAACCGTTCACCACCGAGCCGCAGCGCCATGCGCCAGCAAGCTCGACTCCGCCCCCGCCGCCACCGCTGCCTGCCAAGCCATTCCCCAAAAAGTGCCCGGCTCCGGGCGTGATGCAGGGCTGCCTGGAAAGCACCAGCGGCCTCATCATGGGCCCCGACAGCAAGTCGGCGCTGGTCGCCGAGCGCACCACCGGCGCCGTCAAAGAGGTCTCGGTCAGCGCCGAGCCCAAAGTCAAACTGGTGATCCCGGTCGATCCCGCCGGCGACGGCGGGCTGATGGACATTGTGCTGTCGCCGACCTATCAGCAAGACCGGCTGATGTACGCCTACATCAGCACGCCCAGCGACAACCGGGTCATTCGCATCGCTGACGGCGATATCCCCAAAGACATTCTGACCGGAATCCCCAAGGGCGCCAACGGAAATACCGGAGCACTGATCTTCACCAGCCCCACCACGCTGGTTGTCCTCACCGGCGACGCCGGCAACCCCGCGATGGCCGAGGACCCGGGCTCGATGGCGGGCAAGGTGCTGCGGATCGAGCAGCCGACCACCCTGAACCAGGCGCCGCCGACCACCGCGCTGTCCGGACTCGGCGCCGGCGGCGGGGTGTGCACCGACCCGGTTGACGGCTCGCTGTACGTGGTCGACCGCGCACCCACTGCAGACCGGTTGCAGCGCATCACCCGGGATTCGAAAGTTTCCACGGTCTGGACCTGGCCGGACCGGCCCGGCGTTGCCGGATGTGCGGCGTTGGACGGCACCGTGCTCGTCAACCTGATCAACACCAAGCAGACAGTGGCCATCCACCTTGCCCCGGCGACCGGCGCGGTCACCGGCGAACCCGACGTGGTCCGTCAGGACACGCATGCCCACGCCTGGGCGTTGCGGATGTCACCGGACGGCAACGTGTGGGGCGCGACGGTCAACAAGACAGCCGGAGACGCCGAGAAACTCGACGACGTGGTCTTCCCGCTGTTCCCGCAGGGCGGCGGATTCCCCCGGGCCAACGAGGACAAGACGTAACGCTGGATTGTCGCCGTTGACTCTGCGCCTACCAAGCACAAGTTCGAGTAGCCACTATGGTGGACGCAGACTCAACCAGAAGCCGCTATGCCTGGTGGCGGCGACCAGTGGCGCCGGGCTATGCGGCGCTTGCGATCTTCCTAGGCCTCGTGGCCCGGTTCCATGTCGAGCACGTCGGAGAAGCTGACGAGATCGTCGGCGCGCTCCGGCGCATACCCCGCAATCGGTTCGAGCAGATAGCCCATGTGGTCGCCGACGTCGAGCCGGCTCAGGGTTTTTCCGACGAACCAGGCGACGGCATCGTCGAGGATCGGCATCCCTGCCGGGCCGCTGTGCCAGGCGCACCGCTCGAATTTGTCGATCTCATCCCCGGTTTGGCCGCCGAAGAGCCGGGCCAACTCGATGTCGCGCCGCGACAGCAGATGGACCGCTACGTGGTCGGCTCGGCTCGCCACTCGATAGGTGTGATTGCGTTTCGAGATGCCGACGAGAAACCTCGGCGGCGCCAAGCTGGTCTGGGTGGCGAAGCCGACCAGACAGCCCGACGTGTGGCCGTCGGCTTGAGTGGTGACAACGAACATCGTGTAGTCCAGCAGACCGACCAGCCGGTCGAATGATTCATCGTCCACACAGCCATCATGGACCGACGACGGCTACCCGCGCGCGAGTCGCTGGTTGGTCGCCTTCAGCTGGTCCGCCGTCGCATCGGTCAGCGCCTGAATCTGCTCGGGCGCCAGCCGGCCGCACAACCGGTCCCAGTGCACCGCGACCTCGTCGCCAACGGTCACGTCGGGCACCGCGCTGTATCCGTCGGCCCATACCTCGACCCGGCGGGTCGCCGGTTCGGACAGTTCCAGCACGTGACCGTCCCACAGCAAAGCACGGCACGATACGTCGACGTCGTCACCGTCGCGGGAAACCACTGTCCCCCAAGTGATTCGGCAACTATCCAGCACGCTCAACGGGTGCTCGTCGAGGCTCCCTCCTTTAAGGCCCAGCAGTCGCGACCATGGGTACACCCCGAACACGTGGAAGCAGTGGTTAGCAGCCGCCTCGCCCACCAAATCCGAGTCGAGGTGCGACCAGTAGCGGCCGGCTTGCGGACCGATGATGGCGAGCAACTCGTCGACGAACTCGCCCGGTTCCAGATCGGCGCCGAGACCGCCGCCGAGCCAGTATGACTCGACGAGTCGGTAGTCCAGCGGATCGGCGATGCCGGTCATCCTGGCAAGGACCTGCAAATAGGGCCAGGCCCCGGAGAACTTCCGCGCGGCGATCCGCACGTCGTCGACCGAGCCGTCCCGCAGGGTGGCGCCCAGAGGCGGCCCGCAGTAGCCCAGCGCGTTGGGAGCGTAGGCGTAGCGGGCGAACATCTCCGCCCCGCGGGTATCCACCGACACGGTCAGGTTCGGGATCCCACCAGCTTGACGGCATCGCGGTGCATCCGGCCGAAGTTGTAATACGCCGCGCAGGCGCCCTCCGGCGACACCATGCAGGTGCCGATCGGGGTTTCGGGGGTACACGCTGTGCCGAAAACCTTGCATTCCCAAGGCTTGAGCACACCCTTGAGCACCTCGCCGCATTGGCATGCCTTGGGGTCGGCGACCCGCACACCGGGCATCTCGTAGCGCAGTTCGGCATCGAACTCGGCGAAATCGTCGTGCAACCGCAGCGCGCTCTGCGAGATGAAGCCCAGCCCACGCCATTCGAAGTGCGGGCGCAGCGCGAAAACCGTGCCCATCAACTTCAGCGCTGCGGGGTTGCCCTCTGGACGCACGACCCGCGAGTACTGGTTCTCGATCTCGCAGCGGCCCTCCCGGATCTGGGTGAGCAGCATCGCCACCGATGCCAGGATGTCCAGCGGCTCGAATCCGGCGATTACCAACGGCTTGTGATAGACGTCGTTGACAAAGCGGTACGGCCGGTTGCCGACGACAGTCGACACATGTCCGGGGCCGATGAAGCCGGACAGTCGCAAGTCCGGTGATTCGAGGATGGCTTTGATCGGCGGCACGATCGTGACGTGGTTGCAGAACACGCTGAAGTTGGTCAGGCCCAGATCGCGGGCCCGCACCAGCGTCACCGCGGTGGAGGGCACGGTGGTCTCAAACCCGACGGCGAAGAACACCACATGCTTGTCCGGGTTGTCGACGGCGATCTTCAGTGCATCCAGTGGCGAGTAGACGAACCGCACGTCGGCGCCACGCGCCTTGGCGTCCAGCAGGTTTCCGTTGGAGCCGGGCACCCGCATCATGTCGCCGAAGCAGGTGAAGATCACGTCGGGTTGCTCAGCCAGCCACATGGCGTCGTCGATGCGGCCCATCGGGATCACGCATACCGGACACCCCGGGCCATGCACCAACTCGACGTTCTCCGGCAACAGGTGTTCGATGCCGTGCCGGTAGATGGTGTGGGTGTGTCCGCCGCACACCTCCATGAACTTGAAGTGTTCGGCCCCTTTCTCGCCGGTACCGGCTAGGCGCTTGATCGCGGCGATCAGTTTGCGCGCCGCCGCCGGATCACGGAACTCGTCAACGAATTTCATAGCTATCCCTTCACACGATGGCCGACGAATCGAACGCTTCCATTTCGGTGGTGTAGGCGTCACCGAGTTTCTTGACGGCCGCGAGCGTCAGCAACGCTTCGGTCTCGTCGATCTTGGCCATCGCGAAACCGACATGCACCAGCACCCAGTCGTCGGGTTGCGGCATGTCCTTTTCCAGCAGCCGCACCGAAATGGTGCGCTGCACACCGCTGACATCGACCTTGGCCAAATAGTTGTCAGCATCGGTGATTTCGACGATCCGCCCCGGAATACCAAGACACATTTCAGAGCTCCTCTCTCTGTGGCGCCATTTCTCTGTGGCGACCCGCTGCGCCCGGCTTCGCCGCGCTTGCGATCGCCACGTCAACAGATCCGCGGCAGCGGGTCACCGACGAGCATGTCGACGATCCGGGAACCGCCGAACCCGGTCTGCACCACCACGGTTTCCGCGGGTTCCTCGACGATCTCTCCCACCTCAGCCCCTTCGGCGCCTAGCGGGTGCGAGCGCAGGGCAGCCAGCCCGGCCTCCGCCTCGTCGGCGGCGACGACGGCGACGAACTTGCCCTCGTTGGCGACATAGAGCGGGTCGATGCCCAACAGCTCACAAGCGCCGCTGACCATCGGGTGGATCGGCAACTTGTCCTCTTCGAGCACCACCGCCAGCCCGCACGCCTGGGCCAGTTCGTTGCAGACGGTCCCGACGCCACCGCGAGTCGGGTCGCGAAGCCAGCGGGTGGACGGTGCGGCAGCCAACAGCAGTTCCACCAGCGGACTCACCGACGCAGTGTCGGAATGGATGTCGGCTTCGATGGCCAAATCGCCGCGGGCCAGCATCACCGCCATGCCGTGATCGCCCATCGAACCGGACAACAGCACCTTGTCGCCCGGCCGTACCGACTCAGCTGAGAGCCGTCGGTCCGCCGGGATGACGCCGGCGCCGGTAGTGGTGACAAACATCCCGTCGGCGGCACCTTTGGGCACCACCTTGGTATCGCCGGTGACGATCTGCACACCTGCCGCGGACGCTGCGGCGGCCATGTCCGCGACGATCTCCTTCAATTCCGCGATCGGAAATCCCTCTTCGAGCACGAACGCCGCCGAGAGCCACTGCGGCACCGCACCGGCCACCGCAAGGTCGTTGGCGGTGCCGTGCACGGCGAGTTCGCCGATCGAACCGCCAGGAAATCTCCTGGGCTGCACCACAAACGAATCGGTCGACATGACCAGCCGTTCGCCGCTGGGCAGGGTGAGGACCGCGCCGTCGCCGAGCGACTCGAGCAGCGGATTGCGGAAGGCCTCCATGAACACCGCATCCACCAGAGCCGCCGACGCCTTTCCGCCGGCGCCGTGCGCGGTGGTCACGTGATCGTCAAGCAACCGGGGCCGGCGCTTGCGGAAGGTTTCGATCCGCTCGATCACCTCGCCTTCGGCGAATTTCGGCCCCGATGACAGGTATTCATTGGCGGACTTAGTCATGCCACTTCCACCCCCAGCTCTTCGTGGACCTTCAACCACAGCTCGTAGCCCAGCAGCGCTTGCGATTCCTGTATCCGGTGCACGCTTTGCGAGTGGACGACGAAGCAGGCGTCGACGTCCAGGCTTTTGGCGAATGCGCCGCCGTCGTATCCGGCGAAGCCGATGGTGTACATGTCGCGATGACGGGCTTCGGCCAGTGCGGCCATCAGGTTTGGGGAACTGCCGCTGGTCGACATTGCGATCGCGATGTCGCCCGCCTTCGCGCGGGCGATCAACTGGCGGGCGAACACCAACTCGAACCCGACATCGTTGCCCAGCGCGGTCATGATCGCCTGGTCGGCAGTCAACGACCAGGCCGGCAACGGTTTTCCGAGTGGCGGGCGGGCGAACAGCCGCGCCAAGGTGGTGCAATCGGTACAACTCCCGCCATTGCCGAAGGTGAACAGTCGGCCCCCCGCCGCGAAACGAGCTGCCATCTCCGCGGCCGCGGCGGCAACCAGTTCGGTGTTTTCAGCCAGCGTGGAGCGGCGCAGCCTCAGGCTTTCGGTCGCCTTCGCTTGTGCCGACGCGGTCAGATCGGCGAGCAGCGACTTGGGGTCGTCCTCCTGGGCGTCAATGAACGGATACAGGAAGTTGGTGGGCTCTTCAGTCATTCGTGCCGCTCCTCCTCACTAACGCGGCTGATCGCCGTACCGGCATGCACCAACACAAGCTCGCCGGCGGCGACTGGGTCGACGAGGGTGGTGGCGACCGACTCGACGCCCTTAGCGGTGCGCACCGCGGCCATGCCGTCGGTCGACGCCGACACCACCTCACCGAGCCGACCTTCGTCGCTGCACGTCACGCAGACGTCATCGGTGCACGCGGCGTCGTCCTTCAATAGGCCGGGATGCTCGAAGCAGACGTGGGTCAGTTCCCACAGCAGGTGATAGAACAGCACGAAGCCACCGGTTGCCGGCACCCTGGGATCGGGGTCGTCGAGCCACAGCACATGGTCGGCCATTCCCGCCTCAGGTCGCTCGCCACTGCCGATCCAGATGGTGGTGGCGCCCCAGGCCGGACAGCGGCGCATCACCGAGCGCACGTCGGGGTCGTCGGCACCTGACACCGCGATCACGATGTCGCCCGGGCGCACCGAAATCCGAACCAGATCAACCAGGTCGGATCCGATCAGAGCGACCGCCGGCAGGGCCCGCTTGCCCATGATCACCGGGTGCACGAACTCGACGGCGATGTGTAGGGCATGCGGCTCCCAGGACGGAGCTATCGACCACATGGTGGCGCCGCCCGCAAACCGCCGGGCCAGGGTGAGTGCGGTGGCCGCGAGATCGGCGGTCAGCTCGGCGCCCAGCCCGCGGTCAATCGCGGTGGTAGTCATGACAAATCAGCCCCCCTTAACTCGGATTGCGATGCCAGCACGGTCAGCACCGACACCGCGGCCTGGCCCAGCGCGAGCCCGCCGTCGTTAGGCGGGACCGTCCGGTGGGTCAATACCTCAAAACCAGCCTGCTGCAACTGCTGGCGGCAGGAGCGCAGCAGCAGCACGTTTTGGAACACGCCGCCGGTAAGACCCACCAGTCGCACGTCGCCGGCGACCCGGCCCACCACCGCCGCGACCGCGGCGGCGACGGCATGATGGAACCCAGCTGCCAGCGCAGCGGTTTCGACACCTGCGCGCAGCGCGGCAACCATCGCACCAATCAGGCCGCGCGGGTCGACCACCCCGTCGTCGTGCACCGCAAGGCGCAGCTCGGCGGGGGTGTCCGCGGACTCGGCCAGCACTTCGAGTTCAATGGCGGCCTGTCCCTCGTAGTCGATGTGGTGTCGCACCCCCAGCAGAGAAGCGACGGCGTCGAACAACCGGCCCATGCTCGAACACGGCACGCAGCCGAAGCCGGTTTCCAATTGCGAACGGGTGGCGCGCAATTCGGCCTGGGTGGCTGCGGTCACTGGCGGCAGGTCGGCGGCCCAGTCGACGTCGGCCGCCCACAACTGAGACAGCGCCATCCGCCACGGATTGCGCACTGCGGCGTCACCGCCGGGCAGCAGCACCGGCAGCAGGTGACCGGCCCGGGCGAACCGATGGCTATCGCGTCCGAGGGCAAGGATCTCCCCGCCCCAGATGGTGGCGTCGCAACCGTAGCCGGTGCCGTCGAACGAGACGCCGATGATGGGTTCGCCGAGCCGGCCGTGCTCGGCCAACAGCGAGACGACGTGCGCGTGATGGTGCTGCACGAGGTCCAGCGGACGCTCACCGGCATGCCGCTCGGCCCAGCTTCGGGTCTGATACCCCGGATGCAGGTCAGCCGCCAATCGAACTGGCCGCGAGCGGATTTCGCCGAGCTGGCTCACCGCACGTTCGAACGCCCGCAGGGTTTCCAGGGTTTCCATGTCGCCGATGTGCCCAGAGAGGTAGGCGCGTGAACCGTCGGTCAGGCAGAAGGTGTTCTTCAGTTCCCCGCCGACGGCCAGCACCGAAGGCGCTTCGTGGCCGAGGTCGACGGGCAGCGGCGCGTAACCGCGGGAGCGGCGGATCGGTAGTTCGTGGCCGTCGACGACGCGGACCACGGAGTCGTCGCACGGCACGTGGATCGGCCGGTTGTGGTCGAGCAGCGCGTCGCAGAGCGGCGGAAGGCGCCGGGTCGCATCGTCGTCGGTGAAGCAGATGGGTTCGTCGGAACGGTTGGCGCTGGTCATTACCAGCGCATCGAGTCCAGACGCCAGCAGCAAGTGGTGAATCGGTGTGTACGGCAGCATCATTCCGAGCAGCGGGCTGCCCGGCGCGACGGCGTCGGCGACCGGGGCGTCCGCGCGGCGGCGCAGCAACACGATCGGCCGCGCCGGGCTGAGCATGATCGCGGCCTCGGTGGCGTCGATGTGCGCGTAGCGACGGGCGACGTCGAGATCCCGGACCAACATCGCGAAAGGCTTTGCGCCGCGGGCCTTGCGGGCCCGCAGCCCCGCCACCACCGCTTGGTCGTCCACGACGCAGGCCAGGTGGTAGCCGCCAATACCCTTGATCGCGACGACGGCCCCCTCGATCAGCCCCTGCTGGGCGGCGGCCAGCGCAGCGTCGGATCCGTGGACCCGTTCGGCGCCCCGCTGCCACCACAACGACGGCCCGCAATCCGGACAGGCGATCGGCTGGGCGTGGAACCGGCGGTTGCCCGGGTCGTGGTATTCAGCCGCGCAGCGTTCGCACATGGCGAAGCCCGACATGGTGGTGCCCGGACGGTCGTACGGCAGTTCGCGGATGATGGTGAACCGCGGTCCGCAGTTGGTGCAGGTGATGAACGGGTGCCGGTACCGGCGGTCGGCGGGGTTGACCAACTCGGCGCGGCACTCGTCGCACACCGCGATGTCGGGCGGAATCGGCGTGCCGGCACCCGGGCCGGATTGGCTGTCCACAATGCGGAATCCGGTATCGCCATTTGCCTCGATGTCGACGACGGAGACCGCGCTGATGCGCGCCAACGGCGGCGCGTCGGCCCGCAACCGGCGACCGAATTCGTCAAGGCGCGCAGCTGAGCCCTGCGCCTCGACGAACACCGCACCGGAATCGTTCCCGACGAACCCAACGAGGCCCAGTTCGCTGGCCGTGCGGTGGACGAACGGGCGAAATCCGACGCCCTGGACGACACCGGTCACGGTGAATCGCTGCCGAACGTCGCCCGGCTGCAGCAACAGCGTGTCGGTCATGGCATCCGCCGGAGGCCGGTGGACAGTGGGGAACCGGGCGGCTCAAGAACGCCGCCGCACCGATATATCCGCCCGTCAGCACACGTCGCGATCACACCGTTTCGTCAGTCACGGCTTTCCCCGACCAAATCCATCGTAGGCGTGTCAGCCGCGCGCGGGTGCAGCTTTAGAGCATGCGATTACCCAGGGCCAGAGTTGGCGCTATTGGCACGCGGCCAGCACCAGCTCGCGCACCCGCGCCGCGTCGGCCTGGCCCTTGGTGGCCTTCATGACCGCACCGACGATCGCGCCCGCCGCGGCGACTTTGCCGCCGCGAATCTTTTCGGCCACGTCGGGATTCGCGGCCAGCGCCTCGTCGACTGCGGCCTGGATCAGTGAGTCATCGCGCACCACGGCCAAGCCCCGGGCGGTCATCACGTGTTCGGGTTCGCCCTCCCCGGCCAACACACCCTCGATAACTTGGCGGGCCAGCTTGTTGGACAATTTGCCCTCGTCCACCAGCGCGACCACCGCAGCGACCTGCTTGGGGGTGATGGCCAGTTCGTCGAGGCCGACGCCGGCCTCGTTGGCCTTCTGCACCAGAAAGTTGCCCCACAGCGCACGCGCGGACTCGCTCGGCGCGCCATATTCGACGGTCGCGATGACCAAGTCGACGGCGCCGGCGTTGACCAGATCGCGCATCACCTCGTCGGAAACACCCCACTCCTGCTGAATTTGCTTGCGGCGCAACCACGGCAGCTCGGGGATGGTTTGACGCAGCCGCTCGACGAGCTCGGCGTCGGGTGCAACGGGTTCCAGATCCGGCTCCGGGAAATAGCGGTAGTCTTCGGCGGTTTCCTTGGTGCGTCCCGGACTCGTGTAACCGCTCTCGTGGAAGTGCCGAGTCTCCTGGGTGACCTGGCCGCCGCCCGCCAGCACCGCGCCTTGTCGCTGCATCTCGTAGCGCACGGCGACCTCGACGCTGCGCAGCGAGTTGACGTTCTTGGTCTCCGTGCGGATACCGAACTCGCTCGCCCCGATCGGCTTCAGCGACACGTTGGCGTCGCAGCGCATCGAACCTTGATCCATCCGCACGTCGGAAACGTCCAACGCGCGCAACAGGTCCCGCAACGCGGTCACGTAAGCCCGGGCGATTTGCGGGGCCCGCTCGCCGGTTGCTTCGATGGGTTTGGTGACGATCTCGATCAGCGGCACACCGGCACGGTTGTAGTCGATCAGCGAACCGGTGGCGCCTTCGATGCGTCCGGTTTCGCTGCCCAGGTGGGTCAGCTTGCCGGTGTCTTCTTCCATGTGCGCGCGTTCGATCTCGACGCGCCAGGTGGTGCCGTCGTCGAGCGGCACATCGAGGTAGCCGTTGACGGCGATCGGCTCGTCGTACTGCGAAATTTGGTAGTTCTTCGGCATGTCCGGGTAGAAGTAGTTCTTCCGGGCAAACCGGCACCAGGGCACGATCTGGCAGTTCAGCGCCAGCCCGATGCGGATCGCGGACTCGACTGCGGCTTGGTTGAGCACCGGCAGCGAACCGGGTAAGCCCAGGCACACCGGGCACACCTGAGTGTTGGGTTCGGCGCCGAATGTCGTCGAGCAGCCGCAGAACATCTTGGTGGCCGTGGACAGCTCGACGTGCACCTCCAAGCCGAGCACCGGCTCGTAGCGCGCCAGGACATCGTCGTAATCGAGCAGCTCAGCTGCGGCAACAGTCACGGACCCGATCCTAGTGACGACCGCGAGGCCGGCGACGCCGGGCGCTGCGGGTCGTCACCCGATAGTCCTAGTGACAACCGCGAGCCCGGCGACGCCGGGCGCTGCGGGTCGTCACCCGAGACACAGTCAGGCGGAAGCGCCCGCCTGCTCGTCGGAACAGTCGACAACGCGTTCATGTGCGGTGAGCAGAAGATGGTCGAACGCCGACCGCGACGGGATGGCATCGCGCCCTGCCTCACAGAAGTCCTCGGCGACCTGCTCGGCGAGCAACCGCAGCTTGACATTGGTTTCTTGGGACCGCCATTTGAGCAAGTCGAAAGCGGCGTCGACGTCGATCCCGTACACCAGCATCAGCATTCCCTTGGCGCGCTCGATGGTGGCCCGGTTGCTGGCGATCTCCGCGACCCGCGCAGAGATGATGTCGTCGTCGCGCGACGGGCCGGAGGTTGCGGTGAGGTCCACGTAGTAGCCGTGGGTGCCGATGACTGCACCGGTCTCATCACTGAGCTTGTCCCCCACCACCACGACGTGATGCACGGTGCCGCGCGTGTCGAGAATGCGATGGCGAGTGCTGAACGCTCGATGCGTGTGCAGGATGTTGTCGATGGTTGCCGCTACCTCACTCCGATCGTCCGGATGCTTGTGCGACAACACCAATTCGGTGGTGGGCGTGACAGTCCCAGGCTCGTAGCCATGCATGCGCTGCACCTGCTCCGACCATTCCCAGCGCTGGTCCGCGAAATAGAAGCGGAACGACCCGACGCGTTGTGGCGCGCCGCCGGCAAGCGCCTGCTCCGTCTCGGCGGTCTCACCGTTTAGTTCGGCAGCCACCGCGCCCGCCCTGTTCCGCCACCTTGGCCGCCGCGCGCCTGGTTTGCCGGCGAATGGTATTCGGCGCGTCGTCGCTCCGCGGCGGCGCTGTGCTGCTCCAGGTAGGCGCGCGCGGCGCGCCGCAGCTTGAGCGCTCGTTCGTGTTCCCGCTGGGCCCGTTTGATTGCGCCATCGACATCAGGCTTGCTGAACGCTCGCTGGTGACGGCCGGCCAATGCGCCGATTCGCCGGGCCGTGCGAGCCCGGTGCGCCTTCTGCCGGCAAGCGGGTGAGCAATAGATTGCGTCGGAGCGAGCGCAGAAGTCGGTGCCACAAACACTGCAGGTCAACGACCGTGCCACCATAGCCGTTACGTTACAGCTAGTTGTTACGTAACGGCTATGGGTTCAGCGGAAGTCTTCGCTTGCCGGCGTCGCGCCGCTTTCGGTGGGGAACAGGTCGGCCAGCGAGGCCGCCATCTGCAGGTAACGCCGTCTGCTCTCCCTGCTCAACCGCTGCAGCGTGATCTCGCTGCCCTCATACACGTGCCGGTCGAATGGCAGCTCCACCACCCGTTCCGACGGGAACCGCTGAGCCAGCTGCTGCAGCTCCTTGCTCGCGACGGAGCCCGGCTTTCCTGGCTCGGTGTGGTTGACCACCAGTACCGTCGCATCAATCAGTTTCCGATACTCGTTGTTTGCCAGCCACTGCATAGTGGTTCGCGTCTTCTTGATCGCATCGACGGAGGCGCTGGTGACCACCACCAGCGCTCGTGACTCGCGCAAAACTGCCTTCGTCACACCTGATTTCAGGTCTCGGCCGCAGTCGATCAGCATCACCGAATAATGTTGCCGCAGTTTCGAAAACGTTTTGACAACGTCGTCATGCTCGATCCGCCAATCGCTGTAGGCATAGTCTGGGATCCCCAAAATCTCCAAGCCGGAACTGTTTTGGTAGGTGTGAGCTCGCAGGTCCGGATACTGCGTGGCCGACCGATCGGCGAGTAGGTCGACCATGTTCAGCGAGTTGCGGCGGCCATGGCGATCAGCGAGGCCGCCGGCGTCGAGGTCCGCGGCGAGAACGTGGTCGTCGCGCGCGTCGGCGAACGTCGAGCCCAACGCCTCGACGACGACGGTCTTGCCGACACCTCCTTTGAGGTTGAGAACCGCGATCGGGAATGCGTTGTCCACGGATGCTCGGATCCGGTTGCGCAGCGTGAGTTCATCGGCCCGCGCTTTTCCGGGGCCGCGGTCGACCGGCGTCAGCCGGACCAGCAGGCTCCGCCAGTCGCGTTTGGCGGCGGGCTGGGTGTCGCGCTCCTGCTGGCTGTCGGGGGCAACAGCGGCAGGCACCTGCCGATCAACCGCAGGCGCCTGCGCCTGTCTTACCGGCACGGTGGCGCGAATGTCCGCCGGCGACGGCGGGCGGTAGGCGGGGGGATCGTCTCGGGACTGCGGCACGGCACCCGGCGCGGACCGTGCCCGAATCGGTCGACCAGGCGATGGCCGGCGCCGCGGCGGCGGACCTTGCGATTGCGCCAGCGGGGCCGGCTGTTGAAGTACGCCGCGACCACTACCGCGGATAATCATAATTCCGACCGTAGCACCGGTGGAGGGGGCGAAAACCCAAGGAATATCCGGATTTTCGTGAAGAATTCATGGCCCGCGGGTAAACAGCAGGCGACACCGGCTGCTAGCCGAAGAAGGCCGCGGCGTCGTCGTAGCGGCTCTGCGGTACCAGCTTGAGTTGTCGCACCGCATCGGCCAGCGCCACTCGGCCGATGTCCTGACCCCGCAACGACACCATCTGGCCGTATTCGCCCGCGTGGGCGGCATCCGCTGCGTTCACCCCGAACCGGGTAGCCAGTACCCGGTCGTAGGCGGTCGGGGTGCCGCCACGCTGCACATGGCCCAGCACGGTCACCCGTACATCCTTGTTGATGCGCTTTTCGACCTCGGCCGCCAGCTGTGCGGCCACCCCGGTGAACCGCTCATGACCGAACTCGTCGAGGCCTCCTTCGGCCAGCGTCATCGAACCCACGGCCGGTTTGGCGCCCTCGGCGACCACACAGATGAAGTGCGAGTCGCCGCGCTGAAAACGCTGCTTGACCAGCCGGCACACCTCTTCGATATCGAAGGGTTGTTCGGGAATGAGGGTCATGTGGGCGCCGGAAGCCAGCCCGGCGTTCAGCGCGATCCAGCCGGCATGCCGGCCCATCACCTCCACCAGCATCACCCGCTGATGCGACTCGGCGGTGCTGTGCAAGCGGTCGATGGCGTCGGTGGCCACAGTCAGCGCGGTGTCATGACCGAAAGTCACGTCAGTGCAGTCGATGTCGTTGTCGATCGTCTTCGGCACGCCGACGACGGGCACGTTCTCCTCGGACAGCCAATGCGCGGCGGTCAGCGTGCCCTCACCGCCGATCGGGATCAGCACGTCGATGCCGTTGTCATCCAGCGTCTGCTTGATCTGGTTCAGACCGGCCCGCAGTTTGTCGGGATGCACCCGGGCGGTGCCGAGCATCGTGCCGCCTTTGGCCAGTAGCCGGTCATTGCGGTCGTCGTTGCGCAGTTGAAGACGACGGTTCTCCAGCAGCCCCCGCCAGCCGTCCTGGAATCCGACCACCGATGAGCCGTAGCGGGCGTCGCAGGTGCGTACCACCGCCCGGATAACCGCATTGAGCCCTGGACAGTCGCCGCCTCCGGTAAGAACCCCGATCCGCATAGCCCCATCTTGCCGGGTGGTCGGCCCTGCCCGCGACTAGATGGCCGATGGCAGCGGGCCGCGGGCGGCCTCGTAGGCCGCGGCCACCCGGTAGAGCCGGTCGTCGGCCAGCGCCGGTGCCAAGATCTGCAATCCGACCGGCAGGTTGTCGTCCGGCGCGAACCCGGACGGCACCGACATCCCGCAGTGGCCGGACAGATTCAACGGCAGCGTGCACAGGTCGAACAGATACATGGCCAGCGGATCGTCGACCTTTTCTCCCAACCGGAACGCGGTGGTCGGCGTCGTCGGCGACACCAGCACCTCGACCGATTGGTACGCCTCATACAAGTCGCGGCGGATCAGCGTGCGCACCTTCTGCGCCTGGTTGTAATAGGCGTCGTAGTAGCCCGCCGACAGCGCGTAGGTGCCGATCATGATGCGCCGCTTGACCTCCGGCCCGAACCCGGCGGCGCGGGTCAGCGCCATTACCTCTTCGGCGCTGTGCGTGCCGTCGTCGCCCACCCGCAAGCCGTAGCGCATGGCGTCGAAGCGAGCGAGGTTGCTGGACACCTCCGAGGGCAGGATCAGATAGTAGGCCGCCAGTGCGTGATCGAAGTTCGGACAGTCGACGTCGGTCACCTCGGCGCCGAGCGCGGTCAGTTGCTCGACGGCGTCGTGGAACGACTCCAGCACACCGGGCTGATAACCCTCGCCCCGCAGCTGCCGCACGACGCCGACCCGCACCCCGTTGAGGTCACCGGATGCGCCGGCCTTCGCGGCGGCCACGACATCGGGCACCGGCAAAGGGATGGACGTCGAGTCTTTGGCGTCGTGGCCGGCGATCACCTGATGCAGCAGCGCGGTATCCAATACGGTCCGTGCGCACGGACCGCCCTGATCCAGCGACGACGCGCAGGCCACCAGCCCATATCGCGACACGGTGCCGTAGGTGGGTTTGACGCCGACGGTTGCGGTCAGCGCGGCGGGCTGGCGGATCGAGCCGCCGGTGTCGGTGCCGATGGCCAGCGGCGCCTGAAACGCGGCCAGCGCCGCGGCGCTGCCACCGCCCGAACCACCGGGCACCCGCTCGACGTCCCACGGGTTGCGGGTCGGGCCGTAGGCCGAGTTTTCGGTCGACGAGCCCATCGCGAACTCGTCCATGTTGGTCTTGCCGAGGATGGGAATGCCCGCCGCGCGCAACCTTGCGGTGACGGTGGCGTCGTACGGCGAGCGCCAGCCCTCCAGAATCTTCGACCCGCAGGTGGTCGGCATGTCGACGGTGGTGAACACGTCCTTGAGCGCCAGCGGCACCCCGGCCAACGGGGACGGCAACTCGTCGCCGGCCGCGACCGCCTTGTCGACCGCGTCGGCGGCCTGCAGCGCGGTGTCGGCTGCGACGTGCAGGAAGGCGTGATAGCGGTCATCGGTGGCCTCGATCTGGTCCAGGCAGGCCTGGGTGATTTCCACCGACGACAATTCGTTGCCCGCAATTTTGGCCGCCAACGTCGCCGCGTCCAACCGGAGGATGTCGCTCACTGGCTTTCTCCGAGGATCTGCGGGACGGCGAAGCGGCCGTCGACGGCTTCGGGCGCCTGGTCGAGTGCTTGCTGTTGAGTCAGGCACGCGGCGGGCTCGTCGGGCCGGGTATCGCCGACTGTCTCGGACGGGTTGTAGGTAGCCTGCACGTCGGTGACGTCGACGGCCTGGATGGCGCTGACGTGGGTCAGGATGGCGTCGAGTTGACCGGCGAAGCTGTCCAGCTCAGCATCGGTCAACGCCAGCCGGGCCAGCCGAGCCAGATGGGCCACCTCGTCACGGGAGATCTGAGACACGAGGCCAAAGCTTAATGGGGCGGCGATCGCAAGCGCGGCGGAGCCGGGCGCTGCGGGTCGCCGCCCGATCAGCCGGCGGCGATCGCAAGCGCGGCAGAGCCGGGCGCTGCGGGTCGCCGCCCGATCAGCACTGTGCGACAGTGTGCGCGTGTCTTCCTATCTGCTGCGGGTCCGGCTGGCCGATCGACCGGGCAGCCTCGGCTCGCTGGCGGTCGCGCTGGGTTCGGCGGGCGCCGACATTCTGTCGCTGGACGTGGTCGAGCGTGGCTCCGGCTATGCGATCGACGACTTGGTGGTCGATCTGCCGGCCTGGTCGATGCCGGACAGATTGATCACGGCCGCCGAAGCGCTCAACGGAGTGTGGGTCGACAGCGTTCGCCCGCACACCGGGCTGCTGGAGGCACACCGCGAGCTGGAACTCATCGACCACATCGCTGCTGCCGGCGACACGGCAGCCAAGCTGCAAGTGCTGGCCGACGAGGCGCCGCGTGTGCTGCGGGTGGGCTGGTGTGCGGTGCTGCGCCATTCGGCCGAACAGCTTCAGTTCGTCGTCGGCAGTCGCGGCGCGCCGGAAACTCAGCCCGACGAAGCGCCATGGCTACCGCTCGAACGTGCCACCGCCCTGGACGGCACGGCGGGCTGGGTGCCGCAGCTGTGGCGCGACATGGACACCACTTTGGTCGCGGCGCCGCTGGGCGAACCGCACACCGCGGTGATGCTCGGTCGTCCCGGCGGCCCGGCGTTCCGGCCGTCCGAGGTGGCGCGGCTGGGCTATCTGGCCGGCATCGTGGCGACGCTGCTGCGCTGACTGCGGCCTTTAGCCTTTCGCCCGTTCGCGGGCAGCTTGTGCTGCGGGCGAATGCTGCAGATAATCCATCGCCATCTGGGTGGAGGCCTCGGTGCTGGGATGATGACTGGGCCGTAGATAGCGGAACTGCGCGCTCACGATCAGCTGCCACGGTCCCGGCAGTCGGTACTGCCGGGCGGCGCGCAGCCAGTCCCGCCACCGCGGTTTGGCATCGACGGTTGGGTCACGCGCCATCAAGAACCGCGCGCCCGCGAGCCAGCGGATCAGGAAAATCGGCGCGGTGGACAGCATCGTCGACGCCCGCAGCAGATAGTTGCCGCACAGGTTCTGGTAGACGTCGAAAACCAGCGACCGGTGCTCGATCTCCTCGGCACCGTGCCAGCGCAGCAAGTCGAGCATGACCGGGTTGGCTCCGGCGTAGTCGAGGCCACGGTTCTGGATCACCCACTGCCCCAACACGGCGGTGAAGTGCTCGAGCGCCGCGACGACCGCAAGGCGCCGGTAAAGCCACCACCGCTGCAGTGGCTTCGGCCAATTCGGACGCTGATCACCAAGTCTGGACAACCATTTTTGGAGGTTTGCGGTGTACGCAGTGGTGTCGATGCCCTGCTCCGCCAAGTGGTCCAGCACCAACTGGTGCGCGAAGGCATGCCACGATTCCTGTTGGATGAATGGCTTGATCGCCGCCCGCAATTCCGGATCGTCCACCATCGGTTCGGCCTCGTTGACGACTTGGATGAACCACCGCTCGCCGGCCGGCAGCAACAAATGCAGCACGTTCATCATGTGCGTGGCGAATGGGTCGTCGGGTACCCAGTGCAGCGGGGTATCCGACCAGTCGAAGCGAACTTTCCGGCGATAGGCCGGATATCCGTCGTGATGCACGTCAACGTCAGTCATCGGCAATCCCTATCCCAAACGGCCCCGACCTGTTCAGGCTAGTCCGGCCCGTCGGCCAACAACTTTCGAAATCCGTCCTCATCGAGAATCGGCACATTCAGCTCGACGGCCTTGTCGTATTTGGATCCGGGTGAATCGCCGGCAACCACGTAGGCGGTCTTTTTCGACACCGAGCCGGCGGCCTTGCCGCCGCGCGCCACGATGGCCTCCTTGGCGTCGTCGCGCGAAAAGCCGGTCAACGAGCCGGTGACCACGATGGACAGCCCCTCCAGCGTGCGCGGCACGCTGGCGTCGCGCTCGTCGGCCATTCGAACCCCGGCAGCGCGCCACTTGTCCACGATCGCGCAATGCCAGTCGACGGTGAACCACTCGGTGACGGCGGCGGCAATCGTCGGGCCAACCCCCTCCACGGCGGCCAACTGCTCGGTCGACGCGGACGTGATCGCGTCTAGGCTGCCGAACTCGGTGGCCAGCGCACGTGCGGCGGTCGGGCCGACATGCCTGATCGACAACGCGACCAGCACCCGCCACAGCGGCTGCTTTTTTGCCTTGTCCAGGTTGGCCAGCAGCCGGTTGCCGTTGGCCGACAGCGCACCGCTTTTGGTAGTGAACAATTCGGTGCGCAGCAAGTCGCCTTCGGTGAGGGTGAACAGATCGCCCTCGTCGGCGATGACGTGGGCCTTCAACAGCGCGATGGCCGCCTCGTAGCCCAGTCCCTCGATGTCGAGCGCGCCGCGGCCCGCGACGTGAAAAACCCGCTCCCGCAGCTGCGCCGGACAGGACCGCGAGTTGGGGCAGCGGATGTCGGCGTCGCCCTCTTTGGCCGGAGCCAACGTCGTCCCGCATTCGGGACATGTTGTGGGCATGACGAATTCGCGTTCTGAGCCATCTCGCAGGTCGACGACGGGACCGAGCACTTCGGGGATCACGTCACCGGCCTTGCGGATCACCACGGTGTCACCGATCAGCACGCCCTTGCGCCCGACCTCCGACGCGTTGTGCAGGGTGGCCAGCCCGACCGTCGACCCGGCCACCTTCACCGGTGTCATGTAGGCGAAGGGAGTGACCCGCCCGGTGCGGCCGACGTTGACCCGGATGTCCAGCAGCTTGGTCTGCGCCTCCTCGGGCGGGTACTTGTAGGCGATCGCCCAGCGTGGCGCGCGTGACGTCGAGCCCAGCCGACGCTGTAGCGATACCTCGTCGACTTTGACGACGACACCGTCGATTTCGTGCTCGACGTCGTGGCGGTGCTCACCCCAGTAGGTGATGCGCTCGTGTGCGCCGGCCAGCCCGTCGACACGGGCGGTGTGCTCGGAGACCGGCAACCCCCAGGCCCGCAGCGCGAGGTAGGCGTCGTGCAGCGTGGCCGGTCGAAATCCTTCGGTGCGGCCCAGGCCGTGGCAGATCATCCGCAGCTTGCGGCGGGCGGTCACCGCCGGATCCTTCTGGCGCAGTGAGCCTGCCGCGCTGTTGCGCGGGTTGGCGAACGGCGTCTTGCCGTCTTCGACCAATGCGGCGTTGAGCGCTTCGAAGTCGGCGAGCCGGAAGAACACCTCGCCGCGCACTTCGAGGACATCGGGTATCGGATAGTCGTCGCTGGCGGTCAGCAGTCCGGTGACGTCGTCGATGGTGCGGGCGTTGAGTGTGACGTCTTCGCCGGTGCGCCCGTCGCCGCGGGTCGCCGCGCGGGCCAGGCGCCCGTTTCGGTACACCAATGACAGGGCGACCCCGTCGATTTTGAGCTCGCACAGGTAATGCGCGTCGTTGCCGATCTCGGCGCGCACCCGGGCCGCCCAGGCGTCGAACTCCTCGGTGCTGAACACGTTGTCCAGCGACAGCATCCGTTCCAGATGCTCGGCTTCGGTGAAGTCGGTGGCAAAGCCGGCGCCGCCGACGAGTTGGGTGGGTGAATCCGGGGTCCGCAACTCGGGGTAGCGCTCCTCGAGCGCGGCCAGTTCCCGCAGCAGCGTGTCGAACTCGGCGTCGGTGATGATCGGCGCGTCGCGGACGTAGTAGCGGAACTGGTGTTCACGCACCTCGTCGGCCAGTTCCCGCCACTGCCGCCGAATGTCGGGCGGGACCGGGTCAGCTTCTGGTGAGCTCACCTTGGCAGGCTATCGGAGGGCGCTGACATGGCTATCACCTCAGATCGCCTCGGGGTCATCCGCGAACGCCTCGGCGGCGTTGCGGGCCAGCTCGACGGCCGCGCGGGCCCACTCGGGGGTCGCGCCGGCCAGGCCGCAGGCCGGGCTGATGCCGATCCGTTCGCGCAAGGCCGACCGGGCGAACCCCAGCCGGTCGATCACCGCGACGGCGCCGGCCGCGACCTCTTCTACCGAGGGCCGCCGCGCCGGCGGCTCCGAGGCGACCACCCCCAGCATGACCGTACGACCCGAGTCGACGAACTCGGCGACCCCGTCCAAATCGGCGGCCTGCAATGTTGCGACATCCACCGATACCGCGTGAATACTGCTACGCAGCAACACCTTCCACGGCAATTCGGCCGCGCAGCTGTGCACCATCACGTCGGCTCCGGCAGCGGTGGCGCAGCTGTCGAGCAGCGTGGTGGCCAGCGCCTCGTCGATCGGGTGCACCGGGCTCAGCGCGGTCACACCTGTCAGCCGCCCGGCCAGCGCCGCCGGCAGCGAAGGCTCGTCGAACTGCACCACGACCGGAGTGTCCAGCCGGCGCGACACCGTGGCGCGGTGTGCGGCGACACCTTCGGCCAGCGACGCGGCGAGATCGCGCACGGCGCCGGCGTCGGTGATCGCCCGGTGTCCGTTGGCCAGCTCCAATTCGGCGGCCAGCGTGACCGGCCCGGGCGCCTGCACTTTGACTGCACGCCCACTGCCCCGCAGGCCCGCGGTTTCCCAGGCCTCTTCGAGCGCGTCGATGTCCTCGTCGAGCAGGCTGGCCGCCCGGCGGGTGACCGCGCCGGGTCGCGCTGCAATGCGGTAGCCGCGCGGCACCGTGTCGATGGCCACGTCGATCAACAGCCCGCCGGCTCGCCCGATAGTGTCGGCGCCCACTCCCCTGGCGGGTAATTCGACGAGATGGGCCAGCGCGCCGGCCAACTCGCCGACCACGACCTCGGCGGCCTGCCGCGCAGAAGTCCCCGGCCATGACCCGGTTCCGCTGCCGGTTGCGAAAACGCTCACCGGCCAACCGTACTGGCACCTCGCGACTACCCTTGAGACAATGTGGCGCCCACTGCTGATGTGTGGTGCGGCGTTGCTGGCCGCAGCATGTACCCGAGTGGTGGGCGGCACGGCGCTACCGGCGTTCGGCGCGGGACCCGTTTTAGGTGTCGACGTCGACCAGGTCCTACTCGATCAGTTCCGGATGCGCGCGATCACCGGCGCCGACGAGCGCCTGACGATCATCCCGTCGATGGATGGCAAGTCGCCGATCGACATCGACTCGCTCGCCGGCACAGCACCGCCGGAGTGCCGGTTCGTCTACGCCGAGACCGTTACCTTCGGGCCCGACGTCGAGGAGTTCCACAAGACCACCTTTCAGTACCCGCCCCGGGGCGGGCTGATCTCCGAAGGCGCCGCGGCCTACCGTGATGCCGACACCGCTCAGCACGCCTTCGACGCCCTGGTCGAAACCGTCGATCACTGCGGGTCCAGTTCGGTCGGGAAGGCATTCGTCGGCCGCTGGCGCGCCGACACCCAGTCGCTGCAGACCCGTCCGGGCGACTGCGGCCGCGACTATCGGGTCAAGTCGGTGGTGTTGATGGAGGTCACCTTCTGCGGTTTCCCGGCGTCGGTGTCCGACATGGTGATGACCAACATCGCCGCCAACATTCCCTAACGCGGCCGGCACCACGCCGACGGCCACCGCGCCGAGCGTGAAATGGTTGCGAAAATCTGGTCGGAATTTCGCAGTGGCTTCACGCTCGGCGATCAGCTACAGATCGTGGCGCTGCCGATCACCTCATCGCCGTCGGGATCGGGACGGTAGAGCACCAATGTCTGACCGGGCGCCACCCCGCGCAGCGGAGCCCGCAAATCTACGTGGAGGCGCTCGCCGGCCAATGCCGCGACGGCATTCACGGTTTCGCCGTGCGCGCGTACCTGGACCGCACATTCGATGGGCCCGGACGGCGCCGTGCCGGCGGTGAACACCGGCTGGTGCCCAGTCAGCTTCCACACGTCGAGATCGGCGGCCGCACCGACCCGAACTGTGCCGCTGTCAGCGTCGATGGCGGTGACGTAGCGCGGACGCCCATCGGCGCCGGGGCCTGCGATGCCCAGGCCCTTGCGCTGCCCGATGGTGAAGCCGTGCACCCCGTCATGCTCGGCCAGCACGGTGCCCTGGCCGTCGACCACGGCGCCTCGTCGCACCCCGATGCGGGCACCCAGGAAGGCCTGGGTGTCGCCGGACGGGATGAAGCAGATGTCGTGGCTGTCCGGTTTCTCGGCCACCGCAAGGCCGCGACGGTTGGCCTCCGCGCGGATCTGCGGCTTGGCGGTATCGCCGATCGGGAATGCGGCGTGGCGCAGCTGCTCGGCGGTGAGCACCGCCAGCACGTAGGACTGGTCCTTGTCGCGGTCGACCGCGCGGCGCAGTCGCCCGTCGGCCAGCCGGGCGTAGTGCCCGGTGGCCACTGTGTCGAAGCCCAGCGCGAGCGCACGAGCGGCCAGCGCCGAGAACTTGATCCGCTCGTTGCATCGCACACACGGGTTCGGCGTTTCTCCCCGCGCGTAGGACGACACGAAGTCGTCGATCACATCTTCTTTGAACTTGTCCGCGAAATCCCAAATGTAGAACGGGATTCCCAGTACGTCGGCGACACGGCGGGCGTCGCCGGCATCCTCCTTGGAGCAGCAGCCCCGCGAGCCGGTACGCAGCGTCCCGGGCGCTTGCGACAGCGCCAGATGCACACCGACCACATCGTGGCCGGCATCGACCATGCGCGCGGCGGCCACCGAGGAGTCCACGCCGCCGCTCATCGCGGCCAGGACCTTCATCGCGGTGCCCCCGCTGCGGCCAGCGCAGCCTGCCGCGCGCGCGATACCGCACCCGGCAGCACCCGCAGTGCGGCATCGACGTCGGCGTCAGTGCTGGTGTGCCCCAACGACAGTCGCAAAGACCCGCGGGCACTGGCCGGGTCGGCGCCCATTGCCAGCAGCACATGCGACGGCTGCGGCACCCCGGCTGTGCAGGCAGAGCCGGTCGAGCACTCGATCCCGTTGGCGTCCAACAACATCAGCAACGCATCACCTTCGCAGCCATCGAAGGTGAAGTGGGCGTTGCCCGGAAGCCGCGGCTCGCGGGCGCCGTTGAGGCGGACTTCGTCGACTTCGGTCAGCACACCGTCGATCAGCCGGTCACGCAGCGTGCGCAGCCGCGCACTATTTGCCTGCAGCCCGTCGACCGCGACCTGCACGGCGGCGGCCATTGCGACGGCGCCGGCGACATCTGGTGTGCCGGAGCGGATGTCCCGCTCCTGGCCGCCGCCGTGCGACAGCGAGACACAGGAGACGTCTCGGCGTAGTAGTAATGCACCGACGCCGGGTGGACCACCGAACTTGTGCGCCCCCACACTCAGCGCGGACAACCCGCTGGCCGCGAAGTCGACCGGCAGCTGACCGACCGCCTGCACGGCGTCGCTGTGCATGGGGACATCGAATTCAGCGGCGATCGCCGCGAGCTCGGCGATCGGCATGATGGTGCCGACTTCATTGTTGGCCCACATCACCGACACCAGCGCAATGTCGTCGTGGGCTTCCAACGCGTCGCGTAGCGCTGCCGGCGACACCGACCCGTCGGCGGCGGTGGGTAACCAGGTGATCTCGGCGCCTTCATGCTCGGCCAGCCAGCCGACCGCGTCCAGCACGGCGTGGTGCTCGACGGCGGTGGTGACGATACGGCGATGGCGCGGCTGGGTGTCGCGGCGTGCCCAATAGATGCCCTTGACGGCCAAGTTGTCGCTCTCGGTGCCGCCTGCGGTGAAGATCACTTCGGACGGGCGCGCACCCAGCTTGGCCGCGATCAGCTCGCGCGACTCCTCCATCCGCCGTCGCGCCGCCCGGCCCGTGGTGTGCAACGAGGAGGCGTTGCCGACGGTACCCAGCACAGCCGTCATCGCCTCGATGGCAGCGGGATGCATCGGGGTGGTGGCGGCGTGATCCAGGTAGACCATGACCCGCCCAGAATACCGACGCTATTCGGCGGCGCTGTCTGCCAGGACGTAGCCGGCGAGGCTGCCCAGCAACCCGGCGCAGTGCTCGACGAGTTGATCCGGGGTGTAGTCGAGTTCGCCGTCGGCCCAGCGGCGCAACACTTCGAAGACCCCGCCGACACCCACGATCGCGGCCAATTCGCCGACCTTGAGCGCGGAATCGGAGATGTTCAGGTGCAGCCGGGCCTGTTGCCAGACCAAATCGGCAAAGCTGGCCATCAGCTCGCTGCGGAGTTGGCGCAGGGTGGGCTCGGTGCCGGATTCCACGAACAGAATCCGGCCCAGCCGCGGATCATTGCGCATCATGGTCAGCAGCGCGCGAATCGGGGCTTGCGCCAACGCATCGGGCGCGGCGCTGCCCTCGGGGATGGCCGCCACGATGGCCTCTTGCATGGTGGTGCGGAGTTGGTCGGCCACGGCCCGCAGCAGTGCGTCACGGTCAGCGAAGTGCTGGTAGAAGTAGCGCGAGGTGACCCCGGACGTGGCGCAAACCGCGGTCACGGTGGTGTCGGCGGCGCCTCGGGTGCCCATCAGCTCGATTGCCGCGTCGATCAGGCGCGCCCGGCGCCCGGCTTCACGCTGCTCGGCGGTCAAGCCGCCATAAATCCGCGCCGGGCTCACGGACCAAGTCTGTCATTCTTATCTGACTAGGCGTAAAGTCAGATGTGAGCTTCGTAACGACAGGAGACCGGAGATGTCCCAACCACCCGCCAAGCGCCCGGCACTGAAAGCCCGCCGGGTCCAGTTCACGCTTCCCACGGGCACCCGGAAACACTTCGCCGGCGACGACCTGGTGATGAGCCACTTCGTCGCAGTGCTGTCTGCGGTGTTTCCCGAGGGCGAGGACTTTTTCATCCGGTCGGTGCGCAACTACCGCGACCAGGTCACCGACCCGGAATTGCAACAGGCGGTCAAAGGGTTCATCGCCCAAGAGGCCACCCACCGCCACCAACACCGGATGCTCAACGAGCGACTCCAGGAAATGGGTTATCCCACCGCGCGGCTGGACCGCCACGTCACGTGGTTGCTGGCCAAGCTGGAAAAGGTGTTCTCCACAGAGATGGCCCTGGCCGGCACCGCCGCCCTGGAGCACTACACGGCGACGTTGGCGGAGCTCCTGCTCACCGACGAGCAGATGCTGGACCTGCTGGGCCGATCGGATGTGCGCCAAATACTGCTGTGGCACGCCTTCGAAGAGTGCGAGCACAAAGCGGTGGCCTTCGATGTCTTCCAGGCGGTCGGCGGAACCGAGCGGACCCGGGTGCGGGCCATGCGGATAGGCACCGCGATCTTCCTGGCCGAGATGGTCATCCAGACGGTCCGGTCGATGGCCCGCGATCGCGCGTCCTACAACCCGCGGCGGCTGCTGCGCAGCCTCAACGATTTCCGCAAATCGCCACTACTGAGCGCCGAGACCCGTCGTCGCATCGCCGCCTACACCCGCCCCGGGTTCCACCCCGATGACTGGGACAGCACTGAGCTCCTCGCCCAGTGGTCCAAGGAACTCTTCGACGCGGACGGGACCCAGCTCATTCAGGCGCAGTAGGCTTGCCGCGGCAGGCATTGCCGTGTCGTGAAAATTAGTTCACTATTCAGCCGTGGCTAACGTCGACGGCGCGGCTTTCGACCCCGCTGCGCTGCGCGTCAAGTACGCCCACGAGCGCGAACGACGGTTGCGGCCGGACGGAATCGATCAATATGTCGAAATCAGCGGTGCCTTCGCCCGCTTCGGCGACGATCCGTGGGCCGATGCCGGCTTCACCCGCGACCCGCTGGCCGACGCGGTTGACGTAGCGGTCGTCGGCGCGGGTTTTGGTGGGCTACTCATCGGAGCGCGTTTGAAACAACTCGGCGTCGACGGTGTGCGGCTGATCGACAAAGCCGCCGACGTCGGCGGTACCTGGTATTGGAATCGCTATCCCGGTATCGCCTGCGACGTCGAATCCTACGTCTACCTACCGTTACTGGAGGAGCTCGGCTACCTCCCGACCGAGAAGTATGCCAAAGGCGCGGAGATCTTCGCCCACTGCCGACGCATCGCCGAGCACTACGACCTGTACCGAAACGCGTGTCTGCACACCGAGGTACGTGAAATCCGTTGGAACCCGGTCGAATCGCGATGGATCATCAGCACCGACCGTGGTGATCGTATCCGCGCCAGGTTCGTGGCAATGGCCAACGGGTACCTGCAGAAGCCGAAACTCCCTGGTATCCCGGGCATTACGGATTTCAGCGGCCATGCTTTCCACACCAGCCGCTGGGATTACGGTTACACCGGCCCAGAGCTCACCGAGCTGTCCGACAAGCGGGTGGGCATCATCGGGACCGGCGCGACAGCCATTCAGTGTGTTCCCCGCCTCGCCGAAGCGGCCCAGCGCCTCGTCGTCTTCCAGCGGACCCCGTCAACTGTCGACGTACGGGCCAATCGGCCCACCGACCCCCAATGGGCAGCGACGTTGCCGCAGGGCTGGCAACGCCGGCGCATGGAGAACTTCCAAATCCTCACGGCGGGCGGCCAAGCCGACGAGGATCTGGTTGACGACGCCTGGACCAGCCTCACCAAGAAGATGCCGATCGTGAACGCCGATGGACCGAACGCAGCGGAGCTGGCCGATTTCGCGAAGATGGAAGAGATTCGGGCGCGGGTGGATTCGCTGGTCACTGATCCCGCCACCGCCGAGGCGCTCAAGCCGTGGTACGGGTATTACTGCAAGCGGCCATGTTTCCATGACGAGTACCTGCAGGCATTCAACCGCGCCAACGTGACCCTGGTCGATACTCGCGGCCGCGGGGTCGAGCAGATCAGCGAAAGCGGCGTCGTCGTCGACGGTGTCGAATACGGCCTGGACTGCCTGATTTTCGCCACCGGGTTCGAAGTCGGCACCGATTACCGGCAACGGACCGGCTTCGAAGTCGTCGGTCGCGACGGCCGCACCCTCACCGACAAATGGGCCGACGGGATATGCACTTTTCACGGCTTGCAGATCAACGGCTTTCCGAACTGCTTCATCGAAAGCATCGCGCAGTCCGGCTTCACGGTGAACTTCCCCTACCTCATCGACACCCAGTCCCAACACATCGCCTGGGTGATCGCCTGGGCGCTACAGCGCGGCGTGGCGGAGCTGGAAGCCACTGCCGGCGCCGAAGCAGCCTGGGTCGACGCCGTCATGCAACGCTCCAGCGTCATCGCCGGACGGCGTGAGGCGTGCACGCCGGGCTATTACAACCGCGAAGGCCAAGCGACCAAGAGACTCAACCAGGACAGCTTCTTTTTCGGCAGCCCAACCGAATACGCCGACATCCTTGCCGCATGGCGTGACGCCGGCACGCTCGAGGGACTTGACGTGCGCGCACTCGGCGACAGCCGGCTTGCCGGATCAGGCGGCGGCTCCGCCGCCGTCGGCGTGCAGTGTCGAACCGGTGATGAAGCTCGACCGGGGTGATGCCAAAAACAGCACGGCCTGGGCGATTTCGGCTGGCTTGGCGGTCCGGCCGAGTGGTAACGCCCGGCCCAACTCGTCGTTGGTGTCGCCCCACTCGGCGGCGACGCCGTCGGTGGCGGTGGGCCCGGGCGCGACGCTGTTGACCCGTACCCCGCGGGGCCCGAATTCGGCCGCCCAGGTGCGGGTTAGCGATTCCAGCGCGGCTTTGGACGCGCTGTAACTCGAGGCGCCGGGGATGCCCTTGAACGCGGCCATCGTGGTGACGTTGACAATGCTGCCGTGCCCGCGGCGCAACATGCCCGGCACCAACGCCGCAACCAGGAAGTAGGCGCCGCGCACGTTGGTGTCGAAGGTCGACTCGAATGATGCGACGTCCTGTTCCACGGTCAACGCGCCGGGGAAGCTGGCCGCGTTGTTCACCACGATGTCGACGTCACCACATTGCCGGACAAGGGCTTTCACCGACTCCAAATCCGACAGGTCGGCGGCCACGAAACGCGCCCCGCCGCCCAGCTCGGCGACGGCCGCGGCACCGCGGTCACGGGAGCGACCCGTGATGATCACCGCGGCGCCCTCGGCCGCAAGCAGCCGCGCGGACTCGAGGCCGATGCCCGCCGTGCCCCCGGTCACCAGTGCGGTCTGGTCGTGCAGTTCGCTCACTGCGCTGCCAGCCAGTCGGCCAACCGGGTGCTGGCCAACACGGCGCCCTCTCCGGTGACCAGGCCGGTGTCACCAACCTGGGTGCCGAAGTAGACCGCCGACGGGTCGACGACAATCGGCAAGTCCTCGCCGCGGTGGGCCAGCGCCAGCTTGGCCAGCTCGGCGAAGCTCATTTTCTCCGGCCCCCCGATGTTGACGATGCCGTCGACGGGCGCTGCCTGGGCGACCCGGGCCACTTCGGCGGCCACGTCGGCGCCGGCGATCGGCTGGATCTGCCCGTCCGGGGCCCGCACCTCCCCGTCGACGGTCAGCGACGCGGTGATCGCGTCGGCGAACTCGTGAAACTGGGTCGCGCGCACGATCGTGTAGGGCAGCCCCGATTCGGTGATGATGCGTTCCTGGGCCACCTTGGCGCGCATGTAGCCGCTGTCGGGCAGGCCGTCGCACCCCACGATGGACAGCACGACGTAGTGGCTGACGTCGGCGGTCTTGGCCGCGGCCACCTGGTTGGTCGCCGACTTGGTGAAGAACTCCATCACCGGGTCGTCGTCAAAGTTTGGCGAGTTGACCACGTCGACGAGCACGTCAGCGCCCGACAGCGCCTCCACCAGGCCGTTGCCGGTGAGCACGTCGGCGCCGGTATTGCGGGAAGCGGCCACGGTCTCGTGGCCGGCGGCGCCCAGCAGCGCGACGACCTTGGAGCCGATCTGCCCGCTGGCGCCCATCACGGTGATCTTCATTGGTTCCCTTCCCAGTTCGTGAATCCCGGCGGTGATGGGACAACACTGGCACCCCGGTGGCCGCGGGGGAACCCTGGAAAGTCCGTGGTCTGGCGGATGGTCTAACGCCAGGAGCCGTCGCGCAGTTCGCGGCGGGACCGGATTCCCAGCTTGGCGAACACTTTGCGCAAGTGCCATTCGACGGTGTGTGCGCTGATGAATAGCTGCGCTCCGATTTCGGGGTTGGTCAGACCCGCGCCGGCCAGTTCGGCGATCTGCTGTTCCTGGGGAGTCAACACGCCACCGGAAGCATTTGGCTGCTTGCTGGTGGTGTCCCCGGTCGCCTGTAGCTCCCGTCGGCTGCGGTCGGCGAACGCGTGGGCTCCCATCCGGCTGAACATCTCGTGGGCGGTCCGCAGTTGATCGCGCGCGTCGGTGCGGCGCTTCTCGCGACGCAACCACTCCCCGTACACCAGGTGGGCGCGGGCCAGCTGCACCACGATGCGGGTGCGGCCCAGCCGCTCGATCGCCTCCACGTAGAGGTTCTCTGCCGTGCGGCCGTCGCTGAGCAGCGCCCGAGACCGGGCCCGCGCCCCCAGTGCCAAATCGGTACCGGCGGCCAGGGTGCGTTCCTCGAGTTGGGCCAGCGCATCGAGAGCGATCGGGCGTTCGTCGGCGCGTATGGCGGCCTCCACCAGCTCGAAGAGATTCCAGCCGTACAGACCCAGATCTTCGTATTCACACGCCCGACACAACGCGGCGCAGGCGACCGGGTAGTGGCCCAGACCGATACGCAACACCGCGGTGGCATATCCGATTAAGGCGTTGACCCGGCCCTCTCCGCGGGTGCCCGCGTCCCGTGTGGCGGCCTCGATCAGCTCGGTTGCCTCCGCTTCGTCACCGACCCAGGCCGCCAACGCCAACTCGTGGTAACGCACCGGCGTATGGCCGGCAGCGGCGGACAGGGTTCGGGCGTCGGCGATAAGCGCCCGCGCTGACGCGAATTCACCGGCCTGCACGTGCACCCCGGCGCGAGTCGTCAAGGCCGCCGGCAGCATCGCCAGCGCGCCGCCGTCGGTGGCGACCCGCACCGCGTCGGTGGCGATCCGGTACCAGGACTCGTCGTCCCACAGATCGTGCACGACAGCTTCGTGGGCGATCGGAAACGCTTGCCACGACCAGGTTTCGGGGGTCATCGCCGCAACCGCCGCGCGCATCGGCGCCACGCCGGCCGCGCAGCCTTTACTGATCCGGGTGGTCAAGCCGCGCAGCAGCAGATCGGCCGGGCGGGTGGCGTCGGTGTCCGGCCGGGCGAGCAGGGCCGCCACCGTGTCCGCACGCGCCGCCGCGCCGAACTGCCGGCCGGCATACATGGCCGCGCTGACCGCTTCCAACAGGGCCTCCTGCGCCATAGCGGCGTCGAGGGACTCTAAAGTCTTTGCGGCGTCGAAGAATTGATGCACCGAACCGATCAGCGCGGGCGCATCAGCGCTGCCGCGGCTGCGGGTGAATGCCAGCTGCGCACGCATGCGCCCCAACCTGGCCCGCTGCAGCTCGTCCAACGGCGCCAGCTCCGCGATGGCCAGCAACTCACCGGCGGCGTCGAGTTCAGCCGCCGCGCGCTTGGTCTCGGCGGCGTCGAGCGCACGCGCTCCGCGCACGGTGGCGTCGGGAGTCAGTTCGGTAGCCCGGGTCAAAAACGCTGCCGCCGCGGCGGTCCCACCACGCAGCGCAGCCCTGCCCGCGGATCGTTCCAGTTCGGCAGCGACGGACTCGTCGGGAGCGGCCGCCGCGTAGGCGCGATGCCAGGCGCGACGGTCGGGGTCGTGCGCCGGGTCGGTTGCCTCGGCCAGGGCGCGGTGGGCGTCGCGGCGATCGGCGCCCGATGCCGCGCGGTAGGTCGCCGAACGCACCAGCGGGTGGCGAAACCGCACCCGCGCACCGATTTCGAGCAGTCCGGTCTCCTCGGCGGGGGCCAACGCACCGGGCGCAATCCCCAGCGACTCGGCCGCCCGCAGCAGCAGCGTCGCATCACCCACCGGCTCCGCGGCGGCCACCAGCAGCACCCGTTGGGTGTCGTCGGGCAACGACCGGATCTGGGCCAGGAAGTGCCGCTCGATCTGCCCGGCGACGGGCTGCACGTCCGGGCGGTAGTAGCCGCCGGCCAACTCGGCCGCGGACAACCCTCGGGGCAGCTCCACCAGCGCCAGCGGATTGCCGTGGGTTTCGGCGACGATCCGGTCGGCGACCTGAGGGTCGATCGGGCCGGGCAGCGCCGATTCCAGCAGCGCGTGGGCGTCCGCGTCGGCCAGGCCGCGCAGCATCAGCCTCGGCAGCCCGGTCAGCCCGTCGACGGGTTCGCGCAGCGCGCACACCAGCGCGATCGGCTCGGCCAGCAGCCGGCGCGCCACGAACCCCAGCGTCTGGGCGGAAACCCGGTCCAGCCAGTGGGCGTCGTCGACAATGCAGCACACCGGCTGCTCTCCCGCGGCCGCGGCGAGCAATCCCATCACCGCAAGCCCGACCAGAAACCGGTCCGGGGCGGGCCCGGTGTTCAACCCGAACGCGATGCACAGCGCCTCGCGCTGCGGTTCGGGCAGTATTCCGAGGCGGTCCATCAGCGGGGCGCACAGCTGCTGCAGCCCGGCGTAGGCAAGTTCCATATCGGACTCCACCCCGGCGGCGCGAATCACCTCGAAATCGGCGGCAGCGTCGCTGAGATATCCCAGCAGCGCCGTCTTGCCGATGCCGGCTTCGCCGCGCAGGACCAGTATCTGGCTGTGGCCGGCCCGGGCCGCCGTAAGGAGTTCGTCCAGTTGCGCGCACTCGGCGCCGCGGCCGGTGAGCTGGTGCCGAGCAGACGTAAAAGCCCCCGACACACCGGGTGTGCGGGGGCTTTTACGTCTGGTCACGCAGCAAAAGCTATCCCTTGCGGGCCTTGACCGCCTCGGTCAGCTGCGGGGTGACCTTGAACAGGTCGCCGATCACGCCGTAGTCGGCGATCTCGAAGATCGGCGCCTCTTCGTCCTTGTTGACCGCGATGATCGTCTTGGAGGTCTGCATGCCGGCGCGGTGCTGGATCGCGCCGGAGATGCCCAGTGCGATGTAGAGCTGCGGCGACACCGTCTTACCGGTCTGGCCCACCTGGAACTGGCCCGGGTAGTAGCCGGAGTCCACCGCGGCACGCGAGGCACCGACCGCAGCGCCCAGCGCGTCGGCCAATTCCTCGACCACGCTGAAGTTCTCGGCGCTGCCGACACCACGACCGCCGGAGACCACGATGGTGGCCTCGGTCAGCTCCGGGCGATCGCCGGCGACGGCGGGTTGACGGGAGGTGATCTTGGCGGCGTTCTCGGTCGGCTCGGGCACCTCGACGGTGACCTGCTCTCCCGCGCCGTCGGCCGGTTCGGCGTCGATTGCGCCGGCCCGCACGGTGATCACCGGGGTGTCACCGGTGGCCTGGGCCTCGACGGTGAAGGCGCCACCGAAGATGGAGTGCACCGCCTTGCCGCCGGCCTGGACGTCGACGACGTCGACCAGCAGCCCCGAGCCGATCCGCGCGGCCAGCCGGCCGGCGATTTCCTTGCCGTCGGCGCTGGCGGCCAGCAGCACGCCCGCCGGCGCCGCCGATTCGGCCAATGCGGCCAGCACGTCGACCGCCGGGGTGATCAGGTAGTTGTCGACCGTCTCCGATTCGCCGACGTAGATCTTGGCGGCGCCAGCCGACTTCAGGCCGTCGACCAGCGGCTCGGCAGTTCCGGGCGCACCGAGCACGACAGCAGCCGGCTCACCCAGCGCACGGGCGGCGGTGATCAGTTCGGAGGTGACCTTCTTCAGCGCACCTTCAGCGTGCTCGACGAGCACGAGTACTTCAGCCATGAGTTATGTCCGTATCTTTCGGGTCTAGGGGTCTTAGATGATCTTCTGGCCGACCAGGTACTCGGCGACCTTGGTGCCGCCATCGCCCTCGTCGGTGACCTTCTCACCGGCCGTCTTGGGTGGCTTCGGGTTCGACGCCAGCACCTTCGACCCGGCGTTGGCCAGCCCGACCTCGTCACCCTCGACACCGATCTCGGCCAACGTCAAGTTGGTGACTTCCTTCTTCTTGGCGGCCATGATGCCCTTGAACGACGGGAAGCGTGGCTCGTTGATCTTCTCGTTGACGCTGACCACTGCCGGCAGCGAGGCCTCCACGGTGAACACGCCGTCGTCGGTCTCCCGCTCGCCGGTGATCTTGCCGCCCTCGACCGACAACTTGCGCAGGTGGGTGAGCTGCGGCAGACCCAGGTACTCGGCGATGATGGCCGGCACAGCTCCGCCGACACCGTCGGTGGATTCGTTGCCGGCGATCACCAGCTCGGTGCCTTCGATGGTCCCCAGCGCACGGGCCAGCGCCCAGCCAGTCTGGACGACGTCGGAGCCGTGCATCCCGTCGTCGAGCAGGTGGACGGCCTTGTCGGCGCCCATCGACAGCGCCTTGCGGATTGCCTCGGTGGCCCGCTCCGGGCCCGCGGTCAGCACGGTCACCGACCCCTCAGTGCCGTCGGCGGCCTCTTTCTCCCGGATGAGCAGCGCCTCTTCGACGGCGCGCTCGTTGATCTCATCCAGCACGGCGTCGGCGGCCTCGCGATCCAGCGTGTAGTCGCCGTCGGTGAGCTTGCGCTCCGACCAGGTGTCTGGGACCTGCTTGATCAGGACCACGATGTTCGTCATAAGTGTGGTTCGTCCTCCTCGAAGGAGTCCCACAGCCGTCGACTGCAGGACCTGGGTCACGTCTTACGCCACCACACACGCATGTTACTGAGCGGTAACTTTGTGCGGTTCGCTCTCACACCATAGCGGGTCGTGCTAGGCCCGATTGCCCGCCCGTCTGCGGTGACCCCATTCGCGATCGGCGCCGCAGGGGCTAGCCTCCCTATGCAATGAGCGCATTAGTTCCCGACGTTCCGCACACCCCGGTCGACGCCGCACTGCCGTTGACCGGTGAGCGCACCATTCCCGGCCTGGACGTGGAGAACTACTGGTTTCGCCGCCACGAGGTCGTCTACCAGCGGTTGGCTTCGCGCTGCGCCGGCCGCGAAGTGCTCGAGGCGGGCTGCGGCGAAGGCTACGGCGCCGACTTGATCGCCGCGGTGGCGCGCCGAGTGGTCGCGCTGGACTACGACGAGTCGACGGTCGCTCATGTGCGCGCACGTTATCCACGGGTGGAGGTCATGCACGGCAACCTCGCTGCGCTGCCGTTGCCGGACGCGTCGGTGGATGCCGTGGTCAACTTCCAGGTCATCGAGCATCTGTGGGATCAGACACAGTTCGTCGCCGAATGCGCCCGGGTATTGCGGCCGTCGGGGGTGCTGATGGTGTCGACGCCGAACCGGATCACGTTCTCACCGGGCCGCGACACCCCGATCAACCCGTTTCATACCCGCGAGCTCAATGCCGACGAGCTCAGGCAGTTGCTGCTCGACGCCGGGTTCGCGACAGTGACGCTGAGCGGGGTCTTCCACGGACCGCGGCTGGCCGACATGGATGCCCGGCACGGGGGCTCGATCATCGACGCTCAGGTTGCCCGGGCGGTGGCCGACGCCCCCTGGCCACCCGACCTGCTGGCCGATGTCGCTGCGGTCAGTGCCGCCGACTTCGAGATCGTCGACGCAGCCGACCGCGATATCGACGCCAGCCTGGATCTCGTCGCGATCGCGGTGCGCCCGTGAGCCATTCCGCCGACCGGGTCCCCGGTTTGTTCACCCTGGTGCTGCACACGCATCTGCCGTGGCTGGCCCACCACGGCCGCTGGCCGGTCGGCGAGGAGTGGCTCTACCAGTCGTGGTCGGCGGCCTACCTACCGCTGCTGCGGGTACTGCACACGCTGGCCGGCGAAGACCGGCACCGGGTGGTCACGCTGGGGATGACGCCGGTGGTGACCGCCCAACTCGACGACCCCTATTGCCTCGACGGCATGTACCACTGGCTGGCCAACTGGGGGCTGCGCGCCACCGAGGCCACCAGCCTACCGGAGCCGTTGCGGGACTTCGGGATTCGCGAGCGCGCCGAAGCTGACCAGGCCCTCGAGGACTTCGCCACGCTGTGGCACCACGGCGGCAGCCCACTGCTGCGCGGCCTCGTCGATGCCGGCACGGTGGAGTTGCTCGGCGGCCCGCTGGCGCACCCGTTTCAGCCGTTGCTGCATCCGCGGCTGCGGGAGTTCGCGCTGCGCGAAGGGCTGGCCGACGCTCGGCAGCGGTTGGCGCACACCCCCAGCGGGATCTGGGCTCCCGAATGTGCCTACGCCCCGGGCATGGAAAACGATTACGCCGCAGCCGGAGTCGGGCATTTCATGGTCGACGGCCCCTCGCTGCACGGCGATACCGCGTTGGGACGGCCGGTCGGCGACACCGATGTGGTGGCGTTCGGGCGTGACTTGCAAGTCAGCTACCGGGTGTGGTCGCCGAAGTCCGGCTACCCCGGTCACGCCGCCTACCGCGACTTCCACACCTACGACCATCGCACCGGCCTGAAGCCGGCCCGGGTCACCGGCCGCAACGTGCCCTCGGACGCCAAGGCGCCCTACGATCCCGAGCGCGCCGACCGTGCGGTCGACGTCCACGTCGACGACTTCGTCGACGTCGTCCGCGGCCGACTGCTGGCCGAATCCGAGCGAATCGGGCGGCCGGCCCACGTCATCGCTGCGTTCGACACCGAATTGTTCGGCCATTGGTGGTACGAGGGACCGGTATGGCTGGAGCGGGTCTTGCGTGCCCTGCCCGAAGCCGGGGTGCGGGTCGGCACTTTGAGCGACGCGATCGCCGACGGTTTTGTCGGCTCTGCCGTCGAATTGCCGCCCAGCTCTTGGGGTTCCGGCAAGGACTGGCAGGTGTGGTCCGGGGACAAAGTGGCCGATCTGGTCCAGCTCAACACCGAGGTGGTCGACACCGCGCTGAGTACGGTCGACAAGGCGCTGACCCAGAACGCGTCATTGGATGGGCCGATCCCCCGCGATCAGGTTGCCGACCAGATCCTGCGTGAGACGCTGCTGACGGTCTCCAGCGACTGGCCGTTCATGGTCAGCAAGGATTCCGCCGCCGACTACGCGCGCTACCGGGCGCACCTGCACGCCCACGCCACCCGGGAGATCGCCGATGCGTTGGCGTCGGGCCGCCGCGAGGTCGCCCAGCGGCTGGCCGACGGCTGGAATCGTGCCGACGGTTTGTTCGGCGCCCTCGACGCCCGGCGGCTGCCATGCTGAGGGTCACCTTCTCCCGCGAGCGTGCGTGTCCCCGGTCCGACACGCCGTGTACGGACCGGGGACACGCACGCTCGCGCCAAGTGTGGGCGCGCCAAAGGTGGGCAACCGCATGAAGATCTTGATGGTGTCGTGGGAGTACCCGCCGGTGGTAATCGGCGGCCTGGGCCGCCACGTCCACCACCTGTCGACGGCACTGGCTGCAGCCGGCCACGAGGTCGTCGTGCTCTCCCGCCGACCGACGGGAACCGACCCGAGCACGCATCCGTCGACAGAGGAGTTCAGCGAGGGCGTGCGGGTGGTCGCGGCTGCGCAGGACCCGCACGAGTTCACCTTCGCCGACGACATGATGGCCTGGACCCTTGCCATGGGACACGCCATGACCCGCGCCGGGCTATCGCTGGACTTCACCCCCGATGTTGTGCACGCACACGACTGGCTCGTGGCCCATCCAGCCATGGCACTAGCCGAGTTCCACGACGTACCAATGGTTTCCACCATCCATGCGACCGAGGCCGGCCGGCATTCCGGCTGGGTGTCCGGCCCTGTCAGCCGCCAGGTGCACGCCCTCGAGTCATGGCTGGTGCGTGAATCCGACTCGCTGATCAGCTGTTCGGCGTCGATGAGCGACGAGATCACCGAACTGTTCGGTCCGGGGCTGGCCCAGATCACGGTGATTCGCAATGGAATCGACGCGGGGCGTTGGCCATTCGCGGCCCGCCGGCGCCGCACCGGTCCACCGGAGCTGTTGTATGTGGGCCGTCTGGAATACGAGAAGGGCGTACACGACGCGATCGCCGCATTGCCGCGGATCAGGCGAGCCCATCCGGGAACGACGCTGACCGTTGCCGGCGAGGGCACCCAGCAGGACTGGCTCATCGACCAGGCGCGAAAACACCGGGTGCTCAAGGCAACCAACTTCGTCGGGCGGCTCGACCATGCCGACCTGCTGGCCGCGCTGCACCGCGCCGACGCAGCCGTATTACCCAGCCACTACGAGCCGTTCGGGCTAGCGGCGTTGGAGGCCGCCGCGGCCGGAACTCCGCTGGTGACGTCGAACATCGGCGGTTTGGGCGAGGCGGTGATCAACGGCCAGACCGGCATGTCTTGCCCACCGCGCGACGTGGCCCAGCTGGCCAAGACGGTCGGTGCCGTGCTCGACGACCCGGCCGCCGCGCAGCGCCGTGCGCACGCCGCCCGGCAGCGGCTGACTTCGGACTTCGATTGGCACACCGTGGCCGAGGAGACCGCCCAGGTGTACCTGGCGGCAAAGCGTCGCGAACGCCAACCCCTGCCCCGGTTGCCCATCGTCGCCCACGCACTACCCGACCGGTAGTCCGAAAAGGCCGGTACCGTCGAGTCATGGGCCTGGTCTACTCCAGTGTGATCGATGCGCCACGCGACGAGGTGTTCGCCTGGCATGCCCGCCCCGGGGCGTTCACCCGGCTGTCGCCGCCGTGGCAGCCGATGCGGTTGGTCGCCGAAGCCGACTCGCTGGAGAACGGCCGAGCGACCCTCGCACTGCCGGGCGGGCTTCGCTGGGTGGCCCAGCATCGGCCCGACTTCTACGACCCGCCAAGACGTTTCGTCGACGAGATCGACAGCGCCGGATTGGCCTCGTTGCCCGCCCGGATCGCGGTCCGGTGGCGCCACACCCACGACTTCGACGAGGTCGACACTGATCGGACCCGGGTGATCGACCGAGTTGCAACACCGGTGCCCGAGCGGGCGCTTCGGCCGATGTTCGGCTACCGCCATCGCCAACTTGCCGACGACTTGGCCGCGCACCGGCAGGCGGCCGAACACGGTCTGCGGCCGCTGACCGTCGCGATCACCGGGTCCTCCGGGCTGGTCGGGTCGGCGTTGAGCGCATTTCTGTCCACCGGCGGGCACCGTCTCATCCGGCTGGTGCGGCATCGACCAACCAATGCCACTGAGCGGCAATGGGATCCGGATAGCCCAGACCCGGGCCTACTGGCCGGTGTCGACGCGGTGATCCACCTGGCCGGCGCCTCGATCGCCGGGCGCTTCACCGACGACCACCGACGCGCGGTTCGGGACAGCCGAATCGACCCCACCCGGCGGCTGGCCGAACTCGTCGCCCAAACACCCGGCGGTCCAACCGTGCTGATCTGCGCGTCGGCGATCGGCTTCTACGGCTACGACCGTAGCGACGAAATTCTTACCGAGGACAGCGAGCGCGGCGACGGGTTCCTCGCCGACGTCGTCGCCGACTGGGAAGATGCGACAGTGCCGGCAGAACAAGCCGGAAACCGGGTAGTACGCATCCGCACCGGTATCGTGCAATCCCCGAGCGGCGGAACGCTTCGCCTGCTGCGTCCGCTGTTCAGCGCCGGACTGGGCGGGCGGGTCGGCAACGGCCGGCAGTGGCTGTCCTGGATCGGCCTCGACGACCTCATCGACATCTACCACCGCGGGCTGTGGGACACCGAACTGTCCGGGCCGGTCAACGCGGTGGCCCCCGAACCGGTGCGCAACATCGACTACACCCACACTCTCGCGCGCGTGCTGCACCGGCCGGCGGTGTTGCCGGTACCCGCGCTGGGGCCGCGACTGTTGCTTGGCGACCAGGGAGCCCGCGAACTGGCCTGCGCAAGTCAACGGGTCAACCCCGCCCGTCTGCAGAGCGCCGGTCACCGATTTCGCCAACCCAGCCTCGAGCCGGCGTTGTGCCACCTGTTGGGCCGGGCGGCGGCATGACGAAGCAACAGCCGCAAGGGCGCTACTTCCCGTATCGCTATGACCCTCGGCTGGTGCCCATGTGGCTGCCGTTCCGGGTTTGGCCCACCACCCAGGGCGTCACGCTCACCGATAGCCGATTGATTGCCCGCTTCGGGCCCTTTCGGGTCGAGGTCCCACTGCAGCAGATCGACGATGCCCATGTGACCGGGCCGTATCGGTGGTGGACTGCGGTGGGACCACGGCTGTCCATGGCCGACGACGGCCTGACCTTCGGAACGAATGCCACCGCGGGCGTCTGCATCCACTTCGACCCGCCGATTCGCCGGGTTATCGGATTGCGTGACCACTCCGCGCTGACCGTGACCGTGGCCGATACCGAAGGGCTGCGCGCAGCGCTGGACGACTCGCTCCAGCGATAACGACGGCAGAAGACCCCGATTTGTGACTGCTGCTGCCCTCTTGGTAGCCACCACGGCAAAACTTCAGTACCTTAACGTTTAAGGAACTGAACTGGCTTTGTCGAGCAGTCTGACCGCCATCAGGAGTCAGCGTTGTCTTGGCAACAGCCCTTTTTGGAGTGTTTGTAGGTGCCGTCAGGGGGGTATGACCGCGTGAGGTTAAGCCAGCCGAGCAAGCCGCTGACAAACGTTCAGAAAGGGCCGTCGGTGAGCGAACTTTCTAGTTTGTCGTTCATGCCCGCAGTGGGTTTGCCGGGCGCTACTGACGGAGTGGACGCAGGCAGCTTCGATGCCTGGCGTGCGAGTGTTCGGGATGCTGTGCTTCTTCACGTGTCGGAGTTTGTCTCCGCACGCACTGCGGAGTTGGATCGCGCAGGTATCGATGCGGCCGGCGACATCCTGCTGAAGTTCGTCTCGGGCGGAAAGTGCCTGCGGTCGTCATTCATGTATTTGGGCTGGCTGTGTGGGGCGGAAGCCGACGACGCGGCCCTGCGCGCGGCCGCCAGCCTCGAGTTGCTGCACGCCTTCGCGCTCCTACAGGACGACGTGATGGATGAGTCGCCCCAACGGAGAGGCCGGCCGGCGGTGCATATCCAATTGGCGGCTTGGCACCGCGGGAAGGCGCTATCCGGTTCAACACGCCGGTTCGGCGAATCGGCGGCGATTCTGCTTGGCGATTTGTGTCTGATCTGGGCCGAGCAGATGCTGCGCGAATGTGGCATGGACTTTCCTCGCCTGCAGCAAGTGTGGCCACGTTATGACGCCATGCGCGTGGAGTTGGCGATAGGCCAGTTCGCCGACCTGACAAGCGACGTCCGCGATCAACCATCCTTGGAGTCCGTTTTGATCGTGGCACGACGTAAGTCGGGTAATTACACGGTGCGCCGGCCCTTGGAGATTGGCGCGGCGATGGCCGGTTGCGATAGTTACACAATTTCCCAGCTTGGCCGATACGGCGCCGCCGTCGGGGAGGCATTCCAGCTGCGCGACGACCTGCTGGGTGTTTTCGGTTCGTCGGCGCGCACAGGCAAGCCCGATGGCGTTGACCTGCTTGAACGCAAGGCAACGAGCGTCATGGTGACCGCGCAGCAGATGGCGGACCCGCCCACCCGCCGCGAGTTGACCGAACTAATGAGCAGCGGCCACTTGGAGGACTCCTCACTCAATAGATGGAAGACCCTGATTGCCACAACGGGAGCTGTGCAGTGGATAGAAGACATGATCAGCGAGAACGTGGCGACGGCGCAAAAAGCATTGGCCGACATGGCAATCGACGAAGCGTTGCGAGAAGCGCTGGCAAACATGGCGACCGCGTGCACAGAGCGCGACGAATGAGCCGCATGAATTCGGGAATTTTGCACTGATGCGAACTGTCTGGAGACGTAGCGATCACGTGGTGGTCGTCGGCGCCGGCTTGGCGGGCCTGGCTGCAGCCCTACATCTGGTGGGGCGCGGTCGGGCGGTCACCGTCGTGGAGCGGCAACCGTGGCCCGGCGGACGGGCAGGCCGCCTGGACGTCGACGGCTACCGGATCGACACCGGTCCGACGGTCCTGACGATGCCGGACATCATCGACGATGCCTTCGCTGCCGTGGGTGAGACTTGCGCCGGCCGTTTGCAACTGCTGCCGGTGGACCCGGCCTATCGGGCCATGTTCGCCGACGGCAGCTGGATCGATGTACACCGTGACCCGGATCAAATGGCCAGCGCCATCGAAGCCTTCGCCGGCCACCAGCAGGCTGTCGGCTATCGCAGGCTGCGTGACTGGCTGACCCGCCTGTACCGCATCGAAATCGACGGCTTCATCGGCGCGAACTTCGATTCACCGCTGGATCTGTTGACGCCGCAGCTGGCAAAGCTGGCGGTGATGGGCGGATTTCGTAAGTGGGACACGATGATCAAGCGACACATCACCGACCCGCGGTTGCGGCGGGTTTTCACGTTCCAGTCGCTCTATGCCGGTGTGGCTCCGCAGGACGCCTTGGCGGCCTATGCGGTGATCGCCTACATGGACACCATCTCGGGCGTCTTCTTCCCCCGCGGTGGTGTACGAGCGCTACCCGACGCGTTGGCTGCCGCGGCAGCCG
Source organism: Mycobacterium sp. NGS62 (assembly GCF_059812285.1). Taxonomy (NCBI): domain Bacteria; kingdom Bacillati; phylum Actinomycetota; class Actinomycetes; order Mycobacteriales; family Mycobacteriaceae; genus Mycobacterium; species Mycobacterium sp. NGS62. The sequence goes on along the minus strand of NZ_JCALCK010000002.1, from coordinate 412,832 downwards.
ACTCCGGTGTGCGGTTTCTTTACGGATCGACCGTCACCGGCCTCGACCGCGCCGCTGGGGAAATCACCGCCATCCGAACCGACCAAGGCCAGCGAATCGACTGTGATGCGGTAGTACTCACCACCGAACTACCCCAGACCTACGAATTACTCGGCCGTACACCGCGTCGCCTGCGTGCTTTGCGCTCATCGCCGTCTGCGGTTGTGGTTCACGTCGGCTGCCGCCGTGTGCACCCGTCGACCGCCCACCACACAATTCTTTTCGGTGACTCCTGGGAGCACACGTTCACCGACATCATTCGCGACGGCCGGCTGATGCGAGATCCGTCATTGCTTGTCACCCGGCCGACCGCCGGCGATCCGACGCTCGCACCGGCCGGACGAGACTTACTCTATTTGCTCGCCCCGGCGCCCAACCTTTCCACGTGCGCGGTCGACTGGTCGGTCACAGGTCAGACATACGCGCAAACGATTGTGGACACCGTGCAGGACCGGCTAATACCGGACCTGGGCGACGATGCCAGGGTGCTCGACGTCATCAACCCAGTCGACTGGGCCCGTCAGGGTATGACCGCCGGCACACCGTTCGCGCTCGCACACACCTTTGGCCAAACAGGGCCATTCCGCCCGGCGAACATCGTGCGCGGCATCGACAACGCGGTGCTGGCCGGATCGTCGACCGTCCCGGGCGTGGGTGTGCCGACCGCGCTGATCTCCGGGCGGCTGGCGGCCGACCGCATCACCGGGGTCGTCGGCCGATCACGGAAACACCTCGACCTGAAAGCTTCGTTGCCATGATCCGTAGCGAACTCGACGCCGCCGGCATTGACGACCCCCGGCTGCGTGACGCGTATCGCCGCTGCCGCGAAATCAATGCCGCACACGGGCGCACGTTCTTTTTGGCCACCCGATTGCTGGCGCCCGACCAACGGCCTCCGGTGCATGCCCTATACGGATTCGCCCGCTACGCCGACGATATCCTCGATGACTTCAACCCGCATTTGACAATCGATGTCCGAACGCTACGACTGCAGGAGCTATGCGATCGGTTCTTCGCCGGCGGCGACCACCATAAAGATCCCGTACTCGCCGCGGTCAGCGACACCGCACGCCGCTATGACATCGATGCGGCTTTATTCGATGACTTCCTGACGTCGATGCGGATGGATCTATCCGTCACCGACTATCCCAACCGCGAGGCGCTCAACCGCTATATGCGAGGGTCAGCGGAAGCGATTGGACTGCAACTACTTCCGATACTCGGCACCATTTGCTCCGTGGCGGAGGCCACCCCCTACGCCGCGGCCCTCGGGCGGGCGTTTCAGCTCACCAACTTTCTGCGTGACGTCGACGAAGACCTGATGCGGGGCAGGATCTACCTGCCCGCAGACGAACTCGCCAGTTTTTGTGTGGATCGCGATGTGCTGATGTGGTGCCACCACCATCATCGCACCGATACCTGGGTGCGCAGCGCCCTGGCCGCCCAGCACGAAATCGCCCGGCAGACATATCGGTTTGCCGCCGACGGGATTGCGTCGCTGGCGCCTCGCTCCCGGCCCTGCGTGGCAACCGCTTTGACGCTGTATTCCGAGATCCTCGAGGAGATCGAAGACAACGACTTCGCGGTTTTCGGGCGGCGCGCCACAGTCGGTACCGCCCGACGACTGCGAGTAGCCGGTGCGGGCCTGATTCGTGCATGGAAGGCCCGTGCCGGCGAAACAGGTGCGGCATGAGCGATCGATGGCAATATCTGCTCGTCCTGGCCGCATGCCTGGCAATCACCGCACCGTTGGAGGTGTTCGGACGCGGGGTCTACCGCCAACCGCGACGAATCGTCCGCGCGGTGTTACCCGTCGCCGTGCTCTTCCTGATTTGGGATGAAATCGCGGTGGCCTGCCACATCTGGACCTATGACCCTGCGTACATCACCGGTCTGCGCGTTCCGTTTCACGTGCCGATCGAGGAGGTTTTGTTCTTCATCGTAATTCCGTTATGCGCTCTGCTGACTTTTAACGCGGTGAGCACAATTCTCGATTGGGTGAGCCGACGATGACAGGGTTGGGCTATGCCTTGCCGGCCCTACTGGCTGTGCTGGCAGTCTTCGGAATCGAATTGGCATTGCTGCATACCGGTCTGTTTCGGCGCCCCGCCTACTGGTTGTCGATGCTGATCGTGCTCGGTTTCCAGGTTCCGGTGGACGGCTGGCTGACCAAGCGCAGCGCCCCCATCGTCAGCTATGACGAGCGCCAGATCAGCGGGCTGCGGTTTCCGTTCGACATCCCGGTCGAGGATTTTTTGTTCGGCTTCGCGATGCTCACTGCGGTGCTGCTGTTATGGGAACGCCAACGTGTGCGCAGATAGGCTCGGCTCCGACGACGGGCTAACCCGCGCATTCGACGCCGGCGCGGTTGCCTACGACCGGTTGGTCCGTGCAAATCCGGGCTATCACCCGCACCTGCGGTGCTCGGCACGCCGCATGCGACTGCCTGGTGACGGCGACGGGCTAAGACTGCTCGATGCCGGATGCGGCACTGGCGCATCGACTGCTGCGCTGCTCACGGTCGCGCCGAAAGCCGATATCGTCGCCGTCGACGCTTCGCGGGGCATGCTTGATGTCGCAGCCGGCAAGAAATGGCCACCCTCAGTGCAGTTCGTGCATGCCCCTGTCGAGAAACTGGCCGACCACGGGGTCACCGGACCGTTCGACGGCATCCTGGCGGCGTACCTGGTGCGCAACCTCGCCGAGCCGGATAAGCAGTTGCAACAGTTCTGTGCGCTGCTACGGCCCGGCGGCACATTGGCCGTACACGAGTACTCGGTGCGTGACTCTCGCGCGGCCACCGCGGTATGGCATGCGGTGTGCTGGGGCATCATCATCCCGACCGGGTGGTGGCGCACGCGCGACGCCACGCTGTACCGCTACTTGTGGCAAAGCGTGCTGGCATTCGATGGTGCAGCACGTTTTCGGCGCCGGCTTTCCGACGCCGGATTCACCGCGGTGCGCAGCCAAACCATGCCGGGCTGGGAAGCCAATATCGTGCACACCTTCCTCGCGGATGCGCCACAATGACCGATCGTCGCCGTCAAACCCACGCGCCCCCAACGGGTTTGCGCCATGCCAGTGCATTGATGTCACGCCCAATTGTCGTGGTCATCGGTGCCGGCATCGCCGGGCTGACCGCCGCAACCGGACTGGCGGAACGCGGCGTTGCGGTCACGATCCTTGAGCGCGAAAACTATCTGGGCGGACGGGTCGGCGGCTGGACCGAGAACCATGACGGCACCGAACTGGCCATGAACCGCGGCTTCCACGCATTCTTTCGCCAGTACTACAACCTGAGGGACCTGCTGAAGCGGATCGACCCGCAACTGCACATGCTCGCGCCCGTCGACGACTATCCGCTAGTCGATGGCGCCGGCCGGCGCGACAGCTTCCGCGGCCTACCCCGAACACCGCCGTGGAACGCGCTGGCGTTCGCGATGCGAAGCCCCACCTTCCGGCTCCCGGATCTGGCCCGCATCGACGCGCGGGCCGCTGCGCCGCTAGCTACTGTGTCTCTGCCCGACATCTATCAGCGGCTGGACCATATCGACGCCGAAACATTTTTGAAAGGTATCAACTTCCCTGATGCCGCACGGCATCTGGCGTTCGAAGTGTTTTCCCGCAGCTTTTTCGCCGAACCCTCGCAGCTGTCGGCAGCCGAGTTGGCGACGATGTTCCACATCTACTTTCTCGGCTCCAGCGAGGGCCTCATCTTCGACGTTCCCACATCGAACTACGACACCGCTCTGTGGCAGCCGTTACAGCGCTACCTCGAAGAGCATGACGTGCGGTTCCACCTTGGGCACAGTGCAATTCGCATCGACGTCGAGGCCGACAACGCGTTCAGCGTGCATACCGACTCCAATGACCGCCTCAAGGCAGACGCTGTGGTCCTGGCCACTGACATCGGCGGCCTGCAGCGAATCACCGCAGCGTCAATGACCCTGGCCGACGACACGTGGCGTAACCAGATACAGCAACTGCGGAGCGCGCCGCCCTTCGCGGTACATCGCCTGTGGCTTGACCGGCCCGTCGCGGGCCACCGCCCGGCATTTCTGGGGACCGCCGGCCATAAGCCGCTCGACAACATCAGCGTGTTGGAACGCTATGAAAGCCAAGCCCGCGACTGGGCTCAGCGCCGACGCGGCTCCGTTGTCGAATTACACTCCTATGCACTGCATTTCGCACCATGCAGGGGGTCTGCGATCCGGCAACTACATACGCTCTATCCGGAGACTGCGGAGGCGAACATCGTCCATGAACGCGTACTCCATCGCAGCGATTGCCCGCTGTTCACGCCGGGCTCCTACGCGCACCGCCCGAGCATCACCACGCCACAACCCGGGCTGATGCTGGCCGGCGATGGGATTCGAGTCGATCTTCCGGTGGCGCTGATGGAGCGCGCCGCCACCACCGGCTGGTCGGCGGCCAACCGGCTACTGGCCCAGTGGGGGCTTGCCGGTCATACGCTGACCACGGTGCCCACCCGCGGCCGATGGGCGCCGCTGCGCTGGCTGGCGAATCGTCAAAAATTGAGATCCTCATGAATATTCGAGATCACGTACGGCAGCGGTGGCCGAAGAGCTGGCCGCTGCAGATCGTGCCACCGACGTCGTGGGCTCGCCAGAAACCGACCTACCGCGACGCAAAGCCGGTCATCATCAATGGCGCGCTGGACCGCTCCCAACGTCGACTCACCGGAAATTGGTATGCATTTGCCGCGAGCCGCGAGGTACGCACCGACCGTCCATTCGGTGCCGTCGTCGCCGGAGTCAACATTGTCGCCTGGCGTGACCAGCGGCACCGCCTCCATGTCGGCCCGCGCACTTGTCCGCATCTTGGGGCGGATCTCGCGACCGGCGTAGTTCACGACAGCACGCTGATGTGCCGATGGCACGGATTGGCCTTCGACGGCGAAGGCTGTGAGTACGGCTGGGCACCGCTGCGGGGTTACGACGACGGTGTGCTCGTCTGGGTGCGACTCGACGACATCGGCGCAGAGCCGCCCTCGGAGAAGCCGTTGAATTTTCATCGGCCGACCGGCGAAACGGTCCATGCCGTCGCCAAAGTGGTCGGGATATGCGAACCCGTGGACATCATCGCTAACCGGCTCGATCCATGGCATGGCGCGTGGTTTCACCCGTATTCGTTCACCAATCTCGACGTCCTCAGCACCCCGACCGAGCAGGACGACCGTTTTCTGGTCGCAGTCACCTTTCGGATGGCTCGATTTGGTGTGCCGGTGATTGCCGAGTTCATGTGCACCGACGCGCGGACCGTGGTGATGCGGATCGTCGAGGGCGAAGGAGTTGGCAGCGTTGTCGAAACGCACGCCACGCCAATCGGTCCAGGCCCCGATGGACGCCCACGTACGGCCGTGTTGGAGGCCGTCGTCGCACATTCCAGCCGTCCGGGGTTTCCTCTCGCATCCCGGCTGTCGCGACTCATTTCGCCGCTGATGCGCTACGCCGCCACCCGACTCTGGCGAGACGACCTCGCTTATGCCGAGCGCCGCTACCAGGTACGTACTGGTTCGTGATCGACCGCCCGAGTTCCCAGTCCGACGCGCGCAGCAGCGCACTACGGGATGCGCCCGGGGCAAGTTCGCCGCAACAAGCTCAAACAGCCACCCGGCGCGCATATTTCGCTGCCGTCGTGTTGACGGTCAGCGCGCACACAGCTTTCCTCGTCTACGTTCCCAGCGGTGGATTTCTAGCCTTGCGCTGGTGGCGCACCATTCTGTTGCACGTTCCGTGCGTTGCTTGGGGCCTAGGAGTCGTCTGGTTGAAACTTCCGTGCCCGCTTACGTGGCTCGAAACGTTCGCGCGGGCGCGAGCAGGTATGGACACACTGCCGACGACAGGCTTCATTGGTCGCTACGTGGAAGGCGTCTTTTATCCGAATGGACGCACCGGCGCCGCGCAGTCACTTGCTTTTTGTGCGGCTGTCATGTCGTGGCTGCTGTTGGCTGCGCGGCGCAGGAAACTGCCAGCCTCATAAAGCTCGGAGCCGTTGATACCGAAATGCCGTGACCCTATAGCGCTGCGCCGACAACCATGCGCTCGATGCGCCGGAGTGCGACCACGCACACCGGGCAATAAAGCCCCGCCCACATGGGAACCGCGAACGTAACTCGGGTGCCGCCCACGACCGGGGTAACGCTATGCCGAGTTGCGGGCATGCCGGCAACGGCCCACGCCCAGTGACGGCCTACTTCGAACTCGGTGACAACGAAAGGCACTACGACGCCCACCGGCGTGTGCAAGCGCCCTGTTGATCCCAGCTGCAAACCGCGCTCCGACCTATCAAGCCGCGCGTCGGCCAGCGACGGTCCCCATTGCGGCCAAGCATCAACATCAACCAAGGTGTTCCACACCACGCGCGGCGACGCCGGGATCACTCGGTCAACGCTGAACATCAGCTTTAGGTTTAGTGGCATCTTCATCCCTGTCCGTCGTTGTCACAATCAGGGTTGGGACTACCCCGGCTCGACGCGACCAACCCCATTGCACGCCAGCCGATCTGGACGGCATCCGAAAACGACCCGGCGCGATATGACCATTTACTTAACTATTAAAGATTTTAATCTCTAGTGGCGAAAGTAGGGTTCAAGCGGGTTCACAGGGGGAATGTCATGCCGATACGAGTAGGGGAGAACCAAACCGACATGCCAACGCCCGTGGATGACCCGGCCGGCCGCCCAGGAGAAAACGCCCAGGCTACGGCAGCATTCGGCGCCAGCCGACGCAATCATTGCCGTCCCGACGGCGCTACTGACGGCGCCGTGCAGGCGGCCGGCAAGGTTTCGGAGGCGCTAGAAACCGTCGAGCGGGCGCGCGGGCACCTGTATGCGTTTCATCAACTCACCGGTCGCGCCGACCTTCTACTCGACGAGGCATCGGCTCAGCTTCAAGAACTTGGCCGGGCCGAACTCGCCGAGCGCATCAGCGGTGAACTGATCGGACGCAACGTGCTACCGGGCCGCTGGAGCTTTCAAATCGTCGAAGACTACGACGACGGCTATTACCGCTGCTTTCAAGAGCTCGAGCGGCTGATGCGGGTCCGGCTCACTGGCGGGCGTCGGCACGTCTTCGAGGCCGAGATGAAGGAACGCCGGCGCACGCACGGGCATCCGGCTCATACGGCCGTCCCGAGAAGGGGTGAGTGAATGCAGTGCGTCGTGTTCGGCGCGACCGGTTACCTGGGCACGCGGCTGGTTCCACAGCTGTTGCACGCGGGACATACGGTGCGTGTGCTGGCGCGCCAACCGGCCAAGCTCGACGATGTGCCGTGGCGCGACCAGGTAGAGGTGGTCGAAGGCGACGTCACCGACCGCGACAACGTGCGCCAGGCGCTTGACGGGCAGCAGGTGCTCTATTACCTCGTGCACTCGCTGCTGCGCGCGGACTTCGCTGAGTTCGACAACCGGGCGGCATCGACTGTCGCGGAAGCCGCTGTCGAGGCGAGGGTGACGCGCATCGTGTATGTCGGCGGAATCGTTGCCGACGGCCAGGAGCTCTCCGAGCACCTGGCCTCACGTGCCCAAGTCGGTCGGCTGTTTCGAGAATCGGGCGTTCCCACCGTTGAGCTGCGCGCGGCGATCATCATCGGCGCGGGTTCCGCCAGCTTTGAGATGTTGCGCTATTTGACCGAGCGGCTGCCGCTCATGGTCACACCGCGCTGGTTGCGCACTCAAGTGCAGCCCATCGCAATCAGTGACGTCTTGTACTACTTGGTGCATGCCGCGGAGCTGCCGGACACAGTAAACCGAGCCTTTGATATCGGGGGCCCGGACCGCTTTACCTATATGGAGATGATTCGCAAGTACGCCGCAGTGGCGGGTTTGCAGCGGCGCATCGCGATCCCCGTACCGGTGCTGACGCCGTGGCTGTCGGCCCAGTGGGTCAACCTGATCACACCGATCCCGCGCCGGCTGGCGGTCTCATTAATGGAATCTCTGGAGAACGACGTGGTGTGCTCCGAATCCGATATCACGCGCCACATTCCCGAGCCCGCCGGCGGGCTGACGCATTACGAACACGCAGTAGCGCTCGCGCTGGCGCGTGTACGCGAGCCGGAGCTTCGGACCCGATGGGCACAAGACGATGGCGACAGTGCGCCGTCGCAGCCGCTGCCCACCGATCCGGACTGGTCCGGTGGTTTCCTCTACGACGATGTCCGACAACATCGGGTAGCCGCTGACCCGGCCTCATTGTGGCGAGCCATTGAAACGATGGTCGCCGAAAAGCGACGATGGTCGGTTTCGCCGTTGGCATGGCCGATTCAAGGCTGGGCCCGCAAAATTGCGCGGCTGTTGGGCGTGCGTCGGCAACCAAACGCCGGCGCGCAAGTGCACACCGGTGAGGCCCTTGACTGGTGGCGGGTGGAGCGCGTCGATAGACCGCGGCTACTGCGGCTGCGCGCCGATGTTCCATTACCGGGTCGGCTATGGCTGGAAATGTCGGCGAGGCCCGGTAGCAACGGCGGGGCTGTCTATTGGCAGCGTGCACTCTTTCAGCCTTATGGCCTTGCCGGGCAGTTGTTTTGGGCCGGCTCCACTGCGGTTCGAGAAACCGTGTTCAGCGGCATCGCGCGCGACATCACCACGGGGTGTGGTTGAGGCATAGCTGTCATGCCGCTGTGCCATCGAATGAATGAAACGGAGAAACGCATGGGTGGCAAGAAATTCCGTAAGGGCGAGGATGTCGAATGGAAGAGTCATGGCAAGACGGTTCACGGAACAGTGGAGCAGGAAATCACCTCCGACACCTTGGCGGCCGGGCGGAAGGTACGCGCGTCAAAGGACGAGCCGCAATACAAGGTACGCAGCAGCAAGACCGGCTCGGACGCCGTGCACAAGCCGAGCGCACTGAAGCGCACTGATTGAAATCTGCCGAATACCCACCGCTAAATCTCACGCGTTCGGTGTGACAACTGCTTTGTTAGTTTCCGCCGGAGCGCGCAGCCTTGAACTGGCGAGCACCTTCGAGGTGGTCGACGATCCGGCTGGGGTAGCCATCTGGAGGCGACTCCAACTCCCAGGGTGTGTGCACTTGTGCGCCCTCGATGTGGGCGAGCTCGCAAATCCAGCGGCGTACATAGTCGCCGGTAGGGTCGTAGCGCTCTGCTTGCCGCTGCGGGTTCAGTACCCGGTTGGGTCGGGTGTCTGTGCCAGTGCCTGCGACCCACTGCCAGTTCAGCTGATTATTGGCAATGTCCCCGTCGAGGAGCAGGCTCATGAAGTGGTCGGCTCCCTGCCGCCAATCGACATACATGCTCTTGGCCAGGAAGCTGGCGGTGACCAACCGAGCCCGGTTGTGCATCCACCCTTCAGCGGCCAATTGGCGCATCCCAGCATCGACAATCGGGTAGCCGGTGCGTCCTTGCCGCCACGCGTCGAGTAATCGCGGTTCGTGTCGCCAGTCGTCGTCGCGGGCCCGATAGTCCGTCTGCGACGCGTCGGGACGGGCAGCAAGGACCTGGTGGTGGAAATCGCGCCAAGCAAGTTGGCGGACAAACGCTTCGCGTCCCGGGGTAGCGCGACCGGTCCGTTGCACGACTTCGGTTGAGGAGAGACACCCGAAATGCAGATACGGAGACAACCGAGACGTCGCATCGGCCGCCAGGTCGTCATGACAAGCGTCGTAGCGATCGACCGGGCCGGAAAGCCAACGTTGCAACAGTCGGCGCGCGGTCCGTTCCCCACCGACGGCCAACTGCGGCGACGGTTGACCGGCGCAGAGCTCTCCGGCATCGGGCAGCGCCTCACTGTGCGTTTCAGGCACCGTCAGCGATCGTGGTCCGGTCAACACTTTGCGTCCACCCGTCCGGCTCCATCGTCGGTAGTACGGGGTGAAGACAGCGAAGTGGTCAGAGCCTGCCGGAGCTATCGCACCGGGATCGGATGCCGTCACGCTGGCGGCATGCACGGTGAGCCGGCAACCTTGCTTCTGCAGAGCGTCACTCAGCCGCTGCTCGCGCCGCTGGCTGTAGGCGCTGACATCAGCGGCGATGTGAACATCAGTAACTGACAGTTCGCGGACCAACCGCACAACCTCGGTCACTAACTGGCCGTGGCGCAGGATAAGTCGCCCACCGATTCGGCGTAATTCATCGTCGAGTTCGTGAAGTGCCGAACTGAGGAATGCAGCCTTGTTCGGCGTGAGGTAGCTGCTGGCGAGTATCGCGTCGTCGAGCACAAATACCGGCGTTACGGCTCCCCCGGCTTGGTGTGCGGCGGTCAGCACCGGGTTGTCGCGGACTCGAAGGTCCCTGGTGAACAGCGCCATCGCGATCGTCATGGACGCCAGCCTCGCCTTCCCCCCCGACATCGACACCCGCCACCTTACTCTGCTTAATAGTTAAGAATATGAAATAGATTGTGCGGACTGCTTCCGCGCCGGCCCGTCGTTACAACCTGTACTATCGACAGAGGGTTGAACTCGCAGCCTGTGGTCTAGCAGCCCCGACAAGTCGGTCACAGGGAGTCGCGAATGTCGGATATCCAGGGGCGTTCCCCAACCCAAACCTCAAGATCCCGCCGTGTTTGCCACAGCGAGCAACTGCGCGGCCCGCTGGCCTATTCACTCCACGTGCAAGGCCCTGCGCGCTTTACCGTCGTCGAGGTCTCCGGTGAGATTGATGTCAGCAACTTCAATCACTTCCAAGCCTTCGTCGCCGAACCTCTTAAAGCGCAACAGAAGTTCGTCGTGGACCTCAGCGATGTCGACTTCCTCGACCTTTCAGGCTTGCGCACACTTCTCGGCATCGACGAGCACTGCCGTGGGATCGGTCTTGCGTGGATGGTCGTACCCGGCGACGCAGTGAAACATCTGCTACGAGTGCTGAATTACGAGGGTTCGTTGCCCATCATCGATTCGGTGAACGCCGCTGTAGAACGGCTTGCGTTGACTGATGTCAGGGCGCCGTCACCATAGCCCTTCTATGGTGGTGTCGGCTGTGGCCGCCGCGCCGGGCTCGTCTCATGTAAATATTCGCGTCGTAATGTACTGCTACCGCCACGCGACACGCTGGATCAAGTGACGGGTGTACCGGCCGCTTCAACGTGCTCCAGATACGCTGTCGATGTATCGCTGAGTAGGAAGCGGTCAGGTGACCAAGCGGCGCGTAAAGAATCCACCGCCAGGCCGGGCGGAGCTGGAAAAGCTGATGTCGGTCGATATGCGGGCAATTACTGCGCAATCCGATCGCATTGCCCGGTACTTCGCGCGTCACAACGGGGTCAACAGCAGCGACTGCCAAGCCTTACTGCACATCATGGTGGCCGAGACAACAGGCGATCCGTTGACCTTGTCGGAGCTTCGCCAACGCATGGACGTGTCGCCGGCAGCTATCACTTATCTGGTGGACCGGATGATCGAGGCGGGGCATATCCGGCGGGACCCTGACCCGGCGGATCGCCGTAAGTCGCTGCTCCGCTACGAGGCCCAAGGCATGGCGCTGGGTCGCGCGTTTTTTGAACCGCTCGGCGCCCATCTGCGTTCCGCCGTCGCTGATTTACGCGACGGGGACCTCGTCGCTGCGCATCGCGTCTTCGCGGCGATGATCGAAGCGATGTCCACGTTTGAGGCCGAACTCACTGCACCGCGGCCAAAGCCGTCAACGGGCGTTAAGCGTCGTAGTAAAGCGACCGCTCGGCCGCGCAACACCTGAAGTTGACTCACTCACGACACGGTATGTCCCGGCTACACGTTCCATTCTGTCGCCGAATTGAGGGCGCAATGCTCGACAAAATCGGCTCCTCGGGCCACGCCACCGGTCGCAGCGAATCCGGCGGCGACACGATGCGCACCGTCGGCCATCGCTACCGCCTTCCGCACCGCAGCCCGAAGGCGGCCGGGCGTGAGCCGCTTCGCCGGCAGCCGGGTGCCGCAGCGCGCCACCTGGACGCGTCGCGCGACTTCGGCCTGATCGCGTGCGAAGGGTACGACGCAGACTGGCACTCCACGGTCGAGCGCCTTCAGCGTGGTACCCATTCCTCCATGCGTTACGGCGCAGATCGCCCGGTCAAGCACGACATCATGTGGCACAAACCGGCATACGCTGGCATTGGACGTTTGCGGGAGATCCCTTGGGATACCGGCCGGAAAGGTCGCAACGACGTGAACCGGCTCGTCCGCCAGCGCCTGCAACGCAACGCGCCCCAGGTTTGCGTCGGCTTGCTCGATCGAAGACGTGCTGACCAAGACGACAGGTTGGTCAATGTCGGCCATCCAGCCGGGCACCACTGCCGGATTCGGCTCGAACGCGCAGGCACCGATGAGGTGTACCGAGTCACCCCAGCCCGGATGCGGGTACTCGAATGGTTCGCCACCGACTGCCAGCATGGGTGCCCGGCGCATCAACTCGTCCACCGACCGAACGCTCGGCACACCCACGTCGGCGCGAATTGCGTTGACACGCGGCAAAGTCGGCCGGTCGAAAAGATGCCGTACGAATGGTCGAATCGCCATGTCGCGAACAGTGCCGGCGATCCCAGGCAAGGGTCGCAAGCCAGGGCCAAATGGCGGCACTCCGCGTGACCTCAAGTACGGAGTGAACGGCGAAAACACCAACCAGGGGATCCCGCAGGCTTCGGCTACCGCCATCGCACCCCAGCAGTTGGCATCGACGATGACGACATCGGGCCGTGCCCGGCTGATACCAGTCCGGAGATCGTCGACTTCGAGCACAGCCCGTCGACACAGGACGTCGATCGACATTTTCAATACTTTCAGCGCATCCTGCGTCGACCAGTCATGACCGCGGATGGCCTCGATTCGCGGATCGACAGCCTCGGTGTGGAAGCCGAGCCTGCGCATCGTCGGCACTTGGGACGACATGGTGCGAAGGTGAACATGATGACCGCGCTTCGCCAGTTCCGACAACAACGCGCTGACCGGATAATGATGGCCCAGCGTCGGTGACACGTAAGCGAGAATTACTGCCATGGCGTCACGCGACAGGTGTCAACCGGATAGCACGCAGCGCCGTCAGCCCTGGGGTGCCGCAGCCGTGCAAGCAGATGCGAAGTTCGTCGATGAAGCGTTGCAGCCAATCCGTCACGGCGACAGCGGATTCGATCGCTGCCTCGAGAAGAGGGCCTGCGATTGCGACTACGTCGGCGCCGAGCACGATGGCCTTGGCTGCATCCATGCCGGTGCGGATGCCGCCCGACGCGACCAGTGGCATTTTAGGCAGCGCTTCACGCACCTCGATGACGGCCTGTGCGGTCGGGATACCCCACTCGGCGAGATGGGGATAGCGCACCACCCCGTAGCGGACCAGCTGTTCGACGCGCGACCACGACGTGCCCCCCGCACCCGCGACATCGATGGCAGCCACCGGTAAATCGGTACCCGACCGAGTCAGCTCCGCGACACCCGAGGCGCCGATACCATGGCCGACCTCCTTGAGCAGCAGCGGATAATCAAGCGCATCGGCGACGTCGTACAGATGACTGAGCGATCCAGCGAAGTCAGTGTCACCGTGTCGCTGCATTGCCTCCTGTAGCGGATTCGTGTGCACTGCGAGCGCATTCGCATCAACCCGATCGAGTACCTCCGCGATATTCGGTACCGCTTCCTTGGCCAACTGTGCCAAGCCGATGTTGCCGAACAGCAATACGTCCGGAGCCACGTCGCGGACCGCGAAGCTGGCTGCGGCCTGTTCACCCCGGACGTCGTCGAGCATGATCCGCTGCGAACCCAGCATCATTCCGATGCCCAACTCCTGCGCGGCGGCAGCCAGATTTCGATTGATGGTGCCGGAAAGTTCGGCGCCGCCCGTCATCGCTCCGATCAGCAGGGGCGCACGCAACGACGCGCCCATGAACTCAGTCGACAGGTCGATGTCGGCGAGGCTGGTCTGTGTCAATGCGTTGTAGGGCAATCGATAACGTTCCAGCCCGGTGGTCACACCCGTGTAGTTGACGTCGCCGTCGAGGCACACGTCGATGTGACGACGCTTGCGCCTGGCGATGCCGTCGGGTTCAACGGTCATCGTGAAATGGGCCGGCGCCGGCGATTGAGTACCCAGATATGCGTCGACAGCACTGTGGCGAAGAGGCACCACAGCGGGTAGAGGACTAACGGCGCCGCGCGCGGGCCACCCGCCGCGACCGCACGGCGGGTCAAGTCGGCGCTACTTGCGGTCAAGGCAGCCGCAACCGCGGCCGAGGTGGCCAGATAGTGGCGGTTGAAGAACAGCCACGACCAACTGCCATTGAGGAGCAGGTTGACGCCAAGTGCCGTCTGATACGCGCGGACTTGCTTCTCGTCATCGCTGTCGTGCAACTGGTCGATCGTGGATGCGGATACAACCGCGATATCGGCGTAGAGCGCCGGCCACACCACCGGAAAAACCTGTCGCGGCGGCTGATAGGAAGGCTTGCGCAGCCGCGCATACCAGTTGGATTGGACCGCAGGTCCGCTGGCCAATCCGCCGACTACCGATACGACGGCGACCGAGGCAGCCGTGGCGATGAATGTCGAGATACGCATTGCTCGTCTCCTCCCTCTTAAACTCGGTGTCGTATACCCGCCTGACTGGCGGCGTACTACACCGGCGGCGGCGACATCGCTGATGATGTGAGCTCGTCCTGAAACCGGCGCATCGCATCTAGGAGCGCAGTGAATACCCGGTGCCCCGCGACCAGCTCGGTGTCGGACACCTCCGCCATCGCGGCGTGGGTGTGTGCGGCCAACGGTGTGAAGAACGCAGCAGCGGTGTCGCGGCCGTGATCGGCATAACGCAAGATCACCTTCCGTCGATCCGCGGCGTCAGAGTCCCGCCAGATATGACCGGAGCCAATCATGCGTTCAACCAGGTAGGTGATCGCGGAGCCGGAAAGTCCCAATTTTTGCCGCAACTCCCCCGAGGTCAGTGGGCTGCCGCCCGACTCCGCTACCAATATGTGCAGCAGCGCGCGGAAGTCGGTGGCGTGCACCTGATGGGCAGCAGCGAACAATCGGCCGATCTGGTCGGATTCGGCCGAGAGAGCACGCGCGTCGGCCGAGATCAGTGCTTCCAGCTCCCGCCGGTCAGCACCCTGGTCGGGATTCATCAGAACCGCAGCATACCGCGATATGAACAGTTTGTTCAGTTGATTAATTTTTAAATGGATGAAATGCTTTCTCAGTGGTGTGGGAGCGCCTGTCCGCCGCCGTCACCGGACGTCGTTCGTGGCTGGCGGCTCTGGCGGTCGTTGTGGTCGCGGCTGCGTTGATGGCGTTGAGCGGCGGCAATAGCGCCGCTGGACAGTCACCGGTGTCAGTGCCCACTTCCTCGGATTCGGCCAGAGCCGCCGCAGCGCTTCATCAGTTTCCCGGGGGCGAGCAGAGCTCGGCGATTTTAGTGGCCGTTCGCAACGACGGATCGGCGCTGACGTCTGCTGATTTGTCGGCGGTGGAGCTGGCGCAAAACCGCATGCAACAGATCCCGCAAGCACCTCCCGGCCCGCGGTCGCCGATGATTGCATCGAGCGACGGCAAAGCGGCAATCGCGACCGTGCCGTTGAGCGGCGAGTTGTCCGGGTTCGACCTCAGCGACGCGGTGAAAACGCTTCGCCGAGTTGCGGCCGCCGGACTGCCATCAGAGCTGACCGCGCACGTCACCGGCGGGCCCGCGTTCGGTGCCGATATCGCCAACGCGTTTTCCGGCGCGAACGTAACCCTGCTCGCGGTGACCGCCCTCGTTGTCGCGCTGCTGCTGATTGCCACCTACCGTTCACCGGTGTTGTGGCTGGTGCCGCTGATGGTGATCGCGTTTGCCGACCGGGTCGCGACGGTGGTGGGCACCGAGGTTGCCAAGGCGGCCGGAGTTACGTTCGACGGCTCAACCTCTGGCATCACCAGTGTCCTGGTGTTCGGCGCGGGAACTAACTACGCGCTGTTGCTGATCTCGCGCTACCGCGAGGAGTTGCGCAACGAGGCCAATCATCGCGGGGCATTGCGGCGCGCGGTGCACGCGGCCGGCCCCGCCATCCTGGCCAGTAACGCCACCGTTGTGCTGGCTCTGTTGACGCTGATCTTGGCGGTAACTCCCAGCACCCGAAGTTTGGGTATCTGCGCGGCGTGCGGACTTGTCGTCGCAGCGCTATTCGTGCTGTTTGTGTTGCCACCGGTGCTGGGATGGTGTGGTCGACGCATCTTCTGGCCGTTCATTCCACACGCCGGTGACTCGCAGTCAACGACAACCGGCGCATGGCACCGCGTAGCGAACGCGGTGGGCCGGCGACCCGGCCCGGTGTGCGCCGTGGCGGTTACCGTCTTGGCGGCATTGGCCCTCGGCCTGCTGGGAACCCGCATCGGACTCTCCCAGACCGAGCAGTTCCGCGTTCGAGCTGACTCGGTCGCCGGATTCGACACGTTGGCCGCGCACTTCCCCGGCGGTGCATCCGACCCGACGGTCGTGATCGCGTCCACCCAGAGGGCAGGGCCGGTGCAGAAGGCCATCACCGCGACGCCGGGTGTTGTGTCAGCGACTCCCTCCGGCACGTCGCCCACCGGACAGACAAAGTGGTCAGTGGTGATCGATGCCGCTCCAGCGACCACCAGAGCGTTCGAAACCGTTGCGGCTCTGCGTAAGTCGACACGAACTGCGGATCCAGCGGCTCTGGTGGGCGGTCCAGATGCGCAAGCGCTCGATACTCGTGATGCCGCCGTACGAGATCGGCTCGTTTTGATTCCGGCGATTCTGGCGGTCGTATTGGTCGTGCTGTACGTGCTGCTGCGGGCGATGCTCGCACCGCCCGCGCTGATGGTTGCCACCGTGCTCAGCGCGCTGGCTGCGCTTGGCTTGGGCGGTTGGACCAGCATTCACCTTTTCGGTTTTCCGGCGCTAGACAACAGCACACCACTGTTCGCATTCTTGTTTCTGGTTGCGCTCGGCGTCGACTACACCATCTTTATGGTCATCCGCGCCCGCCAGGACACCCCCGACCACGGCACCCGCGACGGCATGATCCGCGCGGTCTCGGCCACCGGCGGAGTGATCACCAGCGCGGGAATCGTTTTGGCGGCGGTGTTTTGCGTACTAGGCGTACTGCCGTTGATCGTGTTGACCCAGCTGGGCATCATCGTGGGGCTCGGCATCCTGCTAGACACGTTCGTGGTTCGAACGCTGGTCATCCCGGCGTTATTCGCGCTGATCGGTGATCGGATCTGGTGGCCAGCTTTGCGCCCGCGCCCTGATAGCGGCACAGCGCCCCCCGACGACCGTGATCGACGAACGGTAGCGAGTGGATCGGCAGACGGGGGCCACTCGTCGGGTGGGCGTCATCGACGTTAGTCATTTCGGGACCAGCGCCGAAGGCCGCGTCTAGCCCGGGATGAGGCGCTGCAAGGCAGCATGTGCGCCTCACCCCGGGCCCCGACGTCATGCCGTCCACTAGGCGGTTCAGAGAGGCGATCAGGCGACGTCGCTATCGACGGGCTGTCTATCAAGGTTATTTGCGGACGGCACGACCATTGCCATTAGCTTTTCCGTTTATCGACGCATCACCTCCCTTGCGCTGCACGACATTCGTAGAAGCAGACCGTTGTCACGCGTTGATTACCGCCCGTTGGCTGTCGTGACTGATTTCGATGCGCCGCGGCTTCGCCTTTTCGGCCACTGGGACGATAAGCCGCAAGACGCCGTCGTTGTAACTGGCGTCAATTTTGTCCGTGTCGAGGTTTTCCCCGAGAAATAGTTGCCGGCTGAATACCCCACGCGGACGCTCAGCGGTCACCATCTCGCGGCTTTGGTCGACGTCGGGGCGCTCTGCCCGGACAGTCAGGACGTTCCGTTCGACGTCGAGGTCGAGGGAATCAGGCTTAACGCCCGGCAAATCGAACTCGACAATGAACTGCTCGCCATCTCGCCAAGCGTCCATCGGCATGACAGCTGGACGAGCCGCTGTGCCCAACACCTGCTGGGCGAAACGATCGAGTTCGCGGAACGGATCTGTACGCATCAGCACCATGTTCTACCTCCCCAGATCGACGCAGATCATCTATGTCTGCAGACATAGCTTTTATATATCATGTCCCGCAATAACGTGCAACCGCATGCTGACGAAAATTATTCGCCGGCAGCCGCTGCTGAACAGCCTTCCGGCGCATGCCGATCGTTCAGAAATTGCCGCCACCGGAGGGAGCAGTGAGGGTGAGCAACGCGTGGTCGACGCGCAACAAGCTGTCAGGCGACAATTTGGCGACGTAGGCATCGAGAAATCGATCGGCGACGTCACGAAGCTTCATATTGGTCTGCTGGGAACGCCACACGAGAATGTCGAACGCTCGGTCGGCGGAGATGCCGTAAGCAGCCATCAGTACTCCTTTAGCCTGTTCGATGCGGGCGCGCGATGCCGAAGCGGCCGCAACGGTAGTCCTGATGTCAGACTGCAGTGCTTCGGTGACATCGATGTAGAAGCCGCTGGCGCCTATCGGCGTGCCGACGCTGTCGGACAGGCGATCAGCTACGACGACGACCCAATGAGTTCTCCCGTTGGTGTCGGTGATCCGATGACGGCTACTGAAAGGCTCTGCCTTGAGGATGTGGCGTAGGCAGGCAGCCACTTGCTCGACATCATCGGGATGAGCATGCCGCAGCACCAGTTCGGTGGTCAGCGGCACGGATTGGTGCTGATATCCGTACATCTGAGCTACCGCCTCCGACCACTGCCAACGCTCTCCGTCGCAGAAGAATCGGAACCGCCCGGCGGGCGCCCCCTCTCCGGAGGCAAGCACCATCTGTATGGGATCAGAATCTTCAACCGGACCGAACGCCCGCACATCGCCGTTTAGCAGGGACAAACCGTTTACTGGAGCGGGGTCAGCAGATGCCCGCGCAGGTGCACCGGGACGGTGTGCTGACTGGCCGTCGAGCGGCGGCTTAATAACGTCCGACATACCGATTACCTCGCCTTAACAATTACAGTAATCTATGTGTCTTTATATAGATCATTTGGTAGCACATCTGATAGCCTCAGGCAAGTAGAAGTCATAGGTTCGCTGATGGACGGAGAAGTGGTTGAGCGACGATTCAGCATCTCGAGCCGCGCGTGGCGTGTACGGCATCTCCGTGGCTGCTGAGCTATCGGGTGTTGGGTCCCAGACACTGCGACTGTACGAGCGGTGGGGACTACTGAGTCCCTCTCGAACGGACGGCGGTACTCGCCGCTACAGCGACGATGATCTTGATCGCGTCAAACAGATCACGGGACTCGTCGACCAAGGCGTCAACCTGGCGGGCATCGCTCGCATATTGAACCTGGAAAGTCGAAACAGTCAACTGGAAGCCGACAACACGCAGCTACAGTCCGACAACGACAAATTCAGAGCTCACCAGTGGGCCGCTGCCGCAAACCAGCGCGGTAAGAGGGAAACAGACACGCCCGAGCGCGCCCAGCATTGACGGTCTGGACGCTAACACGCACGGCACGCTCATCGAACCTCAGTCCCCTCTCGTGCAGCATCGGCGCAGTTTCTCGTCCGGGACAAGTATTACTTCGAAACTTGTTGCTAGGGCTGGCAGTCGGATCCCTCAAGACCTCAGCTGACCTGTCGTTTGCCCACGCCGCGTTGGGGTACTTCGCCAATATGACCCCACCAACAGCGGAATCTCTGCACGCCATCGCGTTGATCTGCAGCTTGAAAAAGAGCCCGGCGCCGTCGAGTAGCGAGCTCATCGCGGACCAGCTGCTCGGCCATTTGAGCAACGTCGGCGTCGCCACCGAGAAGGTGCGGTGCGTCGACCTGACGCTGCTGCCTGGCGTCGAAAGCGACATGGGTCAAGGTGACGAATGGCCACAACTACTTGAAAAGATCACGACCGCAGACATCGTCGTGGTGTCTACGCCTACCTGGCTCGGCCACATGTCCAGCGTCGCACAGCGCGTCTTGGAGCGGCTCGACGCCGCGCTGTCCGACGAAGACGACGCCGGCCGGCCCAGAATGGTCGGCAAAGTCGCGCTGGCGGCTGTTGTGGGCAACGAGGATGGCGCCCACAAAATCGTCGCGGATCTGTTTCAAGCGCTCAACGACATAGGGTTCTCAATCCCGGCACAGGGCTGCACCTATTGGAATGGCGAGGCCATGCAAGGCACGGACTACAACGACCTCGACGATGTTCCCGAAGCAGTGGCAACTACTACCGAGGCCGCAGCGCGCAACGCTGTACATCTCGCCGGTGTTTTGCAGAAGAACCCGTACCCGCCCTACAAGTGAATCGTGCATCGCCTAGGCAGCAGCGGGTTTGATCTCCAGCCCGATGTGGACTTTGTCGATCCCGCCCCGCACGATCGTGTGCGGAACGAACCACCAGGCGTGCCACCAGTACCGCTTAATTACAGTTTCGTACACGCGTTTGGTCTCTGATTTAGGCAGCACCCGAGCGACCGCCTCGACGGGCTCACCCTTTGGGCTGCCCAGCACACCGCACCTTTGAATGGTCACCCGGGGCGTGTTGCGGATGCGTTTGGTTTTCCACGATCCGTCATCGGTGATCACCAGCAGTTGGTCGCCCTCCGGCGCGCCCCACACCGCGGTGGGCTTGGGCTTGCCCTCCTTGGTGAACGTGGTCAGCAGCAGATACTTGCTTCGGTAAACGTCGTCGAATGTCGGCGGCACTCTTCCAAAGTAGCCGGTATGGATCCGGAGTTAGCGGGCCGCCTTTTTCCGTTCGATGTCGGCCAGCGCCGCCGCCAGTTCGGCGCGCTCGGCGGCCGAGGTCTCCCAGGCCAGCTGCCGGTTTTTGACCACCTTGGCCGGCGCGCCGACCGCAATCGAGTAGTCCGGGATGTCGCCTCTGACCACGGCATGCGATCCCAGCACGCAGCCACGGCCGATCGTGGTGCCCCGCAGCACAGACACTTTCACCCCGACCCAGGTGTCCGGCCCGATCCGCACCGGGCTCTTGACGATGCCCTGGTCCTTGATCGGGAGCGTGATGTCGTCCATCCGGTGGTCGAAATCGCAGATGTAGCACCAGTCGGCCATCAGCACCGAATCGCCGATCTCGATGTCGAGATAGGTGTTGACGACGTTGTCCCGGCCGAGCACTACCTTGTCCCCGAACCGCAGCGAGCCTTCGTGGGCGCGGATCGTGTTCTTGTCGCCGATGTGCACCCAGCGGCCGATCTCCAGCTGCGCCAGCTCCGGGGTCGCGTGAATCTCCACACCCTTGCCGAGGAACACCATGCCGCGGGTGATGATGTGCGGGTTGGCCAGCTTGAACTTCAGCAGCCGCCAGTAGCGGACCAAATACCACGGGCTATAGGCGCGATTGGCCAGCACCCACTTCAGCGATGCCAGCGTCAAGAACTTGGCCTGGCGCGGGTCACGCAGCCGCGAACCTCGCCACCGGATATGCAGGGGTGCTCCCCACATGGTCGTCATGGCCGGAAATCCTAGCCTGACGCCGATGCGGGACGCAGAGCGTCCCGAGGAGAAGTCAGGCGATCAGACACAGTCCGGCGCCGATGCAGACCGCACAAGTCCCACAGGCAAGTCAGGCAATCAGGCATACGCCGGCCCTCCTCGGTTACTCTCGGCACCGTGTTCTGGCCGACGTCCGTCTCGCCGAGTGCGCAGATTGTGGCCCCAAGACGCGCCATCCTTCGTCATCTCCCCCGTACCCGCCACCTCGCCGCGACGGTGGTGATGCTCTTGGCGGTCATGCTGGCCGGATGCCACAGCACCGACTCGTGGGTCGACGCCGCGTCAGCCCCGGCTTGGCCGGCCCAATACGGCGATGCCGCCAACAGCAGCTACACCCCGACAGCCGGGGCCACCACGTTGAGCCTGCGCTGGACCCGCTCGGTCAAAGGCAGCCTGGCGGCCGCCCCGGCACTCAGCGGGCGCGGCTGGTTGGTGTTGAACGCCCAGACTCCGGGCGGCTGCTCGCTGATGGAATGGGAGAACGACGACAACGGCCGACAGCGCTGGTGCACCCGGCTGTTTCAGGGCGGTGGATTTTTCGGTCCGCTCTTCGACGGCTTTGACAACGTCTACATCGGCCAGCCCGGCGCGATGCTGTCCTTCCCGCCCACGCAATGGATCCGCTGGCGAGCGCCGGTAATCGGAATGCCCTCCACCCCAAGGTTTCTCGAGGATGGCCAGCTGCTGGTGATCACCCACCTGGGTCAGGTACTGGTATTCGACGCCCGTCGCGGCATCACGGCCGGCAGTCCGTTGGACTTGGTCGACGGGGTTGACCCGACCGATTTCACCCGCGGGCTGTCCGATTGCGCGCCGGCGCGTTCCGGTTGCCCGGTCGCCGCGGCGCCGGCGTTTTCGGCGGCCAGCAAAACGGTAGTGGTGAGCCTATGGGAGCCGGGCGCAGCGGCGCCGGTGCTGGTCGGGCTGAAATACCACCGAGGTCAAAACCCGCTGCTGACCCGGGATTGGACCAGCGACGCCGTCACCGCCGGTGTGCTGGCCAGCCCGGTGCTGTCCGCCGACGGTTCGACCGTCTACGTCAACGGCCGCGACCAACAGCTATGGGCGCTGCATGCCTCCGACGGGAAGCCGAAATGGTCGGCGCCGCTGAAGTTCCTGGCGCAGACACCGCCCGCTGTCACACCCGGCGGGCTGATCGTGTCCGGCGGGGGCCCCGACACACAACTGGTCGCTTTCAAGGACGCCGGCGACCACGCCGAGCTGGCGTGGCGCCGCGACGACGTCACCCCACTGTCGTCGTCGAGCCTGGCCGGTCCCGCCGTCGGCTACACCGTGGCCCGCAGCGGGGACAGCATGTCGCTGCTGGTTTTCGATCCGAAGGATGGTCACACCCTCAACAGCTATCCGCTGCCGGAGGCCACTGGTTACCCGGTCGGTGTGGCGGTCGGCAACGATCGCCGCGTGGTCGCCGCTACCAGCGCCGGGCAGGTGTACAGCTACGCCCCGGGCTGAGTCCCGCCAATCGCGCCGAGTCTGCGCTCACTGCGTCGACCCTGCGCACAGCGCGCACGTTGTCAACGAATTGCGCACTACACGCAGTCTCGAGGGGCGTCGACTGGTGTAGCCGACCTAAATCGCCAGCGGCGGAATGGCGTTGCGCGGCACCTGGGCCTGCGCGGCACCGGCGAAGGGCGGCAACAGTTCTCCCGGCGCAAAGTAAAAGATCAACTGGTCGTCGGTGATACCGAAGTTCTGGTAGTGCGACGAGTCGAGGCCGGAGCCGGGCTGGATTGCCGCGCCCAGCCCGGTCTGGCGTCCCAGGTCGCGCTGCACGATCGGATAGATGGCATCCAGCGGCTTGCTGCCCGGCGCGAACAGCGTGTCGAACGTGATCGGCTCGTGTCGCTCGAGGTCGTAATTGAACCCTTTGTAGAAGGTCGACGGGCGTGGGCCGCCGACATCTTGGAATATCTTGAGCACCACGCTGCGGGTGCCCTTCGGCGGTTGCCCGGAGCGGTACTGCTCAGAGGTCACGTCCATTTGGTAAGGCTGGTCGCGCGGTCCGGACGTCTGCACCACACTGACGAACCCGTCCCGGTTCTGAGTCAGGTAATCGACCAGCGCTTGCTGGTCGGGGTAGTCGACCGGAAGCCTCATGTCGAGGGTGTAGGTGGCATTCGACGTGTGCACGTGACACATCTGGCCGCTCTCCACGCTGCCGCCCAGGCTGGCGCACGACGGATCTGCCGCCGCCACCGGCCCACCCGGCCAGCCCACCAAGGCTGCGGCCGCCAGCACCGCGGCCACCATCACATTGCGCATTCACCCTCACAAACGGAAAGACGGCGCAACCGCCGTCCACGAGAGCCTACCTGGGCTCTCACCGCGACGAACGACAAACGAACGCCGTCACACTGCTGGTCCTGCCTGAGCCGATACGGGTGATGACCGCCGCCAGCGGTTGTTCGCCGCGCAGCCTGAGCCGTTTGCGCAAGGCGTCCGGATCGACATCCACACCGCGGATCAGAATTTCCAGCGCGCCGCAGTCCAGCGCCGCCAATGCCTGCCGAAGTCGTCGCTCATCGAAGGGCAACTGGTGCAGGACCTCGAAACCGCGCACGGCCGGCGGCAGTCGGTCGCCGGACAGGTAGGCAATGTCGGGGTCGAGTTGCCACAACCCGTGCCGCGCGCCGTAATGGCGCACCAGGCCCGCCCGCACCACCGCGCCGTCCGGGTCGACGATCCAGCGGCCGACCGGCCGTACGCCGCAGTCGTCCGGCTCGGCGTCGGTGATTTGTTCACTGCGGTCAAGGAGACTGGCTCGCCGCCGCACGCCCGCTTCGGCCAAACCGGCTGACCACAAGCACGCTTCCCGAACCGACCCGCCAAACGAGCTCACCTCGATCTCGCCGTCGAAGCCGAGCCGCCATACTGCGTCGAAATCGATTCCGGGAGCGCACTTTACGACGATGTTTTGGCTGCGGTAGACATCGAACAACTGGTCCAGCGCGGGTTGGTAGTCGCGTGGATTGAAGCGCCGGCGCCCTCCAGAGCGCCGGGCCGGGTCGACGACGACGGTGGTGCCGCGGGTCACCGGGTGCAGCGCGTCGGCGCGGCACAGATCGGCACCGCCGGCCAGATTGTGCCGTGCCATCGCCAGCCGTACCGGGTCGATGTCACTGCCCACCACCCGGGCCGCCGACCGGCGCAGGGCAGCGAGTTCGGTGCCGATCGAGCAGGTCACGTCGTGTACCAGGAGGCCGGCCAGCCGCTGCGCCCGGTGCGCCGCCACCGGCGCCGCACTGGCCTGCTGCAGCGCTTCGTCGGTGAACAGCCAGTCGCCGGTCCCCGGCAATTTGGCCCCCGCGCGCCGCCGCAGCAGCACCGTTTCCACCAGGGCCGGTGTGCGGTCTCCGAAGCGCGCGCGGACCGCGGCGATGTCGGCCACCCGGTCGGTCAGCGGCAACGTGGCCACCACGCCCAGCGCCGCCGAACCGGCGTCCGACGTCAGGTAGCCGACGTCGTCGAGCCCGAAGTTCAGGACGGCTTGGTCCCGGTGATCATCACGTTGTAGAACCAGCCCTTCGGCACAACCTGCCGCCAGAGGTGCTCGTCGACCCAGCTCAGCGCTTTCCAGCTACCGAACGCGAACTTCGCCCAGTTCCACCCGAGTTTCCCCGGCGGCACCGTCGACTCGAAGGTGCGCACCGGCCAGCCCAGCATCGCGGCGGTGAACTCCTCGCTGGCGGTAGCCACCTGCACCGCGCCGGCGTTAGCCGCCATCCGCTCCAAATCGCGCGGATCGAAGGTGTGCAGATCGACCACCCACTCCAGAGCCGCCGCCCGGGAGTTCTCGTCGAGCTCGGCTTGCGGGCGACGCCAACTGCCCAACCCGGGTAGCTTCATCGCCCGGATGGTGATGTTCCAGGTCAGGTCGGCCAGCGCGCGCGCGTAGCCGTTGCCGACGGAGGTGGGCTCACCGGCGAACACGAACCGCCCGCCCGGGCGCAGCACCCGCAGCACCTCACGCAACGACAGCTCGACGTCGGGAATGTGGTGCAGCACCGCATGGCCGACCACCAGGTCGAACGTGTCGTCGTCGTACGGGATGCCCTCGGCGTCGGCGACCCGCCCGTCGATGTCCAGACCCAACGACTGGCCGTTGCGGGTGGCGACTTTGACCATGCCCGGCGACAGGTCGGTCACCGATCCGCGGCGCGCGACCCCGGACTGAATCAGGTTGAGCAGGAAAAACCCAGTGCCACAACCTAATTCGAGGGCACGATCATAGGGCAGCCGACGGATCTCGTCGTCGGGGACGATGGCGTCGAACCGGCCGCGAGCATAATCGACGCAGCGCTGGTCGTAGGAGATCGACCACTTCTCGTCGTAGTTTTCGGCTTCCCAATCGTGATAAAGCACCTGAGCGAGCTTGCTGTCATGCCGGGCGGCCTCCACTTGCTCGGCCGTGGCGTGCGGCTGGGGAGACGGATCGATACTCGTCATGGTGCCCCAGCCTATCGGCCGGGCTGCTCGGCGAGGCCCCCGAGGCTGGCCCTGAACACCTCGACATAGCGGCCGCGCTCGGCAGCCAACCGCTCGGCGCGGCTGCGGTCGTAGATGTCGTCGATCCCGGCTTTGGCCGCGGCCAGCGCCGGCTGCGGGCGGTCAATGAAGCGGTTGGCCCATGCCGCGGCAGCGTCGTAGACGTCGTCGGGGGCCACCATGTCGTCGACCAGGCCCAAGGCCAGCGCTTCCTCAGCGTCGAAGAATCGCCCGCTGTACACCAGCTCCTTGGCCCGGCTGACTCCGACGGTGCGGGTCAGCCGGGCCATGCCGCTGCCGTCGGGGATCAACCCGGCCAGGATCTCCGTCGCGCCGAGCCGCACGTTGTCGCCGCTGACCCGCCAATCGGCGGCCAGCGCCAGGGTCAGCCCGGCACCGAGCGCGTAGCCGGTGACCGCGGCAACCGTGGGCTTGGGAATCGCGGCGATCGCGTCGAGGGCGTCGCGGCGCGCCCGGATCCAGGTGTCGACTTCTGCCGGGCTCAGCGCCCGCAATGCCGCCACGTCGTCACCGGCGGAAAAGATCTCATGGCCGCCGAACAAGACCACCGCGGTGACGTCGTCGCGCTGCCCGACCTCACCGGCGGCTTCGGCGAGCTCACGGTAGATCTGGCGGGTCATCGCGTTGGTCGGTGGCCGCGAGAGCACCAGGGTGGCGATGCCGGCGCGAGCGGCATCGGAGTGGACGCTGACGAACTCTCTCATGGCCACCGCTTGCCGCGCGCCTGGTTATAGCGGTCGGAGTCGAAGAACTCGATTTCGAAGTTGTCGCCGTTGCGCGCCAGGTCGGGCTGCACCGCGACGATCTGGCGTTCCACGGCGAGCACATCGGCGACGGTGTGGCCGGCCAGTGAGTCCAGCTGCGTCCAGGTCGGCGGCAACAGGAAGGTCCGGCCGGCCGCGAAGTCCTCGATGGCCGCCTCCGGGGTGGTCCACCCGGCCCGGTCGGATTCGGTGTTCTCCCCGTCGGCGCGCTGACCCGCCGGCAGCGCGCCGACGAAGAAGTAGGTGTCGTAGCGGCGGGTCCGTTCGGCCTCGGGGGTGACCCAGTTCGCCCACGGCCGCAGCAGGTCCGCATGCAGCACCAGGTTTTCGGTGCGCAAAAAGTCCGCGAAGGACAGGGTGCCCGCGGCCAGCGCGAGCCGGGATTCCCGGTAGACCGAGGCGTCGCCGACGACGCTGGCCGGGTCGTCGGCCGGCCCGGCGAACAACACCCCGGACTCCTCAAAGGTCTCGCGGGCGGCGGCGCACACCAGCGCCTCGGCCAGGTCGGGTTCGATGCCGAACCGCTGCGCCCACCATCCCGGTCCTGGCCCGGCCCAGACGATTTCGGCGTTGCGGTCGCGCTCGTCGACGCCGCCGCCGGGAAACACCATTACTCCGGCAGCGAAGTGCATCGCCGCGTGCCGCCGCATCAGGAAGACATCGAGTCCTTGGGTGTTGTCGCGGATCAGCATCACGGTGGCCGCGGGCCGCACGGGCAACGGGGTGCTCATAAATTCCTCCGGTGGGCCGCGCGAGTGCGGGTGCGCCGGGCGAAGTAGCGCCCATCGATGACGTCCACGGCGATCGACTGGCCGAATGCCGCGGACAGATTTTCGGCGGTCAGCACATCTGCCAGTAGACCCGACGCGACGACCTGCCCCTCGGAAAGCAGCATGCAGTGGCTGAAGCCCGGCGGGATCTCCTCGACGTGGTGGGTCACCAGCGCCAGTGCCGGCGCGTCCGGGTCGGCGGCCAGATCGGTCAGCCGGGTGACCAGCTCCTCGCGGCCGCCCAGGTCCAGACCGGCCGCGGGCTCGTCGAGCAACAGCAGCTCCGGATCAGTCATCAGCGCTCGGGCGATCAGCACCCGCTTGCGCTCCCCCTCCGACAGGGTCTCGTAGCTGCGGTCGGCCAGGTGTTCGGCACCGAGGCTTTCCAGCATGTCGATCGCGCGGTGGTAGTCGACGTCCTCGTAGCGCTCCCGCCAGCGGCCCAGTACCGCGTAGCCCGCCGAGACCACCAAGTCGCGCACCACTTCGGCACCGGGCACCCGTTGCGCCAGCGCCGACGAGCTCAACCCCACCCGGGCGCGTAATTCCGACATGTCGACTCGGCCCAGCCGCTCACCCAGCACGTAGGCCACACCCGACGACGGGTGTTCGGCAGCGGCGGCGATGCGCAGCAGCGATGTCTTGCCGGCGCCATTGGGGCCGATGATCACCCAGCGTTCGTCAAGCTCCACCGACCAACTCACCGGCCCGACCAGTGTCTGGCCGCTGCGGTGCAACGAAACCTCTCGGAAGTCGATCAGCAGGTCGGGGTGCGCTGCGTCGCTGCCGGTTTCGGGCACCTGACCATCGTGCCGTACCGCGACGCTTTGGCGGCCCCCGGGTCGTCTGACTGCGGCGCTTTGCCCGGTCGGCTACTCGGGCGGGATATCGACGCGCCGCAGCACCCCGTCGACCGCGTCGGCGGCCTCGATCTCACCGCGGGTGACCCCGAGAATGAACAACACGGTGTCGAGGTAGGGATAGCTGAGCGACGCGTCGGCCACCTCCCGCAGCGCCGGCTTGGCGTTGAAAGCAATCCCCATCCCGGCGGTGGCCAGCATGTCGATGTCGTTGGCGCCGTCACCGACTGCGACGGTCTGCTCCAGCGGAATCCCGGCCTGGTGCGCGAAGTCGCGCAGCGCCTTGGCTTTTCCGGCCCGGTCGATGATCGGGTCGGCGACCCGGCCGGTAAGCGTGCCGTCGGTGATCTCCAGCTCGTTGGAGGCGACAAAGTCCAGCATCAGCTCGTGTGCGAGCGGTTCGATCACCTGGCGGAAGCCGCCGGACACCACGCCGATGTGAAATCCCAACCGCCGCAGCGTGCGCAGCGTGGTGCGAGCGCCCGGGGTGAGCTCCAACTGAGCGGCAACGTCGTCGAGCACGTCGGCGGGCAGACCCGCCAGCGTGGCGACCCGCTGCTGCAGCGACTCGGCGAAGTCCAGTTCGCCGCGCATCGCCGCGTCGGTGATGGCCGCCACCACGTCCTGGGCTCCGCTCCGGGCGGCCAGCATCTCGATCACCTCGCCCTGGATCAAGGTCGAGTCGACGTCAAATACGATGAGCCGTTTGGCGCGTCGCGACAGGCTGTAGTCCTCCACCGCCACATCGACGCCCGCGTCGGCGGCCACCCGCGTCAGCGTAGCCTGTAGTTTGCCGCCGATACCGGGCGGCGCCGACACTTGTAGTTGCAGACCGGTGACCGGGTAGTCGGACACGCCGCGGATGACGTCGATGTTGACGCCCAGCGCGGCGACCTCCTGAGCCACCGCACCGAAGGCCCCGGCCGTGATCGGCCGCCCCAGCACGACGATGGTGTGGGTCGAGGGCTCCCGGATGACCGGCAGGTCGTCGGTGCGCTCGATCGTGACGTCCAGGCCCACCCGGCGGATGGCCGCCTCGACGTCATCCCGCAGCGCCTGGCCCTCGGCCACCTCCACCGGGGCCGACACCAGCACGCCCAGGGTCAGTCGGCCGCGGATGACCACCTGCTCGACATTGAGCAGCTCAACCTTGTGCTCGGAGAGGACCTCGAACAGCGCTGACGTCACACCTGGCTGGTCGACACCCGTGACGGTGATCAGCACCGGCACCTTGGCGGGCGTACTCACCCGCGGCTGTAGCCGCTATCGCTCATCAGGTGCGAACGCTCACGTCGTCGGCTTCGGTGACGTCACCGCCCGAGGGGTGCGGTCCCCGGCCGATGTGCGCTTCGGCGCGCAGCCGTTCCACCATGTGCGGGTAGTGCAGCTCGAAGGCCGGACGCTCGGAGCGGATGCGCGGCAGCTCGTGGAAGTTGTGCCGCGGCGGCGGGCAACTGGTGGCCCACTCCAGCGAGTTGCCGTAACCCCACGGGTCGTCGACGGTGACGACTTCCCCGTACCGCCAACTCTTGAAGACGTTCCACACGAACGGAAGCATCGACGCGCCGAGGATGAATGCCCCGATCGTCGAAACGATGTTGAACATCTGGAAGCCGTCGGTGGGCAGGTAGTCGGCGTAGCGGCGCGGCATACCGGCGTCGCCCACCCAGTGCTGGATCAAGAACGTGGTGTGAAAACCGATGAACGTCAACCAGAAATGCAGCTTGCCGAGTCGCTCGTCGAGCAGCCGGCCGGTCATCTTCGGGAACCAGAAGTACACGCCGGCGAAGGTGGAGAACACGATGGTGCCGAACAGCACGTAGTGGAAGTGCGCGACCACGAAGTAGCTGTCGGTGACGTGGAAGTCCAATGGGGGGCTGGCCAGCAGCACCCCGGTCAGACCGCCGGCCAGGAAGGTGACCGCGAACCCGATCGAGAACAGCATCGGGGTCTCGAACGTCATCTGACCCTTCCACATGGTGCCGATCCAGTTGAAGAACTTGATTCCGGTCGGCACTGCGATCAGGTACGTCATGAACGAAAAGAACGGCAGCAGAACGGCTCCGGTGGCGAACATGTGGTGCGCCCACACCGCGACCGACAACGCTGCGATCGACATCGTCGCGTACACCAGCGTGGTGTAGCCGAAGATCGGTTTGCGGGCGAAGACCGGGAAGATCTCGGTGACGATGCCGAAGAACGGCAGTGCCACGACATAGACCTCCGGATGTCCGAAGAACCAGAACAAGTGCTGCCACAACAGGACTCCGCCGTTGGAGGCGTCGTAGATGTGAGCACCCAAGTGCCGGTCGGCGGCCAACCCGAACAGCGCTGCAGTCAGCAGCGGGAAGATCATCAGCACCAGGATCGACGTGATCAGGATGTTCCAGGTGAAGATCGGCATCCGGAACATCGTCATCCCGGGGGCGCGCATGCAGACCACTGTGGTGATCATGTTGACCCCACCCAGGATGGTGCCCAGACCGGCGACGATCAGGCCCACGATCCACAGGTCGGGCCCGGCGCCGGGCGAGTGGATGGCGTCGGTCAACGGGGTGTAGGCCGTCCAGCCGAAGTCGGCAGCCCCACCCGGCGTGATGAAGCCCGCCATTCCAATCAACGCGCCGAACAGGAACAGCCAGTAAGAGAACGCGTTCAGCCGCGGGAACGCGACGTCGGGGGCGCCGATTTGCAGCGGCAGCACCAGGTTGGCGAACCCGAACACGATCGGGGTGGCATAGAACAGCAGCATGATCGTGCCGTGCATGGTGAACAGCTGGTTGAACTGCTCATTCGACAGGAACTGCAGACCCGGCGCGGCGAGCTCGGTGCGCATCAGCAGCGCCATCAGTCCGCCGATGAAGAAGAAGGCGAAGCAGGTGACGACGTACATGATGCCGATCAGCTTGTGATCGGTGGTGGTCACCAGCTTGTAGACCAGGTTGCCTTTAGGTCCCGTCCGGGCCGGATAGGGGCGACTGGCCTCAAGTTCTCCCAGCGGGGGCGCTTCGGTTGTCAAGAGCTCCTCCAAACGTCGAACAAGGCACCGGGATTCTCACTGAATCCTAACCTCTGATCGGGCACGTGACGGTCCGGGTCCTACAAACTGTCGTAATTGGCGGGGCAGCCTCGTCGCGCTGGTCGCGAGCTGCGCGGATGTTACCGTCGGACGCGTGCTGTTCAGCGGTGTGCGACCAGGCGTTCTGCTTGCCGCAGCCGCTGGCGCGACAGCAATTTCGGTCACGCTGTGCACCAGTTGCAGCTCCGGGGGACAACCGTCGCCCGAGGCGTCGCGATCGGTGATCACCAGCACCACCCAGATCGCCGGCGCGGGTGTGCTGGGCAACCAGCGCAGACCCGACGAGTCGTGTGCAAACCAACCGGCTCAGGCCGATCCGGGCCCCTCGATGCGGCAGGCACACAACGCCGCGGGCGTGAACCCCGAGGTGGTCGACGTGCACGCCGATCCGCAGCGCATCGTCGCGCTGTCCGCAGATGCGCTCGACGCGCTGTGCGCGCTGGGCCTGCAGTCCCGCATCGTGTCGGCTGCCTTACCCGACGGCTCGCCGAGCCAGCCGTCGTATCTGGGCACGGTCGTGCACGACCTGCCCGGGGTGGGCACCCGCAGCGCTCCGGATGTGGCCGGCATCGCCGCGGCCAGGCCGGACCTGATCCTCGGCTCGCAAGCCGCAACACCGCAGCTCTACCCGCAGCTGGCGGCCATTGCCCCGACCGTGTTCACCGCGGCACCCGGGGCTGCCTGGCAGGACAACCTGCGCAGTATCGGTGCAGCCACGGGGCGTGCCGATGCCGCGGCTGCGTTGATCCACGATTTCACCTCCAAAGCCGGCGAAACCGGCGCCGCGCACGACGCCGCCCACTTCCAGGCATCGGTCGTGCAGTTCACCGAGAACAGCGTGCGGGTGTATGGCGCCGACAACTTCCCGGCCAGTGTGCTGAAGGCCGTCGGCGTCGACCGGCCGCCGGCGCAACGCTTCACTGACAAGCCCTATATCGAGATCGGCACCACCGACGCCAACCTGGACCGCACGCCGGATCTGAGCGCGGCCGACGCCGACATTGTCTACGTGTCCTTCGCGTCATCGGCCGCCAAAGACCGCGCGCCAACCGTGCTGGAGAGCGATGCGTGGCGCAAGTTATCCGCCTACCGCGACAACCGGGTGTTCATCGTCAACAACGAGGTGTGGCAGACCGGGCAGGGTCTGGTCGCGGCCCGCGGTGTTGTTGACGACCTGCGGTGGGTCAACGCGCCAATCAACTGACGGCCGATCACGTCCACGAGCGTCACGCCAGTGTGACCATCGCAGCCCGGCGCCACGCCAGCGTGACGCTCGGCGATGGACGCGGCCCTCCCCCGAGCCTGTGAGATTGCCCTCACGGGGAAGAAATACATAGCTTACCTAGGCTATTCTGGCTAGGTCCCCCTCAATCTGCTGCTGACAAAAGACGTACTCAAGAGGTTTGTGATGAGCACTGTTTCCGCCTATGCCGCCACCTCGGCGACTGAACCGCTGACCAAAACGACGATCACCCGCCGCGACCCGGGGCCCCACGATGTGGCCATCGACATCAAGTTCGCCGGTATCTGTCACTCCGATATCCACACCGTCAAAGCCGAATGGGGTCAACCGAACTACCCGGTGGTGCCAGGCCACGAGATCGCCGGCGTGGTGACGGCGGTGGGCTCGGAGGTCACCAAGCACAAAGTCGGCGACCGCGTCGGGGTCGGCTGTTTCGTGGATTCCTGCCGCGAGTGCAACAGCTGTTTGGCCGGCCTGGAGCAGTACTGCAAGCGCGGACCGATGGGCACCTACAACGGCGTCGACCGAGACGGCCAGCCGACCCAGGGCGGCTACAGCGGCGCGATCGTCGTCGACGAGAACTACGTGCTGCGCATCCCCGACTCGCTGCCGCTGGATGCCGCGGCGCCGCTGCTGTGCGCCGGCATCACGCTGTATTCCCCACTGCGGCACTGGAATGCCGGACCGGGCAAGCGGATCGCGGTGATCGGCCTGGGCGGCCTCGGACACATGGGCGTCAAGCTCGCTACCGCGATGGGTGCCGACGTCACGGTGCTGTCGCAGTCCCTGAAGAAGATGGAAGACGGCCTGCGCCTGGGCGCGAAGCATTACTACGCCACCTCGGATCCCGAGACCTTCAAAGCGTTGCGGGACGGCTTCGACCTGATCATCAACACCGTCTCGGCCAACTTGGATCTCAGCGAGTACCTCAAACTCCTCGATGTCGACGGGACGATGGTCGAGCTCGGGATGCCCGAACACCCGATGGAAGTACCGGCGTTCCCGCTGGCGGCCTGGCGGCGCAGCCTCTCCGGTTCGCTGATCGGTGGTATCGCCGAGACGCAGGAGATGTTGGACTTCTGCGCCGAGCACAACGTGACACCCGAAATCGAGGTCATCGAACCCGACTACGTCAACGTGGCCTATGAGCGGGTGCTGGCCAGCGACGTGCGCTACCGCTTCGTGATCGACACCTCGGCGCTCTAAGCGCTTTCAGCGTCGACCTCGACGCCGACTAGCGGCCAACCGGCCGCGGCCAGAATCCCGGCGACCCGCTGGATGTTTTCCGGACCGGCGTCATAGTGCGTCATGTCCGAGATGAACTCCGCAATCTCGTCGTGGTGGATCTGGCTGCCGTCCAACGCCTTTGATCCGCCGGCGGTGATGTTATGCACCACCTCAGCGACCTGTTCTTCGGTCAGTGGTGTGCTGCGCAGCAGCGCCAGCAACGGCACCCGGTCAGGCCCGGGCACGCCGTCGGGATAACCGACCTGCAGCCAACGCAGCACCGAGCTGAGAAACGACGTGGTGGCCATGGAATCTAGTCTGCCGCCGCCGAGGTCACCCGCGCATCCTGACACGCAGGGCGGCTCGCGAAATTCATATGTCGTTCACAGGCTTTCGCGGGTCAGGCTAGATCCCAGTCGAACCGAGCTGACTCCGGCTGTTCATCTGCGGCCGGTGGCCGGGGCGAGGCGCGCCACCCCGCGGAGAAGCCACGGTGCACGCGTCGCGATCAGCTCCACGGCACGGTCCGAGCGGTGCATCGCGGTCCGACGGCCAGGAGTGGGCATTGACGCCAGTTCCGCCTCGGGCGATCCCGCCCGCGGGCCGCGGCGATCCACCGCCAGCAGTTGCCAAATGCCCGGCACGCCACGCAGTTCGACGTTGCCACGGTCCTCGAAGCCAGTGCCCGAGCCCACGACAAGGTCACGCACGGTGCGGGACACGACAATGTCGCCCGGGCCTGCATGACCGAGGATCCGCGCCGCGATGTGTACCGCGATTCCCCCGATGTCGTTGTCGAGTAGTTCGCATTCGCCGGTGTGGATGCCGACGCGAATCTGGATGCCCAGGGTCTCGGCGTCAGCGCGCAGCGCCTCGGCGCAGCGGATGGCCTGCGTCGGGCCGTCGAACGTGGTGAGGTGGCCGTCGCCGGTGCTCTTGACCACCGTGCCGTCGAACCGTTGCGTGAGTTCGGCGGTGATCTCACCAAAGCGGTGCAGCACCGCGCGCCACTGCTCATCGCCCGCTGCCGCGGCATGTTGGGTCGAGGCGACCATGTCGGTGAACAACACGGTGCGCAGGGCGCGATGCGACTGTGCAGGCGCGGCATGGCTGCCGGTGAGGAACTCCTCGATCCCAGTCAGGATCTTGTCGGGCTCGGTCAAGAAGGGTGCATGGTCCACACCCTCGACCTCCAGGTATCGCGCGCCGGGGATGTGACTGGCGAGATACTGACCGCCCTGCACCGGGACCGCGGGGTCCTGGCGGGAATGGATAACGAGAGTTGGCACGGTGATCGTTGACAGGATCGGTCGCACGTCGGTCGAGAAGGCCGCTTCGAATGACGCCCGCGCCATCCCCGGGCTGGCGGCCATGCGCTCCAGCATTGCGAGCTGGCGTATCGACCGGACCGACGGCGCGCTGATGCTGGCTGCCGCACCGGTGCCCCACCCGGAGCGCACAGCGCGGCAAGCTTCCAACCAGCGGGCGAGCTGTTCAATCGACGGCGTGTAGTCCTCGCCCACCTCGGCGACGTAGCGCGCCCGCAACTCGGCCGGCCC
The DNA here is from genome assembly GCF_059812285.1 of Mycobacterium sp. NGS62. NCBI lineage: Bacteria > Bacillati > Actinomycetota > Actinomycetes > Mycobacteriales > Mycobacteriaceae > Mycobacterium > Mycobacterium sp. NGS62. Next base: position 377,339 of record NZ_JCALCK010000002.1, on the reverse strand, counting down.
GCGCTCCATGTCGGCCCACTCGCCCGGATTGAACGCGTATGTGGCGCAGAGGATCAGCGCGCGCACTCGCTCCGGTCGTGTTGCCGCGAACATCATGGCGGCCGGTCCACCGTCGCTCAGACCGGAGACGACTGCCTGTCCGAAACCGACGGCGTCCATGACGGCCTCAATCTCGGCCACCCGATCATCCAGCGTGCGAACTTTCGGCACCGGATCGGAAAGCCCGACTCCGGCCTTGTCGAACAAAAGGACGCGACAGAACGTGGCGAGCTGCTCCATGAACGCTTTGAATTGGGGGAGGGTCCAGGCCAGCTCGATGTGGCTGACGAACGGGTTGACGACGACGAGCTCGACAGGCGCGTCGCCAAATACCTGATACGCCAGGCTGAGATCGCCACACGATGCGTATGACGTTTCCGGCACGGGTTGAGCGTACTGCTGATCTCACTGCTCGGCGGGCTACCAGCCGCTCGATGGCGGCCGATGTTCAGAAGTCCCAGTCCTCGTCCTCGGTGACGACCGCCTTGCCGATCACATACGACGAGCCCGAGCCGGAGAAGAAGTCGTGGTTCTCATCGGCGTTGGGCGAGAGCGCCGACAGGATCGCCGGGTTGACATCGGTCTCGTCACGCGGGAATAGCGCCTCGTATCCGAGGTTCATCAGCGCCTTGTTGGCGTTGTAGCGCAAGAACTTTTTGACGTCTTCGGTCAACCCGACTTCGTCGTAGAGGTCTTGGGTGTACTCCACCTCGTTGTCGTAGAGCTCGAAGAGTAACTCGTAGGTGTAGTCCTTCAATTCGGCTTGCGTCGCCGGGTCTTCGAGCGCCAAACCGCGCTGGTACTTGTAGCCGATGTAGTAGCCGTGCACCGCTTCGTCACGGATGATCAGCCGGATCACGTCGGCGGTGTTGGTCAGCTTGGCCCGACTGCTCCAGTACATCGGCAGGTAGAACCCGGAATAGAACAGAAAACTCTCCAGCAGTGTGGAGGCCACCTTGCGCTTGAGCGGCTCGTCGCCGCGGTAGTACTGCATCACGATCTCGGCTTTGCGCTGAAGGTTGGTGTTCTCCTCCGACCAGCGGAAGGCGTCGTCGATCTCGGCGGTCGAGCACAGCGTGGAGAAGATCTGGCTGTAGCTCTTGGCGTGCACCGACTCCATGAACGCGATGTTCGTGTAGACGGCTTCCTCATGAGGCGTCAGCGCGTCGGGAATCAGGCTGACCGCCCCGACCGTGCCCTGGATGGTGTCCAGCAGCGTCAGCCCGGTGAACACCCGCATGGTCAGCTGCTTCTCGTGTGCGGTGAGCGTCCCCCAGGACGGGATGTCGTTGGACACCGGCACCTTCTCCGGTAACCAGAAGTTGCCGGTCAACCGGTCCCAGACCTCGGCGTCCTTCTCGTCTTGCACCCGGTTCCAGTTGATCGCCGAGACCCGATCGATCAGCTTCACTTTTTCGGTCACCAGAACCCCACTTCACCAGGACATGTCGTTGGCCGTGTTCGGACCTCAAACACTACCCCTGGGGTGCGACAAGTAGCCGCAACACAAGAAGTTGTGTTGCCGTGTCGTGCGAGTCGCCCGGGTTCGAGCGCCGCGCGCGGGGGTATCGCAAGAGCCGTGAACATCCTCGGCTCGATTACACCTGCGGCGCAGCGACTTGTTTCCCTCTATCGCCGAACGGGAGCGGATGTGCCGTTCGGCGATCCGCTGCCTTCGCACGGCACCGAAATGGAGGGCTGGTTCTGGCGACTTTCCGACCCCTCGCGCGGACGCGTGGTAGTGGCTTTGTGCAGCGCAAACCGACACCCCGATGGCGACTGGTCGACTGCCGCGATTGCGTTGCATCCGGGCGGCGTGGTGCATTCTGCTGCGATCGAGGGCGTCAGTGCTGACCGCTCGCAATTTTCGGTCATTGCCCGCGCGGGCACTGACTTCGTCGAGGCCAACGGCAAGCGGCTGGCGATGGCCATCGGCGACAGCGCGGTGGATCTCACCGTCACCCGAGAATTCGGATGGCCGAAGGCATTTGCCGGGGGCGGAGTCGTCTCGTCGGTGCCTTTCTTGAATCAATACTGGCATCCGTACCGGCTGGACGCCAAGGCTTCGGGAACAGTGACGTGTGGAGACCAACATTGGCGGTTTACCGACGCCACGTTGTATTGCGAACGCAATTGGGGAGCGGGTTTCCCACGTCGCTGGTGGTGGGGTCAGGCTCACGATTTCGGTGAAGCCGACGTCTCGGTGGTGTTCTCGGGGGGCCTGTTGGAGCTCGGGCCGCTGCGACGGGAGGTGACCGGAGTTGTTGTGCGACTACAGGATCGGGTCCTGCGCATCACTCCCCCCGCGTGGGTGTCGTCCAATTGCGATGGCCGACGGTGGCGGGTTGATGCCCGCAGCGCACGCTACCGCGTTGAGCTAGATGGGCGTGGCGATGAGGCGGGTCCGCACGTGCTTCCAGTACCGCTGCCCGCAGAACGCCGCAACATCGACGCCGACTACGAATATCTGGCCGGCGCTCTGCGCTGCACGGTCCGCGAATGGGGCCGCATCATTTTCGATGGCACAACGCAGTTGGCGGGTTTGGAAATTGGCAGCCGCCCGGGCTAGACCTCTATTCAACAGACGACGCAACATGTACCATTTGGTACATGATTACCGAGGACACTGTCGAGATCGATGCGTCGCCGCAACTGGTGTGGCAGGTATTCAGCGACGTCGAGCGCTGGCCCGAGTGGACGGCGTCGGTGACGTCGCTGGCCGCGGTGGACGGCGCCGGGCTCGCGGTCGGCAAGCGCTTCGCGATCAAGCAGCCGCGCATGTCGAAGCTGGTCTGGCAGGTCACCGAGGTCGAGCCCGGCTCGTCGTGGACGTGGGTGCAGCGCGCGCCCGGCGCGTCGACCACCGCCCGCCACGAGGTGATCCCCCAACCCGGCGGCCGCACCCTGGTGCGCCAGCGGCTCGACCAGCGCGGCCCGCTCGGCGCTCTGGTCGCGCGGCTGATGGGATCGATGACCAAGCGTTATCTCAAACTCGAGGCCCAAGGACTCAAGGCCCGGTCTGAGCAACTCAGCCGGGCCAATGGCTCGCACCCCTGACGCGGAACGGCGCCGGCAGCTCCTCGACGCGCTGGTCGCGGAGTTCGCCGCGGGCGGCGTCGGCGACCGTTCGCTGCGCGACGTAGCCGCCGCCGTCGGCACCAGCCATCGGATGTTGCTGCACCACTTTGGGTCTCGGGAGGACCTGCTGGTGGCGATCGTCGAGGACGTCGAGCGCCGCCAGATGGCGCTCTTGCGCGACCTGCCCACCAACCTGTCAGAGGGCTTTGCCGCTATGTGGAACGATTTGCGGCGGCCCGAACTGCGGCAATTCGAGCGCCTCTTCTTTGAGTGCTACGCCCGCGCCGTCCAGGGCGAAAAGCCTTTCGTCCGAATGGTTCCCGGCGCCGTCGACGGATGGCTGGCCGAGGCCAAGGAAGTCGCCGACGGCCCAGTCGACCCCGCCATGGCACGGCTCGGGCTGGCCGTGATTCGGGGGCTCTTGCTGGACCTCGTGGCCACCGGCGACGAAGCCGGCGTCGACGCGGCCGCGACGGCTTTTGCGCGCCTACTGGATGGCGGCCTTGCGGGCGGCGCGTGAGCCCTCGCCGATCCCGAAGAACTGGTACTCCTCCGGCTTGACCGAGCGGGTCGCCCGCCAGTACTGCCAGGTGTAGCCGCCCCAGAGCACCGTGTTCTTGCCGTGCTCGTCGAGATACCAACTGCTGCAGCCGCCGGTGTTCCATACCGAGTCGGCCAGCCTGCGTTGCAGCTCGTCGTTGAAGCGGTCCTGCGCCTCGCGGGTCGGAGCCAGCGCCTGCGCTCCCCGCTTGTCACACGTCTTAATCGCGTCGGCGACGTAGCGGATCTGCGATTCGATCATGAACACCACGGAGTTGTGGCCCAGCCCAGTGTTCGGGCCCAGCAGGAAGAACAGGTTGGGCACGTCGGCGACGGTGATTCCGCGATGGGCGCCGAGGCCCTCGCGGTTCCACCGATCGACCAGATCCTCGCCGTGCTGCCCCTTGATCTGGACGTAGGTGTAGGAGTCAGTGACGTGGAAGCCAGTGGCGTAGACGATCACGTCGGCTGGGTGTTCGGTGCCGTCCGCGGTGACGATCCCGTCGCGCGTGATGCGCGTGATGCTTTCGGTGATCACTTCGGTATTAGGGGCGGCCACCGCCGCGTAATACGTCGAGGAGTTCAGGATTCGCTTGCAACCAATGCGGTATTTGGGGGTCAGCTTGCGGCGCAGCTCTCGGTCTCGCACCGAGCGCCAGATGTTCCACTTGCAATACGCCTCAATGAATTTCAGCGCATTAGGACGCTTCGTCATCCCGAACGCCAATGCCTCCTGCGCCCAGTAGATCGCCAGGCGCACCAGCGGACGCAGCCCAGGAACGTTTTCCATGGCCGTCCGCAGCGCCGACGGGATTTCGGGATTCGAGCGGGGCACTACCCACGGTGGGGTGCGCTGGTAGAGCTGAAGTTCGGAGACTTGCCCGACAATTTCAGGGACGATCTGGATGGCGCTGGCACCGGTCCCGATGATCGCCACCCGCTTGCCGGTGAGGTCGACGCTGTGGTCCCACTCCGCGGAATGGAAAGCGGGGCCGGCGAATTGGTCGCGTCCCTCGATCTGGGGGAAAGATGGGACATGCAACGCCCCGGCCCCCGAGATGAGGAACTGGGCGACGTATTCACGTCCGTCGGCGGTGAACACATGCCAGCGGAGCTCGTCATCGTCCCAGTGGCCACGATCGACCAGCGAATCGAACTGAATGTGGCGGCGCAAGCCGTATTTCTCGGTGACGCCCTTCAGGTAGTCCCAGATCTCGGGCTGGTAGGAGAACGGGTTCTTCCAGTCCGGCTTCGGTTCAAATGAAAACGAATACAGGTGCGACGGGATGTCACATGCGCAGCCTGGGTAGCTGTTGTCCCGCCAGGTGCCGCCGATGTCGTCGGCCTTCTCCAGGATGACGAAGTCAACCCCCTGGCGCTGCAGCGCGATGGCCATCCCCAGGCCGGAAAAGCCGGTTCCGATGATGACTGCGCGGGTATGCACGGGGCTCTGCTGCGCCTGAGTTTGCGGCGCCGACTCGGCGATCGTCATAAATGTCGATCCTACCTGGGAACGCCGGTACCGGATACTTCAGCGCCCGTCGGTGAGCAAGGCGATCGACTGACGCAGCTGCTGCTCAGGCGGAGCGGGCGGTAGCGGCACGTCGGGCCGGGTGCGAAACGCGTCGACCATCAACGCCGCGAACCGGCGCCAGGTGTCCGGGGCCGCGCTACCGGTGGTCCTCAACACGCCGGCGTTGGCCATCAGCATGACGACGATGTCGGCGACGGCCACATCCGGCCGCAGACTCCCCTCGGCCTGCGCCCGGCCGATCAGCACCCTGACCTTCTCGACGGTCTCGTTGGTGCGTTGCTCAACGGCGCTGCTGGCCGGAAACGCCGTGGTCAACAAATCACGCAGACCGGCGTCGCTCGCCTGTAGCGCGCATAACTCGAAGACCAACGTCCGAAAGCCCTCCCAGGCGCGGGGATTGGCGAGCGCCCCGTCTACCGCCTCGGTGTAGCGGGACATGTTGCGCTCGAACGCGGCGGCCGCCAGATCGGCGCGGGTCGGGAAGCGCCGGTACAGCGTGGCCACACCCACCCCGGCGCGGTTGGCGATCTCTTCCAGCGGCACCGACAGGCCGCGCTCGGCGAACAACTCGGCGGCGGCGGCCAAAATCCGGTTCCGGTTGAGCTTCGCGTCGGCCCGAAGTGGCCTGGCTCCCTTCGCGCGCCCGGATGCGCCTGAAATCACAGGCCAACCATACCCGCTGAACTGGAGGGTGGCATCCACTTATGCGTATCGTCGAGCTGGACGTAAGTGGTAATCACCCTCCACATATGAATGGAGCTCATACATGGCCGTCATCCTGACCGCCCCCGAACTGACCCGCGGAGCCCGGCATCGGGCGCCCGGCCACCGTGGGATACGGGGCAATCCGTGGTGGACGTTGATCGCCGTGTCGATCGGCGTCATCATGGTGGGCCTCGACGCATCCGTGGTGGCCATCGCCAACCCGCGCATCGCCACCGATCTGCGGGCGTCGCTGTCGGACCTGCAGTGGATCACCGACGCCTACATGCTCGCGCTGGCCTCGCTGCTGATCTTCGGCGGAAAACTCGGCGACCGCTTCGGGCGCCGGCAGGTGTTCTTCGTCGGCGTGCTCGGTTTCGCCGCAACGTCCGTCGCGATTGGTCTAGTCGGCAGCGTCGCCGGCGTCATCGCGCTGCGCACGCTGCAAGGCGTCTTCGGTGCACTCTTGATGCCGAGCACACTGGCGATCGTGCGTGCCACGTTCCCGCCCGAAAAGCTCAACACCGCCGTCGGAATCTGGGGTGCGGCGTCGGGTGTGTCGATTGCCGCCGGGCCCATCGTCGGTGGGCTACTGGTCGAGCACGTCAGCTGGCAATCGGTGTTCTACATCAATGCGCCGATCGCCGCCGCGGCGTTGTTGATCGGCGGACGGGCCATCGTCGAGAGCCGCAGCGGTGGTGAACACCGTCTGGACGTTCCCGGCATCACCACGTTGTCCGGTGGGCTGTTTTTGATCGTCTTCGGCCTGATCAAGGCTCAGAACTGGGGCTGGCTGGCGGGCCGTACCCTGCTGGTACTGCTGGCCGGGTTGGCCGCGGTGGCAGTGTTTGTACTGATCGAGTTGCGGACGGCTGAACCGCTGCTGCCGATCCGGCTGTTCGCCAACCGGTCGCTGTCGATCGGCACCGCCGTCGTCGTCATCGACTTCTTCGCGCTGTTCGGTGCGGTGTTCTTCCTGTCGCTGTACCTACAGAACGTGCAGGGCTTCTCCCCTGTCGAAACCGGTGTGCGCACGCTGCCACTGAGCGTGGCGCTGATGGTCACCGCACCGCTGTCCGGATGGCTCACCGAGAAATTCGGTCCGCGCCCGGCGATGGTGGTCGGGTTGGCTGCCGTTGCGGCCGGGTTGTTCTCGTTGGCGTTTTTGCGAGCCGATTCCGGCTATTCGGCGTTGTGGCCGGCATTTGTGCTGCTGGGCGCGGGCATCGGGCTGGTGCTGACCGCCAGCTCGGACGCCATCATCGGCAACGCCAGCGTCGACGACGCCGGGGTGGCCGGCGGCTTGCAAAGCACCGCTGTGCAGCTGGGCGGGGTGCTGGGCACGACGATCCTCGGCTCGGTGCTGTCCAGCCGGGTCGGTTCGGTCCTCGTCGACCAGCTCACCAGCGCCGGTACACCCGCACCAGTGGCCGCAAAGTTGATAGCTGCCAAAGAGCTAGTCGCCCAAGGTGTTTCACCGACGGCTCCCGGTATGCCGGCACCGCTGGCACACGCGGTGGCGCAGGGCAGCCACGGCGCGTTCATGGTCGGCCTGCACGCTTCGATGATCGTGGCCGCGGTAGCGGCCGGCATCGGCGCGCTGCTCGCCCTGCTCGTCCGCCGCGGGGACAACTAGCTCGCGGCGGTGTCGCGCGGCGCCGCCTTGTGAATCGGCAAATCGGGGTCCAGGTCGATGCCCAGCAGCTCGGCGGTGCCGCTGATGACGCCCATCATGATCGTCGTCAGGTGCGCCACGAATTCGTCGTGGGGCATGCGCCGCGGGCTGCCGGGCTTGGGGCCGAGCCACCAGTCGGTGGCCGATTGCGCCGAACCGAACGCGGCGAATGCGGCGAGTTCGATCGCGGCGGCGTCGAGGTCCATTTCCCGCATCTCGTTGTTGAACATCTCGGCCATGGCCAACGTGATGCCGCGGCCCTCGTTCAAAGCACGCATCGTGGACTCGGACCGCTCCGGGAAGCGGCCCTGGATGAAGAACCGCAGCACGTTGGGATGCTGATCGACGAGGTTGACGTACTCCTCGACGCTGCGCCGGATGATGTCCCGGGCCGAGTTGGTGGCGAAGTCGACCGATGGGAAGACCGCCGCCCACAACATGTCGCGCAGACGTTCCCCGATTGCCTGGAACAGATCCGACTTGTCGTGGAAGTGTCGGTAGATCTTGGGTTTGGCGGTGCCGGCCTCTTCGGCGATCTCGCGGACGCTGAGATCTGGCCCTAGCCGGTCGATGGCGCGGAAGGCCGCCTCGACGATTTCACCCCGAACCTTTTTGCGGTGCTCGCGCCAGCGCTCGCTGCGTGCGTCGACCTTGCCGCCCGGCTTGGCGCCGGGATGGGGCCGGGGAATTCTCACCACGGCAAGCAACTTTACCTTTGCTGTCGAGCGGCCACCTATGTCACGCGAAATGCTGAATTGCGTGCATCAAGTGGCCACTCGACCGAAGCCCTTACTACAGCATGCAGGAGACGCAGCCCTCCACCTCGGTGCCCTCCAATGCCATCTGGCGCAGCCGGATGTAGTACAGCGTCTTGATGCCCTTGCGCCAGGCGTAGATCTGCGCCTTGTTCACATCGCGGGTGGTGGCGGTGTCCTTGAAGAACAACGTCAGCGAAAGCCCTTGGTCCACATGCTGAGTGGCCGCCGCGTAGGTGTCGATGATCTTCTCGTAGCCGATCTCGTAGGCGTCCTGGTAGTACTCCAGGTTCTCGTTGGTCATGTACGGCGCCGGGTAGTAGACCCGGCCGATCTTGCCTTCCTTGCGGATCTCGACCCTGGACACAATCGGGTGGATCGAACTCGTCGAGTGGTTGATGTAGGAGATCGACCCGGTCGGCGGCACCGCCTGCAGGTTCTGGTTGTAGATGCCGTGGGCCTGCACCGACTCCTTCAACCGCCGCCAGTCATCCTGCGTCGGGATGCGGATGCCGGCCTCGGCGAACAGCTCACGCACCTTGGGCGTCGCGGGGTCCCACCCCTGTTCGGTGTAGCGATCGAAGAACTCTCCCGACGCGTACTTGGAGTTCTCGAAGCCCTTGAAATGCGTACCGCGTTCGACCGCAAGGCGATTCGACGCGCGCAGTGCGTGATACAGCACGCAGTAGAAGTAGATGTTGGTGAAGTCGATGCCTTCGTCGGAGCCGTAGAAGATGTGTTCGCGGGCCAGGTAGCCGTGCAGGTTCATCTGGCCCAGACCGATGGCGTGCGAGTCGTTGTTGCCCTGCTCGATCGAGGGCACCGAGGTGATGTGCGTCTGATCGGAGACCGCCGTCAAGGCCCGGATCGCCACCTCGATGGTCTGCGCGAAATCCGGCGAGTCCATCGTCTTGGCGATGTTCAGCGACCCCAGGTTGCACGAGATGTCTTTGCCCACTTTTGCATACGACAAGTCCTCGTTGAACAACGACGGTGTGGACACCTGCAAGATTTCCGAGCACAGGTTGGAGTGAGTGATCTTGCCGTCGATCGGGTTGGCCCGGTTCACCGTGTCCTCGAACATGATGTAGGGATAACCGGACTCGAACTGCAGCTCGGCAACCGTCTGGAAGAACTCTCGCGCCTTGATCTTCGTCTTGCGGATGCGTGAGTCGTCGAGCATCTCGTAGTACTTCTCGGTGACGGAGATGTCGGCAAACGGGACACCGTAGACCCGCTCGACGTCATAGGGCGAGAACAAGTACATGTCCTCGTTCTTCTTGGCCAGTTCGAAGGTGATGTCAGGAATCACCACACCCAGGGAGAGCGTCTTGATGCGGATCTTCTCGTCGGCGTTCTCCCGCTTGGTGTCCAGGAAGCGGTAGATGTCTGGGTGATGGGCGTGCAGGTACACGGCGCCGGCGCCCTGGCGGGCTCCGAGCTGGTTGGCGTAGGAGAACGAGTCCTCCAACAGCTTCATGATCGGAATGACGCCCGAGCTCTGGTTCTCGATGTTCTTGATCGGCGCGCCGTGTTCGCGAATGTTGCTCAGCAGCAACGCCACTCCCCCGCCGCGCTTGGACAGTTGTAGCGCGGAGTTGATCGAGCGCCCGATCGACTCCATGTTGTCCTCGATGCGCAAAAGGAAGCAATTATGGACAACTGCGCCACGAATCGTGTAGGTATGCGTGCCCTCGACGTGAAGGTTATACACCGTGCCCGGAATTTCCTGCGTACCCTTCAGCTCGCGAATCCCGTACACGTGCCGCCCACCTACCACCTGGTAAGTCTTGCGCGACGACCCTTTTCGACCGACATAGTTATAGAGGTTCTTGCCGACATCGAAAATGAATTCTTCATTGGTGCCGGGCAGCCCGGGGACGAAGACCTGCCCAGTCAGGTTGCCTGCTTGGTTGACGTACTGACGGACTGTGGACACGATGCCGACTCGACGCAGAAGGAGTTGAACCTGATCGATCAGTTCCGGGTTCACCAGGTCGAGCATCATCCCGCCGGTGGTGCAGCACCCGTCGCCCCGGAACAGCCCGTCTAACAGTCCGCGCTGGAATTCTTCATCGGCTGTCAAGATGTCGTGGGACAACCGTTTTGCGTGGTATCCCGTCCCAACCATGGAGAGGAACAGCGAGGCGACGACCATGCTGTTGCAGACCATCCGCACCGACTGGTCCGACACACTGTGGTGGACAGCAAGATCTGCCGCGAACACCCGCTTGAACGCCGCGGCCAGCTCCTGCTGATATTCGATTTCGTGTGCGCCGAGGGTGAAGTGAATACCGTTGGGCGTCACACCATCAGACCCTGATCGCTTGGAAATGTGACCTTCGGCGACGTACCAACCAAGGATGAGGCCGAGGTCGTAGGACTCTTCGACGTAGCGATTCACGGAAATGAAGCGCATGAAGTGGCGCTGCTTGCTGCGGTGCTTCTGGTCGGAGTTGACCTTGCGGATGAGCCCGTCGACCTCTTCGTACACGCCCGAGCCGACATACTTCATCAGGTCATATACGCGCCGATCGCGCCCCTCCAGCGGCGCCGCCGTGACGATGAAGTCCGTAGGCTGAACGTCTTTGGCCGCTAGCCATACAAATCCATTGAATGGATCAGCACCATCGCCTTCGATGAGACTCTCGACCTCACGGGTCGTCCACACGAGGATCGGATGCTCCGGAGTGCACCGGATCGGCTCTTTGTGCCCGAAGTGTGAAATCGAGACCAGAGGCTGGTCGTTGGGGTTCTCGACAACGGATTCGACTACGGAAAAGGATCCGTCGTGCGAGAGCACCCGGTCACCGACCTGCAAAGCCTCGATCGCCTTCGGCCCTTCGGGTGTATCAACCGGCGTTCCGGCTGGGAAGCAACTCACCGGCTCTCCCCGTTGCTTTTTCCCAGAATTCAAAAACGTCGGGGTGGCCGGCTGGAAGCGGCCCTCGATGACCTCGTCGACGAGCTGCTCGGCCAGTTTGGTGTCACCGGCGGCCAACGTCAGCGCCACCATGACGACCCGGTCTTCGAAGCGCTCCAGATACCGCTTCCCGTCGAAGGTCTTCAACGTGTAGGAGGTGTAGTACTTGAACGCGCCCAAAAACGTGGGGAACCGGAACTTCTTGGCGTAGGCCCGATCCAGCAGCGTTTTGACGAAGTTGCGCGAATACTGGTCGAGAACCTCACGCTCGTAGTAGTTCTCGCGGATCAGGTAGTCGAGTTTCTCGTCCTGATTGTGGAAGAACACCGTGTTCTGGTTGACGTGCTGCAGGAAGAACTGATGCGCGGCTTCCCGGTCCTTGTCGAACTGGATCTTGCCGTCGGCGTCATACAGATTGAGCATCGCGTTGAGGGCGTGATAATCCGTCTCGCCCGGCAACGTGTTGTGCCCGGCCGGCGTTACACGTTCTGCAGTTGCGGCGGTTGGTGGCACGTGTCGTCCTTCCAAAAGTCAGCCAAACCGGCGCGGACGGCCTCTACGTCGTCCGGGGTTCCCATTAGTTCGAAGCGGTACAGGTACGGCACGCCGCACTTGCGGGAGACCACGTTGCCCGCATAGGCGAATTCGGCACCGAAGTTGTTGTTGCCCGCGGCGATGACGCCGCGGATCAACGAGCGGTTGTGTTCGTTGTTCAAGAAGGCGATGACCTGCTTGGGCACATATCCGCCGTCATTGATATCCGGAGTGGCCCGGCCGCCGCCATAGGTGGGCAGCACCAGAACGTAAGGCCGGTCCACCTCGATGCGGCCGTGCAGCGGTATCCGCGTGGCCGGAATGCCCAGCTTCTGCACGAAGCGATGGGTGTTCTCCGACACGCTGGAGAAATACACCAAGCTGCACGACTGCACCGCGATCTCCTGACCTGCTATGCGCTCAGCGCAGCGCTTGCGAGCGCCTTGATCCGGTCCGGACGAAAGCCCGACCAGTGCTCGTTGCCGGCCACCACGACCGGGGCCTGCAGATAACCCAGTGCCATCACGTAGTCGCGCGCTTCACTGTCGATCGAGATGTCCACCTTCTCGTAAGCGATGCCCTGTTTGTCCAGCGCCTTATAGGTGGCGTTGCACTGCACACACGCCGGCTTGGTGTACACGGTGATGCTCATCGGCGATACCACTCCTCTGTGGAAGATGACGAACTTGACACGGACTGGCAACTACTGTGGTACTGCATCTGCACTGCTGGTTCAGCACCCCGCCACGACCCGAAATTCCCGTCGTCGCCAACCGCGTCGGCGACCCGTCGTCGAAAATATTGAGTCTTTTGGCGCGGCCCGGCCGACCTGGTGAACCTGGGGTCTGTCGGTGTCCGGAACACTACACCTAGTGGCCGTCAATAAGAAGAGATACAAGATATTCTGAACAACATTCATGAAATTCCCTGGTCGTAAGCCCACCGCGACGCTCGCTGTCGGCGTGTCGTAGATCACAATCCGGTTGCTTCGGCCCGGGTGCGAACTATGCGCCCAGGTCTATCACCGGCCACCGACAACTACCGGCCCGAGATTCTCCTCCGGCTCGCCACAGCAAACTCTTGACTGGGCGCTAGCTCACCTCGGCGGCGAGCTTGCCCACTACGTCACGCACGTTGGAAACCAAGTCGGCATGTTCGCGTGGGTGCACACCGTTCAGCGACGCCAGGGACACCGAGAGTTTGATCGCCTCGACGACGCGCGGACCGGCGATGCCGAACGACTTGCGGGTTTCGTCGTGTGCCCAGACGCCGCCGTAGCGGCCCATCGACCCGCCGATGACGGCCAGTGGCTTGCCCTTCAACGCGCTGTTACCGAACGGCCGGGACAGCCAGTCGATCGCGTTCTTGAGCACGCCCGGCACGCTGCCGTTGTATTCCGGTGTGACCACCAACGCGGCATCGGCCTCGGCCGCCGCGGTCCGCAAAACGGTTACCGCAGCGGGCACGTCGTCGGCATTGTCGATGTCCTCGTTGTAGAACGGCACTGCGCCGAGCCCGTCGAAGACGGTCACGGTGACGCCGTCGGGGGCGACGTCGGCGGCCAAATCCGCGATCTGACGGTTGACCGAGGCCGCCCGCAGACTTCCGACCAGCGCCAATACCTTGATATCCGGCATCTTCGAATTCCCCTTCGGCTTGTCCGGGTACATCCTCGCATGGCGCAACCGGACCGTAGTCCGGTTTATTCCGGGCGCGTTACAGTGCAATGGTGAGCGTCGTCGACCGGCGAGGTGGGCTGCCCGTTTCAACTCCCAACGAGCGTGGCGACGCCGCCCGCAATCGCGCGCTGCTGCTAGAAGCGGCCCGCCGGCTCATCGCCGAGCGGGGTGCCGACGCGGTCACCATGGATGACATTGCCGCCGCGGCAGGGGTGGGCAAGGGCACGGTGTTCCGCCGCTTCGGCAGCCGGGCCGGATTGATGATGGTGTTGCTCGACGAAGACGAGCGGTCCAGTCAGCAAGCGTTTTTGTTCGGCCCGCCACCATTGGGCCCCGATGCGCCGCCGTTGGATCGGCTGGTGGCATTCGGGCGTGAACGGCTGTGCTTTGTCCATCGGCATCACGCACTGCTGTCGGCGGCCAACCGCGATCCGCAGACCCGCTACAGCGCCGCCGCGATGGTGCAACGCACCCATGTCCGGATGCTGCTGGCCTCAGCCGGCACCACCGGCGACCTAGACGTGCAAACCGATGCTCTGCTGGCTCTGCTCGACGTCGATTACGTCGAGCATCAACTCGCTGCCCGCGGCCAGACGCTCGAGACGCTGGGCGCCGGCTGGGAAAGCCTGGCGCGCAAGCTCTGCGGGAAATGACCGCCCGCTGGATTCTGCACGTCGACCTCGACCAATTCCTGGCGTCGGTCGAACTGCGCCGCCACCCGGAGTTGGCGGGACTACCCGTCATCGTCGGCGGCAGCGGTGATCCGACCGAGCCGCGCAAGGTGGTCACCTGCGCCTCTTATGAAGCCCGGCAGTCCGGGGTGCGCGCGGGTATGCCACTGCGGACCGCCGCCCGCCGCTGCCCGGAGGCCACCTTTCTGCCGTCGGATGCCGCCGCCTATGACGCCGCTTCTACCGAGGTGATGGGCGCGCTACGAGACCTAGGACACCCGGTGGAGGTGTGGGGCTGGGATGAAGCATTCGTAGGCGCCGACGTCGACGAACCGTCAGAGCTCGCCGAACAGATCCGTACCGTCGTCTCGACTGAAACCGGGTTGTCCTGTTCAGTCGGCATCAGCGACAACAAACAGCGCGCCAAGGTCGCCACCGGCTTCGCCAAACCGGCCGGCATCTATCAGCTCACCGATGCCAACTGGATGGCGGTGATGGGTGACCGGCCTGTCGACGCGCTCTGGGGTGTCGGGCCCAAGACCACGAAAAAGCTTGCCGCCCTGGACATCACCACCGTCTGGCAGCTGGCCCACGCCGATACCGAATTGCTCACAAAGACCTTCGGGTCACGAACCGGGCTGTGGTTGCTGCTGGTGGCCAACGGCGGTGGCGCCGACACGGTCAGCGCCGAGCCATGGGTGCCGCGGTCACGCAGCCACGTCATCACTTTCCCGCGTGATCTCACCGACCGGAACGAAATGGAGGCAGCAGTAACCGAATTGGCGCAGCGCGCCCTCGGCGAGGTCGTCGCTCAACAGCGCATCGTGACCCGGGTGGCCATCACCATGCGCACCGCAACGTTTTTCACCCGCACCAAAATCCGCAAGCTTGACCACCCCAGCACCGACCCCGACGTCATCGTGGCTGCCGCGCTGCGGGTGCTGGACCTCTTCGAGCTCGATCGCCCGGTTCGCCTGCTCGGAGTGCGCCTGGAACTGCAGATGCCGACCGCTTAGCCTGACCATGCGTTGAGATTGCACACAGGGTTGTGGGTGACGCCAAATCAACAGCCCTGAGCGCAATCTCGACGGCAAAGCCCGCTAGCGCGGCACCGGATTTGGCCGCATTGCCCGCGTGAAGAACCTGTTGACTTGGCGCATCGCCACGCTATAGGGCAACCACGCTGCCCGCTTGAACGTATACAACGCCCAGATGTCCGCCGAGGTGTAGATCAGGAAGCGGTTCTTGGCGACTCCGGCCAGGATCTTCTCGGCCGCCTTCTCCGGTGAGACGGCATGCCCGCTGAAGCGATCCACCCAACGGCTCACATTGGGGTCTTCGCGGTCGACGCCGGCGATCTCGACGGTGTTGACCAGCGGCGTTCGCACCGCCCCGGGCACCACCACCGACACGCCGATCCGGTGCCGCGCCAAGTCGAAGCGCAGCACTTCCGATACCCCGCGCAGACCGTACTTGCTGGCGCTGTAGGCAGCATGCCACGGCAGCGCGACCAGTCCCGCCGCTGACGACACATTGACCAGGTGTCCGCCCCGGCCGGCGGCCATCATCGGCGGAATGAACGTCTCGATGACGTGGATCGGGCCCATCAGGTTGATCGCGACCATCTTGCTCCACTGCTCGTGGCTGAGCTGGTCGACGGTCCCCCACGCCGAGACGCCGGCGATGTTCATCAAGATGTCCATGCTCGGGTGGTTGGCGTGAATGTCTGCGGCGAAGGCGGCCACGTCGTCGTAGCTGGCAATATCCAGCACCCGGTGCTCGGGGACCTGGGCACCCAACGCGCGAGCGTCGGCAACCGTCTCCGCCAACCCGTCGGCATTGCGGTCGGTCAGGTAGAGCTCGGCACCCTGGGCGGCGAGCCGCAACGCGGTCGCGCGGCCGATGCCGCTGGCCGCACCGGTGAGAAAACACCTCTTACCCGCGTAGGTCGTCTGAGCCATGGCGGTAGACAATACCGGCGCGCTAGCTCCGGCCGCCCCACAACGCGGCCAGCCACAACTGCTCGAGCACGCGGATCCCACGCTGGACGTCGCGATCGGCGCCCAGGTAGGTGGTGTCTCCGGAGAGCATCTGCGCGGTGGTGACCGCGAGCGTGCGAACCAGCGCCGGGATGTCGTCGCTGATCGGATGCGCGGTGCCGGCCGTCAACTCGTCCTCGACGATCCCAATGATCTGAGTGATCACACCGTCGACCTGCTGGTCAAGGATTTCGCGGATCTCGGCGTCGGTGTTGCGGGCGACATTGCAGGCCGACATCACTGGATCGTTGTGCGCGTAGACAATTGCGGCGCTGCCGACCATCCGCTTGGCGAACGCCGCCGGTGACTCGTCGGGCCCTCGCGGCGCGAAGTACTGGGTGAGCTCTTCGAGCTCCTGGGTCGCCTCGGCCAGGATTTGGGCCAGCACCGAGTATTTCGAGTCGAAGTAGAAGTAGAAACCCGATCGGGCCACGCCTGCACGGTCGCTGATCGTGCTGACCGACAGCTCGGCGAACGGCTTCTCCTCCAGCAGCTCACGCACCGCCTGCACGATCGCCTGCCGCTGCCTGTCGCCCCGCCGTGTCGGGGCGGACACAGCTGCAGACTGATCGGCGGTCCGCCGGGCTTCCTGCTGTGTGCTCACACTTCGACCTTGCACTACACCAGGAAAAAACGAAACTTGACAGTCGTCAAGTCGGTCTTGAGGATGGATTTTGAGTGACGGCGGCCACAATCGGTGAGGAGCGTCAATGGCGACCATCAGCACCCCGAACTACCTGCTCGACCAGGCCAAACGCCGGTTTACTCCATCGTTCAACAATTTCCCCGGGATGGGTGCCGTCGAGCGGAGACTGCTGAACACCGAGTTTCCGCCGAGAAAGCTGGCGGATCCACCGCCGGGCAGCGGGCTCAAACCCGTCATGGGCGACGCCGGGCTGCCGATCCTCGGCCACGTCATCGAGATGTTGCGGGGCGGACCCGACTATCTGATGTTCATCTACCGCACCAAAGGTCCGCTCGTCTTTGGCGACTCGCCGGTGCTGCCCGGGGTCGCGGCGCTGGGTCCCGACGCCGCCCAAGTCATCTACTCCAACCGCAACAAGGATTACTCGCAGCAGGGTTGGGTTCCGGTGATCGGGCCGTTCTTTCATCGCGGTCTGATGTTGCTCGACTTCGAGGAGCACATGTTCCACCGGCGGATCATGCAGGAAGCCTTCGTCCGTTCCCGCCTGGTCGGCTATGTCGAGCAGATGGACAAGGTCGTGTCCCAAGTGGTCGCCAACGATTGGGTGGTCAACGACGCGCGGTTCCTGCTCTACCCGGCGATGAAGGAGCTCACGCTCGACATCGCCTCGATGGTGTTCATGGGTCACGAACCGGGCACCGACCACGAGCTGGTCACCAAGGTGAACAAAGCCTTCACGATCACCACCCGCGCCGGCAACGCCATCATCCGCTCCAGCGTCCCCCCGTTCACGTGGTGGCGTGGCCTCAAAGCGCGGCAACTGCTGGAGAACTACTTCGCCGCCCGGGTCAAGGAGCGGCGCGGCAAGCAAGGTAACGACCTGCTGACGGTGCTGTGCGAGACCGAGGACGAGGACGGCAACAGCTTCTCCGACCAGGACATCGTCAACCACATGATCTTTTTGATGATGGCCGCCCACGACACCTCCACCTCCACGGCCACCACGATGGCCTACCACCTGGCCGCGCATCCGGAATGGCAGGACCGCTGCCGCGACGAGTCGGACCGGCTGGGCGACGGCCCGCTGGACATCGAAGCGCTGGAGAAGCTCGAGACACTGGACCTGGTAATGAACGAGTCGATTCGGCTGGTGACGCCGGTGCAGTGGGCGATGCGCCAGACCGTGCGCGACACCGACCTGCTGGGCTATTACCTACCGAAGGGCACCAACGTCATCGCGTATCCCGGCATGAACCATCGGCTGCCGGAGCTCTGGACGGATCCACTCACGTTCGACCCGGACCGGTTCACCGAACCGCGCAATGAGCACAAGCGTCATCACTATGCATTCACGCCGTTCGGCGGCGGCGCGCACAAATGCATCGGCATGGCGTTCGGCCGACTGGAGATCAAGACGATCCTGCACCGGCTGCTGCGGCGCTACCGGCTGGAGCTGGCTCACCCGGGATACACGGGGAAATGGGACTACGCCGGGATGCCCGTGCCGGTGGACGGCATGCCGATCGTGCTGCGTCCGCTGTAGGGCGGCGCCGCGCCAGCGAAGGCAAACTTGACAGGCGTCAAGTTTCGCCGTCAGGATGGGGTTCAGTGACGGCTGCCACAATCGGTAAGGAGCCTCGATGGCGACCATCAGCACCCCGCGCTACCTGCTTGATCAGGCCAAGCGCCGACTGGTTCCGACGGTAAACACCATCCCTGGGATGGGGGTGATCGAGAAGCGACTGCTGACCGTCGACTGGAAGCAGCACAAGTTGGCCGAGCCGCCGCCCGGCAGTGGGCTGAAGCCGGTGATGGGAGATTCCGGGCTGCCGCTGCTGGGCCACATCATCGAGATGTTCCGGGAAGGCCCCGACTTCCCGCTGCACTTGTATCAGACGCGCGGCCCGGTTTTCTTCGCCGATTCACCGATCCTGCCGTCGATCGTCGCCGTCGGCCCCGACGCCACCCAGGCCATCTTCTCCAACCGCAACAAGGACTTCTCCCAAGAGGGTTGGCATCCCGTCATCGGCCCGTTCTTCAACCGGGGTCTGATGATGCTCGACTTCGACGAGCACATGTACCACCGGCGCATCATGCAGGAGGCGTTCACCCGAACCCGGCTGACCGGCTATGTCGAGCACATCGACCGGGTCGCGACGGCCATCGTGCACGACTGGCCGACCAACGACGCGCGCTTCCTGTTCCATCCGGCGATGAAGGAACTCACCCTCGACATCGCGTCGGTGGTCTTCATGGGCCACGAGCCGGGTACCGACCATGACCTCGTCACCAAGGTGAATCAGGCCTTCACCACCACCACCCGCGCCGGCGGGGCCATCATCCGCACGCCCGTCCCACCCTTCAAATGGTGGCAGGGGCTGCGGGCGCGCAAGGTGCTCGAGGACTACTTCACCGAGCGAGTCGCCGAGCGTCGCAACGCCGAGGGCACCGACATGCTCACCGTGCTGTGTCACACCGCCGACGACGACGGCAACAGCTTCAGCGACGAGGACATCGTCAACCACATGATCTTTTTGATGATGGCCGCCCACGACACCTCCACGTCAACCACCACGACGATGGCCTACAACCTGGCGGCCAACCCGGAGTGGCAGGAACGCTGCCGCGACGAGTCGGCTCGGCTGGGCGACGGCCCGCTGGACATCGAGTCGCTGGAGAAGCTCGAGACACTGGACTTGGTGATGGACGAGTCGCTGCGCCTGGTGACCCCGCTGCCGTTCAACATGCGCAGGACCGTGCGCGACACCGACCTGCTGGGCTACTACGTACCGGCCGGCACCAATGTGGTCACCTGGCCGGGGATGAATCACTGGCTGCCCGAGCTGTGGACCGAGCCCAGGAAGTTCGACCCCGAACGGTTCGCCGAGCCGCGCGTTGAGCACAAGAAGCACCGTTACGCGTTCGCGCCGTTCGGCGGCGGCGCCCATAAGTGCATCGGGATGGTGTTCGGCCGGTTGGAGGTCAAAACCGTTATCCACCGGCTGCTGCGCCGCTACCGCTTGGAGCTGGCCCGGCCGGGTTACCAGCCGCGCTGGGACTACGGGGGCATGCCGATCCCGATGGACGGCATGCCGATCGTGCTGCGCCCGCTGTAGTAGGTCAGGTCAACAGTCGGTTGGCGCAGGCGATCACCGCACGTAACGCGGAGTCCGTCGCGTCGTCTGACCAGCCCATCGCCCACTCCGCATGGGCACCGTCGCTGCCCTGGATAAACGTCGCGATGGCATCGTCTGAGCGCAGTTGATGAAAGTGCAGCGTCTCGACCGCGATGCCGCACGTGTAGAGCATCTCGGTCAGCGCGGCGACCGGGCCGGTCGCGGTGGCGGTCAGCGTCTCAATGCGGTCGCCGATACCGAGGGTGGCCTGAAAGGTGCGGGCCTGGGGACCCAGCCGGGTGGCGGGCCGGCCGGTGTCGGCGCATTCCCAGTTGCCCAGCCGCAGCGGCCCGCCGATGGGCGCATATTCGGCGGTGAATGTGCTCCACGACATGGTGTTGGCGTCCTCCCGGAGCTCACGCGGCAGTGGAACGCCACGGAAGCGGGCCTGTAGCGGTTCGGGCGGGGCGGGCGCGGTATCGGCGCCGAGATCGATTGTCATGAGCCGGTCTTCTCTGATCTGCAGGAATGACCGACGGGTAGTAGCTTCCGACCCACAGCGGGGGGTCGGTCTGGATCAGACCCCGCTGCGGGTGCTGGCTACTACGGCAAGATGTTGCACGGTTATTGAGGTTAGTCGCCGACGTCGGGCCGGTGCAAGTGGTTAGACCGGGCGCGCGGCGAGGTCTTCGAGCGCTTCTTGCAGCAGCCCGGTCACCGAGTTGGCGATGTCGTCCAGTGCGGACTCCTTGGTCACCTCGACCATCAGTCGCGGGTCCATCGCGTCGACGATCACGCTGTCGGGCGCCTCGGGATCTCGGCGCACCACGACATTGCAGGGCAGCAACACCCCGATCTGCCGGTAGACGTTGACCGCCTGGTGGGCGAACTGCGGGTTGCAGGCGCCCAGGATCAGGTAGTCCTCCATGTCCTCGCCGAGTTTGGCTTTCAGCGTCGCTTTCATATCGATCTCGGTCAGCACGCCAAAACCCTTGGCAGCGAGCGCTTGCCGAGTCCGGGCAACCGCGTCGTCGAATGAGGTCTGCAGGGTGGTCGATAACGAAATGGCCATAGTCGGCTCCTCTCTCGTCTTCCATTGTGCGTCTGCCGCCGATAACCAGGGCGACGGGTTGCGCCCACTCGGCCACCTTGACGGGCTGCGAGGTGTAAAACGGTGCCCATGGGCCACCCGTGCCGTCAGCTCGCCGCGGCGGTGGCCGCCCATGCATGAGCTGTCGCTGTGTCAGGCGATCGCCGGGGCGGTCAAGCCGTATGCCGATGGCCGCCACGTCGACGTCGTCCGCGTCCGGATCGGCGCGCTTCGCCAGGTGGTCCCTGAATCGCTGTCGTTCTGCTGGACGCTTGTCCGAGATTACGAGGACATGCCCGACGCCGAACTGGAACTCGAATTGGTCAGCGCGGAGGTGCGTTGCCGTTCGTGCGGCCAACCCTCGACGATCACCTCGCAGTGGTGCCTGCTGTGTCCGCAGTGTGAGAGCGCAGACGTCGAGGTGCTGCGTGGCGAAGAGTTTCTGGTGACCTCGCTGGACGTTTCATAGGGGGCTGACGATGGGCAGGTTTCATCGACACGACGACGGCACCGTGCACACGCACGACCACGACCACGACCACGACCACGACCACGACCACGACCACGGAGATCACAGCGGTTATGACACCGGATCGCAGCGGATCGACGTGTTGGAGGCGATTTTCGCCGAAAACGACGTCCGTGCCGATTACAACCGAAATGCGTTCGAAGCCAATGGTGTTCGCGCATTAAATCTGATGAGCTCGCCCGGGTCGGGGAAGACGACGGTGCTGGCTGCCACCCTCGACGAACTCGCCGGCGAGTTTGCTGTCGGAGTCATCGAAGGTGACATCGCCACCGATCTCGACGCCGCCAAGCTCGGCGGACGAGGCGCGCAGATCTCTCTTCTCAACACCGGCAACGGGTTCGGCGGCGAGTGCCACCTCGACGCCCCGATGGTCAACCGCGCCCTGCAGGGCCTCGAGCTCAGTACGCTAGATCTGGTCATCATCGAAAACGTCGGAAACCTGGTCTGTCCGGCCGAGTTCGACGTGGGCGAGCACGCCAAGGCGATGGTGTATTCCGTCACCGAAGGTGACGACAAGCCGCAGAAGTACCCGGTGATGTTCCGCGCCGTGGACGTTGTTCTGCTCAACAAGATCGATCTGGTGCCGTATTTGGACGTCGACGTCGACGCCTATATCGCCCATGTCCGCGAGGTCAATCCGACCGCGACGGTTTTGCCGGTCAGCGCCCGCACCGGGGACGGTATGTCGGCTTGGTTCGGCTGGCTGCGGCGGTTCGTGGCAGACGGCCCGCCCTGACGACGTGGGCCGCCAACGCGGTCCATATCAGTGCAAATCGCTTGCATGACAGCACATGCAAGTTATTCGCAGGAGCTTCGGACCTCGCTTCGCGCCAAGGCGTCAACAGCTGATGGCACGCTCCAAGACCGTTGAGAATCCGGAAAGTTGGACGGGTTTCCCAAATTTGCTGACAGACCGTTGACAACGCAACTAAGCGGGAGTAGACCCAAAAACTAGTACCGCGTAGGCGGGCCGACGGTCGACTCCGGCGGTGCCAGGGGCCAAGCAATCAGCCCTGGCCCCGGAAAGCTGCGGCATGCCAACGGAAGCAGCAGTCAAAGCGGAAGAAACTTTGATCCATGTGCTCTGGATCAACGCGGGCCTAAGTTGCGACGGCGATTCGGTGGCGTTGACTGCCGCCACCCAGCCCAGCATCGAGGAAATCGCGCTCGGCGCCCTGCCTGGCCTCCCCAAGATCGCGGTGCACTGGCCGCTGATCGACTTCGAATGCGGGCCCACCGGCGGCGCCGACGACTTCCTCGAGTGGTTCTTCAAAGCCGACCGCGGTGAACTCGAACCGTTCGTGCTCGTTGTGGAAGGCTCGATACCCAACGAAGCGATCAAGAACGAAGGCTATTGGTGCGGGTTCGGCAACGACCCGGCAACCGGCCAGCCGATGACCACCAGCGAATGGCTGGACCGACTGACTCCCAAGGCAACCGCGGTGGTCGCGGTCGGCACCTGCGCCACCTACGGCGGCATCCACGCGATGGCCGGCAACCCGACGGGGGCGATGGGTGTACCCGACTACCTGGGCTGGGACTGGAAGAGCAAGGCCGGCATCCCGATCGTCTGCGTTCCGGGCTGCCCGATCCAGCCGGACAACCTGTCGGAGACACTGACCTACCTGCTCTACATGGCCACCGGGCAGGCGCCGATGATTCCACTCGACGACGCCCTGCGGCCCCAGTGGCTGTTCGGCGCCACCGTCCACGAAGGCTGCGACCGGGCCGGCTACTACGAGCAGGGTGACTTCGCAACCGAATACGGGTCACCGAAATGCATTGTGAAGCTGGGCTGTTGGGGTCCGGTCGTGAAATGCAATGTGCCCAAACGTGGTTGGATCAACGGTGTCGGCGGCTGCCCGAACGTCGGCGGCATCTGCATCGGCTGCACCATGCCCGGGTTCCCGGACAAGTTCATGCCGTTCATGGACGAGCCGCCCGGCGGCAAGGTGTCCACCACCGCCTCCGGGTTGTACGGATCACTGATCCGCAACCTGCGCGGGATCACCAACCGCACCCTCGACAAGGAGCCGCGCTGGCGGCACAAGGGCACCGAACTGACCACGGGCCTGAAGCGCACCTGGTAGCCACACGTAAGAGAGAGTGAAGTTCGATGACAACGATCATTCCCGAACCTTCCCTGGCAAAGCGCGAACCCGGCCAACTGGTCGAAATGGCGTGGGATCCGATTACCCGGATCGTGGGCAGCCTCGGCATCTACACCAAGATCGACTTCGACAACAATCAAGTCGTGGAATGCCATTCCACGTCGTCGATCTTTCGCGGCTACTCCTTATTCATGAAGGGCAAGGATCCCCGCGACGCGCATTTCATCACCAGCCGTATCTGCGGAATCTGCGGTGACAACCACGCCACGTGCTCCTGCTACACGCAGAACATGGCCTATGGTGTCAAGCCGCCGCACATCGGCGAGTGGATTGTCAATCTCGGCGAAGCCGCGGAATATATGTTCGACCACAACATCTTTCAGGAGAATCTGGTTGGCGTGGACTTCTGCGAGAAGATGGTTTCCGAGACCAATCCGAGCGTGTTGAGCAGAGCCGAGAACACCGCGGCACCGCACGCCGAGATGCACGGTTATAAGACGATCGCCGACATCATGCGCGCGCTCAATCCGTTCAGCGGCGAGTTCTACCGGGAGGCATTGCAAGTCAGCCGCTATACGCGGGAGATGTTCTGCCTCATGGAGGGTCGCCACGTGCACCCGTCCACGCTGTACCCCGGAGGGGTGGGCACAGTCGCGACTGTACAGCTGATGACCGATTACATGAGCCGGCTGATGCGCTACGTGGAGTTCATGAAGAAGGTCGTGCCGATGCACGACGACCTGTTCGACTTCTTCTACGAAGCCATCCCCGGTTACGAAAAGGTCGGCTTGCGCCGCACCCTGCTCGGCTGCTGGGGCTCCTTCCAGGACCCGGAGGTATGCAACTTTGACTACAAGGACATGGAGCGTTGGGGCAACGCGATGTTCGTCACGCCCGGCGTGGTGGTCGACGGCAAGCTGGTCACCCACTCGCTGGTCGACATCAACCTAGGCATCCGGATCCTGTTGGGTAGTTCGTATTACGACGACTGGACCGACCAGGAGATGTTCGTCAAGAACGACCCGCTGGGCAATCCTGTCGACCGGCGGCATCCGTGGAACCAGCACACCAACCCGCACCCGCAGAAGCGCGAAATGGATGGTGGCAATTACAGCTGGGTGATGTCGCCCCGCTGGTTCGACGGGAAGGATCACCTGGCGCTGGACACCGGCGGCGGTCCGCTGGCCCGGTTGTGGGCGACCGCGCTGGCCGGCTTGGTCGACATCGGCTACGTCAAGTCGACGGGCCACAGCGTGCAGATCAACCTGCCGAAGACCGCACTCAAGGGGCCGGTCGAGTTCGAGTGGAAGATCCCGCAGCACGGATCCAACACCATCGAGCGAGACCGGGCGCGGACCTACTTCCAGGCCTACGCGGCGGCCTGCGCCCTGCACTTCTGCGAGCAGGCACTCGCCGAGATTAGGGCCGGCCGCACCAAGACCTGGGAAAAGTTCGACGTTCCCAAGGAGGGCATCGGCTGTGGCTTCACCGAAGCGGTCCGCGGCGTTCTGAGCCACCACATGGTGATTCGGGACGGCAAGATCGCCAACTATCACCCGTATCCGCCCACCCCGTGGAACGCCAACCCGCGCGACAGCTTCGGCACGCCCGGGCCGTACGAAGACGCGGTGCAGGGCCAGCCAATTTTCGAGGAGAACAATCGGGAGAACTTCAAAGGCATCGACATCATGCGCACCGTGCGCAGTTTCGACCCGTGCCTGCCCTGTGGTGTGCACATGTATCTCGGTAAGGGCAAGGCGCTGGATCGGCTGCACTCGCCGACCCAATCGGCTGGCGGGGAGTGATGCATGGCTGATCGCCCGGAGGAACTCGGAGGGGACGCGCAATGGCGCACGGCGGGCGATCGGATCCAGACGCTGCTGGACTCGGCCTCGGCGGGCGGGGCCGCGGCACGGGAGCGCGCCGAGCAGCTGGTCGGTGAGGTCGTCGAACTCTACGGCGCCGCGCTGGCGAAGATTGTGGATTTGGTTGGCGAGCCAGCCGCGATCGATCGGCTGGCCGCCGACGACCTGGTGGCCAGCCTGCTGCTGGTGCACGGTCTGCATCCGCACGACGTGCACCGGCGGGTGTCCGACGCACTGGAGCGGGTCCGTCCCTATCTGGGCTCGCACGGCGGTGACGTGCACCTGGTCGGCATCGTCGGCGACACCGTCCAACTGCAATTCGCCGGCAGCTGCAACGGTTGTCCGTCCTCAGCGGTGACCTTGGAGCTGGCCGTCGAGGACGCGATCCGCTCTGCCGCACCGGAGATTTCGTCGATCGAAATCGTCAGTGCCGAGCCCGAGCCAGCGGTGGCGGCGGTGATACCGGCCGAATCGCTGCTGGCCAAGGTCCACAACAGCGGCTCGCCGGCATGGCATTCGGTAGCCGATCTGGCCGACCTGTCCCCCGGGGAAGTCGGTGGCTTCGCCGTCGGCGGTAGGTCGGTGCTGGCATGTCGGATCGGCGATCAGCTCTACGCCTACCGCGACCATTGCCCGGTATGCGACGGATCGTTGACGGGCGCCAAGCTGACCGACGCACTGTTGCGCTGCCCGGCCTGCCACGCCTTTTTCGACGTCGTGCACGCGGGTATCGGCTTGGATGCCGTATCGCACCTGGAGCCGATGCCGCTCCTGATACGCGACGGCGTGCTCTCCATCGCGGTGCCGGCCGAGCCGATGGGCGCCCCGGCATGACCAGTCCCTACAACGTGCTGTCCCGCATCACTGGCAACCGGCGCGCCCCACAGCCGGCCGGACAACGATGCGAAATGTGCTCGGAAGCCATCGCCGACGCCCACCAGCATGTGGTCAATGTGGCGGGGCGGCAACTGATGTGCGTATGCCGTGGTTGCTATCTGCTGTTCACTGACAGCCACGCCGAGCTGCGCTACCGCGCGGTGCCGGACCGGTATCTGTCCTTCCCCGATTTCGCGTTGGATCGCCGCGCCTGGGAGATCTTGCAGATCCCGGTCGGCCTGGCGTTCTTCTTCCGCAACTCGGCGCTGGGACGTACCGTCGCCTTCTACCCGGGACCCGCGGGCGCCTGTGAATCCGAATTGGACCTGCAGGACTGGGGTGCCATCAGCGCGGCAGACTCCCGGGTCGGTTTGCTCGCCGACGACGTCGAGGCACTGCTGGTGCGTGTTCCGGAGACCGGGCAACCCGAGTGCTATCTGGTGCCGATCGATGCCTGCTACGAATTCGTCGGCGGCCTACGGACGTTATGGCGCGGCTTCGACGGCGGACAGGACGCCCGCGCGTTCATCGACAAATTCTTCGCGACCGTGGCCGGCCGCAGTGACGAGCGGCGCTCATGACCGAGACCGGGGTGTCGTTCACCGTCGTCGACATCGCCCCGGAGCCATACGCATTGACGCCGGTGCTGACCGCGCACGTCGCGGTTTCGGCCACCGGAGACGAACCGGTGCATGCGATCGCGCTGCGCTGCCAGGTCCGGATCGACCCGCTGCGGCGCGGCTACACCGACGAGGAGGCCGCCGGGCTGGTCGACTTGTTTGGGGCGCGGGAACGTTGGGCGACCACCCAACACACGTTCCTATGGCAGCACTGCGCGGCGATGGTGGCTGGGTTCACCGGCGCCGCCACCGTAGCGCTCCCACTCGAGTGCACGTATGACTTCGAGGTGGCCGCCGCCAAATACCTGCACGCACTGCGTGACGGGGTGCTGCCACTGCAATTCCTGTTCAGCGGAACGATTTTCATGGCAGGCCAGCGTGGGTTCTCGGTGCAGCAGGTGCCGTGGGATTGCGAAGACCGCTACGCGATGCCGGTCTCGGTGTGGCGGGATCTGATGCGCCAGCACTATCCCACCACCGGATGGGTACGTCTCGACCACGACACGGTCGAGGCGCTGGCCGAGTACAAGTCCGCGCGCGGACTGCTGAGCCTCGACGAGGCAGTTACCGCTCTGCTGGCAGCGACGCGCGAGGAAGTCCGATGAGCGCGAACTGGGCCCGCGCCCGCACAGTCGCCGATGCCGTGCTCTACGAAGGTTACCTGCTCTACCCCTACCGCGCGTCGTCGAGCAAGAACCAATCCCGTTGGCAGTGGGGTGTTCTCGGGCCGCCCGGGGCAGCCGACGCCGGAATCGGCGAGGACGACGGCCTTTCGGCGCAATTCCTCCTCGAGGGCGTCGATGGTCTCACACTGGTGGTGCGTTTCCTGCAACTGCAGCACCGCGGCGCCGAGCGTGCCACCGGCAACCGGCACTACCAGCCGGTCGACGAGCTGACCACGTCGTCGGCGACGTGGCTGTGCTGGGACGAGGCTGTCGAAGTCGAGTTGTCGTTCGGCCCCTTCGACATCGGCGACCAGACTCGGGGGCAGTGGACGGTGGAGGCGCCGTCGGGAACTGATGTCGAGCCGGTAGAGGGCGGCAGACTGGTGCGCACCCGGCAGGCGGTGTCCGCGTCGCTGACCATCGGCGTCGAACCCGACGACGACGGTTTGCACCGTGTCACCTTGACACTGAGCAACACCGGCGCTGCGGCGATCGATAAAGCCGATGCCATCGCTAGGTCGCTGATCGGCACACACATCATCGCAGAAGCTCATGGCGGCGCGTTCGTTTCATTGCTGGAGCCAGCCGAGGGCGCAGCGGCCGCGGCGGCCCGCTGCGCACAGCACCGCTGTTTTCCGGTGCTGGCCGGGCCGCCCGGCGAATCCGATCTGCTGCTGGTGTCGCCGATCATTCTCTACGACCATCCCGAGGTCGCCGAACAGAGCGAGGGCGCACTCTACGATTCCACCGAGATCGACGAGATCCTGACCCTGCGGGTGATGACCATGACCGACGAGGAGAAGGCACAGGCCCGGGCCACCGATCCATTGGCGGCTCAGCTCATCGACCGGTGCGATGCGATGTCTCCCGAGGCGATGCAGCGGCTGCATGGCGTGCTGCGCGACCCGCAGCTCGGTGATCCGGACCTGATACCGGAGATACCCGACGGCGTTCAATGGTGGGATCCCATGGCCGACACCGCCGTTCACCCCGACATCGACGCTGTCCTGGTCGACGGCATCCGGGTCGCGCGCGGCAGCCGGGTCCGGCTGCGCCCGTCGCGTCGCGCCGACGCGCAGGATCTGTTCTTCGTCGGCAAGACTGCTCGGGTGACCTCGGTGCACGAGGACGTCGACGGCAACCAGCATGTCGGGGTGGTGGTCGAGGAGGATCCGGCGGCTGACCTGCACGATTGGTATGGCCGCTATTTGTACTTCGCCCCCGACGAAGTCGAGCCGCTCGAAGCTCAACACATCGCAGAAGGGAGTCCGACATGGAAATCGTAGGGTGGGTGTTCATCGGCATCCTGGCGCTGGTCGTCTTCTCAGCAGTCCTGATGGGGCTCGTGTCGCTGCCGGATGCTCGGCGCTACCTGAAGATCCGGCACATGTAACGCGAGTAACGTAGCTTTATGGCGTCCCGAATCCTGATCGCCGGCATCGGCAACATCTTCCTCGGCGACGACGGCTTCGGTCCCGAGGTGCTGCACCATGTGTGCGAACGGATTCCCGGGTCGGATGCGGTGCGCGCCACTGATTACGGCATCGGCGGAATGCACCTGGCCTACGACCTGCTGGAGGATTGGGACGCGCTGGTGCTCGTCGACGCGCTGCCGGGCCGGGGCGCGCCCGGGGCGGTGCACGTCTTCGAGGCCGACCACGAATCGCCGGACGCCCCAGCCGGTCTCGACGCCCACAGCATGGATCCGGCGACGGTGTTCGCCAGTCTGCGGGCCCTGGGCGGCGCTCCGCCCCGGACTGTCGTCGTCGGATGCGAAGTCGCCGACATCGGTGAAGGGATCGGCCTGTCCGAGGCTGTTCTGAATGCCGTCCCCACGGCAGTGCGAGAGGTCGAATCGGCGGTGGCGATGTTGCGTGCCGAGGCGGAGCTACGGGAGGTTTAACTGATGTGTCTGGGAATTCCAGGTCAAGTCGTGCGGATGCTCGACGGCTACAGTGGGCAACTCGCGCTGGTCGACGTCGCCGGTGAGAACCGCCGGGTCAACGTCGGCATGCTGCCCGAGGAGACGTTCGCCCCGGGCGACTGGGTCATCATCCACATGGGCTTTGTCATGGAGAAAACCGACAAGGCCGGCGCCGACGCGGCGATGGCCGGTCTGGAGTTGATGGGCCGCGGCCGCGTCGAACCCGACAGTCTCAGTTCATCATTCCCGGCGCCGGCGTCAGCCGAAAGTACGCCTGAATAGTGGTGCCTGCCTCGGCGGCGTGAGTGCGAACAAGATCCGCCATAGTATTCACCAGAAACAATCCACGGCCGGTGACGGCGTTGGCGGCCGGCAGGCGGTGCCCGGCCAGCGGGTCATCAAGCCGCCCGCGATCGCGTGCCTGACAAACGAGATGGCCGTTGTGCTGCCAGAAGGCCAGTCGGCAATGGCTTTTGGCGTGCTGCAGACTGTTCGTTGCCAACTCGGTGACCGTCAACAGCAGGTCGGCAATGCCGCCTTGAGACAGTCCCAACCACCCCGCGTAGCGGCTGGCGAAGGTACGGGCACCGGTGAGATCCCCCAGGTTTCGCACCGTAAAAGCCGCCGCGTCGGCGTTGGTCGGTAGCGGCTGGTTGTAACGGGCCACCGCCTCATCCGGAGAATAATCGGCGGTGCGATCCGCCGTCCCGTTCCGCCACAGCAGCGGATGAGTCGTGCAGGCGTCGAACAGCACGGTGTCAGCCAGTTGCTCGGCGTCATACAGGCACAGCCCGGTTACCTCATTAGTGGCGAAGGCCGTATTGCACAAGGCTTCGTACTGCACACATGCTGGATACTCGTCGGCGGTGCGCCCGGGCCACACCGGTTCGCCGACCATCCGCACCCGCCGGTCCGGGTGCTCGGCGACAAAAGCACCCATCAGTCCCAGCAGCCGATTCGGATTGCGGCCGGATTCGGTGATATCGGCCATGGCGACGTCTACGGCCGCATCACCCAGCCCGTCGCGGACTGCTGCCAACTTCTCTTCTGGCAACGCGACGATCGTGGGCTGGCCCATGTCCAACCCGTCGGCGATGAACGGTACCGCCGCGTCGAGGTATTCCTGCTCGGATCGGTAGAAGAACGCCGAGTGCACCAAGCCAGCCGGCTCGGCGCGTCTATCCCGCATAATCGCCCCTTGATCGCGACGCCAGCAGCCCAACCCGACCTGATACTACGCGGGCGGTCCCACTCAACACGTCAACAACATGCACCCGGCGATCGGACCACCGCCCGCGGCGACCACCGCGACTTCCGGCCGCCGGGGTACCTGCCGGTCGCCGGCCTGACCGCGCAGTTGCAAACACGCTTCATGCAGCACCCAGTAGCCGTGCATGCGGCCCGCCGAGAGCTGCCCGCCGTAGGTGTTCAGCGGCAGCATGCCGTCGCGTGCGATCCGCTCGGCGCCCTCGACGAACGGACCGGCCTCGCCGTCACCGCAGATACCCAACGCCTCCAGCCACGCCAGTGTGAGAAAGGTGAAGCCGTCGTACAACTCGGCGAGGTCGAGATCCGACGGGGTCAGGTCGGTGCGCGACCACATCTGCGCCGCCGCGTCGCTGGATGCCATCTTCGGGTAGTCCGGGCGGTGAAACCAGCCGCCAGCACCGTCGGACCCGCCGACGGCTTCCACCGCCACTGCTGGATTCGGGCAGTCGCGAGCGTAATCGGCAGCCGAGACGACCACCGCGATCGACCCGTCGACCGGGACATCGCAGTCCAACAATCCGAACGGTGCCGAAACCGGACGCGCCGCAAGGTAGTCGGCCATGGTCAGCGGGTCGCGGTACACCGCAAGGGGATTCAACGCCGCGTAGCGTCGGCTGTTGATCGCCAACCAGCCGAGCTGCTCTTTGGTGGTTCCGTAGAGCTGCATGTGCCGCCGGCAATTCAACGCCAGCCAATTCGCAGCCGAGTAAGCGTGGGCGGCAATGAGTTCGACGATATCGTCCATCCCGCCGATACTGGGTTGTTCGGTCGGCGACTGCTGCGTTGACGTCGAAGAGTCCGACGTCGGCGCCGCTGGCACCGAGCCACCGATCATTTGGACCGTGCGATAGACCAGCACGTGCCTGCTCTGCTTCTCGGCAACCGCACGACACGCCGACGCGACCGGGGTCAGCAGCCCGGCAGCGCCGAAACCGGAACTATAGTCGACGGGTTCGACACCCAGCGCCGCGGCGACGTCGGGCACCGGTGTATCACCGAGGGTGGCGATGCCATCAATGTCGGTGGCGCTCAGCCCCGCGTCAGCGATGGCCGCATGCGCCGCCTCGAGGGTGAGCTCGAGCGAAGGGATGCCGGTACGGCGCCCGATTCGCGAGATCCCGACACCGGAAAAGATCGCGTCCTTCTCGAAGCGTCGCATCAGAACCGTCCGTCCGCGCCGCCAGTCCAACAGAGCGTACTGTATTGCCGGTGACCGCAGAACCGAAGTCGCAGTTGCTCATCGAGCATTGCGACACATGTGTCCGTTGGGTTCATCCGCCGGCCAACTCCTGCCCGGGCTGTGACAGCCCGATGGTGGCCCGTCCGGTGTCGGGACGCGGCACGGTGTTCACCTTCACCGTCAACTTCCATCCGTATAACCCCGACATCCCGACTCCTTATGTGATCGCGATCGTCGAACTGGCCGAACAGCAGGGACTGCGGCTGGCCGCCAATATCGTTGACTGCGAGCCTGATTCAGTTGTATGCGGCATGCCGGTCGAAGCCCGGTTCGAGGGAGCGACGCCGGTGTTCGCCCCGGTTACTTGATCAGCGGATCGCGGGGCATGCCGAGAATCCGCTCGGCGATCTGATTGCGCGTGACTTCGGACGTGCCGCCGGCAATGGCCATGCCGCGGGCACCCATCACCAGCCGGCTGACCAGCGCGCCGGGCCCATCGCCCAGGGCGATCTCGGGCCCTAGCAGAGCTGCGGCGATGGCGCCGCCCTCACCCATGTGCTCGGCCAGTGTGAGCTTGGTGATGTTGCCCTCGGGACCAGGGCCCGCGCCTTCGATACTGCGAGCGGCGCGGCGCAGGTTCAGCAGCCGCAGCGCGTGTTCTTCGGCCAGGAAGGCTCCGACCCGGACGCTGGCCCCGGCCAAGCGATCTGCGTACTGCTCCGCCAGCTGCACCAGCTGTCCGGCCAGTCCCGCATAGTACGAACCGCCGCCGCCGATGCTGACCCGCTCATTGCCCAACGTCGCGCGGGCTACCGTCCAGCCGGTGTTGGGTTCCCCGACGACGTCCTCGTCAGCGACGAACACGTCGTTGAAGAACACCTCGTTGAAATCCGAGCCGCCGGTGATCTGACGCAGCGGGCGGACCTCCACCCCGGGAGCCTTCATGTCGATGATCACCGTGGTGATACCGGCGTGCTTGGGCGCGTCGGGATCAGTGCGCACGGTGGCGAGGCCGCGACGGCAGTAGTGCGCGCCGCTGGTCCACACCTTCTGTCCGTTGATCTTCCAGCCGCCCTCGACGCGGGTGGCGCGGGTCTTGACCGCAGCCGCATCCGATCCGGCATCAGGTTCGGAGAACAACTGGCACCACACCTCGTCCTGGCGCAACGCCTTCTCGACAAATCTCTCGATCTGCGAAGGAGTTCCGTGCTGGATCAGGGTAAGGATGACCCAGCCGGTGATCGAGTAGTCCGGCCGCTTGATCGCCGCTGCGGTGAACTCCTCTTCGATCACCAGTTGCGCCACCGCATCCGCGGCCCGACCCCAAGGTTTGGGCCAATGCGGCATCACGTAGCCGGTGGCGATCAGCTTGTCGCGCTGCGCCTCTGCGGCCAACGCGGCGATCTCGGCGGCGTCGGCACGGATCTGGCCGCGCAGTTCTTCGGCTTCATCCGGCAGGTCCAGGCTGTTGGCCCGGGTAACACCGGCCGCGGTGCGATCAAAGACATCCTGTGCGGGCGCGTCCCCGCCGAACAGCGCACGGGACGTCATCGCCCGCCGCAGATGCAGGTGCGCGTCGTGCTCCCAGGTGAAGCCGATTCCGCCGTGCACCTGAATGTTCAGCTCGGCGTTGCGCGCATAGGCCGGGAACGCCAGCGCCGCCGCAACCGCGGCGATCAACCGGAACTGCTCCTCATCTTCGCCGGCCGCGCGGGAGGCATCCCACACCGCCGCCGTCGCCGACTCCGAACCCACCAGCATGTTCGCGCAGTGGTGCTTGACCGCTTGGAAGGTGGCGATGGTGCGGCCGAACTGCTGGCGCACCTTGGCGTAGTCGACCGCGGCGTCCAGGCAATCCGACGCCCCGCCGGCCGCCTCGGCCGCCAGCAGCGTCCGGGCCCGCGCCAGCAGCGATTCCCGTCCCGTCGACAGGATGTCGTCGTCGGTGACGCTGACGTTCTGCAGCTTGACCCGTCCCGAGCGCCGAGTGGGATCGAGGTTGTCGGGCACCTCAACCGTTATGCCGTCGCGGCTGCGGTCCAGCAACAGCACGTCGTCGCCGGCGGCGATCACCAACAACTCGGCCAGCCCGGCGCCCAGCACGATTCCGGCGTCGCCGGTGGCGACTCCCCCGTCGACGGCGACCTCACCACCCAGCCCGATGCCGGCGGTGACCGTGCCATCGATCAGCCCCGGCAACAGCCGGCTCTTCTGCTCGGTGCTGCCTTCGTGGGCGATGACGGCCGAGGCGATGACGGTCGGCACGAACGGCCCGGACGCCACCGCCCGGCCGAGTTCCTCGATCACCACCACCAATTCGGGCAGCCCGTATCCCGAGCCGCCGTGCTCCTCGTCGATATGCAGGCCCAGCCAACCGAGTTCGACCAGGTCTTGCCAGAACGGCGGACGGGCCTCCTCGGGCGCATCGAGCAGCGAGCGCGCCGCCCAACGGGCCTTCTGTGAGGTCAAAAACGCGCGGGCCACCTCGGCGAGTTCGCGATGGTCGTCGGTCAGTGCGATACCCATTCGAGGGCCCTCCTCGTCGTTGCAGGCGGTGCAAGAAGCGTACTCACAGGCGGTTTGACCGCGAAACAGAAGCCAGGGCTGTCGTCGAGGTCGTAATCACGACCGTGGCTTCTGTTTCGCGGCTTGATGGTTACGGCATCACTTCGGCGCGAAGCGCTGCCCGGCGTCCAGCCGCAGGCATTGGCCGTTGAGCATCGGGTTGTCGACGATGGCCGCGACCAGCTTGGCGTACTCCTCGGGCCGGCCCAGACGCTTCGGGAACGCCGCGTCCTTGGTCAGCGCGGTGGCGTATTCGTCCGGAATGCCCTTGGTCAGCCCGGTCGCGAACAGGCTCGGCGCGATCGCCAGCACCCGGATGCCCAGCGATCCGAGGTCGCGCGCCATGGTCAGGCACATGCCCGCGATGCCGGCCTTGGCTGCGGTGTAGGCCACCTGCCCGATCTGGCCCTCGAACGCCGCGATCGAGGCGGTGTTGACGATGACGCCGCGCTCCTCGTCCTCCGGCTCGTTCTTGCTCATGTGCGCCGCCGCAAGCCGACTGATGTTGAAGGTCGCGATGAGGTTGAGATCGATCACCGACTGGAAGGATTCGAGATCGTGCGGGCCGGACTTGGACATCGTCCGCTTGGCGATACCGCCGCCGGCCGTCGTCACGATCACGTGCAGACCGCCCAGCGCATCGACGGCGGTCTGCAGCGTCTCCTCGGTGCCGGCAAAGTCGGTCACGTCCACCGGGTAGAACGTGCCGTTGATCGCGGTGGCGACGTCCTTACCGTCGGAGCCTTCGCGGTCGAATATCGCGACGCTGGCCCCACGTGCGGCCAGCAGTTCGGCGGTGGCCCGTCCCATGCCTGAGGCGCCGCCGATGACGACCGCCTTCTTGCCGTTGATCTCCATGCAAACCTCCGTGTTTGACAGCTCTTGTGTCCAGCACGTTAGCGCGGCCGCGCGTGACGTTGTCGGCCAGGCGTGTAAAGGTGGGCTGTGCTGCTGATCGACGTGGCGGCCGCCTGGGTCGACGTAGGCGGCGCTGCTGCGCGGCGGGCCAAGATCGCGCGGATCGCCGACCTGCTCATCCAGACAAAATCCGACCCACACGTCGTCGCGATCGTCGTGTCTTGGCTTTCCGGCGAGTTGCCGCAGCGCCAGATCGGGGTGGGCTGGGCCAGCCTGCGCTCGCTACCCTCGGCCGCGACGCACCCCAGTTTGACCGTGCGCGACGTCGACGCGGCGTTCTCGGCGATCGGCGCGCTGTCGGGCACCGGCTCGCAGGCCCGGCGCGCTCAACACGTCGCCGCGCTGTTCTCCCTCGCCACCGACACCGAACAGGCGTTTCTGCGCCGACTGCTGACCGGTGAGCTGCGGCAAGGCGCACTGGCCGGAATCATGGCCGATGCGGTGGCAGCGGCCGGGCAGATCCCGGCCGCGGTGGTGCGCCGCGCCGCGATGCTGGGCGGTGATCTGCCCGCGGTCGCGGCGGCGGGCCTGGCCGGCGGCGCGCCCGCACTGGATACGTTCACCCTGCAAGTGGGTCGCCCGGTCGGGCCGATGCTGGCCCAAACCGCCACCGGCGTCGGCCAAGCACTTGAAAAGCTCAGCGGCACAGCTATTTTCGAGACAAAGCTGGACGGCGCGCGCGTGCAAATCCACCGCGCCGGCGATCAGGTCACGGTCTACACCCGCAGTCTCGACGACGTCACCGCCCGGCTCCCCGAGGTGGTCGAGGCGACGCTGGCGCTACCGGTCACCGACCTGATCGCCGACGGCGAGGCGATCGCGCTGCGGCCGGATAACCGGCCGCAGCCCTTTCAAGTCACCGGGTCGCGCTTCGGCCGATCGGTCGATGTCGCGGCGGCCCGCGCTGTCCAGCCGCTGTCGGTGTTCTTCTTCGACGTCTTGTACCGCGACGGCGTCGACCTGCTCGACGCGCCGACCACCGACCGGCTGGCCGTCCTCGACGAGATCGCGCCTGCGCAGCACCGGGTCGATCGGCTGGTCACCGCCGAGCCCGCGGCGGCCGCCGACTTCCTGGCGGCGACGCTGGCCGCCGGCCACGAAGGAGTGATGGCCAAATCGTTGACGGCACCCTATGCGGCTGGCCGCCGCGGTGCGGGCTGGCTGAAGGTCAAGCCGGTGCACACCCTCGACCTGGTGGTGCTGGCCGTCGAATGGGGATCGGGACGCCGCCGCGGCAAGCTGTCCAACATCCATCTCGGCGCGCGGGATCCGGCCGGCGGCTACGTGATGCTGGGCAAGACGTTCAAAGGCATGACCGACGCCATGCTGGACTGGCAGACCGCCCGGTTTACCGAGCTGGCCGTCGGCGGCATCGACGGCTACCTGGTGCAACTGCGCCCCGAGCAGGTGGTCGAGATCGCTTTCGACGGGCTGCAGCGCTCGTCGCGCTACCCCGGCGGCTTGGCGCTGCGGTTCGCCCGGGTGCTGCGCTACCGCCACGACAAGGGCCCGGCCGACGCCGACACCATCGACGCCGTGCGCGCCCTTTATGAGCAGCAGCACTGACTCCGATCACTGGACCGGAGACGCCGGGAAACAGCGCGTTTAGCGCAATCGACGCGCCGGTTACCAGATCCCCAGCAGAATGCGACTATGTAGGACGGCAAAACACCGGAAGGATTGACCCCGGTGTCAATAATGACCGACTGAAAGGTCCAGGTGCTCACAGGCGAGAGGCAACCGGCTGCCGCGCGCGAGGCTGCCGCCACACCGCGCGAGCGGCGGCTCACCTTCATCCGACGCGCGGCAATCGCGGTATGGGCCGCGGTCGTGGTGTACCGGACGGTGACCGAAGGGCTCGCGTTCAACCGCGAACTGCTGCTGCTCTACATCGCCACCGGGCTGATCGCCGCCAGTATCGGACGTCCCCGCCGAGCCTTAGCCGTCGTGCGCGACTGGTTGCCATTCGCGCTTTTTCTGCTGCTGTATGACCTGAGCCGCCATGCGGCCACGTTCGTTGGAACGCCCACGCTGTGGCAGCCCCAAGTAGACGTGGACCGATGGATGTTCTTCGGGGTGGTGCCGACAGTGTGGCTGCAGGAACAGCTCAAGTTGGCTAAACCGCCGTGGTGGGAGGTGGTCATCAGCGCCGTCTACATGTCGTTTTTCATCCTGCCGTACGTGATCGCCGGGCTGTTGTGGCTGCGCAACCGAAATGATTGGGCAGCATTTGCCCGGCGATTCATCGGGCTGTCGTTTGCCGCTCTGATCGTCTACGTGCTGGTGCCGTCGGCGCCGCCGTGGGCGGCCGCGCGCTGCACACCCGACCAGATCGCCGACGGCCCGTCCAACCCACGGTGCATGTTCCGAAGCCCCGCCGGGGTGCCCGACGGCGGGCTGCTGGGCCCCATGCACACCAGCCACCCCGGCGCCCACCCGTTTGTGGAACGGATCTCCAGCCGGGGCTGGGGCACGCTGCATCTGCACTCAGCGCGGGCCTTACTCGACTCCGGGCAGGCCAGCGTGAACCTGGTGGCGGCCATCCCGTCGCTGCATGCCGCACTGTCGGCGATGATCGCGGTGTTTCTGTGGCGTCGCGTCCGCTGGTGGTGGCGCCCGCTGCTGGTGGCGTACGTGCTGACGATGGCGTTCACGCTGGTGTATTCGGCCGAGCATTACGTCATTGACATCCTGCTGGGGTGGGCGCTGGCCGCGATCCTGCTGGTGGTGCTCGGCCGCCTCGAGACGCGCTGGCGGCGCCGACGCTCAGCGCGCGACGTCGTCGAGCCAGTCGGCGATCTTGGCGGCCGCCTCGCCGTAGAAGGTCTGATAGA
Source organism: Mycobacterium sp. NGS62 (assembly GCF_059812285.1). Lineage (NCBI taxonomy): Bacteria > Bacillati > Actinomycetota > Actinomycetes > Mycobacteriales > Mycobacteriaceae > Mycobacterium > Mycobacterium sp. NGS62. The sequence goes on along the minus strand of NZ_JCALCK010000002.1, from coordinate 338,962 downwards.
CCCGGTCGGCGACATAGCCGATGTGGGGGGTGGCGACGACGGTGTCCAACGCGCGCAGGGGGTGTCGAGCCGGCAAGGGCTCGGTGTCGAAGACGTCGAGTCCGGCCCCGCCGAGCCGGTGGGAGCGCAACGCCTCGATCAGCGCCCTCTCGTCGACGATGGGTCCGCGCGAGGTGTTGACTAGCAGCGCGGTCGGTTTCATCAACGCCAGTTCGCCGGCGCCCACCAGACCGCGGCTGCGTTCGCTGAGCACCAGGTGGATGGTCAGCACGTCGGCGCGACGGAACAACTCCTCTTTGCCGACGTAGGTCACCCCGGCGCGTTCGGCGGCGTCCGGAGTCAGGTTGGTGCTCCAGGCGATGACGTCCATGCCGAAGGCCGCCCCCACCCGCGCGACCCGGCTGCCGATCCGACCCAGACCCAATACGCCCAAAACCGTTCCGCCCAGCTGGCGACCGACGGAGGTCTGCCAGCCGCCGCCGCGTACCGACACGGACTCGTCGACGAGGCGGCGCGCGGCGGCCAGAATCAGCGCCCAGGTCAGCTCGACGGTGGATTCCAGGTATCCGCCGGTCGTGCTGACGTGGATGCCGCACTCTTTGGCGGCTGCGACGTCGATGGCGGCGTTGAACGGACCGGTCGAGGCGATCATCTTCAGGTTCGGCAGCCGCTCGATGATGCTGCGCGGCAACGGGGTGCGCTCACGCATCACGAACACCACGTCGAACGGGGCAAGCCGCTCGACGATCGCGTCGTGATCGGCCTGGTGATCGGTGAACACGGTGATGTCGGCGCGGGCGGCCACCTGCGACCAGTCGGCCATGCTCAGCGCGACGTTCTGGTAATCGTCGAGGATCGCGACCTTCATCGTGCCAATGTCGCATACCGCGCGACAGTTGGTTTAAGCGGAAAGTACAAACTGCCCGAACACACTCCGACGCTGACACACTGGCGGCGACACCGCGCACGGATGGGAGACCCTTATGCCTGAGTACGACTACGAACGAATGAAAAAAGAGGCGGAGCCGTTCATCAAGTTCGAGAAGGACGTCAAGAACCGGATCGCCTACATCACCTTCGATCGCCCCGATGCGCAGAATTCGACGACGCTCGGCATGCGGCAGAACTATGCCGACCTGATCCACAAATGCAATGTCGACGACGACGTCAAGGTGGTCGTGATCCGCGGCGAGGGAGAGGATTTCGGCAGCGGCGGCGACCTGCCCGAGCAGCGGGACATGCTGGAAAACCCCGGTATGCCACTGCTTCACGAACTCGCGATCAACGACGACAACGTCAAGTACCCGCCCGGAGGCTCCTACCGCTATCTGTCCACCGTGACCGACTTCTACGCCAAGGCTCCGGCCGGCAATCGGCCGCTGCAGGAACTTCGCAAGATCAGCATCATCGAGGCCAAGGGGTACTGCTATGGCTGGCACTTCTATCAGGCCGGCGACGCCGACCTGGTCATCTCCTCGGACGACGCTTTGTTCGGCCACCCGGCTTTTCGTTATGTGGGCTGGGGGCCGCGGCTGTGGTGGTGGGCGGAAACCATGGGTCTGCGGAAGTTCTCCGAAATGCTGTTCACCGGAAGGCCTTTCAGCGCGAAGGAAATGTATGAGTGCGGGTTCGTCAACAGCGTGGTGCCCCGCGAAAAGCTTGAAGAGGAAACGCTGAAGTATGCGATGGCCTGCTCGCGCTCTCGCCCCACCGACACGGTCGCGGTGCAGAAGACCTTCCTGGAGCTCTACAAGCAGCACAAGGGCGAGTACTTCGGCAGCCTGTTGACCGGCATGGTGGAAGGCATGCTGCCGCTGATTCAAAACGACCAGGACAACGAGGTCGACCTCACCGAGGGCACCTTCAACAAGGGCCTGAACAACGTGGTGAAGGACAACGACATGAACTTCCCGCCCGAGTGGCGGCTGAGCCGCTCGGGACGCAGCAAGCCGTGACATGACGCTGCAGTTAGCCAACACCGTCGCGTTGGTGACCGGTGCCAGCAGCGGCATCGGCGCGGCCACCGCCAGGGCCCTGGCCGCCGACGGCGCCGCGGTCGCCCTGGTCGCGCGCCGCGCCGACCGGTTGCATCAACTGCAAGCCGAGATCGAGTCGACGGGCGGCGCCGCGCTGGCGGTGCCGGCCGACGTCACCGACGCGGTGCAAGTGACCGAGGCGGTGGATCGCACCGTTCGTGAGTTGGGCCGGCTCGACACCGTGGTGAACAACGCCGGGCTGGTCCGGACGGGAGCCGCCGCCGAAGCGCCACTACAAGACTGGGATGACCTGGTGGCGGTCAACGTGCAAGGGATTCTGTATGTGGCCCACGCCGCGATCCCGCATCTCGTCGAGGCGGCCGCCAGCTCACCGCGCGGTGTCACCGACCTGGTCACGATCAGTTCCACTGCGGGTTGGGTGGCCCGCCCGGGAAGCGCGGTCTACTCGCTGACGAAATACGGTGTCAACGCGTTCAGCGAAGGCATCCGACAAGAGTTGCTGGGCAAAAGGGTTCGCGTCGGTGTCGTGGCACCCGGCTCGGTCGACACCGAAATCAATACCCACCTGCCGGCGGAGTCGCGCGAAGCTTATGATCGCCGGACGTCGGGCGTGGTCCAACTGCGGCCCGAGGACATCGCGGACGCGGTGCTGTACATGGTGACCCGCGACCGGCGGGTGGCGGTCAACCACATGCTAGTGCGTGCCGCCGAGCAGACCTGGTGACCGTCCAGTGTTCGCCCGAGGCGCCGCCCGCGGGTGGCTCGTTGACTCCGAATACGAAGGGCGCGAACACAATCTCACGTCCATCGGGATCGCGGTAGGTGACCGCCCCGACCGCGGCCCAATATGGATGGGACTCCACGGGCTGCACCCCGGCTATCCGCAGCTGAGCCGTCGCGTCGTGTTGCGCTGTCGCGTCGGGGAAGTACAGACACAGCTGCTCATGGAGGTCGACGGCGACGGGTTCGGTTGCTTCGACGATTTCGAAAGTGAGGGCAGTGCCGGGCATTCCGAAGATCGCGCCTGTGCTGCCGTAGCTATTGGCGAACGTTGCACACAGCGGCAGCCCGACGAGATCGCGGTAGAACGCGACGGTCTGTTCGAAGTTGCTCGAGCGTCGCGCGAAACGAATCGCGCCGACGGAGGCCAGCTGGTGGGTCACAACGTCGACGTTAAGACCTCAACCGCAGTTCAGGTCAAGGCCTGGTGGCTTTCTCGCCGAGACTGCGATGACGGCATCGAGACTGCGGTGAGAGTCAAGTCCAGCCGGGCAGGCAAGCGCTGACCGCAGGCTCGATTTGCCAGAATCGACAGCGACGTCGAGCACGTGTTAGGAGCCACGAAGTGGAGATCGGATTCATCGGGTTGGGCAACATGGGATCTGCGATAGCGCGCCGACTTGTCGGCGCGGGACACTGTGTCGTCGCATTCGACACCCGCAGTGCCGCGATCGAATCCGTCGTGGCTGAGGGCGCCGACCGGGCTGCCTCGGCACGGGAGGTGGCTGATCGCGTGCCGACCGTCATAGCCAGCCTGCCGACACCACAGACGTCGATGCAGGTGGCGGCAATGGTCGCCATCGGTGACCGCATTCAACTCTTCATCGACCTGTCAACCGCGGGAAGCCAAGCAGCGCAACGTAACCACGAACTGCTGGCCGAACATGATGTGGCCATGCTGGACAGCCCGGTGAGCGGAGGGGTGCACAGCGCTCACGCGGGAACGCTTGCCGTGATGGTGTCCGGCCCGCGAGCCGAGTTCGACGCCGCCGCCGCTGTTTTTGATGCCATCGGCCGCGCCATCTTCGTCAGTGAAAAACCCGGTGCCGCGCAAACGATGAAGCTGGTGAACAACTTGATGGCCGCCGCTTCGCTGGCCGCAACCGCCGAAGTCATGGTGATGGGTGTGAAGGCGGGTCTGGATGCTCAGGTCATGATCGATGTTCTCAACGCGGGGTCAGGTGCCACCCATGCCAGCCGCGAGAAGTTCCCACGCGCGGTGCTCCCGCGCACTTTTGACTACGGCTTCGCGACGGGTCTGATGGTCAAGGATGTGCGCCTGTACCTCGACGAGGCCAGAGCGCTGGGCATGCCCACGCAGCTGGCGGACTCGGTGGCGCAGTTATGGGAGGCGACACTGAGCGCGGAGGGGCCCGAATCCGATTTCACGTCGATCGTCAAGCCGATCGAAGCCGCTGCAGGCGTCGTGGTCGGAACCGGACCACGATGAAAGCGTAGCCTCACTGCTCCTCGTCGGCCTCGCACTGAGACAACTCGGCGGCAGAGCGGTCCGCGGCGGCCTGTTCGCGGTGCGAGGCTGCCGCCTCACGGTGTTCGTCGGCATCACCGACGCCGGCGTCGATCGCGTTCTCGTGCACCAAGGCAGTTCGTTCATGTGTCCGGGCCGACTCGTCGTGACGATCAGCAGCACTGCGATGGGCCGCGGCGGCGCGCTCGTGGGCTTCCTCGGCGCGCTGTGCTGCCAGCTGGGCGTCCGTTTCAGTAACCGGCTGTCCACGCTGCAAGTCGGAGCGCCGTTCGATCAGCTCTTCGGCTCGAGCGGCCGCGCGATCCTTCGATTCCTCTGACATACCGCCAAGATAGGCGGGGCAACCCTCAGACCTTGTGTCTGCAGTTCGTTGGGTGGAGCTAAGGGGACTCGAACCCCTGACCCCCACACTGCCAGTGTGGTGCGCTACCAGCTGCGCCATAGCCCCATGGTGTGCTCATCGAAGCTACACCACCGCCAACTCGGCTTCAAAGTCGCTGATCACGCCCGGTCAGGCCGGACAGTCACTGCTATGCAGTCCATAGGGCACGGCCTCGACCAGCGTGACCGACACCGTGGCGCCGCTGGGCACCCGATAGCTGCGCTGCTCGCCGCGGCGCGCGCCGGTGATCGCGGTCCCCAGCGGTGACTGGGCGGAGTAGATCTCCATATCGCCGTGCTCGGCGCCGCGAGCCCCCAGCAGGAACGTTTCGGTCTCGCCGGTGTCGTCGTAGCGCACGGTCAGCACCATGCCCGGCTCGGCAACCCCGTCGTCGGGCGGATCTTCGCCGACGACGGCATATTGCAGCAGATCGTGGATCTGCCGGACGCGCGCCCGGCGCGCGCGCCGTTCGTCCAGATCGAGCGTGTCGTCGACATGCGGCCCCAATAATGCGGCCAGCTCGGCCTCGAGCCGGTCGCGGGTTTCCGGTGTCATCCACACACCTTCGGAACTGGACATGTAGTGCCTCCTAGAAATCGGTACTTAACGCGTGGGGTGGAACTGAAGGAATCGGGTTCTTAACGCGTGGGGTCGAACTCACGCAGGGCGAGGGACTGCTTGCCGGTGGTGATCTGCTCGGTCAGCAACCGACCGGTCACCGGGCCGTGGGTCATGCCCCACATGCCGTGCCCGCCGGCAACGTAGATCCCCTGGGACACCTGCCCCACCAGCGGACGACCGTCGGGACTCAGGGGACGTGGACCGACCCACACCTCACTGCGCTGCTCCCAGCAGACGCCGTCGAGGTAGGGGCGCGCCGCGTCGGCGATGGCGTCGGCCCGCGCCTCGGACGCCGGCGCGTCGGGATCGCGCAGCTCCATCGTCCCGGTGACCCGCAGCTTCCCGTTCAACGGCGTGCACGCCACCCGCGCATCGGGCAGGTGCACCGGGCAGGGAACCGGACGTTCCACCGGCACCGTGAACGAATAGCCGCGCCCGGCGTACACCGGAACCCGCACCCAGCGGCTCACCAACGGCGACAACCAGGCGCCAGCCGCGATCACCGCCACGTCGGCACTCAGCACCGGACCGCTGCGGGTATGCACGACGACACCGTCCCTGGCGGGCTCCACATCGGCGACCTCGGCGGTGTGCAGCGTCGCTCCTCGTTCGACAACCGACCGGCCCAGCGCCTGTACGAACCGGCCGGGGTCGACGAAACGCTGGCCATTGACGCGCACGCCGGCGGCGGCCGCATCGGATGCCAGCGGCACCTGTTCGCGCAAAGCCGCACCGGTCAGTTCCGTGGTGGAAACGGGCTGGCCGGCCTCTTGGAAGCGGCGCAGTTCCGCCAACAGGTGTTCGGCGTCATGAGACGTCCGAAATAGCGCGGTGACCGGCGCATCGGTGATCGGCGCGTCGACACCGTTGGAGACCAGTACGTCGTAGGCCTCGATGCATTCCTCGCTCAGTGCCAGGTTGGCCCGCACCGCCCGCGTCCATGACGCGTTGCGGCAGTTGGCCGCGAACCGCATCAAAAAGCGCCACAGCGCCGGATCGGTGGACGGTGGAATGCGCACCGGGGCAGATGGTTTCAACAGTGAGCGCAAGGCGTATCGCAATGTGTGCGGCTCGTTGAGCGGCATGGTCAGTGCCGGCGCGATATATCCGGCGTTGCCCCACGAGGCGCCTGCGGCCACGCCGACACGATCGACGACCGTGACGTCTACGCCGCGCTCTTGCAGAAACCATGCCGTGGACAACCCGACGACACCGGCGCCCACCACGACCGCCGACCGCGGACCCCCATCACCTATCACGTTATCCATGGTGACGCGGATACCCGCTGACTGGTTTGCCGGAATCCGACAACGACGAAGTCAGTGTTTGTCGGCTTCCGACACAACAGCTGATTCGTCGTCGTCGCTGGAGGCCAGCTCGATCGTCATTGCCAGCCGCTTACCGGGGTCGTCCAAGCCGAGGTTGGTGACTTCCGCCATCCGGCGCAGCCGGTAGCGCACGGTGTTTTCGTGCACGCCCAACCGCTCGCCGGCCTGCGCCAGGTCACCCTGCGCCGCCAGCCACGCCCGCAGTGTGGCCACGTACTGCGTCGCGTGTTCACGGTCGTGGCGGCGCAGTTCGGCCACTGGCCCGCGCGCCGGTGCCCGGCCCGCGCCTGCTGCCGTGCGCAGCCGTTGCAGCAGGATCTCGTCCCAGGATTCGTCGTAGGCCGGTGGCGCGCCTTCCGGCCGTACCTCGTGCAGTGCCAGGCATTCGTCGGCCTCTTGGCGCGCGGCGGCCAGTTCGTCGGCCGACGCGACGGCGCTGATCCCGGCGACCACACTGGCCGGCGACGGCAGCACCGCCTGTAAGTCGCTCACCCAGCGGCGCGCGTCGGCCGCCGATTCGGCGGGCAGCAGCGTGTACACCGTGTTGGCGGCCAGTGCGCTGCGACCGGGCCGTGACCAGCCGAAGCCGGTGGTGGCACGTTCGAAGGCCTGCAACAGGGCGGCGTGGGGCTCGGACGGCAGATGGGCGTGCACCGCGATCACCCGCATCGGTGCCTGCGGCAAGCCCAGTCGACTGGCTACTGTCACCGCGTCGGCGGTGCCCTCCAGCAGCCCGGTCACCGACTGCGACTCCACCTGACGTTCCAGATCGGCGCTCGCGCGGGAGCGCAGGACATGCAGCGCGACGGTCCGCGCACCGTCGGTCAGCGCGGTCAGCCGGGCCGCGGCGAGCGGCTCGGGGCAGGCCACCCACACGGCACCGAGTAGCTCACGGCCGACCCGTACCGCGACCACCATCCGGCCGGTCAATCCGTGCTCGTCGTCTGCGGCGACGAACAGCGGCTCGTCCGATGCCGCCAAATGCGCGTACACGCCGCGTTGTTCGAGCAGGGCGCGCAACCGTTCCGGCATCTGGCGGGTCAGAATCGTTTCGGCGCGTGCCGAATCAGCGTGCTGCTGTTGCCGTGAATAGGCCAGCACGCGGGCCAGCCCGTCTTGGATGGTGACCGCGCCGCCGACCGCGTCAGCCAGGTTGTCGGCCAGCGCGAACAAATCGGTTGGGCCACGGCCTGATTCGGTTTCGCGCCCCTCGAGCACCAAGCCGTAGACCACCGCAGCCAGTTCGCTCCAGGGCAATGCCTCGTCGATCACCATCACCGCGACCGCCTCCCCCTCGCCGACGAACGCGGTTTTGTCGTCGCCGCCACGGACCAGTAGGGCCACGGCATGCGCCGACATCGCCCATCGCACAGCTTCTTTCACCGAGCCAGCGCCGATGGCCAACAGCACGTCGCCGACGACGGCGCGGCCGGCGATGGACTCGTGCATCACCACGCTGCTCAATTCCGTCGATCGCGGCACCGAACAGAAGCGCAGCTGAACGCCATACGTGCCCAGTACGTTCACCAGGCGGTCCAAGGTGACCATCACCGCAGCGTAACCGGGGGTCGGCCGGGCGTGTGTACGCTCACGCCGCGTCCGGCGCGCCCTCCAACCCCAGCACCGCCGGCGCCACCACCGGGCGGGTTTCCGGCGCCACCACCCAGCCGACCGCGGCGGCCAGCAAGATCACCCCGCTGACCACAAAACCCCATCCAAAACTCACGCGTTCGGCGATCTGACCGACCGCCACCGAACCCACGATCGCGCCCAGGTCGGCCATCATCTGAAACGTCGCCACCGCGGTGCCCGCACGCGCCGTGCCGCCCAGGATGTCGGCGACCGCGGCCTGCTGCGGCGAGGTGAACATGCCCGACGCCGCACCCGCCAGATACGCCGCGACCAAAAACAGCGACACGGACGTCGAGGCGCCCACCCACATGGTCGTCACCCCCGACACCGCAAGTCCGGCGATCAACAGGCCTCGCCGGCCGATCCGGTCGGACAGATAACCGCTGGGCAGCACGGCAACGACGTTGCCGATCGCAAACGTCGCCAGCGCCAAACCGGTCATCCGCGGACCGCGGCCCAGGACCTCCGAAACGAACAGCGGCACCAACGCGATCCGCAGCCCGAACACCGACCAACCCGTCGCGAAATTCGACACCAGCGCTGAGCGGTAGGCGCGATGCCGCAACGCGGCGCGCAGCGTTACCGTCGGTTCGGTCTCATCAGCACGAGCGGCCAGCGTGGAACGGCGCAGGCTGGCGAACACCACTACCGCAGCCGCCAGCAGTGCCGCTCCGTAGATAAGGAACGGCGCGCTCAGCCCAAAGCTCGCGGTAAGACCACCGACCACTGGTCCGCCGACCGAGCCGGCCAGAAACCCGGTGGAGAACAGGCCTGCGATCCGCCCTCGCGCGTCGTCGGGACTGATCCGAATCATCAGTCCCAGTGCGGAGATGAAGAACATCGTCGACCCGATCCCGCCGAGCGCGCGGAACGCCAGCAACTGCCAGTAAGTCTGGGCAAAGGCGCACGCGCCGGTCGACACCGCCACGAACAGCAGCCCGGCTACATAGATCCGCCGCTCCCCCAGCCGCTGCACCATCAGGCCGGTGACCGGCGCAAAAAACAGCCGGGTCACCGAGACCACGGTGATGACGAAGGTCGCCGCGCCGATGCTGACCCCGAACGTGCGGGCGTAGGCGGGCAGCACTGGAGACACCACGCCGTAGCCGAGGGCGATCATCACATTCGCCGAAATCAGTGCCCAGGCTTCCCGTGGCAGCGGCGTTTGAGCGCGCCGGGCAACGAGGGTCACCCGATGATTTTACCGACCACGTCCTGAGCCACTCGCTGAACCTCGGCTAAATGCTCCGCGCCCCGGAAGGATTCGGCGTAGATCTTATAGACATCCTCGGTGCCCGACGGACGTGCAGCAAACCACGCGTTCTCGGTTGTCACCTTCAGGCCACCCAACGGAGCATCGTTGCCAGGAGCAGTGGTTAACTTTGCTGTGATCTCTTCGCCAGCCAGTTCGGTAGCGCTTACCTCGTCGGCCGATAGTTTAGCTAACCTTGCTTTCTGCTGGCGGTCGGCGGGCGCGTCGACCCGCGCATAGGTCGGCGCCCCGTATTTGCCCGCCAACTCCCGGTAACGCTGCGACGGTGTCTCCTCGGTGACCGCCAGGATCTCGGCGGCCAGCAACGCAAGGATGATGCCGTCCTTGTCGGTGGTCCACACCGACCCGTCGCGGCGCAGAAACGACGCGCCGGCCGATTCTTCGCCACCGAAACCGATGGTGGCCTCCAGTAGGCCGTCGACGAACCATTTGAAGCCCACCGGCACCTCGACGAGCCGCCGGCCGATGCCATTCACCACCCGGTCGATGATCGACGAGCTGACCGCGGTCTTGCCGACGGCGATGCTGGCCGGCCAGGAAGGCCGATGCGTGTAGAGATAGTCGATGGCCACCGCCAGGTAGTGGTTGGGATTCAGCAGCCCTTCATCGGGAGTCACGATGCCGTGCCGGTCGGCGTCGGCGTCGTTGCCGGTGGCCAGGGCATAGTCGTCGCGGTTGGCGATCAGCCCAGCCATCGCATCCGGCGAACTGCAGTCCATCCGGATCTTGCCGTCGGTGTCGAGTGTCATGAACCGCCACGTCGCATCGACCAACGGATTGACCACGGTCAGATCGAGGTTGTGCCGTTCGGCGATCACGCCCCAGTAGTCGACGCTGGCCCCGCCGAGCGGGTCGGCGCCGATCCGCACCCCCGCCTTTCGGATGGCGTCGATGTTCACCACGCTGGGCAGGTCGTCGACGTAGGCATCGAGGTAGTCGTGGCGCCAGGTGCTGCGCAGAGCGCGGGCCAACGGTATCCGCTTCACCGCGGTACCGCCTTCACGCAGAATCTCGTTGGCGCGCTTGGCAATTGCGTTGGTGACGTAAGTGTCGGCCGGGCCGCCGTGCGGCGGGTTGTACTTGAAGCCGCCGTCGCGGGGCGGGTTGTGCGACGGGGTGACGACAATCCCGTCGGCCAGCCCGTCGGCGCGGCCACGGTTGTAGTTGAGGATGGCGTGGCTGATGGCCGGGGTCGGGGTGTACCGGTCGGCCGAGTCGATCATCGCGGTCACGTCGTTGGCGGCCAGCACCTCCAGCGCCGACACCCAGGCCGGCTCGGAAAGAGCGTGGGTGTCGCGGCCGATGAACAGCGGGCCCGTCGTGCCGGCGGTGGCGCGGTACTCGACGATGGCTTGGGTGATGGCCAGGATGTGGGGCTCGTTGAACGCGCCGTCCAGTGCTGAGCCCCGGTGGCCTGACGTGCCGAAGCTCACCTGCTGCCCCACGTCATCCGGGTCGGGTTGCCGCGTGTAATACGCGGTTACCAGGTGTGGCAGATCGACGAGGTCTTCGGGCTCGGCCGGTTGACCGGCGCGTGGATTGGCCGCCATGACACCAATTCTGCCGATGTCCCGCATACGCTGCTGGGATGCCAGGTCGCGACTACCGGGAGTTGGCCGCTGTCTTTGTCGGAGGCGCGGTGGGCGCGGCGGTGCGGGCGGGCCTGAACACCCTGGCCGTGCCGGATCCGACGCGCTGGCCGTGGCCGACGTTCGTCGCCAACATCGTCGGCGCCTTTCTGGTCGGCTACTTCACCACCCGACTGCTGGAGCGGCTGCCGCTGTCGAGCTATCGCCGCCCGCTGCTGGGCACCGGGCTGTGCGGGGGGCTGACCACCTTCTCCACCATGCAGGTCGAGACGCTGGCGATGCTCGAACACCAGCAATACGGTCTTGCGGTCGGCTACACCGTCGCCAGCATCGTGCTGGGCTTGCTGGCGGTGTACCTCGCGACCGCCGCGGTACGACGGGTGCGGGTGCGCTAAATGCTCATCTGGGTGGGCGTGTTGGCGGCCGGGGGTGTCGGCTCGGTGCTGCGATTTGTGGTCGACGGCGCGGTGGCCCGCCGGGCGGCCCGGGCGTTTCCGTTGGGGACGCTGACAGTCAACATCAGCGGCGCCGCACTGCTGGGCATGCTCGGCGGGCTGGCGTTGAGCAGGCACGCCGCGCTGCTCATCGACACCGCGTTCATCGGTTCCTACACCACGTTTTCCACCTGGATGCTGGAAACCCAACGGCTCGGTGAAGAGCGCCAGATCTGGCCCGCCGCAGGCAATATCGTCGTCAGCATGGTGCTGGGCCTGGCCGCAGCGCTACTGGGCCAATGGATCGTGGGCCGGCTATGAACGACTCCTACCTGAAACTGACGACTTACTTCGGCGAACGCCAGCGTGCCGCCAACGATGCGGCACAGCACGGGTTCCTGGCCGATGCGATGCTTAACCTCTTCGGCGAACGCGAAGTCGCGACCAGCGTGATGCTGCGCGGCATCGCCAGTTTCGGCCCGCGGCACGTGCTGCGCACCGACGAATCGCTGAGCCTGTCGGAGGACCCACCGGTGACGGTCGCCGCGGTCGATCTCGAGTCGAAGATCAGCGGACTGGTCGACGACGTGATCGCGGTGACCGGCCGCGGCCTGATGACCCTGGAACGCGCACAGTTGGTGCGCGCAGACGCGGCCTCCGACGCACACGACACCAGCAAGCTCACCGTCTACGTCGGACGCCAAGAGCGCATCGGCGGGCTGCCGGCATACCGCACCGTGTGCGGTATGCTGCATCGGCATGGTTTCGCTGGTGCCGCAGTATTTCTCGGTGTCGACGGCACCGCCCACGGCGAGCGCTACCGCGCCCGGTTTTTCAGCCGCAACGTCAATGTTCCGATGATGATTATCTCCATCGGAAGCGCGGCACAGGTGTCGGCGGCGGCCGCCGAGCTCAGAGCAGTCCTGCCCCATCCGCTGTTGACCGTCGAACGGGTGCGGGTGTGCAAACGCGACGGCCAGGCGCTGGCCCGGCCGCATCGTCTGCCGACGACCGACGAGCACGGGCGGGCGGTGTGGCAGAAGCTGATGGTGCACACCAGCGAGGCCACCGGACACGGCGGTCTGCCCATTCACCGCGCCCTGGTCCGCCGGCTGCTGGACTCGGGGATGGCCCGCGGTGCGACTGTGCTTCGTGGCATCTGGGGCTTCCACGGCGACCATGAACCTCACGGAGACAAGCTGTTTCAGCTGGCGCGACGGGTGCCGGTGGTCACGATTATCGTGGACACCCCGGAGTGGATCGCGCGCAGCTTCGACATCGTCGACGAGCTGACCGCCGAGCACGGCATGGTCACCAGCGAGATGGTGCCGGCGGTACTGTCGATCGACGAATCGGGTCGGCGCGGCGACACCCAGCTGGCGCGGTTCGACTATTAGAGCAGTTTGGCCAGTACCGCGGCCTGGCTGCCGTCCAGCTCACGGGTGGCGGTCACCAGCGTGACCGTCCCGCGTTTGGTCAGCTTGCGCAGCTCGTCCAGCGCCTCGCTGTCGTGAAGTTCTTTTTTGTAGCGTTTGGCGAACTCGTCGAAACGCTCGGGCTTGTGGCCGTACCACTCACGTAGCTCTTTCGACGGCGCGACGTCCTTGTGCCAGGTGCCCACCCGCGGGTCGTCCTTGCGGAATCCTCGCGGCCACACCCGATCTACCAGGATGCGTTGGCCGTCGTCGTCGCCGGGATCGTCATAGACCCGGGCCACCTTGACTCGGCTTTTGGCCATAAGGCCAGGGTAGTCCTCGTCGCCGATCCGTTCAGGCGCACGGCGTTTAACCGCCGTCGCGCCAGGGTATGCGCGGCGCTGAGCGGCTCACAGCCACCTAGCCGCGTCCGGAATCTGGCTGACCGCTGGAGGTATCTGGCATGCCCGAGATGATTATTCAATCGCCCGACGACGTCGTCGGGTTCCTCAAAGCACAACACAACCTGATCGAGGACCTGTTCGACCAGGTGCTGCTCGCATCGGACCCACAGGCGCGGGAGAAGCCATTCCTGCAATTGCGCCAACTGCTGGCCGTCCACGAGACAGCCGAGGAAATGCTGGTGCACCCGCGGGTGCGCCGCGAGCTGGATACCGGGGACGTCATCGTCGATGCTCGACTCCAGGAAGAGCACAACGCCAAGGAGCTGCTGTCAAAAATCGAGAACATCGACATCACCTCGCAGCAGTTCATCGACGAACTCAGCAAGCTGCGAGACGCGGTGCTGGAGCACGCCGAGCTTGAGGAGAGCGGAGAGTTCCCCAAGCTGCAGCGTGAGCTCGACGCCGACGAACTCAAACGACTGGGAACAGCGGTGCGAGCAGCGGAAGCTATCGCGCCGACCCGTCCGCATGCCGGCGTGGAATCCGCGAAGCTGAACTTTGCCGTCGGGCCCTTCGCGTCGTTGCTCGACCGTGCCCGCGACATCATCGAACACGGCATCGGCTAGGGAGGACTGATGAGCACTGCTGAACCGCCGAACGGCGACGAAAAGGACGCCCAGGCCGCATCCGAAGAAAAAGACGACGACAGCGTGGTAAAGCCGCCGGCCTATCCCGCCTATTCCACGCCACCGCCGGAGGGGTTACACACCGGCGAAGACGGCTGAGCGCGCAAAGCGCCCCAGAGCCCGACGGCGATGCCGATGACAGCCCCGCCCAGGCCGATGATCTGTTGGGAGCGCTTCATCTCGTGATGCACGCTCATCCCGCCGAGCAGGTCGGCAGCATCGGCACCACCGGATGCCAGAAACCAGCCGCGAGTGTTCTTGCCGCGCAATGCTGCCGCTGCGAGCAGCCCGCCGATCAACGCGTCGCGGTAGCCCATCGACCGCAACAGCAGTCGCGCCGTCGGTGACGACTCTTCCGCCTCGGCGCCCCAAAGCCGGTTCGCACGAACCGGATCGACGAGAAACGAGACGCCTGACGCTAACCGGATGCTGCCCGCTGCCAGCGCAGCACGATCGATCGACATGTGCTCAGCGTGCTCCGCGTACCAGCCGGCCGGGACGCGCGCCGGTGTCGACGCCGTCGCGGCGGGTCACGGCGCCGCTGACGATCGTGGCGCTGTAGCCCGAGGCTCCCTGAACGAGGCGGTTGCCGCCGGCCGGCAGGTCGTAGGCCATCCGCGCGGGATGCAACGTCAGCGCATCCATGTCGATTAGGTTGACGTCGGCCTTCTTTCCGACATCGATGACCCCGCGATCCGAAAGCCCGAACAGCTGTGCGGTGTCGTGAGACTGCTTGCGGATGACGTACTCCAGCGGCAGCTTCTCGCCCCGGTGACGATCGCGGGCCCAATGCGTCAGCAAGAAGGTGGGATACGACGCGTCACAGATCATGCTGCAGTGCGCGCCGCCGTCGGAAAGACCCGACACACCCGCGGGATGCAACAGCATCTCACGGATCGCGTCATGGTTGCCGTAGAAATAGTTGTAGAACGGCAGCATCAGCATCGCCGTTGCATCGGACTCCAGCATCAGGTCGTAGAGCGTGGCCAATGGGTCCTCGCCGCGCTCGGCCGCGATTTTCTCCACGGTGCGTTCGGCGGTCGGCTCGTAGTCGGGGGGGTCGCCCAGCGCATAGAGCCGACCAAGCGAGTATTGAGCAAGAGCAAACATGTTGTCGAACAACCGGTTTGGGTCGGGCGGCAGATCGTCCTCGGACAAGATCGCCGCCTTGACGGCCGGCTCGGCGAGGCGCTGCGCCAGTTCCTCGCGGCCGCATTCGGCCTTCAGCCGGCGGAAGGTCGGACGGTGGGTGAACGCGTGATGCCCGGGAAAGCCGAACAGCATGCCGAACGGTCGCGCGGCGATCTGGGGATACAGCCGACTGCCTGCCGCGTGAGCAGCCGCCGAGATGTCCAGCTGTTCGCGCCAAAGATCTGGGGCGGCGTCAACTTGGATCATGCCGAAGGAGATCGGCCGGTCGATCTCAGCGCCCAGCCGCTGCATCCACTCCAGCTCCTTCTTGGGCGCGATGATGTCCTCGCCCGCCACCCCCTGAGGAGCCAGCTCGAAGACAGCCTGCCCGCCGGCCGCCATGGCACGGCCGAGCCCGAACAGCTCGTCCTCGGCGGCATAGGTTCCAGGAACGGGCTCGCCGTCGATGGCCCGGTGGCCGAGGGTGCGCGACGTCGAGAAGCCCAGCGCGCCGGCCTCGACGGCCTCCTGCACGAGTCGCGCCATTGCCGCAATGTCCTCCGGGGTGGCGGGTTCGTTGCGGGCGCCGCGCTCCCCCATCGCGTAGGCGCGGACCGAGCCGTGGGCTATCTGGCTTCCCACATCGACAGCGAACTCGTGGCTTTCGACGACGTCGAGGTATTCGGGGTAACTTTGCCAGCCCCACGTGATGCCCTCGGTGAGAGCGGCACCGGGAATGTCCTCCACACCCTCCATCAGGCCGATCAGCCAGTCTTCTTGCCCCGGCCGCACCGGCGCGAAGCCGACACCGCAGTTGCCCATCACCACCGTGGTGACACCGTGGCTACTGGACGGCTCCAGCAGGCCATCCCAGCTGACCTGACCGTCGTAGTGGGTGTGAATATCGACGAATCCCGGCGCGACGATCTTTCCGGTTGCGTCGATCGTCTCGGCGGCCTCGCCGTCCAGCGGCTGATCGTTGGGTCCGCGGCGACGAACCTCCACGATTTTGCCGTCCTTGACAGCGATATCGGCGTCGAATCGGTCCGCGCCTGTACCGTCGACGACGGCGCCGCCAAGAATCTTGAGGTCGAACACGATTACTCCTTGTCTGCCCCCGCCAGCCGCTACAGTGAGCAATGTAACACCGTTACAGAGCCGACGGGAGCCTTTCGATGACGACCGAAACTGCGCGTCAAGTCCGTCAGGAAGACGCGATCGGCACGCCGCCGCAGCGCCCCGCCCTCGTTCCGGCGGAGCGCTACTACTCCCCGGCGTTCGCCCAGCTCGAGGTGGAGCGGATGTGGCCGAAGGTGTGGCAGCTCGCTTGCACGGTGGACCATGTCGCCGAGGCCGGCGACTACTTCGAATACCGGTGCGGGCTTTACTCGATACTGGTCGTTCGCGGCGACGACGGCGCCCTGCGTGCGTTCCAGAACGTGTGCCGGCACCGGGGCAACTCGCTGTGCGCCGGCTCCGGTTCGGACCTGCGTGAACTGCGATGCGGTTACCACGGTTGGACCTGGGACCTCTGCGGCGTTCTCAAGCGAGTTCCCAATCGCAAGGGGTTCGGCGCGTTACGGATGTCGGAGTTGCCCTTGTTTACGGCCCGCGTCGAGGTGTGGGAGCGGCTGGTCTTCGTCAACCTCGACCGCGACGCGATGCCGTTGGCTGACTTCCTGGAGGCGGTGCCGGACGACATCGCCTGGTGCGGGCTCCGCGACTTCCGCTGCTACGCGACGATGACCATCGAAGTCGAGGCGAATTGGAAGACGATCGCCGACGGCTTCAGCGAGACCTATCACATCCAGACGTTGCATCCCGAGCTGCACCGGTGCGTGGACGACGTCCATGCGCCACAGGTGATCTGGGGACACACCGGTAAATCCGAGCAGCTCTACGGAGTGCCCAGCCCGCATATCAAACAAGCGCCCAGCGACGACGAGATCTGGGACGCCTATGTCGATACCCAGGGAGCATTGATGGGTGTTGGCGAGGGCACCCCGTTCCCGCACGATGATTGCCAACCCGGGCAGTCGGTTGCCGACATGATCGCCGATCGCACAAGAGCTTTCGCTGCTGAGCGAGGTGTCGATCTCAGCTGGGCCAGCACCGATCAGATGATGCGGCTGCACCAGTACAACATCTTCCCGAACATGTCCCTGCTGACCAACGCCGATCATCTGACCGTCCTGGCCGCACGGCCAGGGCCTGACCCCGACCATGGCGAGTTGGTGATGGTGTTGTTCACCCGGATGCCGCCCGGTGCGCCGCGCAGCAAGCCCGCCGACGTGCGGATGCCGGCCGAGGAGGCGCACCCGGGTCTGGTGATGTCCCAGGACCTCACGGTGTTGCCGGGACTGCAGCGTGGTCTGCACCAGCCGGGGTACACCCATATGGTGTTGTCTAATGAGGAACGGCGGGTGATCAACATGCACCGCAACCTGGAACGTTACCTGGAGCTTCCCGAGTCGGATTGCGTTAGCGGAGGTGAAACACCTTGACTGCCAAGGGCGAACAGGCCGTGAGCGCCGAGGTGATCCTGGACGCTGCGGCCCGACTGATCGAACTCCACGGGGTGGAGGCGTTCACGATGCGCGGCCTCGCCGAGCAACTCGGGGTGGCCGTCACCTCGATCTACTGGCACGTCGGGGGTCGCGACAAACTTTTCGACAACCTGGTCGACCGATTGCTCAGCCAGATGGCCAATCTCCCCATCGCGGGTGACACCGCCGTCGAACGCATTGCCTCGCTTGCCCGCTCGCAGCGCACGGCGCTGATTGAGCGCCAGCACCTGCTCAGTATCGCGCATGAACGCGACCAGACGCCGCGGTTGTTCCTGCCGATTCAGCAGACGTTGGCGGCGCAGCTCGCGGAATTGGGTGTCACCGGCACCGAGGCTGCACTGGTCTTGCGGGCGGTGCAGGTTCACGTCATATCGTCGGCGGTGATGCAGTTCTCGGCCGTTCGGGGCGCCAAGCACGACGAGGAGGATCCGTCACTGTGGGCCGATGACTGGGCGGACCGGGCGCTCGTCGAAGCGCTGCAGTCCCCGACCGACTATGACGCCGTTTTCGAATACGGACTTCAGGCGTTGCTGGCACCATTGCGCGCTTAGATAACCGGTGGGACCGGGGCATGCAGCACACCGCACACGGTTCGGAGCAGTTCAGACTCCTGCACCGTGACCGTCCTGTCGGCCATGACCGTGGTCACCACCGCGGCCACAACGGTGGCCTTGTCGTTGCCTTCCAGTCCGTCGATCACCGGCCACACTTGCTCGAGCGCGAAGACCCCGTCGACTGGCAGGAACGGGATGCGGGCTTGCGGGTATGCGACGGAGATGCCTGCGTGGAAGGCCGCTGCCGCCGCCCGCGGATCACTGTTACCGGTCTGCGCCAGCACCGCGATCAGACAAGAGACGGCGTTTTGGGCGCTGGCCAGATTCTGTCGCCTGCTCTTCCACGGTGATCCCGACGTCAATGCCTCGTGCAAGCCGACGAATACCAGTGTGCCCAGGCAGTATTCGAAGACGTCGAGCTGCCCGTCGGCGTTGATCAGTTGGCCCAGAACCGATGTCATCTGTCGGATGTCCGCCGCGGCCCGACCGCGTAGAGCAGGGAATGCCATGGACGCGACGGGCAGGCGCAGGCTTGGGTCGAGGTGCACCAACTCTGCGCCGCATCGCCATGCCTCGTCGGCCACCTGCTTGCCGTGATTGCGGGCGACGATGTCGTACTGGGCCTGCCGGACGTTGGGTTTGCGGTCGAATATCAAGCCGTAGATCAGCGGGACCGCGGTGGCCGGGTTGTGCGCAAGGTCGGCCAGGTTATCCGGGATCGCCTTGCGGATGCGCACACCTGCCTGGTGCGATGCTGCGGTCGGGTTGCCAACGGCCGCTGCGTATTCGCGGGCATCGAGGCGGCGGGAGGCAGTTTGGTGCGCTGGCGCCTCCGCCAAGCCCATCCGGGCGTCCTCTGCCAAGCCGTCCGGCGGCTGTTGGGACCACCGATGCCGCAATTGGTCGAGGTTGTCCGGCGTGAAGTCGGGCTCGATGGCCTGGATGCGTTTGAGGAGCGGCGGGTGGGTTGCATACAGCGAGGAAAAGTTCATGCCCGGGCCGAACAGCATGTGACTGACGTTTTCGGTCTTGGGGCTGGCCAGCTTTGAGCCGGCCTGCAGCCCACCGATCTTCTTCAGCGCGCCCGACAGCCCACTCGGCTGCCGCGTGTACTGGACCGCCGATGCGTCGGCGAGATACTCCCGCTGACGCGAGACGGCTGCTTTGATCAGCCGCGCGAAGAAGACTCCGATCCAGCCGGCCGCCAGAACGACCAACCCGACTGCCCACAACGGGAGACCACCGTCGCGGTCCCGGTTGCGCCCGTTACCCGAATACAACAGCACCCGCCCGACCACCGCCAACGCGGTGATCCCGGCCAGTACGCCAATCAGTCTGAGGCTCAACCGCATATCGCCGTTGACGACGTGGCTGAACTCGTGAGCGATCACGCCCTGCAGTTCGTCGCGGTTGAGCCGGTCGAGCGAGCCCTGGGTGACGCACACGGCGGCGTCTGCCGGTGTGTATCCCGCGGCGAACGCATTGATGCCCTGCTCCTGCGGTAGGTAGTAGAGCACCGGCACCGGAGTGCTTGACGCGATGGCGATTTCTTCGACGATGTTGCGGTACCGCTTGAGCTGTGGGTCTGTTGGCATGTCCGGTACGCGCACCCCGCCCAGGCTCTCGGCAACCTTGGTCCCGCCGCCCTGGCGCAGCATGAACGTCTTGACAACCGACACCGTGCCAATCATCAGCAGCACCGGGATGCTGATGATCACCACCATGGCAACCAACTCTCCCGGCGGTATTGGCTCGTCCGCTCCAGACAGCACGAATGCCATGACTGCGGCATCCACGACCGCGGTGATCCCGAGTACAGCCAGGATGAACAGGAACACCATTCTTTTCGACGCCGCGCGTACCTGCCGCTGGCGCTCGAAGAAATCCACGAATCAGAACTGGACGCGCGGGACTTCCCGCGTCTCCGGACCCGCCTCCAGCGGTGCCGCCGCGGTGAAGCCGAACATGCCCGCGAAGATGGCAGCCGGGAAGACTTCGCGCTTGTTGTTGTAGGTCAAGACCGAGTCGTTGTAGGCCTGACGGGCGAACGCAACACGGTTCTCCGTCGACGTCAGCTCTTCGGAAAGCTGCATCATGTTCTGGTTGGCCTTGAGGTCTGGGTACGACTCGCTCAGCGCAAACAGCCGCCCGAGAGCTCCGGTCAGCGCGCCTTCCGACTCTGCCAACTTGCCCATGGCGTTGGGGTCTCCCGGGTTGGCGGTGGCTGCCGCTTGTGCGCTGATTGCGGAGTTGCGCGCCTGAATCACCGCTTCGAGGGTGCCGCGCTCGTGGGCCAGATAAGCCTTGGCCGTTTCGACGAGGTTGGGAATCAAGTCATGACGCCTGGTCAGCTGAACGTCGATCTGCGCGAAAGCATTCTTGTAGGCGTTCCGTGAACGGACGAGCCCGTTGTAGACGCTGAACGCGACCACCACGAGGATCGCCACAATTACGCCGATGACGATAAGGGCAATGACCACTTGCTCCACCTTTGCTCTGGTACGGAACCGTCTTGCCCATGCTCCCACAGCCGCCACTGGAGAGCCTCGACTTCGATCGCCGGCCTCGGCACCAGGACATATGCTCGCCTGCATGAGCAAGCTCGCCGCAAATGCGCCCGTTCTGGTACGCGCCGACGGCCCGGTGGCGCGCCTGACCCTCAACCGACCGGAGAAACGCAACGCCCTCAGCCTCGAGGTAATGGAGGTCCTGATCGACACGTTGCGCCGCCTCAGTGCGAAACCTGACGTGCAGGTGATCGTCATCGATGCCGTCGGCCCGGCGTTTTCGGCGGGTCACGACATGACGGAGATGATCGGCCGCGACGTTCCCTTCTACCAGCGGCTCTTCGACGTGTGCACCGAGCTCATGGAAACCATCCACCGGCTCCCCCAACCGGTGATCGCAAAGGTCGAGGGTTTGGCTACCGCGGCGGGCTGTCAGCTTGTCGCGGCCTGCGACCTCGTCGTGGCGGCGCACGGCGCCGGTTTCGCTACTCCCGGAGTCAAGATCGGGCTGTTCTGCTCGACTCCGATGGTGCCGCTCTCGCGCGCGATCGGCAGGAAGCGGGCGCTGGAGATGCTGCTCACCGGCCAGCCGATTACCGCGTTGACCGCGCTCGAGTGGGGTTTGGTGAACCGCGTCGTTTCGGCGGAATCGCTCGAAGAGGAGCTCGGTTCCCTCGTCGACGCCATCGTCGCTTCCAGCCCACTGACGGTAGGGCTGGGCAAGGAAGCGTTCTACGCGCAGATTGAGCTCGACGAGCACCGGGCCTACGACTTGACGAAGGCGGTCATGGCGATGAACGCCGGCGCCGACGACGCTCAAGAGGGCATGTGTGCGTTCCTCGAGAAACGTGTACCGACCTGGCGCCAACGTTAGGGTGAGGGGGGAAACCGCCTCATAAGGACGAGTCCCCATGAACATCGATGACGAGTCCCTCACCACGCTGGAGGACCTGAGGGGCGATTTGGCGCTTCGCTACAAGCGGGAACCGAGCGGCGGGGCCTCGGTCGACAGCGCGATCGTCGAAGCAGACGTGGCGGCCCTCGACCGTGACGGCTACGTCATCTGGGAAAACCTGCTCACCGCCGAGGAGTGCCAGCAGATTCGCGACGTGGTCCGGCCGTGGCTGGGACACACCGGACGCAACTCTTTCGAGGGCCGACACACCCAGCGCATCTACAGCCTGCTGACCAGGACGCGTCTATCCGATCGGATTGCCGACCATCCGCGGGTACTGGCGGTATTGGACCGGTTGCTGATGCCCAACTACCTGCTTTCGACATTGCAGGCCATCAACATTCAGCCCGGAGAATCCGCGCAATTGCCTCACCACGACGACGGCTTCTATCCCGTTCCGCGCCCCCGAGAACCGTTGGCAGCCGCGACGATCTGGGCGATCGACGACTTCACCGCCGACAACGGCGCCACCGTCGTGTTCCCCGGCAGCCACCGCTGGGGCAAACGGAGACCGGGCCCAGCGGATCGCGCGGAAACTGTGGTGATGCCGGCCGGCTCGTGCGTCTTCTTCGTAGGCACCCTGTGGCATGGCGGCGGAGCCAACACCTCCGCCGGTGATCGTCTTGCCGTCACCGCCCAGTACTGCCAACCGTGGTTGCGACCGATGGAGGCCTTCACCCTGTCGGTGTCGCGCGAGCTGGCCCGGACGGTCTCCGACGACATTCGGCGGATGCTCGGCTACAGCATTCACCCGCCGTTCATCGGCGCAGTCGACGGTTTGCATCCGCTGCGGCTATTGGAGCAACCGTAGGTTTCGGTCAGCCCCGAAGGCCCGATATGAACCGCTGCACGCTTCGTGCCAATGATCGTGGGACATGGTCAGGATCCATCAAGTCGGTCTCGGCCAGCGGGCTCGCCTCATCGGCCACGGTCTGTTCGGTAAGTGGCCGCAGGGTCTTGCCCTCTCCCCGAAGGGTTTCGATGGCGGCCAGGAACGACTGGGACTCACGCATCGCGCTTTCGAACTCGTCGGCCGCCGCGCCGAGGTGTTCGGCCACCAATTGATCGCGCACGGAAGTGATTTGGCGCCGGACGTCATCGTGTTCAGAATTGTTCGAGTCCGCCTCGATGGCTATATCGCACTCGCTGTCGAATCCCATCGACCGGTTGTTGAGGTTCGAGGACCCGATGCGTAGCAGCCGATCGTCGATCGCCATTACCTTCGAGTGGACGTAAATCGGGCCACCGCGGTCGGTCACCGGAAAGTACACGCCCAATCGATGATGATCGTCTGCAGCCCACAGCACGTGAAGCAGTCGTTGGCGTGCGCCGTCCATCGTTTCCCGCTCGAGGGGGTTGTTGCCGCTACGCGGAAGAACGATGACGATCTCCGGACCGTCCTCTTCGCTGAGTCGGGCGGCCAGCGCGTCGACGATGCGCCGGGCCGCCAGATATTGGTTCTCGAGATAGATGGTGTGACGGGCTGCCGCAATGGCGGCGAGGTTGAGTGCCTCTACTTCCCGAACCTCGCCGCGATCCTCCAGTTCGGGCAGGGTGCGCGCGATTCCGATGTCGGCGTCGCGCAAAGTGGGTTCCAGTCTCGTGGGCCAAGCACTGTGCTTAGCGTCAACCGGCGCCAACGTTTGGTCGGTCGCGGACTGCCACCGAGCCCGCGCTTGCTCACCGAGTGCGCGCGCGGCCGCGCCGTCAACTGCTGCCATGACGTCATGGCGCGGCCCATAGCTGCGTCCCAGCGTCCGGCGGCGGCGACTCTCATCTGGATGAGCTGGGGTGTCCCACCGGTCGATCGTGAGGTCGACGCCGCCACAAAACGCCACGGCATCGTCGATGACCACAATCTTTTGGTGATGGACAGAGCCGATTGGACGGGTGCCGTCGATGGCGAAGCGGATTCGCTTGCTGCTGATCTGGTTGACCACCGCCACCGGGGTGAGCCCGAACCAGATGCCATCGAACGCCGGCAGCAGGCGCAGATTGGATTTCAGGAGGTAGACCTCGAGAGAGGGCCGTTTCCACAGCATCCAATAGAGAAAGGCGCCCAGCTGGTTAGGGCCGGGAAGGGTCTTGTCACCTCGTTCGAATGTCATCCTGGCGTCCAAATCCCAAGCGATCACCATGATTCGATGCCGAGCGCGCAACATCGCCGCCTTGACATACGTGAAGTAATCGGCCGCATCGATGATGCCGGCGAACCGATCAGCCCGCGCGGTGCCCCAGCATGTCTGACCGGGAATCAACAGGCGATCCTCGTGCACGCTCAATCTCTTAACGAAGTTGACGGCTCACGACGGACATAGTCCCGTGTTTACCACGTTCAGATCCCCCGACGCCGTACAGCGCTGTTCGCAGCGCCGTTCATTTCAGGCAGCTGCCAGCATCGATCGGCAACGTGACACCGGTGATGTAGCGAGATTCGTCGGACGCCAGGAACAGCACGGCGTTGCTGATGTCCTCGGCCTCCACCCAGGGGATCGGCAGCGTGTGGAACGTCTGGCAAAACGGGGCCAAATCCTCGGGCCCGGGGTTGGCCAGGTCGGGGCGGACCATTTTGTAGAGGCCCTCGTTCAGCACCATCGGGGTGTTCACGAACGTGGGGTGTACGGAGTTGACCCGGATCATGTGCTGACCCAATTCGACGGCGAACGTCCGCATGAGACCCACCACACCGTGTTTGGCGGCCACGTAATGGCCGAGACGCGGAAAGGTATATGCCTTGAACCCGTTGACCGAGCTCGTCAGCACAATTGAGCCACCGCGGCGACCCGCGATTATATGGGGCACACCAGCTTTCACGGTCTTCCATACACCTGACAGGTTCACATCGATCATGTCCTGCCAGTCTCTTTCGCTGACTTTGTCGAGGGTGTCGCCGTCGTCGCTGCCGGCGTTGCTGATGCCGGCGTTGCCCACAATGATGTCCAGCCGGCCCAGCTGCTCCACCGCGCCGTCGACTGCGGCTTTGAGGGCCTCGTAATCACGGACGTCGATTTCGGCGGTGACAATGCGACGGTTGTGGCCCCGCACCAGATCCGCGGTTCTGGCCAGATCCTCCGGGGTGGACGGCGGATTCAGAAACCCTTCGATCGGCTTGCAGATGTCGATGGCAATGATGTCCGCACCCTCTTTTGCCAATCGCACCGCATGCGCGCGACCTTGACCGCGCGCCGCACCGGTGATGAACGCGACCTTGCCATCCACTCGCCCAGCCATGATTGGCTCAATTCTTCCTTCTCACAGTTGGGTTTCTGCCGCGAACGTCGATATTGCCTGGCATGACATTGCAATTTAAATTCGCTGGGCTGCGTCCATCACCAACGGTCAACGCGATGACAACGTCCGAGCAGGTTTGAAATCTGCGAATTTGGATAGCCACCAGCTACCTCTTTTAGAGATCACTGGAACATAGCGGAAGGAGTCTGGCGTGATGTTCTCCAAGCTCGCCATCAAGACGACGGCAGCCGCGGCCGGCATCGCGACGGCAGGGATCCTGACGGCGACACCCGCGTTCGCCGACCCACAAGTCGTCCAGTTTGGCCAATCGGCAGAAATTCCCAGCTCAGGTGGAGTCATCGACTACACCGTGGGCGACTTGCAACCCAGCGGTCACAACGATGGTGTCTGGTACTCCGATGTCACGGCCAAAGGTGTTAGCGGCTCCCCGACTCCGGTCATCGCCGACTTCAACGCGCGTGCCGTTAACAGCTCGACCTATGCGGTGATGAAGGGGAACGAGGTCGACGGCCTGCCCAATCAACCGATCGCGCCGGGCAGCCAAACAACCGGGAAACTTTACTTCGACGTTCGGGGTGGCACAGCGCCCGACAGCGTTGTTTACCGGGATGCCGCCGGCGTCGACAAGGTCGTCTGGAAAGGCTAACTGCCTCAAGCTGCTGAGTTATCGCAGCACCTCTCTCAGCGCGTAGTCCACGGTTAGATCGCTGCGTTCGCACGCCCGGCTAGCCGCCGCTGCGCGAGCTCAGCCGTGGCGCCGCGCGCCTCCGGTTAAGACCCCGTTCGACCTCATCGCGGCGAATCAGACTTCTAGCAAATGAGTGACGCGCGGGAAAAAAACGAGTAGCCAATTACTCGTGCCACACGACTATCTGATGCCCGATGCTGGCTACTACGGCGCGAAGCCGCAGTAGATAAGTCGGGACAGCAAGCCCCGGCGGCGTCTGCGCGGTGCCGCAATTTTGGCTGCGCCGATAAATCGTCACCGGCGGCACCGCCAGCACCAGAACAGAATCAACGACCGGCACCGAATGCCGGCGACGAGGACTGCTCGATCGCCGTGCGCAACCCCTGGAAAGGGAGTAAGGAAATGAAGAAACTGTTCATTGGCGTTGCCGCAGTGAGCATTGCGCTGGCGCCCACCTCCGTGGCCAGCTCAAGTGTGGCGAATGCCATGCCCGATTACTGCAATTACATACCGGTCCAAGACCGGTTCGCCTATGCCGACTGCTCCGCTGGGGCGCCGAAGCCGCCGAATTGGCCCGTCGCGGGCGCGGGCTGCCAGCAGTACAACACTCCACTGTCGCAAGCGGCGTACCAGGCGTGCTGCGGAGATAGCCGCATGGCTGGGCATCCAGAATGCTGAAAGCAGAGATTAAGTTGCTGGCCCAGCGGCGCGCACCATCTGATCGCGTGAACCATCAGCCCTCCGCCGGGCAGTAAACGTTGATCGCGGTGTCGACGAGAACGTCCACCTGAGCCTCGCTGAGCGATGGGGCACTCTCCTGGACGTCTTGCTCGATCAGGATGTGTCCCTCGTCGTTGGCTAGGGCATTGCAGATCTTGTACGCCGTATTGGTGAGTTCCTGTGAATTGCCGTCGCGAGCGGCGATCTCGTCGTCCCTCATGATGGCCAGAAACCGGTCGTCCTTCTGCAGGAGCACTGCATCCGGAGACGTTGAGGGGTGTTGAGCCCTATCGGTTTGCGTAGCCATTGCCCACACCACGAAGATGATGAAGCACACTGCTGAAGCTACTGCGGCCCCCCAAATGAGCTTGCTCTTCCGATTCCGGGTAGCCATTTTGTCCTCGCCTAGCGTGTTGAGTGGTTCCAACTTCGGTGACCGGCCGCCGGCACTGACTAGCTTCAATTTGGCGGGTGCGCGCGCTCGCCGACTTCGCAGGCGTCACGCTGAGGGGCGTAATAGCCACCCGGGCAGAACTCCCCATACCTGGATCCCGGGCCACCAGGCAAGTACGGCTGGCAGATGTCCTGCCCGGGGTTATAGCTGTTCCCTATCTCGCACCCGCCCATGTCATAGACCGTGCTGTGGTAACTGACCGGAATGACCGCTGCCGCCACCAATGCAGCAGCACCGATGAGGGTCTTCATGGCTCGATAGCGATAACTCATCACAGGCTCCCTTCCTGGTGGGTTTGGTACATGGCGTCGTCGGCGGCGAGGCGTGTGGTGAGCTAGTGCCTTGCGCCGGCGCCGTACTCACTGGCGAGGTCGTTTGCCCGTACGCGTCATGGGACTGGCCGTAGTTACGGACGACGTCGTACGGAGAGTCGGCGCGCTGGGTCGGCGCTGACACAAGGAACTAGCTTGACATGAGCGCGGATATGCCGGGGAGCGCTGTCCCCCAACGCTATTGACGGCCTGCTGATAGCTCGACGACGAGTCGTCATGACTCCCTCCTGTCGAGGCAGCCACCCGGGTAAAGGCTCTGAGTTCAGGCCTTACCGGCCTTACGCATCAGATTCTGCTCCGCCACATCACGCCATGGGAAGGTTTTGACCAGCTGCGCATGGCTGGATATGGAAACCCAACTCAAGGCGGGACGGCGTCATGAACGCCAGGGCGTAGCACCTTGTCGCCAGGCGTCCATGCGGTTTCTCTGGGACCCATGTCCCGAGATGAGCGCAATGGCTTCATTTAAGAAGTCGGGCAGTTTAATGTTTTGTTGTCGTCGTTAACCGACTGCTGGGAGGCGACATGAGCTATCGGACAATTGTTGTCGGGACGGACGGCTCGACGTCGTCGTTCCGTGCAGTCGACCGCGCAGGCATGGTTGCGGCGCAAGATAACGCAAGGCTGATTATCGCCAGTGCGCATCTCTCGACTGCGGAGAAGGGCGGCTGGTCACGACCACCTGCGCCCGATCGTGTGACTGACCCCCGCGCCTCCGACAGTCTTGGGGACGCGGGATACAAGATGCATGGCAGTGCCCCGGTATATGCGATCCTTCAGGACGCCCGCGAGCGGGCGAAGGCCGCCGGCGCCAAGGACATCGAAGAGCGGGCGATCGTCGGTGCGGCAGTCGACGCGCTGGTGAAATTGGTCGAGGAAGTCAAGGCAGACCTACTCGTGGTCGGCGACGTGGGACTGGACACGGTCGCCGGGCGGCTTCTGGGCTCAGTGCCCGCCACTGTTGCACGCAGAACCAAGGTAGATATTTTGATCGTCCACACCGCCGGATAGCGGCCAGGGCAGTGGATACGCTCATGGCAGCACCTTTCAGTAGAAAATGACGCGAACATGTAATGCATACTCGTTGAGAATGACGAGTATGCATTACATACTGGTTATGTGCAGCGGAACAGGATCACCCAGAGCGGACGCAAACACCGTGTCGGCAAGCACCGCATCGTCGCGGCTATGCGCCACTGCGGCATTCCCGAGATCCGCGACGACGAGTCGCTGATCTACGAAGGCCGAGACACCAGCGGCCGCCTCCTTGAGGTGGAGCTGTCGAAGCCGGCAACGGTGACCTGATCGTTTTCCACGCACTACCGAAGGAACGGAACCGATGAGCAAGAAGCGCAACCCTGCGGACTACGTAATCGGAGATGATGTGGACGTTTCCGACATCGATCTCGACAAGGAAGTGGTCTACGTCAACGGCGAACGACTCACTGAAGCCCGCGCCGCCAAGATGGCCGAGGAAGTCGAACGCACATCACGAGAACGCGGCCTGGTCCCGGGAGGCAAGTCGCTGTCTGGTGGAGCCAAGCACTCGCCAGTCGTTCAGGTTCGCGTCTCGGAGTCCACGCGAGACAAGCTTCAAGCGATCGCTGCCGAACGCAAGATGAGCGTGTCCAAGCTGTCGCGCCAGGTGCTCGACGAGTTCGTGCGTCATGAAGTCGGGTAATCCCGCCTTTAGCCGGCGCGCATCTCGGGACGCTCGGTGCGCGGCAGCGGCGCGCCGGCGGCTGGGTTGGAGGCAATGTGGCCGGCGCGCACCGCAGCATTGAGTGCGGCTCAGAGCAACCCGTGCTTGTCGGCGATCGTTTTGCCGAAAGCACCTGCGGCGCAAATCGTTTTCAGTCAGCGAGCGATATCGTCACATGACAATGCGTCCAGCGGGATCGACCCGCATGTCTTCTCAGTGGAGCTGCCGGGAATCGAAACCGATGCCCTACCAGGGCTTTTTGACGCATGACCTGCCGGTTCGTTACATCTCGTTCCGATTCACTCCCGCTCGTTACCTGCGGTTTCGTTCTCGGGTCTTGACGGCGTCAAGAGCGGTCACCTAACGGAGGTTCGTCCTCGGTTGGGAGATTGTCCAACTGTTCCCGTAGTTGCGCGGCTTCGGATTCGAGCTTTTGTAACCGTCGCTGAAGGGTCTCGCGGCGTGGCGGATTGGGCTTGACCGCCCTGATCGGCTTCGGCTTGGGCGCCAGCCAGCCGACGCGCTGGTATGCCACAACGGAACGAAGACATGCGCAGGTGTGGCACCGCGTGAAGGGCACAGGCTCAGGGTGGTTCTCCACGTAGACGCGCCGCCAGTACTCCTGCTCGTCGCGGTCGCCGTAAGCGACCATCTCAAGCATTTCCTCCAGGCCTCGCCACTTCTTGGACGGCTTCTTGTGCCCGATACCGTCTTCGGGCTTCCAATCCGGCTCGGTGCGTTCCTGGTGGAAATGGCCGCAACCCAGCACGACGTCCCAGAGCGCGTACTCCTTCGCGGGTCGGATCACCTTGCCATCGATCTCCAACGGCTCCATGGTGTGGAGGTCGTCGCGACGCCTGACCCACTCGACGATGTCCCGGACCGGACCCCCGTGCGAGCGATACCTGGGGCAGTCGCGGTTGTACTGGCACAACCACTGCCCTGGCGGGAGCTTTTCCTCGCCCCGGACGCTGGGCCGCTTCGGCTTGATGGCTGGCTTATCGCCGTCCCGCTTCGCTTTGAGATCTTCTTTGATTTCCGTGTTCATCTGCTTGGTCGCTTCAGCGATCTCCCGCGCCGATGGTTTCTGCGTGCTGAAGTGGTAGGTATCCGATTTCGCCAGGAGGCCCGCCACATCGTCCCCATGCGTTACTGCATCGCGGATGCAGCCGCAGTCCAGTTCGACGCGCCACCGATACGTTTCCTCGGGCTTCGGAACAAGCAGATCGAAAATTGCAGCCCGCGCTGGACGGTCAAAGAGGTTCGCCCTCTTCCAGGCGTCGTAGGCGCGCATAAGCTCCTCACGGGCGACGGGTTGGCCGGGCAGCTTCCGTTCAACGGGAGCGGTCATATCGCTTTCTCCTGATGAAATCGTCGAGGTCTTCCGCCTGGAGGAATGAGCGGCTGCCGATCTTGACAAGCGACAGTTCGCCTTCTTTGACCAGGCCGTAGAACGTGCTGGGGCTGATGCCGCCGAGTTGCTGCCGGGCCTCGGTGACCGGCATGAGGTGCCGCCTGTGTTTCTTTCGGCACCAGGGGCACGCTTCGAAATCTTCCTCTGGCACCGTGGGACGTTCAACCACTCGTACAGGCGGCGGTGTCGGGCGTGTCCGGTCGAGGGCGTCCTGGACCGCTTCGTTGATGAGGTCGCGGAGCGCTTGGGCTAGCCTGTCAGCGGCGTCGCTCATCGCTGCCGTCTCGGATCGTCGGTTCGTTGAAAGGTGTTGCGGTCTAACCATTCAACGTCAGACCACGGGTAGAGGACCCTGCTGCAGCGCTTCATGAATTTTGGCCCGATCCCCCGGTAACGATCCTGGGCGAGCGAAGCGGTAGTGGTGTGGAGATACTTGACGACTCCGGTGGGTGTCCCCAATGTGGGTAGTGATCAGACATGATCGGCGATCATGCCAGCCTAGGTACAAGCCGCATGTCATATTGTCGGCACGACATGAGCACACCGCAGCGCCGCCCCTGGCGGACTGGCCCGCTCAGTCCGGCGCGGGCAGGCGGAGGCCAGCCTCCAAAATGCGGGTTTCAAGGTCGAGCAGTTTGGCTGTATGGTCCATCAGCGAATCTTCCAGCTTGAAGACAGCTAGAGCCAGGGCGAGTAAAACGGCGTCGCTGTCGTAGCCGCCTTTGACACCGTCCGCCAAGATCTCTCTGAGAGTGTCGAGCATGGCGGTGCTGACCGGCATGTACTTCGGATGAGGCTCTAACTGCAAAACTAGTTCGAGCATTGCGCTCCCCCTCTGCCGTGCGTCGCGTACCGAAGGATAGGAGCGAAGCGCGGGATGGTGCAGCGCTTTTGGCGGACTCACAGGTTGTACATCTGGGGCACGACAACCAATAGCACGTCGATGCGGCATGGCCCCAATTGTCGTCTTGGAGGTCGGACCAAGCTGTTAATCTCCCCGGCGTGAATGGTCAGGTCGTAGCCGTAATCGTCCTAGCGTTGTTGGGAACTACTGCCATCGTCGCAGTTCTTGTCATATCGACGCGGCGCCGAATGGTGACCAAAAGCAGTACTGCGCTCGCGGCACTCCAAACACTCAACCAGGGCTATGGGCAGCGATTGAAGTACCCAGGTCCGATCGTCTACAACTGGGATGACAGGGTCAACTCCAAGGCGAAGTTCGATCGCTACGACCTGCACAAGTTCTTCATGGCAACGCTCGCCGTCCTAGAGGATCAGTTACTCAGTCAAATCGCGGTACAGATGAACGATGTCTCCGTGTTTGCCGAATACCGGGCCGCCTATGAGCAGCTTGGCTCGACGAAGCTGGGGTGCTCAAAGCACAAAAAAATCGGCCGTGCGGCCTTCCTGCGGATCGAGCAGAAGCTCTTCACTAAGCAAATGCTGAGGACGCCCGTCTGCGTTGCCCAAGTGCGCTGCTTCGTCCGCTACACCAGCCCGAAGGGACAGAATTCCTACTCCAGGGGACTTGAGTGGAACTTCGATGGACTGCGGAGCGGACTTACTGAGATGAAACAGATCCGAGAGGCCCAGTCGACAGCGACGTTCTTGCGCCAGCAGGAACGCAACCGCATGAGCGACAGCCTTCGATACCGGGTCCTCAAGAGCGACAACTTCCGCTGCAGGGGATGCGGAGCGACGCCACAGACGCACGGTGTCACCCTTCATGTCGATCACATTGTCCCCGTGAGCATGGGTGGGAAGACTGAGATGAGCAACCTCCAGACATTGTGCGCAGCCTGCAATTTGGGCAAGAGCAACCGGCACTGAGAGGTGCAGTGGATCCGCGATGGCGGTACCCCATCGGCAGCTTGAAGCACTTGCGCCGGGCCCCGTCATTACCACCAGTTCGAAAGGCCTCCGCCAACAAGCACTGACAGACTGTCGGGGCCCTTCGGTGTACCGTCCTTCTGCAAGATCAGCCGCCCGTTCGAAGCGAGCGCGATAGTCGGGGTCGGCTGCCCAATCGCGTGGGAGAAGCTTCAGAGCGTCGCGTCGCGGTAGACGCGGATGCTGGGCGAGGTAAACCTGCCCCATGCCTCCCGCTCCCAGTAGCCAAACGATCCTGTACCCGGCGAACGCCTGCCCCCACTTAACGGCATGGACGAATTAGTAGGGTCCAGCGAAGTGCCGGGACTCCCTTTCAGTAGGCGTCTGTCTTTATTGGGGCCATCCGGCGTAAGCCGCCAGATACCTCGCCCCTCTTAGGCCGGTGTACTACCCCTCAACGCCAAGTGAGCATGTCCATAAGCCGAAGATCTGTTACCGACGTGAGCTTTCTTTCGGCAGCCAACTCGTTCTCAATGGCAACCCGAAGGTCCTCTAGCGCACCGGATTCCGTATTGGCGATAACGTCGTCACGGATAGCCGCCCAGTAGGCGCGTCTTTGTCCCAGGTGCGGATATCGACGAGCGGACTCGGCAGCAGCATCGTCATATACCGAAGCGATCCGCTGGTCGAGGATCGGAAAGGCAGCAGGCCGCTTTACATAGAGCACTTTGCTGACCTTCGCCATCCCGATCCCACGGGGCGCACCAGAATGGAAATGGTTGTAGAGATTCACCAGCTCGCTGTAGGGCCCGCCCGCGACAGAGGGGTCAGCCTGCCGCAGATCATCGGCTGCCGGCGATGGCCACGGCGCGTCATTGGCCTGCTTCAAGAACCAGTCCACCTCGACGCCCGAGATCCGTGATGAGACAGCCCGGGTTCGGACTACCTCTTCTCGCGACAGACTGGCGCGAGCCCCCGGACCCGGTAGGTCGTAGTTAGCGACGGTTCGCTGCGGGTAATCACGGAGCTTCTCGACGCACTTGCTGATGGACAGGATTCGCCCGGCGATCGCGATCCCATGTTCCCTCCCCACCCCTCAACCATAACGGGGCACGCCGACACCAGGGCTTGCTTTGACCGTTGATAACTTCGGCTGGTTCCCGGAACCAGCATGACGACCGAACCCGCCTGGGCGATCCACACCGGGCCACTGGCACTAGGCCTCGTAGCGGGCAAAAGCCATACTGTCGGTGGTCACCTCTACCGTGTCGGTAATGGACTCCGACGACATTGTTGACCCCGGTGATGCTGCCGTCCAAGCTCTATTGGCCCTCACCGCCGACAACGCCCACGACCCCGAGAAGCGCGACTTGCTGTGGGATGCCGCCTTGACCCTGCCGCCGCTAATGGAGTGGCCACCGGACGCTCGCGAAAAGCTATTGGAGACTTGCAGATTCATAAGGAAGCTTGCCGAGGATCTCAGGCAGAGGGGCAAGAACTGCGATGGCGGCGATTGAGACGGCAGGCTGATGCCGTGGCCCTACCGGCCAGCCCACAGGGTCGGAGGAGTGCCGATCATTTGCACATGGTCACCCTGCCATTGGAACTGGACGATGGTGAATGTCATGTCGGGACATGCATTGCAGGTACCTGGCACGCCGTACTTCAGCACCACCGTGTCGTCTGTGGTCAGTCCTGTGTCTAATGTTGTGAATGAGTGCGGTTTAGGTGTCGCCGGGCCGACATAACTACCTTCGTGGAACAGAAGCGCATCTGATGGTGTGCTGCCTGTGCCTTCTGCGATGCTGATGAAGACAGCCGACAGCGTTGCGCAGGAGTCAAAATTTCCACCCTCGGTCACCACGTGAAGACCAGGTGGGGCATCTGGGAATATATCCTCGGGGCGAAAGCGGGCGACCACCGATTGAACCGCTGCTGAGTCCTCACCTTTTACACAGGTCTTTGTCGGCTTCGGCGTACTGGTTGGCTGCGCGGGCGGAACGGCGGGCATGGCGGTTGCCGCTGGCGGACTCGGATGCAGAAGGGTTGAGGGGGCAACAAACTTTGGTGCGCTGCTCGTGGCCTGTCGCTCCCACGGTCGCCAGACGGTTATCAGCCCAGCGATGAGAACCGCGACCGCCGCTGCGACTGCGGATAGGCGCAAAGCGTTCCGTTTCTTCCTGGCAGGTTGAGCCTGGGGTGGCAATTTTTTCACGTCGGGAACATCGCGCTCGATCGTTGTTGGCTCTATCGAGGAGGCGGGTGTCGGTGCACCGGATGGATTGATCTGTTCCTCCAGTGCGCGTGCGAAATCAGAGCAACGCTTGAACCGGTCTTCAGGCCGCTTAGCCAGGCCGGTGGCGAGAATCGGATCAAGTTTGGCGAGTTCCGGGCGACGGTCCGCCAGTTTCGGTGGTGGCACATTGAGGTGACGGTTGCTGACGACCAGCGGGTTGGAGTGCGGGAACAACTGAGTACCGCTCAGCAAGTGAAACGCAGTGGCCGCCAACGAATATTGATCGGCGCGGCCATCGATGTCTTCGCCAAGCAACTGTTCGGGTGCGCAATAAGCCACCGTGCCCACCGTCATGTTCGTCTTCGTTATGCCGCTAATGTCGTCGACGTTGCGAGCTATCCCGAAGTCGGCCAGCAGGACTCGTTGCTGACCCTCGTCGTCGAGATGGGTGACCATGACATTCGCGGGTTTGACATCGCGGTGCAGCAGGCCTTGTTTGTGGGCGTAATCGAGCGCGCTGGCGACCGCTGCGATGATGCGAGCGACGTCCTCGACCGGCATCCCGTCGGGATATCGATCGGCCAGCAACCGGGCCGCGTCCAGCCCGTCGACGAAGTCCATCGAGATCCATAATTGGCCGTCTTCTTCGCCACGGTCGTGAACACCGACAATGTGTGGATGCCAGAGTGTTGATGCAAGATCGGCTTCCCGGCTGAAGCGCTCCCGATATTCGACGTTGGCTGCCCAATCGCGTGGAAGGAGCTTCAGAGCGTCGCGTCGCGGTAGACGCGGATGCTGGGCGAGGTAAACCTCCCCCATGCCTCCCGATCCCAGTAGCCGAACGATCCTGTACCCGGCGAACGCCTGCCCCCCGCTTAACGGCATGGACGAATACTAGGGTTCAGCGCGAACCCCGGGCCTCGCCTTCGGTAAGCGTCTGCCATCTC
Organism: Mycobacterium sp. NGS62; assembly: GCF_059812285.1. Taxonomy (NCBI): domain Bacteria; kingdom Bacillati; phylum Actinomycetota; class Actinomycetes; order Mycobacteriales; family Mycobacteriaceae; genus Mycobacterium; species Mycobacterium sp. NGS62. The sequence goes on along the minus strand of NZ_JCALCK010000002.1, from coordinate 303,643 downwards.
GGTAAGCCCTCTGCCACGCTTTATGTCGCCCACATCAAGTAGCTTCTGGTCGTGGGTTTGGAAGGCCAGGCATCCGAGGACTTCCGCAACGTCGTGCTGCGGGGCCGCGAACGTAGCGTCGTACAAGTTCGCGCTGGCCAAATCCATCCTGACGCTCGCCGAGTCCGGCGCAACATCGGCCTCCTTGACGGACCTGGCGGTGCCATTCAGCCGGGAAATCTGTGCGCACCTGATGGAGGTCGATACCCAGTCGACCTCAGCGGGCAGCCGCTTCCTGGATGCGTGCAGGCATTTCAACGCTGGTGACCAGCGAAACTTACAACACCTGACCAGCACCTTCTTGGTGGAGCTGCCGGGAATCGAACCCGGGTCCTACGGCATTCCCTCAAGGCTTCTCCGTGCGCAGTCCGCTATGCCTCTACTCGGATCTCCCGGTCACGCGAACCAGCCGAGATGACGATCCCAGTCGCTGTGTATGTCCCGATAAGTCCCGCGACCGAACTCATCGGTTGATCCCTCTAGCTGATGCCAGGGTCCGGGCCGAGGGCGTTCCCGGTCTGACAGACTAGCCGTCGCTTAGGCAGCGAGAGCGTAGTCGCGCTGATGTGAATCGGCGCTTAATTGGTTGCAACGACGCTTACGGTGGTCTCTTGCCTGCACCGGCACGCTTCCCTTGATTCGATGCGCGAAGTCGAAACCGTTCAGCCCCTCGCATCCCCGCCGAACTTCGGCAGGACATTCAATGGTACGCGGTTTAAAACAACAGGCCAGTCAATATTCATCCCGGCCGCGTCAGATCACGTAGTTCAGGTGCTCGACGATGCGCCCGCCGACTTCTTTGTCGCCGCCGAGTTCGACGGGTGCCGCGGCCACTCGCCCACCGGCCAACCGGGTGAAGAGCAGGGCATCCAACCGGATCGTCGCCGTCGGTTCCGCCCCACCGAAGTCGTCAACCACCCGGCCGCGGCCGTCCACGGCGATCCGGATCACCCGCGCCAATGGACCGGTCAGCTCGATCGCGATTCGTGACCCGTCGGGCGCCTTGCCGAGCTTGCTCACCACATACCCCATGACTGCGGCCATCTCGTCGAGCGCCAGCCGCGCCGCCGGGCCGTCGAGTTCCGCATCCGACGCCGCCAACCCCAACCCGTCGCGGATGTCGTGCTCGTGCATCCAGCAGTCGAAGACTCGCACCCGCATGAACCGCCCGTAGCTGTCCGGGCCGGCCGGCGTTTGCGTCACCGCCGCCCAATCGTCGTCGGACAAATCGGTCAACTGCTTGCGCCGGTCGCCCGTCACAGCCAGGAACCGCTGATGTAGGTCGGCGCCGGACTCGCCGCTGAGGTGGCGCACCCAGCACTCGTTCATTGCACCGAAGTCATTGCGCACGTGCCCAAGTGCCGACACGTCAACCTCGGGCGTGCTCACTCCCATCAGTGCCGATTCGGTACCGATGATGTGTGCGATAACCGCGTGTACATTCCAGCCGGGCAGCGGTGTCGGCGTCCGCCACTGCTGCTCGGACAGGCCGGTCAGCAACCGGTCCAATGCATCCCAGGACGCGAAGAGTCCCGACAGTACGTTGGACTTATCGAGGTGCGTCACATTGCCCATGCGCCCTGATGCTAGCCGCGCGTCAGGTGGCGGTGATCAAGCCCACCGCCACCATCGCCAGCGCCATGCCGGCGGCCTGCCACCGGGTCACCCGTTCGCGCAGCACCACCATCGCCAGCACGACCGTGGCCGCCGGATACAGCGAGATCAGCATGCTGGCCAGCGACAGCAGCCAGGCATGCAACGCCATCAGCATGGCGACATTGGCGCAGGTGTCCAGCAGCGCTGCAGCGACCGCCAGTCGCAGCGGCGTCTTCGTCGGGGCCTGAAAATTGCCGGTCGCCGCCGCCAACACGAAGACCAACACGGTGGCTGACGCCCGCGCAAAAAACAGCGGCCACAGCCGGCATTCCACCGGAGCCTGATGCAACAGCACGAAGTCCAGGCCGAATGCCACCCCGGCGCCGATGGTCAGCCAGGCCACTTTGCGGGTGAACCGATGGGTACGGACGTCCTCGTCGTCCGGCGACTCCCGCCCGACCAGGAACACCGCGATCATCGCCACCACGACACCGACGGTGGCCATCTGACCCGGCCGCTCCCCCAGTGCCACACCGGCGGCCACCGGAACCGCGGCATTGAGCACCGCCGCCAGCGGCGAGACCACCGAAATCGGCCCCAGGCCCAGCGCGGTGAAGAACCAAAAAACACCGACCGCCTGGCTGATCCCGTACAGCGAACCCCACACGACGGCGCCGGCGTGGACCGGGCCGCCGGTGCTGAGTGCCAGCACACCTAAAAGCACCGCCGCTATCGGGTACGACACCAGCATGACCCGCAGCGCGGCCACCCGCCGGGAGGCCACGCCCCCGACGAAGTCGCTGACGCCGTAGCTGACCGCGGACAGCTGGGCGTACGCGGCGCCGATCAGTTCATGCCCCTAGCACGCCGACCGAGGGCACGCTCCACCTCGCGCTGGGCGTCGCGGCGGGCCAGATCCTGACGCTTGTCATGGGCCCGTTTACCGCGCGCTAGCGCAAGCTCTACTTTGACGTTTCCGTCGGAGAAATACAGGGACAACGGCACCAGGGCGAGGTTACCATCTCGAATCTTGCCGATCAGTGTGTCGATTTGCCGCCTGTGGAGCAGTAGTTTGCGGGTTCGACGTGGCTCATGGTTGGTCCAGGTCCCGTGGTGATACTCCGGAATGTGCAGGTTGCGAAGCCAAACCTCACCGTCGTCGACGGTGGCGTAGGCGTCCACCAAAGACGCCTTGCCTTCCCGCAGGCTTTTAACTTCAGTGCCGAGCAAAACCACCCCGGCCTCGAACACTTCCAGGATCGAATAGTCGTGCCGAGCCTTGCGGTTGGAGGCTACGACGTTCCTACCCGGCTTGGACCCGCCCGGCCTTTTCGCCACCGTTACCGCCGTACGTAGACGCGCAACGTGGCATAGGCCGTCGCCCCCGCCATCGCCGCGCCGACAACCAGCAGAATCGGCGAGATGTAGAGGATGTCGGCGTAGTCGATCCGGGCGATCAGATTGGCTTGATAGAACTGGTTGAGCGCATTCTCCAAAAACAGCGCGCGCACCAGAATCAGCCCGATGACCGCGATGACCACGCCGACGGTGGCGGCCAGCATCGCCTCCAACAGGAATGGCAGCTGGGTGTACCAGCGGGTGGCGCCAACCAGGCGCATGATTCCGACTTCGGTGCGCCGCGTATATGCCGCCACCTGAACCATGTTGGCGATCAACAGAATCGCCCCAATGGCCTGCACCAACGCCACGGCGAACGCAGCGTTGCTCAGACCGTCCAGCACGGCGAACAACCGGTCGATCAGGTCCTTCTGGTTGAGCACATTGAGCACGCCGGGCTGACCCTGCATGGCGGCGTCGAAACCCTTGTGCTGCTCGGGGTTTTCCAGCTTGACGATGAACGACGCCGGAAACGAATCCTTGCCGGCCACGTCTTTGTATTGCGGGAACTTGTGGATCGCATCGTCGTAGGCCTCGTCGCGGTTGAGGAACCGCACCGATTTGACGTCGTCACGCGCCTCGATCTTCTCGCGCAGCGCCTTGCACGCGGCGCTGTCGCAGGTCGGGTCGTTGGCCGAGATGTCCTCGGTCAAGAAGACCTGCGTTTCCACCCGGTCGAGGTAGATGCTGCGGGAGTGCTCCGCCAACCGCACCACCAGCAGCCCGCCGCCGAACAGCCCGATCGAGATGGCGGTGGTCAGGACCATCGCAATGGTCATGGTGACGTTGCGGCGAAGACCGGTCAGGACCTCGTTGAACAGGAAGCCGAATCGCACTTAGCGGTCCATCCCGTAGACGCCACGCTGCTCGTCACGCACCAGCCTGCCCAACGACAGCTCCACCACGCGCTGCCGCATCGAGTCGACGATGTGGTGGTCGTGGGTGGCCATCAGCACGGTGGTCCCGGTGCGGTTGATGCGCTCCAACAAATCCATGATGTCGTTACTGGTCTCCGGGTCGAGGTTGCCGGTGGGCTCGTCGGCCAACAGCACCAGCGGCCGGTTGACGAATGCGCGCGCAATCGCGACCCGCTGCTGCTCACCGCCGGACAGTTCGTGCGGCAGGCGGTTGGCCTTGCCGGACAAGCCGACCATCTCCAGCACGTCGGGCACCACCCGGACGATCACCTCACGCTTCTTGCCGATGACCTCCAGCGCGAACGCGACGTTCTCGAACACCGTTTTTTGCTGCAGCAGCCGGAAGTCCTGGAAAACGCAGCCGATCACCTGCCGCAACTTCGGGATGTGACGTCCCGGCAACGTGTTGACATGAAACTTCGACACCCGCACGTCGCCGGTGCTGGGATTTTCGGCGCCCAGCAGCAGCCGCATGAATGTTGACTTGCCGGAGCCCGACGGACCGATCAGAAAGACGAATTCACCCTTGTCGATCTTGACGTTGACGTTGTCGAGCGCTGGGCGCGCCGACGATTTGTACTGCTTGCTGACATGGTCGAGGGTGATCATCACGGCACGCCAGTGTAACCGGGAGTTTTGACAAGTCGCGCCAGGCCAGCTGCGGGGTTAGCGCGGCGGCGCCGGTGGCGGCGGGAACGGCGGTAGCGGTAGCGGCGCCGGCGCGGGCGGTGGCGGTGGCGGGGTGGGCGATGTGCCCGGCCCGAAGGGCGGCGGCAGAACCGGCAGTTGGAACGGCGGCGGCGGTGGCGTGGTCGTGGTGGTCGTCGGCGGGGTCGTGGTCGGCGGCGGCGTCGTCGTCACCGGCGGCGGCTGCTGCACTCTGCTGCGCGGTACCCAGGTGTAGTTCGGGTCGGGCACAAACCCCGGCGGCACCACCTGGGTGGCGGGGGCCTGGCCGGGCGTCGACTCCGATTGGTCGGAGTGCTGGTGGGTGTCGTAAATCCACCACAACCCGAGGAACGCGACGACGAGCACGGCAGTCGACGTGCGCACATGGCCGCCCAGGAAATAGCCCGGCCAACTTCGGTCCTTATCTTCGGCGGGCTTTCTCAACGGGTTCAGTGTGAGCTTCACTGCTTGTCCACCGGTTCCTGAACTTCCTGCTCGGCATTGCTGGCGATCGCGCCGACGGTCGGCCGCGCCTCGGCCGCGCTGACGATGCCGGCGCGGGCCAACGCTCGGATCACCAACACACGCAACTCGCGGCCCGCCTGGAACTGCTTGCCGGGCAACGTGCGGGCCACCAACCGCAAGGTGACCGTGTCGACCTCGATGCTTTCCACTCCCATCACAGTGGGCGCGTCGAGCAGCAACTCCCCCAACACCTCGTCATCGCGCGCATGCTCACACTCCTGGCGCAGAACCTCGTTGACCTGATTGAGGTCGGCGGTCGTCGGCACCGGAATGTCGACAACGGCGCGGGCCCAGTCTTTGGACAGATTGATCGACTTGACGATCTGACCGTTGGGAACGGTGAACACTTCGCCGTCCGGAGAACGCAACTTGGTCACCCGTAGCGTGACACCCTCGACGGTGCCCGCAGCGTCCTTGGGCGAACCCAAAATGGTGAGCTCGACCAAATCGCCGAACCCGTACTGCTTCTCGGCGATGATGAAAAACCCGGCCAGCAGGTCTTGGACCACCCGCTGAGCACCGAAACCCAGCGCGGCGCCCAGCACGGTCGCCGGCGCGACCAGCGAACCCACCGAAAACTTCAGAATGTCGGCGATCTGGATGGCGACGACGACGGCGATCATCACCACCGACACCCAGGAGATCACCGCCGCGACCGCCTGCCGGTGCTTGGTGGCCTCCGACCGAACCAGCGCATCGCTTTCGGCGAATCCCACATCGAGGCGCTGAGTCACCTTCTGCGCCGCCCAGGTAACGAAACGCGCCGCCAGCACCGCAGCGATCAGTACCAGCACGATGTGCAAGCCACTGGTGAGAATCCATTCGCGCACACCGCCGCGCCAGATATCACGGAAGGGCTGGACCGCCGCCAGGTTCTTGGTCATTGCCAAAACTGTTGTGTCAGTCGTCATCTCGCCTGTTACGCCACCGGATTCCCGCTTCCAGGAACCCGTCGATGTCGCCGTCCAGCACGGCCGTCGGATTGCCCACCTCGTGCTCGGTACGCAGATCCTTGACCATCTGATACGGGTGCAGTACGTACGACCGCATCTGGTTACCCCAGGAGCTGCCGCCGTCCCCCTTCAAGGCGTCAAGCTCAGCGCGTTCTTCTAAGCGCTTGCGTTCCAACAACTTTGCCTGAAGCACCCGCATCGCCGCAACCTTGTTCTGTAGTTGCGACTTCTCGTTTTGACACGTGACGACAATCCCGGTCGGGACGTGAGTGAGCCGAACCGCGGAATCAGTGGTGTTCACCGACTGGCCGCCCGGGCCGCTGGACCGATAGACGTCGACACGGACATCGCCTTCGGGGATATCGATGTGATCGGTGGTCTCTACCACCGGAAGCACCTCCACCTCCGCGAACGACGTCTGGCGTCGGCTCTGGTTGTCGAAGGGACTGATCCGCACCAGCCGGTGGGTGCCCTGTTCGACCGACAGCGTGCCGTAGGCGAACGGAGCGTGCACGGCGAAGGTCGCGCTTTTGATGCCGGCCTCTTCGGCGTAGGACGTGTCGAAGACCTCGACGGGATACTTGTGCTGCTCGGCCCAGCGGATATACATCCGCATCAGCATCTCGGCCCAATCGGCGGCGTCCACGCCGCCCGCACCCGAGCGGATGGTGACCAGCGCCTCACGCTCGTCATAGTCGCCGGACAGCAGAGTGCGGACCTCCATGGCCTCGATATCGGCGCGCAGCGCCTTGAGCTCGGCGTCAGCTTCGGCGAGCTCGTCTGCACTGCCTTCCTCCGCGGCCAGCTCGTAGAGCACTGGCAGGTCGTCGAGGCGGCCGCGCAGCTCCTCGACGCGCCGAAGCTCGCCTTGGGCGTGCGACAACTCGCTGGTCACGCGCTGCGCGCGGGACTGGTCGTCCCACAGGTTCGGGTCGGACGCCTCGTGCTCGAGTTTCTCGATGCGAGAGCGCAGACCTTCGACGTCCAACACCCGCTCCACCGTGGTCAGGGTGGAGTCAAGGGCGGCGAGGTCGGCCTGGCGGTCGGGTTCCACAGCTGCTCAGGGTACCGGCGTTTAGCATCGAAGATTATGCGCCCATACCACGTCGCGATCGTCGGCTCCGGTCCCTCCGGATTCTTTGCGGCAGCGTCACTGCTCAAGGCCGCTGACTCCTCGGATGACGTCGACGTGGCGGTAGACATGCTGGAGATGCTGCCCACGCCGTGGGGCCTGGTGCGCTCGGGTGTCGCGCCGGACCATCCCAAGATCAAGTCGATCAGCAAGCAGTTCGAAAAGACGGCCGACGACCCGCGCTTCCGCTTCTTCGGCAACGTCGTGATCGGCGAACACATCGAGGCCGCCGAGCTGGCCGAGCGCTACGACGCGGTGATTTATGCGACCGGCGCGCAATCCGACCGCTCGCTGGGCATTCCCGGTGAAGAGCTGCCAGGCAGCATCGCCGCCGTCGACTTCGTGGGCTGGTACAACGCTCATCCGCACTTCGAGCAAATGTCGCCCGATCTGTCCGGCGCGCGCGCGGTGGTCATCGGCAACGGCAACGTCGCACTCGACGTCGCCCGCATTCTGGTGAGCGACCCCGACGAGCTGGCCCAGACCGACATCGCCGATCACGCGTTGGATTCGTTGCGCCCGTGCGGTGTCCAGGAAGTGGTGGTCATCGGCCGTCGGGGTCCGCTGCAGACCGCGTTCACGACGCTGGAGTTGCGTGAGTTGGGCACGCTCGCGGCACTCCAAGGAGTCGACGTGGTGGTCGATCCCGCGGATCTCGAAGGCATCAGCGACGAGGACGCCGCCGCGGTCGGCAAGACGTGTAAGCAGAACATCACCGTGCTGCGGGATTATGCGAGCCGTGAGCCCCGCCCGAGTAACCGCCGACTCGTCTTCCGGTTTTTTACCTCCCCCATCGAAATCAAGGGCGACGGGAAAGTCGAACAGATCGTGCTCGGGCGCAACGAGCTGGTCAGCGACGAGGGCGGGCGCGTGGTGGCCAAGGACACCGGCGCGCGCGACGAGCTACCTGTGCAGCTGGTGGTGCGCTCGGTGGGCTATCGCGGCGTGCCCACCTCCGGACTGCCGTTTGACGACAAAAGCGGAATCATCCCGAACAGCGGCGGCCGGGTGACGGACAGCCGCAACGAGTACGTCGTCGGCTGGATCAAGCGCGGACCGACCGGGGTGATCGGCACCAACAAGAAGGATTCGCAAGACACCGTCGACGCGCTGCTCGACGATCTGTCGAAAGCCAGCCTCGCCGATTTCGGCACCGACCACGCCGACAAACTCGCTGAGTGGCTCGCCTCGCGTCAACCGAAGCTGGTCACCGACGCGCACTGGAAGCTGATCGACGAGTACGAGCGCTCGGCCGGCGAGCCGCACGGGCGACCGCGCGTCAAGCTGTCCAGCCTGGCCAAGATGCTGCACATCAGCCACGGCTAACTTCGCGAACGCCAATTCTGCGTTATCACAACGCTTCTGGTGTCGTCATCGACACGCCCGGAATTGCCCGCCCCGGCGGGTGTCAAACGGCCGCGATTCGAACTAACGTGGCTGATAGGGGTGGGCTCGACGGAAGGAAACGACATGGCAGACGGCATGTACCACCCCACCACCCCCGAAATCTCCGCGCGCCGTAAGGAATTGGCTCCGCACGTCCACGACGCTTTCGACGCTTTCAGCCGGGCGGTGTTCGCCGAAGGCGCCTTGCCGGAGAAGACGAAACAACTCGTCGCCGTCGCCGTCGCACATACCACCCAATGCCCGTACTGCATTCAGGGGCACACCAGGCTCGCGCGACGCAAGGGTGCCAGCGATCAGGAAATCATGGAGGCCATCTGGGTCGCCGCCGAGATGCGCGCGGGCGGTGCCTACGCCCACTCCACGCTCGCTCTCGAGCAACTCGGCTAGACCGGTGTTCCTAATTTTCACATGCGCATCCTGTAAAAATGATCGGCAACCTCCCAATCTTTCGCGGCGACCAGTGGTATACCGAGAGGTGCTGGTGTTATCAGCGGAATCGAAGCGGCACCTAACGGTTTGAACGCTCGGGATCTGTTGCTCGACCGGAGGTGTCGCCGGCGTCGATCCCCCCGGATCGGCGTAGTGCGATGCGCGAGAGAGCCGGGGTAAGCGGATTGACAGCGATCAACCATCGACCGACAGCAAGCGACGAGCACGGCGACGGGAGGCCTCCGCGCGGCGTGCTGGCGCCGCTGCTGCCCGGCGGCGAACCCGTCGAATCACTCTTACGCAAGGCGCAGTACTTCACCGTGGGCACGCCCACAGCCGACCACCGCGAGGTGCATCGCCGCGGCGGTCGCGGCGCCGAGGAGTTCTACCGCGAGCGGTGGCGGCACGGCAAGGAGGTTCGCTCGACCCACGGGGTCAACTGCACCGGCTCCTGCTCGTGGAAGGTCTACGTCAAAGAAGGCATCATCGCCTGGGAGACCCAGGCAACCGACTACCCGTCAGTCGGTCCGGACAGCCCCGAATACGAGCCACGCGGTTGTCCGCGCGGCGCGTCGTTTTCCTGGTACACCTACTCGCCGGCGCGGGTGCGCTACCCGTATATCCGCCAGCCCCTGCTGGAGATGTGGCGCGAAGCTCGCGCGCGACTGGCGGATCCGGTCGAGGCGTGGGCGGAGATCACTGCTGATACCGAGCGCGCCGCCAGCTACAAACAGGCCCGCGGCAAGGGCGGGTTTCTGCGTACGACGTGGGACGAAGTCAGCGAACTGATCGCGGCCGCGCACGTGCACACGATCAAGACCTACGGCCCGGACCGGGTGGTCGGGTTCTCGCCGATCCCGGCCATGTCGCAGATCTCCTATGCCGCCGGCACCCGGTTCCTGTCGATGATCGGCGGGACGATCCTGTCGTTCTACGACTGGTACGCCGACCTCCCTCCCTCCTCGCCGCAGGTCTACGGCGACCAGACCGACGTGCCGGAGTCCGGCGACTGGTGGAACGCCGCCTACCTGATCATTTGGGGCACCAACCTGCCGATCACCCGTACTCCCGACGCCCACTTCATGGTGGAGGCCCGCTACCGCGGCCAGAAGGTCGTCGTCGTCAGCCCGGACTATTCCGACCACACCAAGTTCGCCGACGACTGGCTGGCCTGCGCGCCCGGTACCGATGGCGCGCTGGCGATGGCGATGGGACACGTGGTGCTGTCCGAGTTCTTTCGGGACCGCCTGGTGCCCTACTTCCAGCAATACGTCAAGACCTACACCGACCTGCCGTTCCTGGTCACGCTGCGAGAGCGCGACGGCGCATACGTGCCCGACCGATTCCTCACCGCCGCCGACCTCGGCCGTGACGACGCGCGCGCGGTGCACCAAACCGTGCTGCTCGACGCGGCGACCGGCCAACCCGTCGTCCCAAACGGCACCCTTGCCGATCACTTCAGCGACGCCGGCAAGGGCAAGTGGAACCTTGACCTCGGTGACGTCGACCCGGTGCTGACACTGCACGGCCGCTGCGACGAGGCAGTCGAAATCGACTTGCCCCGCTTCGACATCGGCGAAACCGAAGGCGGCGGCGCGATCCGCCGCGGCGTTCCGGTACTGCGGATCGGCGATCGCTTGGTGACGACGGTGTTCGACCTGCTGATGGCGCATTACGCGGTGCCGCGCGACGGGCTGCCGGGCGAGTGGCCGACCGGCTACGACGATACCTCCCAGCCCTACACGCCGGCCTGGCAACAGGTGATCACGTCGGTACCGGCGGCGGCCGCCGCCCGGGTGGCGCGCGAATTCGCGCGCAGCGCAGAGCTTTCCGAGGGCCGCTCAATGATCGCGATGGGCGCGGGCACCAACCACTGGTTCCACTCCGATCAGATCTATCGCACCTTCTTCACGCTCACCATGTTGTGCGGCTGCCAGGGCGTCAACGGCGGCGGTTGGGCGCACTATGTCGGCCAGGAAAAGGTGCGCCCGCTGACGGGATGGCAGCAGGTCGCGTTCGGGCTGGACTGGCAACGGCCGACCCGGCACATGACCGGCACGTCGTTTTTCTACTTGCACACCGACCAGTGGCGCTACGAGCAGTTCGGCGCCGACGAACTGTCATCCCCGCTGGGTCGCGGCCTGTTCCGCGGCAAGGCCAACGCCGATGCGCTGGCCCAAGCGTCCCGGCTGGGCTGGACACCGACCTTCCCTACTTTCGACCGCAACCCCTTGGACCTGGCCGATGCGGCGACGGCCGCCGGCAAAAGCATCGCCGACTACGTGGTCGACGAATTGACCAGCGACCGTTTACATTTCGCGGGTGAGGATCCGGACAACCCAGTGAACTTCCCCCGGGTGCTGACGGTGTGGCGAGCCAATCTGTTGGGATCATCGGGCAAGGGCATGGAGTACTTCATGCGGCATCTGCTGGGCACCCACAACGCCGTGCGCGCTGACGAGTCCCCCGAGGAGCTGCGACCGAACGAAGTGCGTTGGCGCGACGAGGCACCGCGCGGCAAGCTCGACCTGGCGGTGACCCTCGACTTCCGGATGACCAGCACCTGCACGTATTCCGACATCGTGTTGCCGGCCGCCACCTGGTATGAGAAATACGACATCTCCACTACCGACATGCACCCGTTCGTGCACTCGTTCAATCCGGCCATCGCACCGCCCTGGGAAGCCCGCACCGACTTCGACACGTTCGCCACCATCGCCCGCGACTTCTCCCGGCTTGCCGCCAAGCATTTGGGCACCCGCACCGATGTGATCGCCGCGCCGCTGCTGCACGACAGTCCCGACGAGCTGGCCCAGCCCGGCGGTGTGGTGCGTGACTGGCGTTACGGCGAGTGCGAGCCGCTACCGGGCAAGACCATGCCGAAACTGGTGGCGATCGAACGCGATTACACCGCGGTCGCCGCCAAGATGGCCGCGCTGGGTCCGCTGGTCGAAACCGCGGGCACCCCGATGAAAAGCATCAGCTGGAAGCCGACCGGAGCAATCGACTGGCTGGGCCGGCGTAACGGCATCGTCCACGGCGGTGTCGCCGACGGGCGACCATCGCTGGCTCGCGATGTCCATATGGCCGAGGCAATCCTGGCGCTGTCGGGAACCACCAATGGCCGGGTCGCACTGCAGGGCTGGGAGGCGTTGGAGGAACTCACCGGCGTGCAGTTGAGCGACTTGGCCGAGGAACGCTCCGGTGAGCGGATCACCTTCCACGACACTCAGGTGCAACCCCGCGCGGTGATCACCTCACCCGAGTGGTCGGGCAGCGAGGCCGGGGGGCGCCGCTACTCGCCGTTCGTCGTCAACGTCGAACGCAAAAAGCCGTGGCACACGCTGACCGGGCGGATGCACTTCTTTCTGGACCACGACTGGATGGCCGAATACGGTGAATGGCTTCCGGTGTACCGGCCGCCGCTGAACTACGCGCGGCATTTCGGCGACGAGGCGCTCGGCGAGGAGGGCCGCCCCGAGATCACCGTGCGCTATCTCACCCCCCACTCGAAGTGGTCGATCCACTCTGAGTACCAAGACAATTTGCATATGCTGCGGCTCTTCCGCGGGGGGCCGGTGATCTGGATGAGCCCGGCCGATGCCAAGACCATCGGGGTCGCCGACAACGACTGGATCGAAGCCTACAACCGCAACGGTGTGGTGGCCTGCCGCGCGGTCGTCACGCACCGAATGCCCAAAGGCACCGTGTTCATGTACCACGCGATGGACCGGCATCTGATGACCCCGAAATCGGAGGTCTCCGGCTGGCATGGCGGTGGCGATAACTCGCTGACCCGGCTGACTATGAAGCCGACCCACATGATCGGTGGCTACGCCCAATTGTCTTTTGGCTTCAACTATTACGGCCCGACCGGCAGCCAGCGCGACGAGATCACCGTGATCCGGCGTCGTTCGCAGGAGGTGCAGTACTGATGCGGGTGATGGCCCAGGTGGCGATGGTGATGAACCTGGACAAGTGCATCGGCTGCCATACCTGCACCGTCACCTGCAAGCAGGTGTGGACCAACCGCCCGGGCACCGAATACGTCTACTTCAACAACGTCGAAACCAAACCGGGCATCGGCTATCCCAAGCGTTACGAGGACCAGGAGCAGTGGCACGGCGGCTGGACGCTGGACCGCAAAGGCCGACTACAGCTCAAGGCGGGCGGGCGGCTGCGCAAACTGCTCTCGATCTTCTACAACCCCGACCTGCCCAGCATCGACGACTACGGTGACCCGTGGACCTACGACTACCAAACCGTGATCGACGCGCCCCTGGGTACCGCGAACCCCAGCGCGCATTCGATTTCCGCGCTGACCGGTCGCGACGTAACAGTCAAGTGGGGCAGCAACTTCGACGACGACCTCGCCGGCGCGCCGGAACTGGCCGTCGACGATCCCAACCTCGCCGGGCTGCAAGAGCACGTCAAGATGGAGTTCGAGCAGGTGTTCATGTTCTACCTGCCCCGCATCTGCGAGCACTGCCTCAACCCGTCGTGCGTCGCGTCCTGCCCGTCTGGGGCGATGTACAAACGCGCCGACGACGGGATCGTGTTGGTAGACCAGGACCGTTGTCGCGGTTGGCGATTCTGCGTCTCCGGATGTCCGTACAAGAAGGTCTATTTCAACCACCGCACCGGCAAGGCCGAGAAGTGCACGTTCTGCTATCCGCGGACCGAGCAAGGGCTGCCGACGATCTGCTCGGAGACCTGCGTCGGCCGGTTGCGCTATCTGGGCCTGTTCCTCTATGACGCCGATAAGGTGCTCGACGCCGCCGCCACACCCGATGCGCAGGATCTTTACGAAGCCCAACTCGACGTGTTCCTGGACCCGCACGATCCGACCGTGCAGGCCGAGGCGGCGCGCGCCGGCATTCCGCACGACTGGATCCAGGCCGCACAGCGCTCCCCGGTCTATGAGCTGGCGGTGCGGCACAAGGTCGCGCTGCCGCTGCATCCGGAATATCGCACGCTGCCGATGGTTTGGTACATCCCGCCGCTGTCGCCAGTGGCCGACGTCGTCAACGCGGCCGGCTATGACGAGAACAATCCCGACAATGTTTTCGCCACGATCGACGCGCTGCGCATCCCGGTGGAATACCTGGCCAACCTGTTCACCGCCGGCGACGCCGAAGTGGTGCGGACGGTGCTGCGCAAGCTGGCCGCGGTGCGGGCAATTCAGCGCGCCGGGCAGCTCGGCCTGGACATCGACGAAGGTCTGCCTGCTTCCGTCGGAGCCACCGCCGACGACCTCGACGACTTGTACCGACTGCTGGCTATTGCGAAATACGAAGAGCGCTATGTGATTCCGCCTGCCCACACCGAGGAGGCCGGGATCTTGATGGGTCAGCACGAACAGCTGTTCTGCAGCCTCGACACCGACGGCGGACCCGGCATGGGCGGGATGGGCCCGCCTGGTCCACACGGCGTCGGCTCCTATCGTCCTGCGAGTAGCCCCGCCGAAACTGCCAGCCCCGCAACCGGCTTCAACTTGCTGAACTGGAACGGCAGGGACCGTGACACGCGGATGTTCCCAGAACCGGGCACCGCATGAACCAGCAGACCATCAAGTTGGCGTCGGTGCTGCTGCAGTACCCGACGACGGCGCTTTTCGACGGGCTCGACACGCTGGACACGTTCGCGGCCGGGGCCAGCCCCAAGCCGGCGCGCGAGGCATTCGGCCGGTTTCTCGGCTGGCTGCGCGCCACGTCGCCCGACCAGGTCGCGCAGCACTACGTGCGCACTTTTGATCTGCACCGAAAGTGCACGCTGTATCTGACCTACTACCGCTACGGCGACACCCGCAAACGCGGGATGGCGATGGTCATCTTCAAGACCGCCTATCGCGATGCCGGCTTCGTCCCGACCGACGACGAGTTGCCCGACTACCTGCCGATGGTGTTGGACTTCGCCGCACTGTGTCCCCGAGGCCAGCGGCTGTTGTCCGCGCACCGCCCCGACTTGGAGTTGCTGCGCCGCAATTTGACCACGGCCGAGTCGCCGTACGCCGACCTGGTGGCCGCGGTGATCGCCGATCTGCCCGGGCTCGGCAAGCGCGAACTGGATCAGGTGCGGGCCGCCTGGGAGTCCGGTCCGCCGCGCGAGGAGGTCGGGCTGGAGCCGTTCGCGCCGCCGGAATACCTCGCTGGTTATGGCGCCGGAAGTGGAGGCGATCCGTGGGACAACTGAGCACATGGAGCATCTGCTGGTGGGTGATCCTGCCGTACATCGCGATCGCCGTCTTCGTCGTCGGGCACATCTGGCGGTGGCGGTATGACCAATTCGGCTGGACCAGCCGCTCGACCCAACTGCAGGAGCGTCGGCTGCTCAAGTGGGGATCCCCGCTGTTTCACTACGCCACGTTCGCCGCGATCGGCGGACACATCCTGGGCATCCTCGTCCCGAAGTCGGTCACCGACTGGCTCGGCATTCCCGAGACCTGGTACCAGGACTTCTCCGCGGTCGCGGGCTCGGCCGCCGCCATCGGCATCTTGATCGGTGCCGGGGTGTTGACGTTTCGCCGCACCGCTGTCCCGCGGGTCCGCGCCACCACCAGTCCGGTGGATTACGTGGCGTTGATCCTGCTCGGGCTCATCGTGCTGCTCGGCATCTTCCTGACACTGGGACTACAGGACACCTCGCACTACGAGTACCGCAACACCGTCGGAGTGTGGTTTCGCAGCCTGTTCGCGTTCCGCCCCAACGTCAAGGCGATCATGAGCGCACCGCCGCTCTATCGGGTGCACGCCATCGCGTCGTGGGCGATTTTCATCGTCTGGCCGTTCAGCCGCCTCGTCCATGCGTGGAGTTACCCGCTGTGGTATCTGTGGCGGCCCTATATTGTCATCCGCAGCCGCGTTGCCAGGCCTCCCCAAGAGCCAGGAACCAGCGGGCGGAGATGGCGGAAGATTGGTGTCCCTTACTGAAGCAGACGGCGCGACCGGCATTCGGGAAGCGGTAAGAACCCTCAACCCCGGCTACTTCGCGCTGGTGATGGCCACCGGCATCGTGTCGATCGCGATGCACAACCACCACGCCTATGCCTTCTCGGTGATGTTGCTGTGGCTTGCCGTCCTGGCCTTCGTCGTCTTGGTGGCGGCTACCGCGGTGCGGGTCATCGCTTTCCGCTCCGACTTCACCGCAGACTTGCGGGATCCGCGCCGCGCTTTCGGGTCATTCACATTTGTCGCCGCCGTCGACGTGCTGGGCACCCGATTGGCCATCGACACGCACTACCGGCTGGCGTCCGTGCTCCTGATTGTCGGATGGCTAGCGTGGCTGGTGCTGGGCTACGTCGTACCGTGGGCCGCGGTGGTGCGTACCACCCACCGGCCGGTGTTGCAGCACGCCAACGGCAGCTGGTTCATCTGGGTGGTGGCCAGCGAATCGGTCGCCGTGTTGGCCGCCGCGTTGGAGCCCGAACTGGAAACGGGCCGACGGGAATTGGCGCTGCTGGCGGTGTTCTCCTGGTCGGTAGGCGTCTTTCTCTACGCTGCCGCAGGCATTTTCGTCGGTGCCCGTATCCTGCTCTATGGGCTGCGGCCCGAAGACCTCACCGCGCCGTACTGGGTGTCGATGGGCGCTACCGCCATCACCGTCGTCGCCGGCGCCCGCATCGCGCAGATGGCATCCGCGCCGATGGTCGACGCCACCCGCGGACTGATCGCCGGCACGTCGGTGGTGTTCTGGGCTTTCGGCACCTGGCTGATACCTCCGCTGATCGCCGCCGGCGTGTGGAAGCATGTGGTGCATCGCATTCCGCTGCGCTACGAGGGACCGCTGTGGAGCGTGGTTTTCCCGCTGGGCATGTACGGGGTCGCCGGCGACTACCTGGGCAAGGCCGATCAACTGCCGATCGTGGAGTACATCGGTGCCGACGAAAGCTGGGTTGGCCTGGCCGCCTGGGCTATCACCTTTGCCGCGATGGTGCACCATCTGATCACCACCGTCGGCTTCAGGTGGGGGAAATCGCCGCAACTCGATGTCAGCGATCAGGCAACCACGCGGGCCAACAGCACCACGTGACGATCACAACGCGCGAAGCACCGCGGCGCGCCCGCTCACCCGAAGCTTTTCGAGCGTGGAACCCCGTAATTGCTCGATGCGCTTGAGCATTTCGTCGCCCAACTCATCGAGCACCTCCTCATCCACAGCAACGGGCGGCGGACACAAATCGCGTTCCTCTTCGCTAGCGTGCGCTTCCAAAACTGTGACAAACGAACACCATTCGTCGTCGTAGTGAGGTGCTGCCCGAGGCGTGCGCAAGACGGCGGCAAGCTGATCCCACACCTGGCGATGCTCAGCGTGGGCAATCGCAACGAGTTCGCTCGCCGCCGAGACGGCCGGATAAAACAAGTCATCCTCGATGCGCATATGAATGTCCAACTCCATCAGCAGGTCGTCGAGGGCCTGCCGACGCTCGTAAGATTCGCGCGGAATGGCCGTGATGTTCCTGCACAACCGGCGCAGGATTGTGTGATGCTCACAGAGGACCTCATAGGCATTCATCGCCGTACTCCTTCCACAGTGCCCGGAACGACGCCACACACCTCGACCAGGCCACCGCGGACCCGAGTCGAGTAGCACGGCAGCGCCGTCGTCGCGGGTCCCCGCAGCACTTCGCCCGATCCGCACGCGAACCGTGAACCATGCCAGGGACACACGATTCGGCCCCGGTCGATCCAGCCGTCAGCCATTGGCGCACCCAGATGTGGGCAATGCTCGCTGACCGCCAGCACCTGACCATCATCGCGGTACAGGACCACGCCCACGCCGGCCACCTCCACCCGTTGTGGCCGCTCGTCCAGCGCCGTCACTGGCAGAACCGGTGTCCAGCTTTTGATGCTCAGCCCCGCGCCGGAGTGGTCGACGCCGACGCCTGATCCATACACCAACGTCGCCCCCAGATAGCCGCTGCCAAGCGTGAGGCCGTAGCCGGCCGCAGTACCGACGATTCCCCGAAAGTGCCTGCGGTGGCCGCGATCCCACCAGGAGGTCAGATACAGGGCGGTGGCGAGGGCGTTCAATGCGCCATGCACCACACCGATGCGGCGCGGGCGTTCGTGGGTGTGCTGCCAATCGGTAAGGCCGGTAGCCGCCGCGCCCAGGCTTCCCACAATCCCGACAGCTAAGGTCAACCGTGACGCGGCACGTAATCCTGCGGCACGACCCGGCAGCACACTTGCCGCGTCTAATGCCACCGTCGTAGCCACCGCTCCGATCGGCAACGACGTCAATGCCGGGTGCAGCGGATGGCCCAGCCACGTTCCGTGCAATGCGTTGCTCACCTGCTCTCGGTGGCGACCACAGGCGGCGAACACAAATGCCAAAGCGTGCTCAAGCCGATAGCTCGGCCGATCCAACCACTCCTGGCGTCCCAGCGTGGCGATGACGTACGTCCCGGTTTGACGCACGCGACTTGTCGCAGACGGAAGACTCCCTACTTCGCCGAGTCCCACATGCTGTGCACGAAATCTGGACGCGATTCGTTCAATCCGCGGATGTGCTCGGCGGGCTCGGCGGCTCGGACGGCGCGAGGCTCCAGTTGTCCGGGTTCTTCGGCGAGTACACCACCGGCAGCAGTTGACCCATCGTCGGCCAGTCATCGACATTGACGGCCATGCGCTGATAGACAGCATGCTCGTTGACGGTCGGCCCGTTGATCACGCCGGCGATGGTGACGAACTGCTCACCGGTGGCGTCGGGTCGTGGACTGACACCGGTGACCAGCAGTGTGCCGTTCACTGCGTCGCCGCGTGGTCCGCGCCGGATGAACCGCGGGGCTAAAAAGACGGCCAGAATCGCAATCAGCAGTAACAGCACACCGAATTCCCACACGCCGCCCATGGTAGGACTGCAGGAATGACGCCCCTCGCCCATGCCGACGACGATGATGCCGGCGCAGCCGGGATCGAGGAGTGGCATCAATGACCGATGCCGACGACGATCTCGCGGTGGCGTTGGCGCTGGCCGACCGCGCGGACGCGGTGACGCTGACCCGGTTCGGCGCGCTGGACCTGCAGGTCGACACCAAACCTGATCTCACTCCGGTGACCGACGCCGACCGGGCGGTCGAAACCGCATTGCGCGAAGCGCTCGGACGGGACCGGCCCACCGACAGCATCCTGGGCGAAGAATTCGGTGGATCCACCACGATGACCGGGCGGCAATGGATTGTCGACCCGATCGACGGCACCAAGAACTTCGTCCGCGGGGTGCCGGTATGGGCCAGCCTGATCGCATTGCTCGACGATGGCGTCCCCACTGTCGGCGTCATCAGCGCGCCGGCGCTGCAGCGGCGGTGGTGGGCGGCGAGCGGTGCGGGTGCATTTGCGACGGTCGGCGGCTCGGCGCCGCGGCGGCTCACGGTGTCCTCGGTAGCAGAGCTGAGCGCGGCGAGCCTGTCGTTCTCCAGCTTGTCCGGGTGGGCGCAACGCGGTCTGCGGGAGCGCTTCGTCGCCCTGACCGACGCGGTGTGGCGGGTGCGGGCGTATGGCGACTTCTGGTCGTACTGCCTGGTGGCCGAGGGTGCCGTCGACGTCGCCGCCGAACCCGAAGTCTCGGTTTGGGACCTAGCCGCGCTGGACATCCTGGTTCGGGAGGCGGGCGGCGCCTTCACCAGCTTGGACGGCACCGTCGGCCCTCACGGCGGCAGCGTGGTGGCGACCAACGGCTCGCTGCACGACGAGGTGCTGAGGCGACTGCGCAGCTAGCAGCGGTGTGAAGTATTTAACAGGTACGTCTATCTTACTCCAGAGTAAGATAGACGGCGTTAGCCCAACGACAGTGCTCAATAAAAGGCTGCTGATATGACCAACACCCTCCCCGCGACCAGTGGACGCCCCAAGCGAACCGGCCGTAAGACCGCCGTTGGTGAACACAAGCACAAGCGATCCGGCATCGACATCGGCATGGCGCTGCTCACGCCGCTGCTCGGCCAAGAGTTCTTGGACAAATACCGCTTGCGCGATCCGCTCAACCGGACGCTGCGCTACGGCGTCAAGACGGTGTTTTCGGCCGCCGGCGCCACCAACCGGCAGTTCAAACGCGTCCAAGGGCTTCGCGGCGGGCCGACGCGGCTGAAGGCAAGCGGCAAAGACTACTTCGACCTGACGCCCGACGATGATCAGAAGCTCATCGTCGAAACCGTCGAGCAGTTCGCCGAAGAGATCCTGCGGCCCGCTGCCCACGACGCCGACGAGGCGGCGGCCTATCCCCCGGATCTGGTCGCCAAGGCGGCAGAGTTAGGGATCACCGCCGTCAACGTCCCCGAGGACTTCGACGGTATCGCCGAACACCGCTCAAGTGTCACCAACGTGCTGGTCGCCGAGGCGCTGGCGTATGGCGACATGGGACTGGCCCTGCCGATCCTCGCCCCGGCCGGGGTCGCCGCGGCGCTCACCCATTGGGGCAGCGCCGATCAGCAGGCCACCTACCTCAAGGAGTTCGCGGGCGACAATGTCCCGCAGGCCTGCGTGGCAATCGCCGAACCACACGCGTTGTTCGACCCAACCAACCTGAAGACCACCGCGACCCGCACCCCCAGCGGCTACCGGCTCGAGGGCGTCAAATCGCTGGTCCCGGCCGCCGCCGATGCCGAATTGTTCATCGTGGCAGCACAACTCGATGGCAGGCCGGCACTGTTCATCGTCGAGTCGTCGGCTCAGGGTCTGACTGTCAAGACCGACCCGAGCATGGGCATCCGCGCTGCGGCCTTGGGTCAGGTCGAGTTGGACAAGGTGTCGGTGCCACTGAGCGCCCGCCTCGGCGAAGACGACGCCAGCGACGCCGACTATTCGGAAGCAATCGCATTGTCGCGGCTGGGCTGGGCCGCGCTGGCCGTCGGCACCTCCCATGCCGTGCTCGACTACGTCGTCCCCTACGTCAAAGAACGCGAAGCCTTCGGCGAGCCGATCGCTCACCGCCAGTCGGTGGCGTTCATGTGCGCCAACATCGCCATCGAATTCGACGGCATGCGGCTGATCACCTGGCGCGGTGCCGCCCGCGCCGAACAAGGTTTGCCGTTCACCCGCGAAGCGGCGCTGGCCAAGCGGCTGGCCACCGACAAGGGCATGCAGATCGGCCTGGACGGCGTGCAGCTGCTCGGTGGCCACGGCTACACGAAGGAACACCCCGTCGAACGCTGGTACCGCGACCTGCGGGCCATCGGCGTCGCCGAGGGCGTTGTAGTCATCTGAGTCTTTCCCCGCAACCGAAAGTCTAGTCATGGCAATCAATCTGGAACTTCCCAAGAAAATGCACGCGGTCATCGACAACGCTCATTCCGCCGGTGCCGAACTCATGCGGCCGATCGCCCGCAAATACGACCTGAAGGAGCACGCCTACCCGGTCGAGCTCGACACCCTGACCCACATGTACGAGGGCGCCGCCGCATCCAACACCCTCGGCATGGCCGGAGCCGATGCGTTTCGCGGCAGCGAAAGCAGCGAAGAGAAGAACCGCAACGGCGCCAACATGGCTGCTGTGCTCCAAGCCCTGGAAGTCAGTTGGGGCGACGCCGCGATGATGCTGTCGATCCCGTATCAGGGGTTGGGCAACGCCGCGATCTCCGGAGTGGCCACCGACGAGCAGCTGCAACGCCTGGGCCGGGTGTGGGCGGCAATGGCCATCACCGAACCAGGGTTCGGCTCCGACTCGGCAGCGGTGTCGACAACCGCCAAGCTCGACGGCGACGAGTACGTGATCAACGGCGAAAAGATCTTCGTCACTGCCGGTTCCCGCGCCACCCACATCGTGGTGTGGGCAACGCTGGACAAGTCGCTGGGCCGCCCGGCGATCAAGTCGTTCATCGTGCCGCGCGAGCACCCCGGTGTCACCGTGGAACGGCTGGAGAACAAGCTGGGCATCAAAGGCTCCGACACGGCGGTGATCCGGTTCGACAATGCCCGCATCCCCAAAGACAACCTATTGGGCAATCCCGAGATCCAAACGGGCAAGGGCTTTGCCGGGGTGATGGAAACCTTCGACAACACTCGCCCGGTCGTCGCGGCGATGGCCGTCGGCGTCGCCCGCGCGGCGTTGGAAGAACTGCGCAAGGTCCTGACCGAGGCCGGCGTGGAGATCTCCTATGACAAGCCGTCGCACGCCCAAAGCGCCCCGGCCGCAGAGTTTTTACGGATGGAGGCCGACTGGGAGGCCAGCTATCTGCTGACGGTACGCTCGGCATGGCAGGCCGACAACGGCATCCCCAACTCCAAAGAAGCATCGATGGCCAAAGCCAAGGCCGGCCGGGTGGGCAGCGACATCACCTGCAAGGCCGTCGAAATGGCCGGCACCACCGGCTATTCCGAGCAGTCCCTGCTGGAGAAGTGGGCGCGCGACTCCAAGATCATGGATATCTTCGAAGGCACTCAACAGATCCAGCAGTTGGTGGTGGCCCGACGGCTACTGGGATTGTCGTCCTCGGAACTCAAGTAAGGTTGTGGCGCCCTACGCCGCAGACAGGCGCGGTAGCTCGGCCATCGAGATTTCGCGGGCCTCGGCGGGCTCGATCCCCATGGCGCGCAACAGGAGTTCGGCCGTCGACGACCCGGCTTCGCGCCACGTCTGATGCCCCTCGAGCACCATCCACATCGCGCTGACGGTCGCACCGACCACTAAAGAGGCGATACTGTCGGCGCTTACCGGGCCGAGGTTGTACCGCCCGGCCGCGACGCCATCGGTGATGTCACGCATGGGCGGCCCGGTCATCATCGCGCGCAGCGACTCCTCGGACAACCCGAACCTAACCGCGAAACGGCCAATCGTCGGGTTCTCGTGTGCATAGCGGACCCACAACCGCACGCCGGTCGCCAGGCGCGCCGCGGGGTCGTCGATACCGGCGAAGCTCTCCGCGACTCGCCGATGCATGTCGGTGCTGAGGTCGGCGACGACGCGATCAAACAAGTCCCCCACCGACCCGAGATTGCGGTAGAGCGTGCCCCGAGCCACGTTTGCCGCCTGAGCCAATTCGCTGATGGTCAGCTGAGTGGTTCCCTTCTCGACGAACAGCCGGACCGCGGCATCGCTGATCCGCTGGTCAGTGGGTGTGGTCATGAGCCCGTCCTCAGGGTGGTTTCGAAAGCACGAATCCATAGTACATCTATGTGCAAGCACAGCGTTGGTTGCAAGGATAATGACATGCTTGACTCATATTGAACGATAGTGTTCAATCGCTACAAACAGGAGGCGGGGAAGGGCAGGATCCATGAGCACGGTGACCCAAGTACCGGTGCTGATCGCGGGGGGCGGTCCGGTGGGGCTCACGCTCGCTTTGACGCTGGCCCGCCACGGCGTGGCCGCGATGCTGGCGGAGCGCAATCCTTCGACCACCACGCACCCGAAGATGGACATCACCAACGGCCGCAGCATGGAATTGTTTCGCCACCTTGGAGTGGCCGACGAGCTGCGCAAAGTCGCGGTGCCCGAGGATCATCCCTTCGACGTGTCGTGGGTGACCAACCTCAACGGATGGGAGCTGGCGCGCTTTGCCTATCCCACCGTTGCGCAGCGGCGCGCGCTTATCCGCGAGTGCGACGACGGGACGATGACGCTCGAGCCGGCGATGCGGGTGTCGCAGGCGCTGCTCGAGCCGGCCCTCAAGAACATTCTGGAAAGCCGTGCCCCACAGATCGACATTCGTTACGGCTGGGGCCTGCAGAGGTTTCAGCAGGATGACCACGGGGTCGACGCAGTGATCCACTGCTCGTCAACCGGAGAGACGCGCACGATACGGGCTGAATTCCTCGCCGGTTGCGACGGGGCGGGAAGCGTCGTGCGCAAAGGGCTGGGAATCGGTCTCGACGACATCCATCTGCGTCGTCTCGCTGTGCGTGAACTCGGCGTCCGCCGACTTGTCCCGGCAGCGATCCGGGCCTATCTCGACGAAGGCGAAACACCGATCGACGGCCGGGTCTACCTCGTCCATTTCACGTCGCCTGACCGTCAACTATTCGAGCGGTTCGGCACCACGTGGCACACCCAATCACCCGAGGGGTGGACGCTGATCTCGCAGAACGACCGCGACACCTGGACGCTGCACAGCCTTCTCGGAGCGGGCGCGGACGCCGACGCGATCGACCCGAAGCAGTTCTTGTTCGCGAAGTTGGGCATCGAGTTCGACTGCGACATAATCTGCGCCAACGAATGGCGCCCCCGACTGTCACTTGCCGACAGTTATGGGAAGGGCCGCGTCTGGCTGGCCGGCGACTCCGCCCATCAGGTCGTGCCCGCCGGCGGCTACGGCATGAACACCGGTGTGGGCGATGCCGTCGGGTTGGGTTGGGTGCTCGGCGCCATCGTGCAGGGCTGGGGTGACCACGGCCTGCTGGAAGCCTATGAAGCCGAGCGCCGCCCGGTGGCGGTACGCAACCGGACGGCGTCGGCGCGGCACACGCTGGTGCGCCTGGCGATCAAAACCGCCTACCGCAAGGTCATTCACAGCGAGCGCTGGAACGGGGAACGCGGCCGCCGGCGGATGGGTCGGGAGATCCTCGATCTGGGCAACCTCGAAAACGAGGCCGACGGAGTCGAATTCGGGTACCGATACGACCACTCTCCGGCCATCTGCCGCGAACCGGTTACGGCGCCGGCCGATCACATGCACGCCTATGCCCCGGGCACGCAGCCCGGCGCACGTCCGCCCAGCGTGTTCCTCGAGGATGGCCGGCCGATCTTCGACCTGTTCGGGCACGGCTTCACCCTGTTGCGGTTCGCCGACCTCGACGTCGACGCCTTCGCCGCCGCAGCAGCCGAACGCGGAATGCCGTTGAAGACAGTCGATATCCGCGAGGATCACGCCCGCATGTTGTACGAGCGCGATCTTGTGTTGATCCGCCCCGACCACCACGTCGCCTGGCGGGGAAACGCGGTGCCGGACCGTTCCGGCGCCATCCTCGACCGCATCCGCGGGGCCAGCTCCGGCGCGGCCTCCCGTCTTGTCGACTCCATGAGGTGACACCGATGACCAAAACCGCACACCACGACCTGCACAGCGAGCAGGGTGCCCACAAAGGCGAGCATCCTGGACGGTCGCACGACCCGGTGATCAAGGTGCACGACCTCGCCTGGCTGGAATTCGAGAAACCCGACCTGACCC
Source organism: Mycobacterium sp. NGS62 (assembly GCF_059812285.1). Lineage (NCBI taxonomy): Bacteria > Bacillati > Actinomycetota > Actinomycetes > Mycobacteriales > Mycobacteriaceae > Mycobacterium > Mycobacterium sp. NGS62. The sequence continues at coordinate 278,479 of NZ_JCALCK010000002.1, read as the reverse complement.
GGGCGGAGGCGTTCGCGCATGCCTTCGGTTTCGCGACCGTCCTGCGCACCGACACCGAGCTGCAGCTGCGCGGCACCGACCCGGGTGCGCCATGTGTGATCATCCGCCGTGGCGCAACCACGCGCTTCCGCGGGATCGCGTTCACCGCGCAGGATGAGGCCGACCTGGTGCGGTTGGCAAAGGCGACCGGCACGCGAACTCGTCCGTTGCCCGACGCCATCGGCGGGCTGACGGTCGAGCTGGTCGATCCCACCGGCATCCCGGTGCGCGTCGTGGCCGGCACGCATCCTCTCGACGGGCTTGTCGGGCAGACGCCCCACACCTTCAACTTCGGCCACGACCTCAATCGCGTCAACGCCACCCAGCGCCCGCCGCGCATGCCCGCCAAGGTGCAGCGACTCGGCCACGTGGTGGTGCAGAGCACCAAATACGTTGCGGCGCTGAACTGGTACCTCGACAACCTCGGCATGATCGTCAGCGACTTCCTGTTCTTTCCCGGCCAGCGCGACCGCGGACCCACGATGAGCTTCATCCGCTGCGACCGCGGCTCGATACCCGCCGATCACCACACGCTGGCGATCGCGCTGGGGCCGTCGAACCGCTACGTGCATTCGGCCTACCAAGTGTGTGACCTCGACGCGGTTGCCGCCGGCGGCGAATACCTCAAAGAGCACGGCTACCAACGGTCCTGGGGCATCGGCCGCCACATCCAGGGCAGCCAAATCTTCGACTACTGGCGCGACCCCGACGACTTCCTGGTCGAGCATTTTGCCGACGGCGACATGTTCGACAACTCCCTCGAGCCCGGCTGGGCACCGTTCACCGCCTCCGGACTCGCGCAATGGGGACCACCGGCCACCAAAGACTTCCTGGGCACCAGCCCGCGACACGCCCGCGGCGAAGCCCGCTCCATGCTCACCGCCCTACGCGATGACAACGAATTCGACATCCACCGCCTCATCGGCCTACTGAAAGTTGCCAAGTCATGACCATCACTGTCCTGCGCACCTTCGATGCCTGGTGGGTCCAAACCTCAACTGGCGCAGCCCGGATCGTCACCAGCGCCGCCACCACCGCCGAGTTGCTGGCCGACCGGGCCGCCATCGAGGCCGCCACCACGGGCAGCGAAACCGTTCCCGTCGACAGCCTCGACCTGGTCTCGCCGGTGACCACACCGTGCCGGGTGGTGGCGCAGATGACCAACTACGCCTCGCACGTCAAAGACTCCGGCATGGACCCCAAGACGATCCCACTAACCTTCTTCCGCAAGTCGTCGGCCTCGGTCACCGGGCCGCTCGATGACATCGTCAAACCCGCCCACGTCCGCTTCCTGGACTACGAAGTCGAGATCGGCCTGGTCGTCAGCCGCGACATTCCCGTCGGCACAACCGTTTCCGAATCGAACTGGTCCGACGTCGTCGCCGGATTGGTGGTGACCAACGATGTGTCGGCCCGCGACATCCAGTTGCCACAGACCCAGTTCTACGAGGCCAAGTCCTACCCCACCTTCACCCCGGTCGGGCCCGCATTGGTGCTGCTCGACGCGAACGAACTGAAACGCTTCGGCGACCTTCGGCTGCGACTGCGGGTGAACGGTGAACTGCGCCAAGACATGCTGGTCGAACCCGACATGCTGTATCGGCCGGCTCAGGCGCTGCAGTCGTTGACCCGCTTCCAGGACCTGGCTGCCGGCGACCTGATCATGACCGGCACGCCCGCCGGCACCGCGCTGAGTTCCCCACCCAAGCCGATCGAGATCATCGGCTCGCTGCTGCCACCGGCGATGAAGTGGAAGGCCTTCTTCAAACGGCAATCCGGCAACCCCAAGTATCTGCACGACGGCGACGTGGTGGAGGCCGCCATCGCGACCGACGACGGCGCAGTCGACCTCGGCAGCCAGCGCAACACCGTGAGGTACGCGTGAGCGCCGACCTGCTGTGGCCGCACTACGCCGGCCCTGCCGACCTGCGTGCGATCGAGCAGATTCCGCTCGCCGAGCGCGGACTGCCCGCCTCGACCTACGAGATGCTGGTCCGCGCGGTCACCCGCTGGCCGGACCGGATCGCTGTCAGCGTGCTGCCCGACGGAGAACGCTGGCAACAGCCGGCGCAGCGGACCTTCGGTCGGCTGCTGCGAGACGTTCACAGAACCGCGAACCTGCTGCGCGGCATCGGGATACAGCGCGGCAGCGCCGTCGCTCTTATCGCTCCCAATTGCGACGAGTTGATCACCGCCACGCTGGCGGCCCAGCTCGCCGGCATCGCCGCACCCATCAACGGTGCGCTGTCCGCCGAGCACATCAGCGAACTGGTCCGACGTTCCGGTGCGCGTGTGCTGGTCGCTGCTGCACCGGAATTGGATCCGACCGGCTGGCAGATCGCCACGCGGCTGGTCGAGGCCGGCCTGGTCGATACGGTGCTGCTGCTGCGCCCGACCGGTGATGAATCACGTGGTAATGGCGCCCCGACGCTGCCGGGCGCGGCCGTCGGCTACCTCGACGTACTGGCCGAGAAGTACGACGACGCAGGATTTTCCGGGGCAGCGCCCGAAGCGGGTGATTTGGCGGCCTTGTTCCACACCGGTGGTACCACCGGCGCCCCCAAGCTGGCTGCTCACACCCATGCCAACGAGGTGACCGACGCGTGGATGGTCGCCGCCAACACGTCGCTCGACGAGGATTCAGTGGTATTCGCGGGGTTGCCACTGTTTCACGTCAACGCGCTGGTGGTGACCACGCTGGCTCCGCTGCTGCGCGGACAGCAGGTGGTGTGGGCAGGGCCGCTGGGTTACCGGGACGCGGCACTGTACGGCAACTTCTGGAAAATCGTCGAGCGCTACCGGCTTTCGACAATGAGCGCGGTCCCCACCGTGTACTCGGTGCTGGCGCAGTGCCCGGTCGACGCCGACATCGCCAGCATGCGGCTGGCCATTGTCGGTGCCTCCGCACTCCCGGACGCGGTGCGCAAGGATTTCGAATCACACACCGGCATTCCGTTGGTCGAGGGCTACGGACTGACCGAGGCGACGTGTGCCAGCGTGCGCAGCTTTCCCGACCACCCACGTCCGGGCTCGGTCGGCCAGCGCCTGCCCTACCAGCACGTCAAGGTGGTGCACATCGGCGACGACGGCAGCTGGCATGACCTGCCACGCGATACCACCGGCATCCTGGCGATCAGCGGGCCAACGGTTTTCCCCGGCTATGTCACCGACCACGACGCACGCGGCTATGTGCTGAACGGCAACGCCAAGCTGGTCGACGGCTGGCTGGACACCGGTGACCTCGCATGGGTCGACGACGACGATTTTGTGTACTTGGCTGGGCGCGCGAAAGATTTGATCATCCGCGGTGGACACAACATCGACCCCGCGATGATCGAAGATGCCTTGCTCGCCCACCGCGATGTGACCGCCGCGGCGGCGGTCGGCCGGCCTGACGTTCACGCCGGCGAGGTACCCGTCGCGTACGTGACGCTCCGTGCGGGCGCCGCCGCCGACGCTGACACGTTGCGGCGATGGGCCGGCGAACTGGTCGCCGAACCCGCCGCAGCGCCAAAGACCGTCACCGTCGTCGACACCATTCCGATGACCGCGGTCGGCAAGCCCTACAAGCTGCCGCTGCGCGCTGACGCTGCCTGCGCCGCCGTTGTCGACGCCCTGTCCGAGGTCTCGGGCATCCGCACCGTGGAGGCCGGCACCGAAGACGCCGCCACCGTCGTCACCATCGCGGTCGACCACTGTGCCGACCGCCGGCTGATCGACAACATCCTGACGCGCTATGCCCTCGACTACCGCATCACGGAGAGCTGACGGATGACCGGCCCCACTCGCACCACGTCCATGCTTTCGCCGCTGATGCTGCGAGACGACCTTTCCCGGGAGAACGCCAAAGCCTACTGGGCCGGCACTCATGCCGAGAAGGTCACGAAGCTTCCGAATTTGCTCGAATACAACCAGCGCCTCTTCTCTACCACCGACCATGGGTTCTGGCCAGCGACACCGGGCGTCGGCACCGCAATCGCGGACACCTGGCGCTTCGACGGCTGCGCGGAGATCCGTTTCCGCAGTGCGGCCGCAATGTTGGCCACAGCCCTGCACGCGCGCGAGGTCTATCTCGACGAGCAGAACGTCTTCTCCCGAGTGCTGGGACATCCCACCGGCCCCGGTGGCGGTCGCTGGTGGACCGACGGTTTCGACGACACCGTCGGCCAGCACGTCGCGGTGATGCTGCGCCGGCGACGGGGCATCCGCGGCACAGTGTTCCGGAGTTTCGTACACAATCGAATGGGACCGGCTCTGCTCAACGCAGGCGCTCGGGACTTACGGACCTACACGTTTGTGCCGTGGACCCGGCTTGCTCACACCTCACCCGGTGTCGGGCACGACAATCCTCCGCAGCACCGCTACCACGCTGCGATACTGCTCGGCGCCGACAGCCGGGCAGCCGTCGACGAACTATTGGTCACGGCCCCGATCGCCGCGCTCGTCGCCGATTTGCACGCCGTCGTCACCGCAGTGCACGCCTATAGCGTCGAACGCACAGTGCCCGTCATCCGGATGGGTTCGGGATCATGAGCGCTGAGTCAATCCGTCCGCTGCTGACACCGCTGCAGATCGGGTCTCTCACCGTCGCCGGTCGGCTGTTCAAATCGGCAACCAGCGAAACGCGGTCCAGCGACGACGGATTCGTCACCGACGAACTACTCGAGTTCTACGAGCCGATGGTGCGCGCCGCCACGCCGTTGATCGTGACCGGTAACCTCTACGTCTCGTTGCAGGGCAAGTCCACCGGCCGCCAAGCCGGCATCGACGCCGACGACAAGCAACCGGGCCTGCGTGACTGGGTGAAGCTGGCCCACGGCGGCGGAAGCCTGCTGATCGCCCAGCTGAACCATGGCGGGCGGCAAACTGTCAAGTCTTGGATTCCCGGCCAGCCGACGGTGTCGGCGTCATCGGTACGTGAACCACTGTTCGGAACCAAGCCGCGGCCATTGCACAGTGACGAAATACCTGGTGTTATCGATAGTTTCGCGACGGCTGCTCAGCGCGCCCGCGATGTCGGGTTCGACGGTGTGCAGATCCACGCCGCCCACGGATATCTGCTCAGCCAGTTTTTGACCCCGCACACCAACCGGCGCACCGATGACTACGGCGGCAGCCTCGACAACCGGATGCGGCTGCTGCGCCAGATCTGTCGGGCGATCCGTAAGCGCGTCGGTGACGACTACCCGGTGTTGCTGAAGATCAACGGCACCGACATGATGCCGCTGCGTCGCGGAGCCGCCACCGCCGACCTCGTCCGAGTCGCACAAGCCATGCAGGACGAAGGGATCGACGCCGTAGAAGTCTCGCGTGGACACTACGAATCCTGGCCCGCCACGGTTCTGGGCCGCTACCGGGGATTCGTCAGGGCGGAGGTCACCGAAGGTGCGGCCGCTGAATTGCCCCGGTATCGCCGCACGGCGATGCTCGCCCTGGCGCCGGTGATCGAACGTGTCGCAGAACGGTTGGCGCCGGGCGGCGAGGGCTTCAATCTTGCGCAGGCCGGACTATTCACCGCTGCACTCGAGATTCCGGTGATCTGCGTCGGCGGATTCCACACCACGACCGGAATGGAAGCCGCCATCGAATCTGGACGTTGCAACGCGGTGTCGGCGGCGCGGGCATTCATCGCCGATCCCTACCTCTTCCAACACATTCAGGCGCCCACGCCCGACGCCCCGGTCTGCGGATACTGCAACGGCTGCATCGCTCGCCACGGTGGACAGCCCATCGACTGCTACGTCGACGACATCCGCGCCCGCAAAAGCCAGATGTTGTGGGTTACCAGCAAGGACCCCACATGACACCGATACGCGGCGCATCGGTCGCGGTGACCGGCGGCGCCGGCGGCATCGGCCGCGCCATTGCCCAGCACTTCGCGCAGCGGGGCGCGCGGGTGGCCATCGGCGATCTCGACGTGCACGCGGCGCGCAACCTGGCCGCGGAGATCGGTGGCACAGCGATCGGCGTCGGGCTCGACGTCACCGACGAAGCGTCGTTCGCAACGTTTCTCGACGCAGCCGAAGCCGCGCACGGTCCTCTCGACGTGCTGGTCAACAATGCCGGTGTCGACTGGATGGGCCCGTTCCACACGGGCAGCGATCACGACTCGCGCCGCGAAGTCGCGGTCAACTTGCTGGGTCCGATCATCGGCTCCCGGTTGGCGCTGCAGCGCATGTTGCCGCGCCGATGCGGCCACATCGTCAACGTGGCATCCGCCGCCGGACGAATCCCGCAACCGGGAAGTTCGGTGTACACCGCCACCAAACACGGTGTCGTCGGGCTCACCGAGTGCATGGCGCTGGAGTATCGCGACAGCGGTGTGCGCTTTTCGCTTCTGCACCCTGGATACATTCCCACCGCCATGACTACCGGCACCACCCGACCATCGCGGCTGCTACCCACCGGCACTCCCGACGATTGTGCGCGCGCCGTCGTGCACGCGGTGCAGCACAACCGATTCAACGTGTTCGCGCCGGCCAGCCAGGGGATCGGCATCAGACTCGGATATTTGGTCGGCAGGCGAATCCGCGATCGCGTGCTGCTCGCCATGGGAATCGGCAAGATCGCGAGCGACCTGGATCCCGCTGCCCGCGCCCATTACTACCAACGCGCATTCACGAGCCGCTCACCTGAACAGAGATCCTCATGAGCCTGCCCGCACCATCAGCTGCCGGCACTGCCGTCGTCACCGGCGCCTCCTCCGGCATCGGAGCCGACATCGCCCGCGAACTGGCCGACCGAGGCTACGGCGTCACCCTCGTGGCCCGTCGCGAAGACCGGCTCCGCAACCTGGCCACAGAACTGTCTGACAAAGTCCGCGCCGATGTCATCGCCTGCGACGTCGCCGACCCGACACAGCGGTCCCGGCTGTTCGACGAAGTCGCCGACCGCGGCCTCGAAGTCGACATCCTGGTCAACAACGCCGGCATCGGTACCGTCGGCGCGGTCGTCGACTCCACTGTCGACGCCGAAATCGCCCAGGCCCGTGTCAACGTGGAAGCCGTCATCGACCTCACCACCCGCGCCGTACAGCAGATGGTGCCCCGCGGCCGCGGCGCGATCCTCAACGTCGGATCCGTCAGCGGCTTCATCCCCACACCGAGTCAGGCCGCCTACGCCGCCACCAAAGCCTTCACCTACCTCTACGGCGAAGGGCTCCGCGGCGAACTCGCCGGCACCGGCGTCACCATCGCCACCGTCTGCCCGGGTCCCGTGCACACCGAATTCCTCAGTGCCGCAGGCATCGACGAAACTGCGCTCGGTCTGCCGAAAGTCATGTACGTGTCCCCACGCGCGGTGGCGCGCACCGGCATCGACGCCTTGCAGAAAGACCGCGGCACCGTCATTCCTGGCTGGGCAGCCCGGCTCGTCGGGCGCGCGGCGCAGGTCGTGCCCAACCGCGTCCTTGTGGCGGTGCTCGCCAGGCAACGTCGGGGAAAGCAATTGCAAACATGAAGTCGCTTGACCGCAAGGTCGTGGTCATCACCGGGGCGGGATCGGGCATCGGCCGTGCCCTTGCCCTCAACGCCGCGAGCAACGGCGCACGCCTCGCACTGTCCGACTGGGCGGTCGAAGGCCTGGCCGATACCGCTGCTCAGATCAAGGCCAGGCACGGCATCGAGTCCCGCGCTGACAATCTCGACGTCCGCAACCGCGAGGCGATGGCGGCGTATGCCACCTCTGTCGCCGAGGAATTCGGCGTTGTCAACGTGGTCATCAACAATGCCGGGGTGGGATTTTTCGGCTTCTTCGAGGAGATGACCTACGAGCAGTTCGAGTGGATCATGGACGTCAACTTTTGGGGTGTCATCAATGGGACCAAGGAATTTCTGCCGCACCTAATCGCCTCCGGCGATGGACACCTGGTCAACATGTCGTCGGTCGATGGCCTGCTCGGTATCGCCGGCCAGTCGCAGTACTGCGCCTCCAAGTTCGCTGTCCGCGGCTTCACCGAAGCGCTGCGGCAGGAGATGCTCGTCAACCGCCACAAGGTCGCAGTAACCTGCGTGCACCCGGGCAACATCAAGACCGACATTGCCCGCAATGCCGGACTGGCAGGCCATCGCGACCAGGCGAGGCACGTCGAATTCTTCGAGAACTACATGGCACGAACCAGCGCCGGGCAAGCAGCTGACGACATCATCAACGGCATCCTCAAGAACCGGGCCCGAGTCCTCATCGGCGCCGACGCAAGAGTGCTGGACACGCTCGGCCGAATCCTCGGTCCGCACTACCAGTTCCTTCTTACAGCAGCCGTCAAGAGGATCAACGTGCGGCTTACCCGGGCTGGATGACGACAGCCACCAAACAGGAGCCTCACTGCATGAGCAACACCACCGACGGACCTGCGCCTCGCGCACCGTGGAACCGCGCGCTTGTAACCGGCGCCTCGGCTGGCATCGGTACCGCATTCGCCCGCAACCTGGCACGTCGCGGCGTCGACCTCGTCCTAGTCGCACGTGACGCGGACCGCCTGCAGGCGTTGGCCACCGAATTAACAGCCTGCTACCAGGTCGCGGTCGAGGTGTTGCCCGCCGATCTTTCGGACGCGGATTCTCTCAAAGCCGTTGAACAGCGCCTCGATACCGACCCATTCATCGATCTGCTGGTGAACAATGCGGGCATCGGCACCTTCGGTCCATTCTCGCACACCGACTTCGACGCCGAACTCCGTACGATCGCCGTTAACATACTTGCGCCACTGCGACTTACACGGCGGGCACTCGAACGCATGAAGGCGCAAGCGCGGGGAGCCATAATCACCGTCTCGTCGATGGATGGACTTCAGCCCACTCCTTACCACTCCGTGTACGGAGCGACAAAAGCCTTTGTCAACAGTCTCTGCCAATCCCTCTATGAAGAAACTCGCAACTCGCCTATCACCATCACAACCGTGATGCCAGGTTATGTGCAAACGGGATTCACGTCCCGTGCCGGCCTCGACCGCGCTCTTGAGCGCGTCCCAAAATGGCTTATCCTGCGCCCCGAGCAGGTGGCCTCAGAGGCCCTGGGCGCCGCCGCGTCGGGCAGGTCGATATCCGTCCCCGGGAAGCCGTATAAGCTGTCCGCTGCGGTCCTCAGCGTTCTGCCACACTGGATCGGACGCCGGATCTTTGCTGCACTGGCGCCGCAACGATGAGCTTCGCCGCGGCCGCGACCAAAACGTGCGACGTCTCCCGGGAGCTATCAGAAGGGCTGATCCGCTAGCTTCATTGCGCCGGTTCGCCTCTCGGCGGCGAAGTCAAGTGCGATGTCGACAAGCATGTCCTCCTGCCCACCGACCATACCGCGCCGGCCGGCCTCTTCGAGCAGGGTCCGCGCGTCGACGCCGTAGCGGTCGGCGGCGGCTTCGGCGTGACGCAGGAAGCTCGAGTACACCCCGGCATACCCGAGAGTCAGCGTTTCCCGATCCACCCGCACCGGGCGCCCCTGCAACGGTCGCACGATGTCATCGGCGGCGTCCTCTAGGGCGTACAAGTCGCAGCCATGCTCCCAGCCGAGCTTGGCCGCCGCGGCGATGAACACCTCGAGCGGGGCGTTGCCGGCGCCGGCGCCCATGCCCGTCAAAGACGCGTCGACCCGGTGGGCGCCGTGTTCGACCGCGACAATCGAGTTAGCCACGCCCAGCGACAGGTTGTGGTGGGCGTGGATCCCGATTTCCGTTGTGGGCAGTAAGCTTTGGCGCAGAGCGTCGACGCGGTCGGCGACATCGTCCATGGTCATGGCGCCACCGGAGTCAACGACATAAACACAGGTGGCGCCGTAGCCTTCCATGAGCTTGGCCTGCCCGGCCAGCGCGGCAGGCGTGGTCAGGTGGCTCATCATGAGGAAGCCGACCGTGTCCATGCCGAGTTCGCGGGCGGCTGCGATGTGCATGGCGCAGATGTCGGCTTCGGTGCAGTGGGTGGCCACCCGCACGACGGTGGCCCCGGCACGGTGGGCGTCCTTGAGGTTGCGCACGCTGCCGATGCCCGGCAGTACCAGGGTGGCGACCCTGGCACGGCGCACGACTCCCGCCACGGCTTCGATCCACTCCAGGTCGGTGTGGGCGCCGAAACCGTAGATGCAGCTGGATCCGCCCAGCCCGTCACCGTGGGCAACTTCGATGGAATCAACACCGGCGGCATCAAGCGCCGCGGCGATCGTGGTGGCCTGCTCGATGGTGTATTGATGTCGCACGGCATGCATGCCGTCGCGCAACGTGACGTCGCTGACATAGATCATGAGGTCGCTCCGGCGATGCGCTCGGCGGTCGCCTTGGCGGCCGAGGTCATGATGTCGAGGTTGCCGGCATAGGCGGGCAGATAGTCTGCGGCGCCGGCGACTTCGAGCAGCACGGTGATGCGGGTGCCGGTGAACTTGCCGGCTTCCGGGATGTAGAGCGGATTGTTGACGCTGAACGTTTCGAACTGGACACGCTGCCTGAGCCGGTAACCTGGCACATAATCTTTGACCCGCTCGACCATGGCCAGTACATCCGCCTCGATCCGCTCATGATCGGCGTGCCCGTCGACCAGGCAGTACACCGTGTTGCGCATCAGGATCGGCGGGTCGGCGGGGTTGAGGATCATCACCGCCTTACCGCGCTGCGCTTTTCCGACGAGCTGTAGTGCAGCAGTGGTGGTTTCGGTGAACTCGTCGATGTTGGCGCGGGTGCCCGGGCCGGCCGACCGCGATGAGATCGACGACACGATTTCGGCGTAGGACACGATCCCCGACTGTGCGACGGCGGCGACAATCGGCACGGTGGCCTGCCCGCCGCAGGTGACCATGTTCAAGTTCGGCGCGTCGAGGTGGTCGTCGAGATTGACCACCGGCACGCAGTACGGCCCGATCGAGGCGGGGGTGAGGTCCAGTATCCGCACGCCGGCGCCGGCCAGTTTGGGCCAATTGGCCCGGTGCGCTCCGGCGGAGGTGGCGTCGAAAACGAGTCTGATGTCGTCGAATTGAGACATGGTCAGCAGGCCGTCGACACCGCGGGCGGTGACCGGCACCCCCATGCGCGCCGCGCGGCCAAGCCCGTCGGAACTGGGGTCGATGCCCACCATGGCGGCTACCGTGAGCGGACCGTCGCTGCCCAGAATCTTCATCATCAGGTCGGTGCCGATGTTGCCCGACCCGATGATGGCCACCGGCCATTTACCTTGTGACGTCATGGTTTCGCCTTTTCGTCGATCAGCCGACGAGCGGCGGCGAGCACGGCCCGCGCGTGCAACTCGAACAAGGCCAGTAGGTCCACCGTGTCGCCGCCGACCTCCTTGGCGATGAACAGCCCGTCCGCCCCGGCCAGCGCGTAGCTGGCGAGTTGGTTCACGTCGGCGTCGCTGAGCTCGGGCGTGAGCTCCCGAATGGTCTGGGTCAGTTGGTAGAAAGCCTGAGCCCGAGTTTGCAAAAACATTGCCCTGGCACGGGCTTCGACGGGCCGGCGCTCCAGAGCCAACATCAGCCCCAGTCGGATGAAGTCGGGCGATTCCAGTAGTGCCTTGGCGACTTGCACCGCCATGCCCACCGCACGGTCTTCCGCTGCGCCCACCTCGGGGACCTGCCAAGCGGAGAGCCACCTGTCGAAACTGCGCTCGATCACGGCCGCGATCAGGTCGTCCTTGTCCTTGAAATGCCAGTAGATGGAGCTGGCCGGCAGCCCGCATTTCGCGCTGACCAGCGCGATGCTGGTGCCCTCGTAGCCGCGTTCTGCGGCGATCTCGGTGGCGGCGTCGAGGATCCGTTCGCGCGACAGCTCGCCGTCGGCGCGCTTTCGGCGCGGCTTGGGCTGTTGCTTCTGCGCCATCTCCCGCTCCATGGGTTTGGGTATTGACTCCGTAGTGATCGCTACATTACCGTAGTGATCACTACAGCACAAGCTCAACGAGGCGGCAGACCTGTGACCACCCCCGATATCTACGACGTAGCGGTGATCGGCTACGGACCGACCGGCGCCACGGCCGCAAACCTGTTAGGCCGCCTGGGCCTGAAAGTCCTTGTGGTCGAGCGTGATCCGGATATTTACGGCCGCGCCAGGGCGATCTCCACCGACGAGGAAGTGATGCGGATCTGGCAATCCGTCGGCCTGTCCGAGCGCCTGCAGCAAGACATGCTGCCTGACCGGCCGGTGGCCTTCGTCGACGCCGCCGGCGTGCCTTTCATCGAAACCACCATCACCTCACGCGGGTCGGGCCATCCACCGCAGCAGTTCTTGTATCAGCCGGCCGTCGACCGTGTCCTGCGTGAGGGCGTCCAGCGCTTTGCCGACGTCGACGTCCTCCTGGAACACGAATGTCTACGTGTGCTGCCGAAGGGCGACGACGTCGAGCTCATGCTGGCCGACTTGCGCACCGACACCTTCAAGCGGTTGCGAGCGTCGTATGTGATCGCCGCGGACGGCGGGTCGTCACCGACTCGCGGTCAGCTCGGTGTCGGTTATTCGGGCCGCACCTATGCCGAGCGATGGGTGGTCATCGACACCAAGGTCCTCGAGGAGTGGGATGCCCACGATCGGTTGCGGTTCCACGCCAACCCCGCCCGGCCGACGGTCGACTGCCCGACCCCGCTCGGCCACCACCGGTGGGAGTACCCGGCGCACGCGGGTGAGGATGACAAGGAGCTGCTGAGTGAAGCGGCGATTTGGAAGGTCCTCGGCGATCAGGGCGTCACTCCGCAACACGTCAAGATCCTGCGCGCGGTGATCTACAGCCACCACGTCCGCGTCGCCGACCGGTGGCGGGCGGGACGGGTCTTTCTGGCCGGCGACGCCGCGCACGCCATGCCGCCATGGATCGGGCAGGGAATGTCGGCAGGCGTTCGCGACGCGGCCAACCTGTGCTGGAAGCTGGCCGCTGTCGTCAGAGGACAAGCACCGGACTCGTTGCTGGATTCCTACCAGGCCGAACGCAAACCGCACGTCACCGAGGTCGCCCGCCGCGCATGCTTCGTCGGCCGGATCATCACCGAGCGCAACCAGGCCATCGCCAGCGTCCGTAATCACGTGATGCGGACCCTGTCGCGCGTGCCCGGTTTGGAGGCCGGCGTGCAGAAGCTGACCTGGATTCCCGATGCGCGCTACACCGACGGCTTCTTCGCCGCCGGCAGGCACCGCGCGGTCGGCTGGCAGATCCCCCAACCCTGGGTGACCGACGCCAAGGGCGAAAACGTCCGCCTCGACGACGTTCTCGGCGGGCGCTGGGCGGTATTGCACATCGGCGCACCGCCGCCCGGCATGCACACTTGGACCGAACTGGGAGTGCCGGCACTCCGGATCGACGAGCCCAGCCTCGTCCGCTGGCTACAGCGCAAGAAAGCCACGGCCGTGGTGCTGCGGCCGGACGGATTCATCTATACCGCAGCCAAACCCGGGCAGCCCCTGGCGCCACCACCGAGGCTCCGCATCGATACCGGAGTCTCCGCATGACGACAGCGAACCCGATCGAACACACCGTCACCATCGCCGGAAAGCCGATCTTCCTCACCGAAACCGGCAGCGGCCCAGCGGTGGTCATGCTCCACGGCGGCGGACCCGGCGCCACCGGCGTGTCCAACTACTCGCGCAACATCGATGCGCTTGCGCAGCAGTTCCGGGTGATCGTGCCCGACATGCCCGGCTACGGCCGCTCGGTCAAAGGCGTCGACCAAGGCGATCCGTTCGGCTACCTCGCCGACATGATCCGCGGCGTGCTCGACGAACTCGGCATCGACACCGCACATCTCGTCGGTAACTCCTACGGCGGCGCGGCAGCCTTACGACTGGCCCTCGACACTCCGCATCGGGTCGGAAAACTGGTGCTGATGGGCCCCGGCGGTATCGGCACCACCCGCGCTCTCCCTACGGCCGGGCTGAACAGCCTGCTGTCGTACTACGGCGGCGACGGCCCCAGCCGCGACAAGCTGGAAACCTTCATCCGCAACCACCTTGTGTACGACGGCGCTTCGGTCCCGGATGACTTGATCGAGCTGCGGTATCAGGCCTCTATCGATCCAGAGGTGGTCTCGAACCCGCCGCTGCGCCGACCGTCCGGCCCGACCGCGCTGCGCACGCTGTGGCGCATGGATCTGACCCGCGACCGCCGGCTCAAACACCTGGCCACGCCAACCCTGGTGCTGTGGGGCCGCGACGACAGGGTCAACCGGCCCGCCGGCGGGCCGATGCTGCTCGACCTGATGCCCAATGCGGAACTGGTGATGACCTCGCACACCGGCCACTGGATGCAATGGGAACGCGCCGAACTGTTCAACCGGCTCGTCAATGAATTCCTCAGCACACCCTCGGTTTTCGGCTAATGGACATCTTCGGCAACGTGCACCTCGGCTACATCGTCGTCGAAACCGACAGGTTCGCCGACTGGCGCCGCTTCGGCCAAGACGCCATCGGGATGCATCTGGACGACACTTTGCCCGATGTCATGCGGTTTCGGCTCGACGACAACGAATGCCGCTTCCTACTGCAACGCGGACCGGCCGAGGATGTCACCGCCCTGGGATGGCAACTCGACGACCACCGCTCCTTCGACGAAATCATCACCCGGGTCACCAGGCATGGTGTTCCCATCACCGAGGGCACCGCAGAAGAGGCCGCGCTGCGGGGCGTCGAGCGCCTCGTGCGGTTCCCCGGACCCAACGGGTTGGTACAAGAAGTTTTCACCCGGGCCCGAACCAGCGATACACCGTTGGCCATGCAGGTCGGCGGGTTCATCACCGGCGACGGCGGCATTGGCCATGTCGCGGTGACGTCAAAGAAGCCGCAGCAGCTGCGCGGCTACTACAACACCGTGTTCGACGCCCGCCTGTCCGACTACATCGACGAAACCATTAGCGGCGTCAAGCTCAAGATCCGATTCCTACGAGTCAACCAACGCCACCATTCGGTGGCGATAGCCGCAGTGAACCGGCTGCCCGTAAACCCGGTCCGTACCCGCGTCCAGCACCTCAACATCCAGGTCGCCGACCTCGACGACATGACCGCCTCCTATCAACGGGTCAAGGAGCTCGGATTCCCCATGGCACTGGCCGTCGGTCAGCACACCAATGACCGCGAACTGTCGTACTACGCCATCACGCCATCGGGTTTCGAATGGGAAGTCGGCTGGAACCCCGTCGTGGTCGACGAAACGACCTGGGAGCCCACGACATATCAAGGAATCAGCATCTGGGGTCACCGACCCGAAGCGCAAACCATCATCGACAAGCTTGCCCAATTCAAGACGGCAGCCGCCTCGCTGCTGCGCCGCGAAGACACCATCCCCGCGCTGTCGGGCGCAGGGATCGCCGACACCTAGGGAAAAGACAATCATGCTTCGCATCGACACCCATCATCACCTGATCCCACCCGACTATCGAAAAGCCCTGCAGAAAGCCGGGATCGACGAAGCCGGCGGACGCGCGCTACCCAAGTGGAGTCCCGACGCGTCGCTGCAGACCATGGCCGAAATGGGCATCGGTACCGCCATCCTATCGGTGTCCACCCCCGGCACCACTTTCCTACCCGACCCCGCCGGCGCGGCCGCGCTGGCGCGTGATCTCAACGACTACACCGCCGAACTGGTCACAGCGCAGCCGGACCGGTTCGGATTCTTCGCCACCGTGCCAATGCCGCATATCGATGCCGCTGTAGTGGAAGCGGTCCGCGCACTCGACGAACTGGGCGCCGACGGCGTCGTACTGTTGGCCAACAACGCCGGCGTGTATGTGGGGCAGCACGGTCAGGATGCGCTGTTCGAAGCTCTCGACCAGCGCTCCGCCGTGGTGTTCATCCATCCAGCCGAGCTGCCCGGCCCCATCGTGCCCGGCCTCGCGCCGTTCGCGGCCGACTTCCTGCTCGACACCACCCGGGCCGCTTACTTACTGGTGCGCAATGAAATTCGGGCCCGCTACCCGAACATTCGGTTCATCCTCAGCCACGCCGGCGGCTTCGTGCCCTACGCCAGTCACCGGATGGCCCTGGCCATCACCGCCGACACCGGCCGCAGCTGGGCCGATGTTCTCGACGACTTCTCCAGCTTCTACTTCGACACCGCGCTGTCCTCCAGTGCCGCCGCTTTGCCCACGCTGCTGGCCTTCGCCAAACCCGGCCACATCACCTTCGGCTCCGACTGGCCGTTCGCCCCCGTCGCCGCCGGAAAGCTCTTCGCGGCCGGCCTGGAAATCTATCCGTGCGGCGACGACACCCGTAGCGCTATCGAACACCACAACGCGCTGGCACTGTTTCCGCGCCTCGGTTCGGCCCCGGCGCAACCAATTGGACAGTCGCGGGCTCAGCGGCTACGTCATTCCCTGGGCCGCCGCGCCATGCGAGTCATCGCGCGGATGACGAGCAGCAGCTAGGAGACTTCGGTGTCATCTGTTCTGTATCGGTTGGGCCGGCTTGCCGCGCAGCGGCGACGATTGGTGCTGGTCCTGTGGCTTGTCGTTCTCGCCTTGGCCGGCGGCGGCGCGCTGTTGAACAAAGGCACCGATGACACTTTCGAAATTCCCGGCACCGAGTCGCAGGAGGCACTCGACTATCTAGGCAGGGTGTTTCCGGATGTCAGCGGTTCGTCGGCGCAGCTGGTTATCGTCGCACCCCCGGGACAAGACGTCACCCGGCTCGCCGCGAAGCCGACCGCCGACGCGGTGGCGGCGATCGAGAAGCTCGACCAAGTCGCCGCGGTGATAAACCCGTTCGACCCCAACGCCGCCGGCCAACCCGCGGTTGGCCCCCGTCCGCGGGTAGCGGGTGCGGTGTCCGGCGACCATCGAGCCGCGATCGTCACGGCGCAGCTCACCGTGACACTCGCCGACGTGAAGCCGAATACCAAGAATCAGCTCACCAGTATCGGAAGAGATCTCGCCGCGGCGATCGGACACGAAGCGACGGTAAGTGTCGGCGGGCCGGCCTTTTCCAACCCCGTGCCCAAACTGAGCTCCACCGAGGGGATCGGTCTGCTGATCGCGTTTTGCGTGCTGTTGCTGGTGTTCCGCTCCCTGATCGCGGCCGGCATGCCGCTACTGACCGCGATCCTGGGCGTGGGCATCTCAGTCGCACTCGTCTATACGGCCACGCTCCTGACGCCGGTCTCCTCGACCGCCGTGATGCTGGCGGTAATGCTGGGACTGGCCGTGGGAATCGACTACGCGCTATTTTTGCTGTCACGCCACCGCGCCCAGCTTGCCGAAGGCCTCGACGTCGAAGAGTCCGTCGCGCAGGCCACCGCCACCGCCGGATCCGCGGTGATCTTCGCCGGCCTCACGGTCGTGATCGCGTTGCTGGGGCTGGCCGTGGCGGGCATTCCGTTCTTGACCACGATGGGTCTGGCCGCAGCGGTGGCGGTGGTCATCGCGGTGGCCATCGCGGTGACCTTGATTCCGGCGCTGATAGCCTTCGCCGGAGAACGACTGCGGCCGAAGGCCATTAAGCGCCAGCACAGCAAAGCTACCGAACGTGCGTTGGTGAGCCGCTTCTGGGTACGACTTGCCACCCGAGTCCCCGTGCTGACCGTCGTGGTGCTCGTCGCCGGCCTCGCATTGTGCGCGCTTCCGGTTGTCGATCTGCGACTTGCGTTGCCCGACAACGGGACCGAAGAGGAGGGTACGCCCGCTCGGGACACCTACGAGGTGGTGAGTAACCACTTCGGGGCCGGCTACAACGGCCCGCTCATCGTAACGGCCGACATCATCACGAGCACCGACCCCGTGGGCGTCATGAACAAGATCGCCGACGAGATCAGCCGAATCCCCGGTGTGGCCAGTGTCCCGCTGGCGACGCCAAATCCGAAGGCCGACACCGGCATCATCCAAGTCGTGCCCGCCACCGCGCCCGACTCGGCGCAGACAGATGATCTGGTGAAGGCGCTTCGCGGCCAGCGGGAGCATTTCAAAAGCACCTACGGAGTGGAAACTGCCGTCACCGGCATTACCGCGGTGGGCATCGACGTCTCGACACAACTCGGTGCCGCCCTGTTACCGTTCGCGATCCTTGTCGTCGGGATTTCCCTGGTCCTTCTGGCGATGGTGTTCCGCTCGATCTGGGTGCCGGTCAAGGCCACCGCCGGATATCTGCTCTCGGTGGGCGCCGCATTCGGGGCGACCTCCTTCGTATTCCAGCAAGGCCACTTGTCGGGCGCATTGGGCGTTACCCATACCGGCAGCGTGGTCAGCTTTCTGCCGATCATTTTGATGGGTGTGCTGTTTGGCCTCGCCATGGATTACGAGGTTTTCCTGGTGTCTCGAATCCGGGAAAGCTATGTGCACCAAGGCGATCCGCACCAGGCCATCGAGTCCGGGTTCGTCTCGGCGTCTCGTGTGGTGGTCGCGGCGGCGGTGATCATGTTCGCGGTGTTCGCCGCATTCGTACCGGAGGGCAGCGCCGTGATCAAGCCGATTGCCTTCAGCCTGGCCATCGGTGTGTTCGTGGACGCGTTTCTGGTGCGCATGACGCTGGTTCCGGCGGTGTTGGCGCTGCTCGGGCGTCGTGCGTGGGGTCTGCCCGGTTGGCTGGATCGCCGGCTGCCCATCTTCGATGCGGAGGGCGACGGGCTCATGCACGAGTTGCGCCTTGCCGATTGGCCGTCGCCGGACTCCGATGACGCAATCAATGCCCACGGGCTGTGCCGCGAGGACGACCGTGGGCATGTTGTCTACTCGGGCGTGAATCTCAGGGTGGGCAAAGGGCAAATCCTGGTGATACATGGCCATGGTCCTGCCGGCAAGAGTGCGTTGCTGTTCACGCTGGCCGGCCGGGTCCGTCGCATCGAGGGCGACCTGAAAGTTCTCGGTCAGGTGCTGCCCCAGCACATTGGCACCGTGCGCCGAAAAGTCGCGGTGATCTCGTGCCAGGAAACGTCGGATGCAGCCGCCGAGGTGGAGGCCGCGCTGGCCTGCGACATCGAGCTGATCCTGCTCGACGATATCGATGTGATAGTGCGCAGCAGCACCAGAAGCATGCTGCGCCAATGCTTCTCCAACCAGAAGACGGGCTCGGGCAGACCGGCCACTTTTGTGGTCACCTGCCAGGATCCTGCCTTGATCGGCGACCTGCTGCCCTTGTCCTCGGCAAGCATGTTGCAGTTGACCTCTGAACTAGTCGAGGTGTCACGATGATCAGACCCTTCGCCAACTCGGCGCGCTCGGTGGCGTCCGGCCCGCTCACCTGGCGTACCTGGACCGGCCTGGTCGTGCTGCCCATCCTGGTGATGAGCCTGTTTCTTTGGGCATTTTGGTCACCGGCCACAAACCACGGAGCGGCGAGAGCGGCCGTGGTCAACAACGATCATCCGGTCGTCGTTGACGGCAAGACCATTCCGCTCGGCCGGGAACTCGCCGGCAACCTCACGCACAGCGATGCCGCATACTCCTGGGTGCTCACCGATGCGGACGACGCCAGAGACGGGGTCGCCCGCGGCGACTACGGGGCCGTCGTCACCATCCCGGAAAACTTCTCCGCCAAGGCCACCTCCTCGGCCGGCACGAACCCTTGGGAAGCCGGGCAGGCTGAGCTACGCGTGCAAACCTCGAACGCGACCGGTGTCGCAGACCCATTGATAAGCAACCAGATTGCCCAAGTAGTGCTGCGCACGCTCAACCAACAGATTGTGCGGACCTACCTGGAGAACGTGTACCTGTCTTTCTCCACTATCCACGACCAACTGGGCCGGGCGGCCGATGGTGCCGCACAGCTCGCCACCGGTGCCGACGAGCTCAAGGCCGGTGCCGGACAACTGTCCTCGGGTACCGGACAGCTCGCCGACGGGCTTGGTAACGCGCAAAGGCAGGTATCGGCGGTCACCGCCCCGTTGCAACACCTGCCTGCACCGCCACCAGCACCCTTGGCCGGAGCAGCAAGCCAGATCCAACAGGTCGCGTCGGGACTCGAGGCCGCGGCCAGCGGGGCCAACCAGGTCAATGACGGTGCCCACCAGCTTGAGGGCGGAATCGGCGAGCTCTCCGACGGCGCGCACCAACTCGCCACCCAGCTGGCAAACGGACGCGACAACGTGCCCGCTTACAACCCGGCGGAGCGCGAGCGCCTGAAAAACGTCGCCGCAACCCCGGCTGTCGCCATCACCGACAACACCAACGTCGGCGCCGCCGTTGCCGCAGTTGCGACCACGCTGGCGCTATGGGCTTGCGCGTTGGGCACATACGTGATCACCAGGGCCGTGCCGGCGGCCGTGCTCACCTCCCGCGAACACACCTGGCTGATCGTGGCCCGCGCCGTCTGTCCGGGCGCAACCGTGGCAGTGCTCGCCGCCTTCGTGCTCAGCATCATCCTGATCCCGATTCTGGATATCGCAGTAGTGCGGTGGTTCGAGTTGCTCGGCGTTACTCTGCTGACTGCGCTGACGTTCATTGCGCTCAACCAGGCCGCCACCGCAATCTTCAAACGACCCGGCCGGTTCGCATCGATCGCGGTGCTCGTCATAGCCCTAGTCACCAGCCTGATGTCCACGATCCCGTCGGCGCTGCACACAATCGGCGGCTACCTGCCGACACATCCGGCCATCCTTGCGCTGCGCGGCGTCATCATCGGCTCAGACGTCGCCGCGACCGGCGTCGCACAACTGGCGGTATGGCTGGTCGCTGCCGGGCTGGCGACAGTCCTCGTCACCGAGCAACGACGTGTCCTGAGCAGCAAGCAATTACGACTCGGATCGGTTCTCTCCCCCGCCACCTAGGTGCTGGCGAGCAGACGTGCTCCGCTGAAGTTATCCACAGCCCGACTTCGAGCGCGCGAATGTGTCGGACATCCGACCTAGCATGCGGCCATGACGAACTGGATCAACACCGTCAGCCGGGACCATGTCGAACAGGGGGTGCGCGGGCGCTTCACCCAGGCCAACCACGGCAAGCCGCACATGCTTCGCAAGATGGCCCGTGGTGACTGGATTGTCTTCTACTCACCGAAGACCGACTACCCGGAGGGTGAGCCGCTTCAGGCTTTCACCGCCATCGGCCGAGTCGCCGATGATGAGCCATATCAGGCGAACATGACGCCTGACTTCCACCCGTGGCGTCGCAACGTCGACTTCCTCGAGTGCACCGAGACGCCGATCCGGCCGCTGATCGGCCAACTCGATTTCATCGAAGATAAAGCTCGGTGGGGCTACAAGTTCCGATTCGGGGTGTTCAAGATCGACGATCACGACCTGGAGGTGATCCGCTCGGCGATGACCGGCTCTTGAAGCCGGGTTTGGGAAAGGCCCCTGAAACTGGCCGCTTTCGGGAATGCGCCGCCGCGAAAGTCAGACCGTCGCGTCGATGGCGTCGGGTAGTACATTCAGCAGCTTCGTGTCGGCGGTGACCAATGTGAGCCGCTCTATCTTCGCTTGCGTCACCAGAATTGCGTCAAAGGGATCCTTATGGGGCAGTGCCGTCAAGTCAGAGGCGAGAGTGTGGCGTCGTGTAACGGGCAGGTCGCGCAGGGCGGACCGATCAATCGCGTCCTCGAAATCGTCGGGCAGCTCGACCTTGCCGACGGCGGCCTTGATGGCGAGTTCCCAGGTGCTCGCGGCGGAGATATACACGCCTGCGCTGCCCGTGATGCGATCTCGGGCCGCGGTCCCGAGCCGGGGGTTAGCGTCGAGCAGCCAGAGCACGACGTGGGTATCGAGCAAGAGGCCACTCATTCGATGCCGAACAGCGCGTTGAGATCGTGGTCGGTGTCATCGAAATGATCGGTGTCGTAATGAAGTCGACCTGCCAGGCCGCCGAAAACGATGTCGGCGCGTGCGTGCGGGATCAGGTCGGCGACTGGTTTGCCGGCGCGCGCGATCGTGATCGTCTCGCCATTCTCGACGCGAGCGAGCAGGTGCGACAGGTGGGTCTTCGCATCGTGGATGTTGACGGTCGACATACGATCAGCGTACCGGACTTAGTCTAGCTGGACTAGGCACGGGCCGGCGGGCTGACCATCGGAAACGTGGAACCTGAGACGACGGCGAATTCCAATGCGGATTCAGGCCGGGTCAGGCGCGTCCCACCCGACCGTGCCTGATACCCAGTGGGTAATCCGATCCTCCTGATCATTCCGGTACAGATGCCGTGGCGGTTGCGCAAATGTCGCGTACGGCCGGCAACGCACGACCACCCGATCCTCTTCAGTGGCCATCGACTCGACGTAGGGGCGCGTTTCCTCACCCAGCGGTTGGCCAGACATGCGACCGGCGACCGCCATCATCACGTCGACGACAAGACCGCGGTCACGCTCGATCACCCCGTCGGCATACACCTGCAGATACGCGAAGGGCCAACGCTCGTCGAGCACGCACAGGCTCACCTTGCCGTCGCGTGCGATGGCGCGCGCCTTGCCGCGTCCGGCCATCGTGGACACGAGCAACTCGTCATCGTCGGTCGGGATGTAGTAGACGATCGACATGGCCGGGCCGTCGTGTCGTCGGCGGTAGCCGAACACGCAGGTGCGGTGAGTGCGAATGAATTCGCGCCGCTCCGACGGGAGCATGTCGCGGTCAGTGGGGACGGTGACATGGCTCCGGCGCGAGGGGAAGCAGCAACATAATGAGTACACTGTTGCCGTTATTGCCCGCCGCTGTCAAGGGTCGGCATACTTGGCCCATGACACGTTCTCCCGGGCGCCCTCCGGTACCGCGAGAACGGTTCATCGAGACGGCGATGCAAATCGTTGACGAGGAAGGCGCCGACGCATTGTCGATGCGGACGCTGGCAAGGCGGGTGGATTCGGGAACCGCCACGCTTTATCGGCATTTCGGCAATCGGGGCGAGGTGATCGCTCACGTCGTCGACCGAGTATTTGGCCAAGTCGACTTCAGCACTGAAGAACTCAGTACCTTGAGCTGGCAGCAGGCGTGTAAGTCGGTGGCGCTGGGCATGTTCGATGTATTGCGCCGCCACCGAAACGTCGCGCGCCTACTGGTCGAACAGGCGCCAATCGGCCCGAATGCGTTGGCTCAGCGTGAACGGTTGATTGCCATCCTGCTGAACCACGAGTTTCCGCCACAGTTGGCGGCACGCACGTATGCAACGCTGGCGCGCTATGTCTTGGGCTTCGTCATCCAGCTCACCGGCCACAGCAGCCCCGGCGACGCCCGACTCGCCGGCGTGTTCCATGAATTAGACCCCGGGTTGTTTCCCGCCACCGTTGCCGTGGCCGACCATTTGCCCGTGCCGTTGGAGGACGAATTCGCATTCGGGCTCGAGCTGATCGTCGACGGACTTGCCCAGCAGCGCAAAGCCTAAGCGGCGAGCGCGGTTACGTAGCGATCTCGGGGTGGTACGTGTTGCCGGCGGGTTCTCACCATGAGGCAGCCCGGCGCAGGCCCGGGCCCATATACCCGGGCGCCGACGCCATCGGACGTAGCCGGTCGTTCATCGTCGTCGTCCCGATGTGACGTTCGAAGATCCGCCAGACGTTATCGAGCCGACGCAGGCGATCCGTCACAGCGGAGTAGACCCAGATCGCGGGCAGATCATCTGGCTCTTCTACCACCTCGCCCGTCACCATCCTGGGCCCAGCCGGCTCCGGTGCATAGCGGACGAGAAGGTTGTAGTAGCGGACGATCACTCCCTCGCCGTCGCTATCGACGATCGGGTTGGTGGCGATGCGGCTAACCCCGGGAACGCTGTAGGGGTAGGTCTCTTCGAAGAAGCGCCGCGTTTCCGCCCGGCCCCGAGCCACGCCATGGGTGTGGTACGTCACGCCGTCCGGAAGGAAGGCCTCGACCATGGCATCGATATCGCAGGCGTCGAACAGCAGGTTGACGCGATTGATGAAGTCAATCGCGTCGGCTCGATCCGTCGGATCGACGGTGCTATCGAGAACTACGGGCGGCAAGCTCGGCATCTGCCACACCTCCCAACGGTCGTGGTCGGAGGGCGGTCGCCGCCCGAACCCCAGGTTGTTCACGGTTAGTTTACCTTCTGTTCACCTGTTGCCTCGTGCGGGCACCGCTGTGCAGCTGCTGTGGGTTCCCTGTGCAGCCGGAGGGTCAGCGTGCGGGGCTACGATCACCGGGGGTTAGGCGGGTTGGACAGCGTTTCGTTGATGACGGAGGTGGCATGCGCGCAGCACGGGTGACCAGGCTCGATGGTCCGGACGGTATCGAAGTGGCCGACGTCGACGAACCCACGGGCGACGGCGTGATCGTCGAGGTGCACGCTGCCGGCGCGGCATTTCCGGACGCGCTGCTCACCCGCGGCCTCTACCAGTACCGGCCCGATCCGCCGTTTGTGCTGGGCGCGGAAATCGCCGGCGTGGTCCGATCGGCACCCGACAACGCCACTGTGCGTGCCGGAGATCGGGTGGTTGGCCTGACGATGCTCACCGGCGGAATGGCCGAGGTCGCAGTGCTGGCCCCCGACCGAGCGTTCAAGCTGCCCGACAACGTCAGCTTCGAGGCAGGCGCCGGCCTGTTGTTCAACGACCTGACGATGTACTTCGCGCTGACCGTCCGCGGCCGACTGGAGGCGGGCGAGACGGTGCTGGTACACGGAGCGGCCGGCGGTATCGGCACCTCATCGCTGCGGCTGGCGTCGGTGCTCGGGGCTTCGCGCGTCATCGCGGTGGTCAGCACGCAGGAAAAGGCCGATATTGCGACGGCCGCCGGCGCCACGGATGTGGTGCTGGCCGACGGATTTAAAGACGCGGTAAAGGAATTGACCGACGGCCGTGGCGTCGACGTGGTGGTCGATCCCGTTGGCGGCGATCGGTTCACCGATTCACTGCGCTCGCTGGCTCCGGCGGGACGACTGTTGGTGATCGGCTTCACCGGCGGTGAAATACCAACCGTGAAGGTGAACCGGCTGCTGCTCAACAACATTGACGTGGTCGGGGTCGGCTGGGGTGCATGGGCCGGGAAACACCCCAATGCGCTGCATGAGCAGTGGGCGGGGCTCGAGCGGCTGCTTACCTCAGGCAAGCTGTCTCCCCCGGAGCCGGTGGTCTACCCGCTGGAGGATGCCGCCGCGGCAGTCGCCTCGCTTGAGAATCGCACCGCCAAAGGCAAAGTCGTCGTGCGCGTCCGGGACTGAACCCGCACGCCGCGCCGGTGCTCAGTCCCGGTGGCTTACGACGTTGACGACGTTGCCATCCGGTGCGCGCACGAAGAAACGGCGCACCCCCCACGACTCTGTGGTCAACGGATGCACGATCTCGTAGCCGAGTCTCTGGGCTTCTGCATACGCGTCGTCGACGTCATCGGTGTGGACGGAGATGACCGAGTCTTCGGGGGCGGATGCATCGCGCGTGACGACCTGGACGTTCGCGCCGCTGTCCGGTTCGGTGTAGCGGGCCACCCATCCCAGGTTGAACTCCTCGGCGCTGAGCCCCAGGTAGTCGGTGTAGAAGGTCTTCGCTGTGTTGATATCGGCTACTCGAAGGTTGGCGGTGATTCGTTTAGCGCGCATGTCAGGCCGGCATCGGCGCGCCGCGGTAATCACCAAAGGACCACAGGTTGCCCTCTGGGTCGCGGACGGTGAATTCACGGGCACCGTAATCGGTATTGGCAAGGGGCCGAACAATTTCGGCTTTGCGTTGCAGGACGCGTTCGTAGAGCGCATCCGGATCGGCGGTGACGACGTAGCCGCCCGCGGTGCCAGGCTCACGGGACCATTCGCCGTCGGGTCTGTCACTGCCGAGCATGATCCCGCCGCTGCCCTCGGGCCACAGAAGTTGCGCGTGGTCGACAGTATCGCCCTCGCCGTACCGGGCTGCCAGGACGAAGCCGAAGGTGTCCACGTAGTAGTCAATCAGCTTGGGTGCATTGTGGGCTCGCAACGTCAACCACACGGTCGGATTGGAATCAGTCATGCTCGCAGTCTGATCGAAGCGAGTGGCCGCCGTATTGAATGTTTCGGAACTCCTCGGCCAACCACCGGCGCGGCGACGTACCGGTGAACCGGCCAAACTCTCGGGTCAGGTGGGCCTGATCGCTGTACCCGGTGTCGATCGCGACAGCTGATAAATCGACCAGCCCATGCTGACGTACCGACTCGGCGATCCGGGCGGTGGCGTGCTCGAAGCGCATGAGCATCGCCACCGTCTTGGGCGACCGGCCGACTTCCTGGTTGAACAACGTCGTCAAATGTCGTGCACTGACATCGACTCGGTCGGCGACGGCGCCTATCGAGGCCCGGCCGCGACTTCGCTCCAGGAGGTGCCAGGCATAGGCGACCTCGGGGCGTACCGTCGCACGGTCGCGGCGCTGCCGCGCACCCACTAGGTAATCGGCAATCACCGCAAAGGCACCCCGCCAATCCCGCGCGTCGGCCGCCCGCTCGCACAACTCGACGGCGCGGTGGCCCAGCACGGCGGTGGCATCGAAATCGGACACGCTCAACTCGGCGCTGGGCACCCCGAAGAGTCCTCGCGCGGCGAGCGGATGCAGGGCCAACTGCACGCCGGCTTGGCCCGGTCGCTGCCGTATCTGAGCGGCCCGCTCGTGCAACCCGCTCAAGAGCAGCGGGGTGGGCCGAGCATCGCGGAGTGCCTCTCGGGTGTCGGCGGCTTCCACCCCGTCATCGAGGCTGACGATGAAGGTCAGTGTCGACGACGGCATCCCGCGATGCACCTCGGGTGGAGCGCCCAACGAGCGATAGCCCACCATCGATGCAACACCGGGGCCGCTGCGAGGCGGCGCGATGACGAATTCCCAGCCGCGCTCGGGCGTGACAGCACCCACAATTTCCAGGCTAGCGACACGGCCGCTTATCGGGCACCGTATGCATCCGCGCGGCCGAACACGCCGACAACGGTGACCTGATGACACGCGTCATCGATCCGATAGAGCACGCGGTAGGTGCCGCGTCGCGCGCTATGTCGATCGTGCAACGGTGGCCGCAACTGCTTGCCCACACGCTGAGGGTTGTCGAGCAACGGGCCGATGATGAACTTGTAGGCCGCGAATGCCACTGATTCGGGGAGTTGTTCGGCCAGTTGTCTTTTCGCAGTCGGTGCGATTATCAGCTCGTGTCGACGGTCGGTCACATCGAAGCTCGGCGTGCTTGCATCGCCGCGGCAAGGCTGTCCTGGCTCTCACCTTCCCCGCGGGCTAGCTCGGCATCGGCCTCGCCGAGAGCGCGAAGCGTTGCCGGGTCGGATAGCACCGCAATGGTTTCTTCCAGTGACTCCAGGTCATCGACGGCAAGAAGCACCGCTGTAGGACGCCCGTGCACCGTGACGGTGATTCGCTCGTGCTGATCGCCGACACGGGCGACCAACTCCGACAGATGTGCCTTCGCCTCGGCGAGCGAGCTGACTTCAGACATAGTCATAAGTATGACCAGTTTATCTCTTTGCCGTCCACTCGCGCTTCGACCGCGACTGTGACGAGCTCTTGTGCCGGCACAAAAGAGAAAGTAATGTCACTTTCAGTTTTATTGCGGCCGACCCGGGAGCCACCGATGGAATCCTTCGTCCACCTGCGCAAAGGAAAAACACCACGCCGTCTGCACGCCGATCTCGACGGGCTTAAAGATGACGAACTCGGCCGGGGCGGGTTCACCGGCCGCACGGCGAACATGTACCGCCGCCACGACCCGACCGCCTACCGCTCCGTCGGCCCGCTGCGGCCTCTCGACGTGCTGTCCAGCGAGCTCAAGCCCAGCGATGCCACCGACGCCGACGGCGGCCCACTGCTGATGTTCTCCAACGTTGACTGCCGCATCTCGCTGTCCCGGCGCAGCGAACCGATGCCGTTCTATGTCCGCCACGTCGACGGCGACCTGCTGTGCTTCGTGCACAACGGTGACGGCGAATTGCAGACCGAATTCGGGCCGCTGCCCTACCGCCAGGGCGACTGGGTGTATCTGCCGAAGGCCACGACCTGGCGTCAGTTGCCCAACAGCGAGACCACGCTGTTGATGATCGAAGCCACCGACGAATTTCGCGTGCCACCGCCGGGCGCGCTGGGCCGGCACTTCCCGTTCGACCCGTCGCAGGCCACCATCCCCGAGCCGGCGGCGTCGGACGACCCGCCCCCTCCCGGGCGCGACGAGTACGAGGTCCGGCTAATGCACGACGGTGGCCCGACGACGCTGTTCTACCAACACAATCCACTCGACGTGGAGGGTTGGCGCGGCGACAACTTCGCGTTCACCTTCAACATCGCCGACTACAACGTGGTGACCTCCGACAGTGTGCACCTGCCGCCCACCGTGCACTTGTTCATGCAGGCCACTGGGGTTTACGTGATGAACTTTTTACCCAAGCCCGCCGAAGGCGTGCCCGGCACCGAGCGCACCCCGTGGTATCACCGCAACGTCGACTACGACGAGATCGCCTTCTTCCACGGCGGCTCGCTCTACGGCATCCCAATGCCGCCAGGATTGATTTCCCATGCACCGCAAGGAGTTCACCACGGCGCGCCGGAGAAGGCGCGAGAACGTGCGCGCCGCAAGTTCGACGACTTCCACAGCGTCGACTGGCAGGTGATCGCCGTCGACACCCGCCGCCGACTCACCCCGTCAGCTGAAGTGCTGGCGCACGACCTAGGACAGCATTGATGACTAGCACAGCGGTCAAGCATGAATACGACCGGATCCCGTATCTGATTGCCTTCCAGAACAATTCCGGTGTTCGCGACGTCTACGGCGGGCTGGCGGAGCTGGTGGTGTTGGAAAGCCATCTACTCAAGCCACGCGACAAACCGTCCGACACCGTGCTGGTGTTCATGCACCCCATCGGCGGCGGGGCCTATCTGCCGATGATGAACGCGCTGGCCCGCGCCGGCCACCATGTCATCTACTGCAACAGCCGGTTCCGCGGCACCGACTCGGCGCTGTTGATGGAGAAGGTGGTTCAAGACCTCGGCGAATGCATCAAAGACGCCAAGAATCGGCTCGGCTACGACAAGGTTGTGCTGGCCGGCTGGAGCGGCGGCGGCTCGCTGTCGGTGTTCTACCAACAGCAGGCCCAGCACGCGACGGTGACCTCGAGTCCGTCGGGCGATGGGCCCGATCTCACCCAGCTGGACCTGCAAGCCGCCGACGGCATCATGTTGCTCGCCGCTCATATCAGCCGGCACGGCACCATGACCGAATGGCTGGACGCGTCGATTCTCGACGAGTCCGATCCCACTAAACGCAACCCGGAATTGAACCTCTACAACCCCGACAACCCCAACCAGCCGCCCTACAGCCAGGAGTTCCTCGATCGTTACCGGCAAGCCCAAATTGACCGCAACCGACGAATCACCGCCTGGGTCAAGGAGAAGCTCGCCGAGCTGAAGGCCGCCGGCCGCCCCGACGACGAGTTCGCCTTCGTCGTGCACGGCACCATGGCCGACCCGCGCTGGCTCGACCCGTCGGTCGATCCGAACGAACGCACCCCCGGAACGTGCTATCTGGGTGATCCTCAGGTGGTGAACATGAGCCCGGTCGGGCTGGCCCGGTTCTGCACGTTGCGCAGCTGGTTGTCGCAGTGGAGCTACGACGACGCCAACGGCGACGGCGTGGAGTGCGGGCGTGACATCGCTGTGCCGGCGTTGGTGATCGGCAACTTGGCCGATGACGCCTGCACGCCCAGCCACACTCGCCGGCTGTTCGAGGCGATCGGGCATGCCGACAAGGAAATCCATGAAATCCCCGGCGCCACCCACTATTACGCCGGCCCAGACCAGCGCGGCGCGCTGCGTCAGGCCGTCGGCGTCGTCAGCGATTGGCTGGTGCGTCACGCCTTCGCGAGGCCGGAGTGACACCAACTGGCGCGCTGGACGGTATCCGGGTGCTGGAGTTGGGCACTCTGATCGCCGGGCCGTTCGCCGGTCGGCTACTCGGTGACATGGGTGCGGAGGTCATCAAGATCGAACCGCCCGGTGCTCCCGACCCGCTGCGTACCTGGGGACAGGCCGAACTCGACGGCCATCATTTCTTCTGGACCGTGCATGCCCGCAACAAGAAGGCCGTCACACTCGACCTGCGTCAGCCGCGGGGACGCGAACTGTTTCTAGAGCTCGTCGAAAAATCCGACATCGTGGTCGAGAACTTCCGGCCCGGCACCCTGGAGAAGTGGAACCTGGGTTACGACACACTGCGGCAACGCAACCGCGGCATCATCCTGGTGCGGGTGTCGGGTTACGGCCAAACCGGCCCCGATGCCCGTAAAGCCGGATATGCGTCGGTGGCCGAGGCGGCCAGTGGGCTGCGGCATCTCAACGGTTTTCCCGGCGGGCCGCCGCCGCGGCTGGCGCTGTCGCTCGGTGACAGCCTGGCCGGCATGTTCGCCGCCCAGGGCGCGCTGGCCGCGCTGTACCGGCGTGGCGTGACGGGCGAGGGCCAAGTGGTCGACGTGGCGCTGACCGAATCATGTTTGGCGATCCAGGAATCCACCATCCCCGACTACGACGTCGGCGGCGTGGTGCGCGGGCCGTCGGGCACCCGCCTGGAAGGCATTGCGCCGTCGAACATCTACCGCAGTGGCGACGGCACCTGGGTGGTGATTGCCGCCAACCAGGACACCGTCTTCGCCCGGCTGTGTCAGGCGATGGGCCGCCCCGAACTGGTCACCGATGACCGGTTCGCCAGCCACGGCGCCCGCGGCCGCAACCAGGACGAGCTGGACAAGATCATCGGTGACTGGGCCGCCGAACGCCAGCCCGGCGACATCATCGAAACCCTCACTGCCGCTGGCGTCATCGCGGGGCCGATCAACACGGTGGCCGACGTAGTCGACGACCCGCAGCTGCAGGCTCGCGGGATGATCACCGAACACTACGACGAACGAATCGACCGGGCCGTCCTCGGCCCCGGAATCATGCCGCTGTTGTCCGAATCCCCGGGCAGGGTGCGCAACGCCGGCCCCGCGTGGCCCGGCCAGCACAACGACGACGTCTACATCGGTCTGCTCGGCAAGACTGCCGAGGACCTCGAAGCACTGCGCACCGAGGGAGTGCTATGACGACCCAGCACGTCACCATCCGCGAAGTCGCCTTGCGCGACGGGCTGCAGATCGAGCAGCCAATCCCCTTGTCCGCCAAGCTCGAACTGCTCGAAGCGATCGCCGTCACCGGAGTGCGCGAGGTCGAGGCATGCGCATTCGTGTCGCCGTCGAAGGTGCCGTCGATGGCCGATGCCGCCGAGGTGGCCGCCGAACTGCAGCACTTCCCCGGTATCGAATTTTCCGCGCTGGTGGCCAGCCCCAACGGCGCCAAACGCGCGGCGGCTGCGGGACTGCGGGCCATCGAGTACGTGGTCTCGCCCTCGGACACCTTCAGCCACGCCAACGTCGGCCGGCCCAGCGCCGAGGCCACCGCGCAGATCGCCGACATCGTGACGATCGGCCGCGACAGCGACGTGATCGTCGAGGTCATCATCGCCACCGCGTGGGATTGCCCCTTCGAGGGACCTACCCCGGCGCAGCGGGTCGTCGACATCGCCGCGGCAGCTCGCGACTACGGCGTCGACCGGCTGTCGATCGCCGATACGATCGGCACCACCACGCCGGGACGGGTCAGCTCGCTGATCGAGGCGGTGCGCCCGGTGATCGACGACCTTCCGCTGGGCGGGCATTTCCACAACACCCGCGGCGCCGGGCTGGCCAGCGCCTACGCAGCGGTCAGCGCCGGGGTCAGCCGACTGGACTCCTCGGTGGGCGGGTTGGGCGGTTGTCCGTTTGCCCCGGGCGCCACCGGCAACATCGCCACCGAGGACCTGGTCTATCTGCTGACCGACAGCGGGTTCGGCGTCGACGTCGACCTGAACGCGGCGATCGCGGCCGCCGAGGTCGCGCGAACAGCTGTGGGCCATGACCTTCCCGGCGCGTTACTGCGGGCGGGCGACCGGAAACGAAACTGATGCCAACCGAAGCGCGCAGCTCCAAAGGTCGCCATACCCGTCAGGCGATCGAGCAGGCGGCGCGCAAACTGTTCGCCGAGCGTGGCTTTCACGGCACCACGCTGGCCGACATCACCTCGGCCGCCGGCAAATCGCCGTCGGTGTTTTACCGCTATTTCGCCGACAAGGAAGACCTGCTGGCCGCGCTGGCGGAGTCGTTTCTGCACGACGTCGTGGCACCCTCCGGGCTGAGTGTCTCGTTGCCCGAGTCACCCGACGACACCGCGTTCTTCACCTCGGTGGTCACCGGTTACTGGAACATGTTCAAGCAGAACATCGGCATCATGATCGCCGTGGCGCAGTTGGCCGCCACCCAGCGACGATTCGCCGAGGTACAAAACGAATTCCGCCGCTTCGGCATGGACATCGTGGCGGCATCGGTGCGGCGCGCGCAGGAGCACGGTTACTCTGCTGAGCTTGATCCGCAACATACCGCCGCGGCGATCGCACTGCTCTTCGAGAACTTCACCACGGTATTTGTGGGCCCCTCCGAGTTGGGCATAGAACTGTCCGACGATGATGCAATCACCACCTTGTCGAGGATCTGGAAGAAAACCCTCTACGGCTTCTGAAGGAGAACACCGTGGATTTCACCCTGCCCGAACACCTTCCGCGGCTGCTTGCCGACATCGATGCGTTCATCGACGCCGAGATCGCCCCGCTGCAAGCCGAGAACATGCAGTACTTCGACCAGCGCCGCGAGTTCGCCCGCACCGACGTCGATAACGGCGGCATCCCGCGGCGGGAGTGGGAGGATCTGCTCGGCGAGATGCGCCGGCGAGCCGACCAGGCAGGCTGGCTGCGCTACGCGTTGCCGGCGTCACTCGGCGGCCGGGATGGCACCAACCTGGACATGGCGGTCATCCGCGAGCACCTGGCCGCCAAAGGCCTTGGTTTGCACAACGATCTGCAGGACGAGTCGTCGATCGTCGGCAACTTCCCGCAGGTGATCATGATGGAGCGGTTCGGCACCGACGAGCAGCGCCGCGACTGGTCGGAGGCGCTGATCACCGGAGAGCGCTCGATGGCGTTCGGACTGACCGAGCCGGCGCACGGCTCGGATGCCACCTGGCTGGAAACTCACGCCGAACGCGACGGCGACGGCTGGGTGATCAACGGCGCCAAGCGGTTCAACACCGGGGTGCACCGCGCGACCCACGATCTTGTCTTCGCCCGCACCTCCGGCGACCCGGGACAGGCGACCGGTATCACCGCGTTCCTGGTGCCCACCGACGCCCCGGGTTTCGCCGTCCCGTTCTACTGGTGGACCTTCAACATGCCCAGCGACCACGGTGAAGTCGAGCTCAGCGACGTGCGAGTGCCCGGCGACGCTGTCTTGGGGGAAGTAGACCGCGGCCTCGAAGTTGCGCAAACATTCCTGCACGAGAACCGGATTCGTCAAGCGGCCAGCAGTCTGGGCGCAGCGCAGTACTGTATCAACCGGGCCGCCGAGTATGCCGGTCAACGCATCGTGTTCGGCAAGCCGCTGTCGGTCAACCA
Source organism: Mycobacterium sp. NGS62 (assembly GCF_059812285.1). Classification (NCBI taxonomy): domain Bacteria; kingdom Bacillati; phylum Actinomycetota; class Actinomycetes; order Mycobacteriales; family Mycobacteriaceae; genus Mycobacterium; species Mycobacterium sp. NGS62. The sequence goes on along the minus strand of NZ_JCALCK010000002.1, from coordinate 245,170 downwards.
GGCGGTGCAGTGGCCGCTGGCCGAGTTGCAGACCGAAGCGCAGATGGTGCGGCTGCTGGTCTATTACGCGGCATGGCATTTGGACCGCAACCACCACCTGGAGGTGTCGGACAAGGTGTCGATGGCCAACTATCGGGCCAACCGGTTGGTGTGCGATGCCGCCGACCGGGCCATGCAGATCTTTGGCGGGCTCGGCTACACCCGCCACGAACAGTTCGAGCACATCTACCGGCACCACCGCCGCTACCGGATCACCGAGGGCGCCGAGGAGATCCAGATCCGCCGAGTCGCCCAGCGGCTGTTCAAGTTCGGCAAGAAGTGACGCGTGTCCAGGAGTCCGCTCTGGCAGGTGTGGTGGCCGCAGCGCTCGGCGTTGAAACCACGATCGACAACCTGCGCGCGCTGACCGGCGGGGCCAGCCGCAGCACGTGGGCGTTCGAGGCGGTCACCCGCGAGGACCACCGGTCGCTGATCCTGCGCATCGGTCCGCCCGACGACTTGCACGCGTCGATGGAGCTCGAAGCCCGCGTCCAGGCAGCTGCCGCAGCGGCCGGCGCGCCCGTCCCGCACATCTTGACCGCCCACAATTCGACTGCCGCCCTGGGCAATCCGTTTCTGATCTGCGACGCGGTCGTGGGCGAGACCATTGTCCGGCGTATCGACCGACAGCTGGACGACGCGGGCCGCGAGCGGCTGATGCGCCAATGTGCGCAGGCGCTGGCCGCCATCCACCGGGCCGACCCGCACGATGCGGACCTGAAAACCGAAGACCAGCTCGGTGACTGGCACAACCGGCTCGACGCGATGGGCGACACCACCGCCACCTTCGAGTGGGCATTTCGCTGGCTGGCCGCACACCGGCCGGCCCCGTCCCCAACGCGGTTGGTGCATGGCGACTACCGGATGGGCAACCTCATCGTGGACGGATCCGACCTGGCGGCGGTGCTCGATTGGGAGCTGGTGCACATCGGTGAGGTCTATGAAGATCTGGCCTGGTTCTGCATCCGGGCCTGGCGGTTCGGCGCGCCGGCCAGCCGCGGCGCCGGCGGCCTGGGCAGCATCGAAAGCTTTCTTCGCGCCTATGAAGATGCCAGCGGGACTACGGTCGACCGGGTGGCATTCCACTGGTGGCTGGTGCTGGCCACCCTGCGCTGGGGCGTCATCTGCCGCTACCAGGCAGAGCGGCACCTGAGCGGACAGACCCGGTCGGTGGAGCTGGCCACTATCGGACGGCGGGTCTGCGAGACCGAGTGGGACCTGCTCACCTTGCTCAACGAGGCCGGCCCACGATGACCGGTGTTCATGGTCGCCCCACCGCCGCAGAACTGATAGCGGCGGTAGCCGAATTCCTGGAAACCGACGTCCGGGCGGCCACCAGCGGCCAGGTCAACTTCCATGCCCGCGTAGCCGCTAACGCATTGCGGATGGTCGAGCGCGAACTACTGGGTCCCGGTGCCGAACCGGCTCATGGCGCACTGGCCGGCTTGGGCTTCGATGACGAAGCCGGCTTGGCGGCCGCGATCCGGGCCGGCCAGTTGGACGAGCGCAGCGACGAGGTGCTGCGGGCTTTGCATGTCCTGGTCAGCCAGCGGCTGGCCGTCGCACACCCCGGATACCACGAGGAATAGGAAGGCGACCGATGCCCGCTACCGAGTCCGGCCAGAGTGCAGAAGTCATCGTCGACGTGGCCGATCGGCTGTTCGCCGCGATCGAGCACAGCGACGTGGCAACGCTCGAGCAGATCTTCGACGACGACATCGCGGTCTGGCGGGTCGGGGCGGGTCGCGACAACGACAAGAAACGTGCGCTCCGGGTGCTGCACTGGTTCATCGACGTCACCGCCGACCGGCGCTACGAGATCCTCGACCGCCAGCTGTTTCCCAACGGCTTCGTCCAGCAGCACATCTTGCACGCCACCGGCCACAACGGCGGATCGATCGCCTTGCGGGTGTGCATCGTGATTAAGTTGGGTGGCTCCTCGGGTTCTCGAGCCCTGATCAGCCGTATCGACGAGTACTTCGACCCGGCCGAGCTCGCGCCGCTGTTGAGCTGAGTTCGGTCAACGGAGGGCACATATGACCACCGTGGAAACACTGCTGAGCGATCCGGACACCGCCGGGGTGTGGAACCTGGTTCCCGACCGCTCGACCGTCACCTTCAAGATCAAGAATTTCTGGGGTCTGCTCAACGTCAAAGGCCAGTTCACCGAGGTCAGCGGCGACGGCCAAGTGACCGCCAAAGGCGCCGTCTTCGGCCGCCTCGACATCGCCGCCGCGTCGCTGCGCACCGGCATCCGCAAACGCGACGAGCATCTGCACTCGGCCGATTTCTTCGACGTCGAGCACTTCCCGCAGATCAGCGTCGTCGTCACCGCGGTGCAACCGACCACCGGCAACGGCGCCGAGTTGCAGGCCGACTTCACTATCAAAGGAGTCACCGCGCCGCTGCCGCTGCCGGCCAAGGTCGCTGTACTCGGCGACGGCTCGGTGCGGATCACGGCCGAAACGGAGGTCGATCGGACCCAGTTCGACCTGGACTGGAATCGGTTAGGCATGGTCGGCCAGACCGCGAAGGCCTCGGCTGACGCGTGCTTCGTCCGGGCGACATAGCGGGGTGCCGCGATAATTGGTGTCGACTCGTCCTCGGGCCGCTACGCCGGCCCGCATCGTCGTCGCCAGTACGATCTGCACATGCCTGCCACTGATGCTCTTCGGATCCTTGTGTACAGCGACGATGCGCACACCCGCGAACAGGTGGTGTTGGCGCTGGGCAAACGGCTGCACCCTGATCTGCCTGAGTTGAGCTACGTGGAAGTCGCGACGGGGCCGGTGGTAATCCAGCACGTCGATGCCGGCGGAATCGACTTGGCCGTACTCGACGGCGAAGCCACCCCGGAAGGCGGGATGGGCATCGCCAAGCAACTGAAGGACGAGGTCGCGCAGTGCCCGCCGATCGTGGTCCTCACTGGGCGCGCCGACGACGCATGGCTGGCTCGCTGGTCACATGCCGAGGCGGCTGTCCCGCATCCGCTGGACCCCATTCGGCTGGGCCGGACTGTGCTCGGCCTATTGCGCACGCCGGTTCAGTAGCGCCTCGGCAGGGCAAGTCGTTCCTGCGACCACAGCCAACGCGAATTGTTGTGTTGCCGTCGGTAATTCGCGTTGAACGAGACAGCCATTGGCGACCACGACCCGACTTGATGCAAGCGCGATAAGCCGAGACATCACCTTCGCCAAGCTGTGTTCGAGCTCACAACCAGACCCGTGAGCGGAGCCGCACACATCATCGCTAGGCTGTGCTTGAGCTCACACCGACAGCCACGAGGGAGCGTCACGCAGGATGAACCTCTACCTACCCATCCTGGTACTCGGCGCGATCGCGATGGGGTTCGCGGTGTTCTCCGTGGCGATCGCGAAAGTGACCGGCCCGTCCCGCTACAACCGGGCCAAGCTGGAAGCCTACGAGTGCGGCATCGAACCGATCGATCAGCCGGTCAGCGGCCCACATGCGGCGCCAGGTCAGCGTTTCCCGGTGAAGTACTACCTGACCGCGATGCTGTTCATCGTTTTCGACATCGAGATCGTCTTTCTCTATCCCTGGGCCGTCAGCTATGACGCGCTGGGGTTGTTCGCACTCGTCGAGATGGTGCTGTTCGTCGTCGTCGTACTCGTCGCCTATGCGTATGTCTGGCGCCGCGGAGGTCTGAATTGGGATTGAGGTAGCAGTGGGCCTGGAAGAGCAAGTGCCCAGCGGTTTTCTGCTGTCGACGGTTGAGTCTCTGGCCGGATATTTCCGTAAGGGCTCGTTGTGGCCGGCGACCTTCGGTTTGGCGTGTTGCGCGATCGAGATGATGTCGTCGATGGCCCCGGATTACGACATCTCCCGGTTCGGGATGGAGGTGTTCCGGGCGTCGCCGCGGCAGGCGGACCTGATGATTGTGGCCGGCCGGGTCAGCCAGAAGATGGCGCCGGTTCTCCGTCAGATCTACGACCAGATGGTCGAGCCGAAATGGGTGCTGTCCATGGGCGTATGCGCATCGTCGGGGGGGATGTTCAACAACTACGCCATCGTGCAGGGGGTGGATCACGTCGTCCCGGTCGATATCTACCTCCCGGGCTGTCCGCCTCGGCCGGAGATGTTGATCTACGCAATGCTCAAGCTGCACGAGAAGATTCAGGCGATGCCAATGGGCGTCAACCGTGAGCAAGCGATCGCCGCGGCCGAAGAGGCCGCACTGTCGGCTCCGTCGACTTGGGAGATGAAGGGGTTATTGCGGTGAACGAGCCGGGCAACAACCACGACGCCGAAGCTGGAGAGGTGATCGAGGTTCGCCGCGGCATGTTCGGTGCGCGCGGCACCGGCGACACCTCCGGGTACGGGCGGTTGGTACGCGAGGTTGCGTTGCCGGGCCGCAGCCAACGACCTTACGGCGGATATTTCGACGAGGTCGTCGACACCTTGACCGAGGCTCTGGAGCGCGACGGCATCGAGGCCGCCGACGCCGTCGAGAACATCGTGGTGTTTCGCGGCGAACTGACGCTCTACGTCCGTCGGGAGTTGCTGCCAGCCGTCGCCCAGTTGCTGCGCGACGAGCCGGACCTGCGCTTCGAACTGAGCTTGGGCGTGAGTGGAGTGCACTACCCGGACGACGCCGACCGCGAGTTGCATGCCGTATACCCGCTGAAGTCGATCACCCACAACCGGCGTGTCCGACTGGAAGTGGTTGTGCCCGATGCAGATCCCCATATCCCGTCGCTGTTCGGCGTGTATCCGACCACCGACTGGCATGAGCGTGAGACCTACGACTTCTTCGGAATCATCTTCGATGGCCACCCGTCGCTGACCCGTATTGAGATGCCCGACGACTGGCAGGGCCATCCGCAGCGCAAGGACTATCCCCTGGGTGGTATCCCAGTCGAATACAAGGGTGCAACGATCCCGCCGCCCAACCAGCGGAGGGCATACACCTGATGAGCAAGCCCACCACCCCGTCCCGCGGCACGGACGGTACTGCCGAGACGGTCCTGAGCGTCGGCGGGCAGGACTGGGAGCAGATCGTCGAGGCAGCCAAAGCTGCGGATCCGGGCGAACGCATCGTCGTCAACATGGGGCCTCAACACCCGTCGACGCACGGCGTGTTGCGTTTGATCCTCGAGCTCGAGGGCGAAACGGTCACCGAAACTCGCTGCGGGATCGGCTATCTGCACACTGGTATCGAGAAGAACCTCGAATTCCGTTACTGGACCCAGGGTCCGACCTTCGTGACCCGGATGGATTATCTGTCGCCGTTTTTCAATGAGGTGGCCTTCTGCCTGGGTGTGGAGAAGCTGCTCGATATCACCGAAGCGATCCCGGAGCGCGTCAACGTGATTCGGGTGCTGATGATGGAATTGAACCGGATCTCGTCGCATCTGGTCGCGTTAGCCACCGGCGGCATGGAACTGGGCGCGCTGACCGTGATGCTATTCGGGTTCCGCGAACGCGAACTGGTGCTCGACATCTTCGAGACGATCACCGGTTTGCGGATGAACCACCAATACATCCGGCCTGGCGGGGTGTCGCAGGACCTGCCGGACGAAGTGTTCCCTCAAATCCGCGACTTCCTCGAGCTGATGCCGAAACGGCTCAAAGACATCGAAGACCTACTCACCGAGAACTACATCTGGAAGGCCCGCACCAAGGGCGTGGGCTATCTCGACCTGGCCGGGTGCATGGCGCTGGGTATTACCGGCCCGGTCCTGCGTTCCACCGGACTGCCTTATGACTTGCGCCGCGTGGAGCCGTACTGCGGCTACGAGAATTATGAATTCGACGTGATCACCGACGACGGCTGTGATGCGTACGGCCGCTACCTGATTCGCATCAACGAGATGAAGGAATCACTGAAGATCGTAGAACAGTGCATGGATAAACTTGGCAAGCTGGGGCGTGGCCCAGTCATGATCGAAGACCGCAAGATCGCCTGGCCGGCCGACCTGAAGCTGGGCCCGGACGGGCTCGGCAACTCCCCCGAACACATCGCGTGGATCATGGGCCACTCGATGGAAGGTCTGATCCACCATTTCAAGCGGGTAACCGAAGACATCTGGGTGCCGCCCGGGCAGGTCTTCGTCTCACTGGAGTCGCCGCGCGGTGAGTTGGGGGTGCACATGGTCAGCGACGGCGGCACTCGACCGTATCGCGTGCATTATCGGGATCCGTCGTTCACCAATCTGCAGGCTGTCGCTGCGATGTGCGAGGGCGGATTGGTCGCCGACGTGATCGCCTCGGTCGCCAGCATCGACCCGGTCATGGGCGGAGTCGACCGGTGACGGCGCCTAACAAGACCGGGCGGGGGAAGCTGATGCCGCCGACCGCGGGCACCGACGGTGAGCGCGTTTTCATCCAGCTCGGCCGCCCGCCGGAGGAGCCGGGCCAGTTCGAGAGCGACCCCGACGCCCCGCGGTCGTATCCGGACGAGGTGCGGGCCCGACTGGAAGCCGAAGCAAAGGAGATCATCGCCCGCTATCCGCAACCCCGATCGGCGATCCTGCCGCTGCTGCACCTGGTGCAGGCCGAAGACTCCTACCTCACCCCGGCCGGCCTGTCGTTCTGCGCAGATCAGCTTGGGCTGACCGGTGCCGATGTCGCCGCGGTAGCGTCGTTTTACACGATGTACCGGCGCGACCCCACCGGCCAGTATCTGGTGGGGGTCTGTACCAACACGCTGTGTGCGGTGATGGGTGGCGACGCCGTCTTCGATGCGCTCAAAGACCATCTGGGCATCGACAACGACGAGACCACGTCGGACGGTTCAATCACCCTGCAACACGTCGAATGCAACGCCGCCTGCGACTACGCACCGGTGGTGATGGTCAACTGGGAGTTCTTCGACAACCAGACACCGGAATCGGCACGTGCGCTGGTCGATGCGCTGCGCTCCGGTGAAACTCCCAGGCCCACGCGCGGATTGCCGGTGTGCAGCTTCCGGGAGACCGAGCGCATCCTGGCGGGTTTCCCCGACGAGCGCCCCGACGACGGCCAGGGCGGCCCCGGGGCGCCCACGTTGGCCGGGCTGCGGGTCGCCCGGGAAAACGGGATGCAGGCCCCCGAGCCGGATAATTCACCCGACGGAGGCGGTCAATGACGACCACCCAGCTCACCCCAGTGTTGAGCCGCTACTGGGACGAACCCGAGTCGTGGACGATCGAGACCTACCGCCGCCACGGCGGCTATCTCGGGCTGAAAAAGGCCCTCGCCATGGAGCCCGACGCCGTGATCAAAGAGGTCAAGGACTCTGGGCTCCGCGGGCGCGGCGGCGCGGGATTCTCGACCGGAAGCAAGTGGTCGTTCGTCCCGCAGGGGGACGAGGGCGCCGCCGCCAAGCCGCACTATCTGCTCGTCAACGCCGACGAGTCCGAACCCGGAACGTGCAAGGACATGCCGCTGATGCTGGCGACGCCGCATGTCCTCATCGAGGGCGTCATCATCTGCTGCTATGCGATCCGCGCCCGTCACGCGTTCATCTATGTGCGCGGTGAGGTGCTGCCGGTGCTGCGGCGGATGCAGGCGGCGGTGGCCGAGGCCTACGCCGCCGGGTTCCTGGGACGCGACATCGGAGGTTCCGGCTATGACCTCGACGTCACGGTGCACGCCGGCGCGGGCGCCTATATCTGCGGCGAGGAGACTGCGCTGATCGACTCCCTGGAGGGTTATCGCGGCCAGCCACGGCTGCGGCCACCTTTCCCGGCGGTGGCCGGGCTGTACGGCAGTCCGACCGTCGTCAACAACGTCGAAACCATCGCCAGCCTGCCGCCGATCCTGCTCAACGGCGTCGACTGGTTCCGCTCGATGGGCACTGAGAAATCCCCTGGCTTTACGCTGTATTCGCTGTCCGGACACGTCAACCGCCCCGGCCAATACGAGGCGCCGCTGGGCGTCACACTGCGGGAGTTGCTCGAGTACGCCGGCGGGGTGCGCACCGGGCACCGGCTGAAATTCTGGACGCCCGGCGGGTCGTCGACACCGATCCTGACCGACGAGCACCTCGACATCCCGCTGGACTACGAGGGTATGGCGTCGGCCGGATCGATGCTGGGCACCAAAGCCCTGCAGATTTTCGACGAGACCACCTGTGTCGTGCGGGCAGCCCAGCGCTGGTCGGAGTTCTACAAACACGAATCCTGCGGCAAGTGCACGCCGTGCCGCGAGGGCACCTACTGGCTGGTGCCGATCTACGAGCGGCTGGAAACCGGCCGTGGCACACCCGAAGACCTGGACACCTTGCTCGACATCGCCGACGTGTTATTCGGAAAGTCGTTCTGCGCCTTGGGAGATGGCGCAGCAATGCCAGTGCAGTCGTCCATCCAATACTTCCGTGACGAGTACATCGCACACGTCGAGCAGGGCGGCTGCCCATTTGATCCGAACGCGAGCATTTTCGTGCCGCAGCGGGAACCCGAGGGAGGAACAGCGTGACGTCGGCGGCCAACACTTCGGCCGGCGCTGATGAGCCGCGGCCCGAGATGGTGACCTTCACCATCGATGACCAGAAGTTGACAGTCCCCAAGGGCACGTTGATCATTCGGGCAGCAGAGCAGATCGGCATCGAGATCCCACGTTTCTGCGACCACCCGCTGCTCGATCCGGTGGCGTGGTGCCGGCAATGCCTTGTCGAGGTCGAGGGCCAGCGCAAGCCGCAACCATCGTGTGCGGTGGCAGCGACCGACGACATGGTGGTGCGCACTCAACACACCTCGGAAGTTGCCGACAAGGCCCAACACATGGTCATGGAGCTGCTGCTGATCAACCATCCGCTGGATTGCCCGGTGTGCGACAAGGGCGGCGAATGCCCACTCCAGAACCAGGCCATGACCAACGGACGCCCCGAGACTCGCTTCGAGGAAGTCAAACGGGTGTATCCCAAGCCGATCAACATTTCATCGCAGGTGTTGCTGGACCGCGACCGCTGCATCCTGTGTGCGCGCTGCACCCGGTTCTCTAACGAGATCGCCGGTGACGTCTTCATCGAGATGCTTGAACGCGGTGCGCTGCAACAGGTCGGCATCTACACCGACCAACCGTTCGATTCCTACTTTTCCGGCAACACCGTGCAGATCTGCCCGGTGGGCGCGCTGACCGGAGCCTCCTACCGGTTCCGGGCCCGACCGTTCGACCTGGTGTCCAGCCCCAGCGTGTGCGAACACTGCGCGTCGGGGTGCGCGCAGCGCACCGACCACCGCCGCGGCAAGGTGATGCGCCGGATGGCCGGCGACGACGCGCACGTCAACGAGGAGTGGAACTGCGACAAGGGCCGGTGGGCGTTCACCTACGCCAGGCAACGCGACCGGATCACCACTCCGCTGGTCCGCGATGCCGACGGCACACTGGTCCCCACCGCATGGCCGAATGCGCTGGTGCTGGCGGCGCGTGGACTGGCCGCCGCTCAGGGGCGCACCGGCGTCCTGGTCGGCGGCCGAGTGACGACCGAAGACGCCTACGCCTACGCCAAATTCACTCGAATCGCATTGGGCGGCAATGACATCGACTTTCGTGCGCGCCCGCATTCGGCCGAAGAGGCGGCCTTCCTGTCGGCTCGGGTCGCCGGACAGCCAATCGATGTCAGCTACACCGACTTGGAAGCCGCACCGGTCGTCCTGCTGGTCGGGTTCGAACCCGAGGAGGAGTCGCCGATCGTCTTCCTGCGGTTGCGCAAGGCAGTCAACAAACACCACACCCGGGTCTACGCGGTGGCGCCGTTCGCCGACCGCGCCGTGGCGAAGATGTTGGGAACCCTGATACCCGCCGTGCCGGGTGCCGAGGCGCAAGTGCTGGACGGACTGCACGACGGAGAGATCGGCGACCTGCTGCGGCAACGCGGCGCGGTGATCATGGTCGGAGAGCGGATGGCGATGTCACCGGGCGCCCTGTCGGCCGCGGTTCGGTTGGCCGACGCCACCGGGGCCCGGCTGGCCTGGGTGCCCCGCCGCGCGGGCGAGCGCGGCGCACTGGATGCCGGTGCGCTGGGCGGGCTGTTGCCCGGTGGCCGTCCAGTGGAGGACGAGGACGCCCGGTCACAACTCTGCGAACACTGGCACGTCGACAACCTGCCATCGACTCCGGGCCGAGACACCGATGCGATCCTGGCCGCTGCCGCCGACGGGACGTTAGGCGCACTGCTGGTCGGCGGAGTCGAACCGGGCGACCTCATCGATCCCGGCGCCGCACTGGCCGCTCTGGATGCGGTGGATTTCCTGGTCAGCCTGGAGTTGCGGCACAGCGAGGTCACCGAGCGTGCCGACGTGGTGTTGCCGGTCGCACCCGCGGCGGAGAAGTCAGGCACATTCGTGAACTGGGAGGGCCGGCACCGCCGCTTCGGCGTCGCGCTGCGTGATAGCAATGCGCTGGCCGACGGGCGGGTGCTCGACTCGATCGCAGACGAAATGGGTGTCGCGCTGGGGCTACCCACCGTCGATGCGGCACGCGACGAACTACAGCGGCTCGGCGCCTGGGCTGGGGAGCGGATCGCCCGTCCCGATGTTCCGCCGGGCCAGCCCCCCGGCCCGGGTCGCGGCGAAGCGGTGCTGGCCAGCTGGCGAATGCTGCTGGACGCCGGCCGGATGCAGGACGGCGAACCGAACCTCGCCGGCACCGCACGCAAGCCGGTGGTGCGCCTGTCGGCCGACACGGCGGCCGAGATTGGCGCGGCCGCCGGCGATCTGGTCAGCGTTACCACCTCGCGCGGGTCGATCAGCCTGCCGCTGGACATCACCGACCTGCCGCCGCGCGTGGTGTGGCTGCCGATGAACTCGGCCGGGTCGGCGCTGCACCCCCAGCTGGGTGTCACCGCCGGCGCCCTGGTGCGGATTGGAACGAGCGCATGAACGGCTTCGGCCACGACCCGTTATGGCTGATCATCGCCAAGGCAATCGCCGTTTTCGGGTTCTTGGTGCTGACCGTGCTCCTGGCGATCGTCATCGAACGAAAAGTTTTGGGCCGCATGCAGATGCGGCCCGGCCCCAACCGGGTCGGCCCCAAGGGATGGCTGCAGAGTCTGGCCGACGGAATCAAGCTGGCCCTCAAGGAGGACATCACTCCCACCGACGTCGATCGAGTGGTCTACCTGCTGGCTCCAGTTATCTCGGTGGTGCCGGCAATGACCGCGTTCGTCGTGATGCCGTTCGGCCCCGAGGTCAGCGTGTTGGGCCATCGCACCCCGTTGCAGACGGCGGATCTCCCCGTCGCGGTGCTGTTCATCCTGGCGATGTCGTCGATCGGGGTGTACGGAATCATCTTGGCCGGCTGGTCATCCGGCTCCACCTACCCGCTGCTGGGCGGGATACGGTCGACCGCCCAGGTGATCTCCTACGAGGTGGCGATGGGGTTGTCATTCGCTTCGGTGTTCCTTTACGCCGGGACAATGTCGACGTCGGGCATCATTGCCGCCCAAGATCGGGTTTGGTTCGCGTTTCTGTTGCTGCCGTCGCTCCTGGTCTACGTCACCTCGATGGTCGGTGAAACCAACCGGGCGCCATTCGATCTGCCCGAAGCCGAGGGCGAGCTGGTCGGGGGCTTTCACACCGAATACTCGTCGCTGAAGTTCGCGTTGTTCTTCCTGGGCGAGTACGTCAACATGACCACGGTCTCTGCGCTGGCCGTCACGCTGTTCTTCGGAGGCTGGCACGCGCCATTCCCATTCAACATGTGGGACGGCGCCAACCAGGGCTGGTGGCCGGTGCTCTGGTTCACCATCAAGGTGTGGGGCTTTTTGTTCATCTTCATCTGGTTGCGCGCCACCCTGCCGCGGTTGCGTTACGACCAGTTCATGGCGCTGGGCTGGAAGATGCTCATTCCGGTGGCGCTGCTCTGGGTGATGGCCGCCGCGGTGATGCGCAGCATCCGCAACGACGGCTACCCGCACTGGCAAATCGTCTTGGCCATTATCAGTACGGTCACCACGCTGGCGCTATTGGTGTTTCTGCATAGGCGGTTCAGCGCGGTGAATATTCGCGCATCGGAGACGGTGCCGGTAAGTACGGCCGTCCCGAGCGAAGGATTCCCGACCCCACCCCTGCCGTTACGCACGCGCGAGCCGGCGTCAACCGGGGTCAGCAAGGAGGATGCCGGTGGCTAGCTTCAAAGACGCCCTCGCCGGATTCGGCGTCACACTCTCCACGATGTTCAAACGGCCGATCAACGACGGCTATCCGGAGAAGAAGAAACGGGTGCCACACTGGCACGGTCGCCATCAACTCAACAGATGGCCAGACGGCCTGGAGAAGTGCATCGGCTGCGAGTTGTGCGCCTGGGCCTGCCCGGCCGACGCGATCTATGTGGAAGCCGCCGACAACACCGACGAGGAACGGTTCTCTCCCGGGGAGCGCTACGGCCGCGTCTATCAGATCAACTACCTGCGCTGCATCGGCTGCGGATATTGCGTCGAGGCCTGTCCGACACGGGCTTTGACCATGACCAACCAGTATGAAATGGCCGACGACAACCGCGCCGATCTGATCTATGACCGGGACATGCTGCTGGTACCGCTGGAACCCGACATGACCGCACCGCCGCACCCGATGCCGGACGGTGCCACCCAGGCCGACTACTACCTCGGAAACGTCACCGCGGACGGCCTGCGCGACAATCCGGATCTCTTTGCCCTGCTCGACAGGGCGAGGCAAGGTAAAGCCTGATGAGCTCGTTGACCACCGAACTGCTGGCCGCCGACACCCTCGTCCGCACCTCCACCGGTGAGGCGGCGACATTCTGGTTCCTGGGAGCGCTCGCGGTGATCGGCGCGCTGGGGGTGGTGATTGCCGCCAAAGCCGTGTACTCCGCGATGTTCCTGGCGATGACAATGCTCATCTTGGCGGTGTTCTACTTCGTGCAAGACGCAATGTTTCTCGGTGTGGTGCAGATCGTCGTCTACACCGGCGCGGTGATGATGCTGTTCCTGTTCGTGATGATGCTGATCGGCGTCGATTCCGCGGAGTCGCTGGTGGAAACGCTTCGCGGACAGCGAATCGCCTCAGTCGTGGCCGGGGTTGGATTCGGAATCTTGCTGATCGCCGGGATCGGGTCAACCACAATGGCTTTCGCCGGGTTGTCGGCCCGCGACAAGACTCACAACGTCGAAGGGTTGGCCGCGCTGATCTTCTCGCGCTACCTGTGGGCGTTCGAGTTGACCAGCGCGCTGCTGATCACCGCGGTGATCGCCGCGATGGTCTTGGCGCACCGGGAACGGTTGCAGCCCCGGATGACTCAGCGGGAATTGTCTATTCGGCGTTTCCAGCACGGTCACTATCCCACACCGTTGCCGACTCCCGGGGTGTACGCCCGCCACAACGCAGTCGACGTGGCCGCGCTACTGCCTGACGGCTCCTTCTCGAAGCTCTCGGTGTCGCCGGTGTTGCAGCACCGCAAGGTCGACACGTCGGGCGACGCCACCGGCCCCCGGTCGCCCGGCAGTTCACCTGACAGCTCAGAGCGGAACGGTAGGTCATGAACCCGCAGAACTACCTCTATCTGTCGGCGCTGCTGTTCACCATCGGCGCGGCCGGTGTGCTGTTGCGACGCAACGCGATCGTGATGTTCATGTGCATCGAGCTGATGCTTAATGCCGTCAACCTGGCGTTCGTCACCTTCGCGCGCATGCATGGGCATCTCGACGGCCAGATGGTCGCGTTCTTCACAATGGTCGTCGCCGCATGCGAAGTGGTGGTCGGCCTGGCCATCATCATGACGATCTTCCGTGCCCGCAAGTCGGCCTCGGTCGACGACGTCAACCTACTCAAAGGCTGAAAGCACAGCAATGACACATCTGAGCTGGTTGCTGGTGGCACTGCCGTCGGCGGGCGCGTTGATCCTGCTGGTCGGCGGCCGGCGTACCGACCGATGGGGACACCTGCTGGGCTGCGCCACCGTCCTGACGTCGTTCGTGATGGGTCTGGTGCTGCTGACCGACATGCTCGGTCGGTCCGGGCCCGAGCGGACCATCCATCCGAACCTGTTCAGCTGGGTGCCGGTCGCCGGCCTGCAAGTCGACTTCGGGCTGCAGATCGACCAACTCTCAATCTGTTTCGTGCTGTTGATCAGCGGCGTTGGTTCGCTGATCCACATCTACTCGATCGGCTACATGGCCGAAGACCTCGACCGCAGACGGTTTTTCGCGTACATGAACCTGTTTGTCGCCGCGATGCTGTTGCTGGTGGTCGCGGACAACTACCTGGGCCTCTACGTCGGCTGGGAGGGCGTCGGGCTGGCGTCCTACCTGCTGATCGGCTTCTGGTACCAAAAGCCGTCGGCGGCCACAGCGGGCAAGAAAGCGTTCGTGAGCAATCGCGTCGGTGACTTCGGCCTGTCGCTGGCCATGTTCGCTATGTTCGCCAGCTTCGGCACCCTGCAATTCGACGGCGTGTTCGCCGCGGCGGATACCGCCGGGCGCGGCATGCTGACCGCGATCGGATTGCTGCTGCTGCTGGGGGCATGCGCGAAGTCGGCCCAGGTGCCGCTGCAGGCGTGGTTGTTCGACGCCATGGAGGGCCCCACCCCGGTGTCCGCGTTGATCCACGCCGCCACCATGGTGACCGCCGGTGTTTATCTGATCGTGCGGTCCGGCCCGCTCTACGACCTTTCCCCCGACGCCCGGCTCGCAGTGGTGGTGGTCGGCGCGGCGACCCTGCTGTTCGGGGCGATTATCGGCTGTGCCAAGGACGACATCAAGCGCGCGCTGGCCGCGTCGACGATCAGCCAGATCGGATATATGGTGCTGGCCGCCGGCCTGGGCGCAGCCGGCTACGCGTTCGCGATCCTGCACCTGCTCACCCACGGCTTCTTCAAGGCCGGGTTGTTCCTCGGATCCGGCGCGGTGATGCACGGAATGAACGACGAGCAGGACATGCGCCGCTATGGCGCCCTGCGCGCGTTCCTGCCGGTCACGTTCGCTACGTTCGGGTTCTGCTATCTGGCGATCATCGGGATACCGCCGTTCGCCGGCTTCTACTCCAAAGACGCGATCATCGAGGCCGCGCTGGGCACCGGCGGAGTACAGGGCGGGATCCTTGCGGCCGCGGCGGTGCTGGGCGCCGGCATCACCGCGTTCTACATGACCCGGGTAATGGTGCTGACCTTCCACGGCGAAAAGCGTTGGGCCACGGAGCAGAGCGAGGTGACCGCGGAACGCGCACTCCAGCATCCGCACGAAGCGCCTCGGGTGATGACATGGCCGATGATCGTGCTCGCGGTCGGCGCAGTGTTCTCCGGCGGTCTGCTGGCGATCGGCGGCACCCTGCAGCACTGGCTCGCGCCGGTCGTCGAACCGATCGCCGGTAACCATGAAGCCGCACATGCCATCCCGGCATGGGTCAGCGCCGTGGTGACTCTGGCCGTGGTGCTGGTGGGCGTCTTCGTGGCTTACCGGATGTACGCAACCCGACCGGTGCCCGAAATCGCACCCACCGATGTGTCCGCGCTCACGGTCGCCGCGCGCAACGACCTGTACGGCGACGCCTTCAACGAGGAGGTGTTCATGCGGCCCGGTGGGCAACTCGCGCACGCGCTGGTCGAGACCGACGACAGAGGCGTCGACGGAACGGTCGCCACGCTGGCGACCGGGGTGAGCCGAATGTCGGATCGGCTACGCGGTGTGCAGACCGGCTTCGCCCGAAGCTACGCGCTGACGATGCTCGCGGGCGCGGTTCTGGTCGTCGCAGTGATCCTGGCGGTGCAGCTGTGAACACCTTTCCCTGGCTGAGCGTGCTGTGGCTGGTGCCGATCGCCGGTGCGGTACTGGTGATCCTGCTGCCGGCCGCATCGCCGCGGCTGGCCAAGTGGGCGGGCCTGGTCGTCAGCCTGCTGGTGCTTGCGCTGGCGATCGTGGTCACCGCGGGTTTCGAGACCGGTGGCGAAACCTATCAATTCGTCGAGTCCCATTCCTGGATCCCGGCATTCGGCGCCGGCTACACCCTGGGCGTCGACGGTATCGCCATAGTGCTGGTGCTGCTCACCGCGG
Source organism: Mycobacterium sp. NGS62 (assembly GCF_059812285.1). NCBI lineage: Bacteria > Bacillati > Actinomycetota > Actinomycetes > Mycobacteriales > Mycobacteriaceae > Mycobacterium > Mycobacterium sp. NGS62. Next base: position 229,182 of record NZ_JCALCK010000002.1, on the reverse strand, counting down.
TGCTGGTGCCGCTGCTGATTTTGGCCGGCTGGAACGACGGCGGCGAACGCACCCGCGGCGTGCACGCCTATGTGGCGCTGACGCTGACCGTCGAGTCGATGGTGCTGATTTCGCTGATCTCACTGGACGTGTTGCTGTTCTATGTGTTCTTCGAGGCGATGCTCGTCCCGATGTATTTTTTGATCGGTGGCTTCGGCAACGGCGAAAACCGCTCCCGTGCGGCATTGAAATTCCTGCTGTACAACCTGTTCGGCGGCCTGATCATGTTGGCTGCGGTGATCGGGGTGTACGTAGTGACCGCGCAGCACGGTACGGGCACGTTCGATTTCCGGGAAGTCGTGCACATATTCTCGCCGGGTTCGACGAACGTCGATCCATTGGTACTCAAAGCGCTGTTCGGCGGCTTCATGTTCGCCTTCGCGATCAAGGCACCGCTGTGGCCGTTTCACCGGTGGCTGCCCGACGCTGCAGTAGAGGCCACGCCGGCGAGCGCGGTGCTGATGATGGCGGTGATGGACAAGGTCGGTACCTTCGGGATGCTGCGCTACTGCCTGCAGTTGTTCCCCGACGCCTCAACATATTTCCGGCCGTTGATCGTAGTACTGGCAGTCATCGGTGTGGTCTACGGCGCGATGGTGGCGATCGGCCAGTCCGACATCATGCGGCTGATCGCCTACACGTCGATCTCGCACTTCGGGTTCATCATCCTGGGTATCTTCGTGATGACCAGCCAGGGCCAGAGCGGATCGACGCTCTACATGGTCAACCACGGGCTGTCCACCGCAGCGGTATTCCTGATCGCGGGGTTCCTGATCTCTCGGCGCGGCACCCGGTCGATCAGCGCCTTCGGAGGTGTGCAGAAGGTGGCCCCGGTGCTGGCCGGGACCTTCCTGGTCGCCGCGATGGCCACCCTGTCGCTACCCGGACTGGCACCGTTCATCAGCGAATTCCTGGTCCTGCTGGGCACATTCAACAGATACTGGCTGGCGGCGGTGTTCGGCACCACCGCGCTGGTGCTCTCGTCGATCTACATGTTGTGGCTCTACCAGCGCGTGATGACCGGGCCGGTCACACAGGGCAACGAACGGATTCGTGACCTGGTGCCCCGCGAGGTCGTGGTCGTCGCCCCGCTCATTGCGCTGTTGTTGTTCCTCGGGTTCTACCCCAAACCGGTGCTGGACATCATCAACCCGGCGGTCGGGCACACGATGACCACGATCGGACAGTACGATCCCGCGCCGCATAATGCGGAAGGACCGGCACGATGAACACGCCCAGCGTCGAATACTCCCTGTTGTTACCGATGTTGATCGTCTTCGGCGTTGGGGTGACCGGCGTTCTGGTAGAGGCGTTCCTGCCGCGGCGATTCCGCTACGGCGCGCAGATGACGCTGGCCCTCGGCGGATTGGTCGCCGCGTTCGTCGCGATCATCGTGGTCGCCGCCAACAGCCCGGTGGCGGGTCGAAGCGCCCTGGTGGGGGCGGTCGGCGTCGACCGCCCGGCGTTGGTCTTGCAGGGCACAGTGGTCCTGGTCGCGATCATGGCGGTCATCTTCATCGGCGAACGTGCTCTAGTACTCAATGCCGCAGGACCCGGTGCCGCCGCCGTAGTTACCGGCGACGTCGCCGACAGCGCTACGGGTGCACGGGTCGCCGAACATGCCACCGGGCTGGATTCCTTTACGCCGCAAGCATCCGCGATCCCCGGCAGCAAGGGCGAACAGGATGCGGTACGGCTCGGGGTTACCCAGACCGAGGTCTTCCCGCTGACCATGCTGAGCGTCGGCGGAATGATGGTCTTCCCCGCCGCCAACGACCTGCTGACAATGTTCATCGCGCTGGAAGTCCTGTCGCTGCCGCTGTACCTGCTGTGCGGGCTGGCCAGGCACCGTCGGCTGCTGTCTCAAGAGGCGGCGATGAAGTATTTCTTGCTCGGAGCGTTCTCGTCGGCATTCTTCCTCTACGGCGCGGCATTGCTCTACGGCGCGACCGGCACACTGGCCATACCCGGCATCCGGGATGAATTGGCCGCGCGCGGTATTGATTCGTTGACGTTGATCGGCGTCGCCTTGTTGGCGGTCGGACTGCTGTTCAAGGTCGGTGCCGTTCCGTTCCACTCCTGGATCCCGGACGTCTACGTCGGAGCTCCGACGCCGATCACCGGATTCATGGCCGCGGCAACCAAAGTCGCCGCGTTCGGCGCACTGTTACGCGTGGTCTATGTCGCGCTGCCGCCAGTGCATATGGAGTGGCGGCCGGTGTTATGGACGATCTCGATTCTGACCATGGTGGTGGGGACCATCACTGCGGTGAACCAGACCGATGTCAAGCGCATGCTGGCGTATTCGTCGGTCGCCCATGTCGGCTTCGTGCTTACCGGGGTGATCGCCGACATCCCGGCCGGTGTCTCGTCGACGATCTTCTACCTGATCGCCTACAGCTTCTCGACGGTCGGCGCATTCGCCATCCTGGGCCTGGTCCGCAGCACCGACGGCCGCGAGGACGCCGACATGTCGCGATGGGCGGGGCTGGGAAGGCGTTCCCCCATTGTCGGTGTGATGTTTTCGATGTTCTTGCTGGCATTCGCGGGCATTCCGTTGACCAGCGGCTTCGTCAGCAAGTTCGCCGTGTTCAAGGCCGCCGCCGAGGGCGGTGCGGTACCGCTGGTAGTCATCGGCGTGATCGCCAGCGGTGTCGCAGCGTACTTTTACGTGCGGGTGATCCTGTTGATGTTCTTCACCGAGCCATCCCCTGACACACCGCATGTCGTGGTGCCGGGCGTGTTGAGCAAGGCCGCCATCGCGGTCTGCGCGGCGGTCACCGTCGTCCTGGGGATCATCCCTCAGCCGTTGTTCGACCTAGTGGATCAAGCGACCCAGTTCGTCAGATGACCATGACTACTCGGCAGGTGGTCCTCGTCGACGACGCCGGCCCGGTACGGGTGTTGACGCTGAACCGTCCCGAGGCGCGAAACGCGTTGAACAGCGGGTTGATTGAAGCGTTGTACAACGCTTTGTGCGAGGCCGATGCCGACGCGTCGGTGCGCGCGGTCGTCCTCACCGGTACCGATCCGGCGTTTTGCGCCGGTGTCGACTTGAAGCAGGCGCAGCGGGAGGGCTCGGCGTATTTCGAGCGGTACCAGTCACATAACTGCATCACCCGGGTGGCCCAGATGGCCACGCCGGTTGTCGGCGCGATCAACGGCCCAGTGTTCACCGGTGGACTGGAGATGGCGCTGGGCTGCGATTTCCTGATCGCCTCGGAGCGCGCGGTGTTCGCCGATACCCATGCACGGGTGGGTATTCTGCCGGGCGGCGGGATGACGGCGCGGCTGCCGCAGTTGGTCGGCGTGGCGATGGCGCATCGGCTGTCGATGACCGGCGAGGTCGTCGACGCCGGACGTGCCGAACAGATCGGGCTGGTGACCGAGGTCGTCTCGCATGCACGGTTGCTGTCTCGGGCGGTCGAGTTGGCCGGCCAGATCGCCGAGGTGCCTGCGCCGATCATGGCCGGGCTCAAGGAGATCTACCTTAGAGGATCGGCCGCAGTGACCGATGCCGCGCTGGCTGCCGAGCAAGCGATCTCCGGTGCACTGTCGGACACCACCGATCTCGGTGCCCGCTACGCCGAGATCAGCGAGCGCAACCGCCGGCAGATCCGTCGGTAGTCCCTCGGGGACTTATCCACAGTTGGGTTTCAACCACAGGCCGGCCGAAATCAACCATGCCCATCTTCCGGCGGAACTTCTGCGGGGCGACCCTGACCCACCGGCGCCGGATCAATGGTGAATGGCCGGATCGCTACCAGGTAGATCGCCAGGATGGCCAGCGGCGCCGCCAACGGCAGCCACGGCAGTTGCAAGGGAAACGCGGTCGCGACCAATCCGACCAACGTGAAACCAACGGCCCCAATCAGAGCCGACCCGCTGACGGTATCGAGCCCGGTGCCCGTACTGACGGCGTGTCGCAGCAGCAGATAGGCCGCTGCGGCCAGCCCGGACACCGCGGCCAGCGTGGGCCCAGGATTGGACAACATGATGGCTATCACGGTCAGCAGCACCGCCAGCGTGGCGGCCGGTCGAACCAGTGTTCCGGCAACCACTGCAACCAGAGCAAGGAGCGTGACGACGAATGTGCCGCCCTGCGAGCCTATCCCGACAGCTGCCACCATCAGCAGCCCGCAGGCGACCGACAATGCGCGCGCGATCATCGTCGCCCCGACACCGGGCGCCGATGGTCGGGAACCGCACGCATCGATTGGTCCAAGGTGTGATCGGCCTGCCACGCCACCACGTCGACACCGATGGTGGCCATGTCGCGATACATGGCCGACCGCTGCAAGGTCCACAATCGGCCAATCAGCGGATCCTGCCGATCCTCAAACGGCGAACCCTGCAGGACGTCGACGGCCACCACGACGTGACCACGCTTCCGCAAGTCGATCAACGCCAGCGCGAACTCGGTGTCCAGCAAGGTGGAGAATGCGACGACGATCGCGCCCGGTGGGACAGCGGCGCGGGGTGCGAGAGTGCCGGTGGTGGTTTCGAATTCATCGCCTTCGCCAAGCACCGTGTCGAGCACCCGATAGAATTGGCGCTGGCCGATGTCGGCGCCCAGCCACCGCGGCCGGCGCCCACCGAGCGCCACGATGCCGGTGCGATCGCCGTTGCGCAGCGCAGTCTGCACCACCTGAGCGGCGCCTCGCACAGTGCGCTCGGTAGCTTCTGTCGCCGGGCCCGGCGGCTGCTGATAAGTGTCGACGAGCACTACCACGTCGGCAGCCCGATCGGTCAGCCGTTCGGTCACATGCAGGCTGCCGCGTCGCGCGCTCACCGGCCAGTTCACCGTGCGCAACTGGTCACCGGGCACGTATGCGCGAATATCGGCGTATTCGACACCGCGGCCGATGTGCCGAGTGAGATGGGTGCCCAGGCGATCGAGCAGTTCGGTCTGCGGGAGTGCCGTGGGCTGCGGGGGCGTTATCGGAAACACGTTGACGTGGGCGGCATCTGCGGTGGCGGACCCGAACAGTAACCCGCCATGCGCGACGACGTCGACCGTGGCCCGGATCGGGTAGCGACCCCAGCGGTCGGCGGTAGCAGCGACGGTTTGTCGCTGAGCAGAGGGCCGGTCGAGCACCGCGAGTTGCATGCCGTCGACCGCCGACACCGTGAGACCTACTGCCACACCAGGGCTTTCGATGATCGCAGTCACGCTCAGTTGCGTCTGCTCGGACTCGAAGCAGCGTAGCGAGCCAGGTTCGGCGTGCACCCGAACCTTGGGCAGCTGCCGCTGCCAGCCGATCGAACACAACACGCCCAACAGCGGCGCGGCGAACGCCAGCAGCTGCCACTGCGACGCGACCAGCGCCGCCACCAAAGCCGCGCCCGCGCAGGTGGCCACCGCCCTCGTCAGCGCCGATGCGCGCCAACGTAAGGTGACCTCCCGGCTTTGGGTCACGTCGCTGCACCGCGCGCGCGCGGAACCGGCAAGCGGCGCAACAATTCTTCTACGACGTCTGACCCCTGGATCCGCCGCACCCACATCTCCGGGCGCAGCGTGATCCGGTGCGCCACAGCCGGGACGGCGAGTGCTTTGATGTCTTCGGGAATCACGTAATCCCGTCCGAGCAGCAAGGCGCGGGCACGTGCGAGCTGCACCAAGTCGAGTTCGGCGCGGGGGCTGGCACCGACCGCGACCTGCGGATGGTGGCGAGTCGCGGCGGCCAGCGAGACCACATAGTGCAGAACGTCTTCATGCACACTCACCTGCTCCACCGATTCCCGCATCGCCAGCAGATCGTGCGCGTCGACAACCTGGTTCACCGCCGGTTCGGCCGAGCCACGCTCCAGTCGCCGGCGCAGCATCGACGTCTCGTCGCGCTCGGAGAGGTAGCGCAGTTCGAGGCGAACCGCGAACCGGTCCAGCTGCGCCTCCGGCAACGGGTAGGTGCCCTCGTATTCGATCGGGTTGTCGGTGGCCAACACGATGAACGGTGTTGGGAGCCGGTGCGTTTGCCCGTCGATGCTGACCTGGTTTTCGGCCATCGCCTCCAACAACGCCGCCTGGGTCTTGGGCGGCGTCCGGTTGATCTCGTCGGCCAGCAGCAGATTGGTGAAAATCGGTCCGGAACGGAACTCGAAGCGCCCCGACTGCATGTCGTAGACGGTCGAGCCAAGTAAATCGGCCGGCAGCAGATCGGGCGTGAACTGGACGCGAGTGAAGCCAAGCCCCAGCGCCGCGGCGAACGATCGCGCGATCAGCGTCTTGCCCAGACCGGGGAGGTCCTCGATGAGCACATGACCGCGGGCCAGCACCGTAGTGAGGATCAGGGTCAGGGCGGAACGCTTCCCGACCACCACACGCTCGATTTCGTCGAGCACCGCCTCGCAGCGGGCAGTAGTCACCTCGGCGGGCCCCGCCGCGCCTCCAGTCATACCTGCTCCAACCGTTGCAGAATTTCCTCGAGCGCCGTCCGGCCGGGGCCCGGTTCTTTGCCGCCGGACTGCGCGACGTTGTTGGGATCCACCCATGCCCACAGCTGCGGGCCCAAAAGCATTCGCCCGGTTGTAGAAAACGCCGCCGGGTCTTTGGACTGCTTCTGCCCGGTAGCAATGGCGAACCGCCGGGCCAGTATCGGACGCAGATGCCGATCCCAGTCGGCCCGGTTGGATTCCGACCAGCGAATCAGTGTCTCGGTACGGGTCAGCCAACTACGCAACGACTCCCCCAACTCATTGCCGGTGGCGACGCGCGTCGGCTCGTCCTGATGACCGACGAACCGGCGAATATTGACCACCGCCAACGCCACCGCCAGTCCGGACGTCCACAGCACGAGTCGACGATCGGGCAACACCAACATCGCCGCCTCTACGGCGACAACAACGCACACACTCAAGATCGCCACGCGTTTCATACCAGGCTCCGCAATTCGGCGAGAACCAACTGCAGCACGTCTACCGCGGTCTGGCGATGGCTCTCGTTCATCACATGGGGACTGAACCGCGCCTCGGCGAACAGCTTGACCAGTTGGGCAGCGTTATCGGCATGCAACGCATGATGTTCGACGGCCCGGGCCAGCACTTCGGTTGGAGTGTCGAATTCCTGCGGCGCGGCGTCGGGCACCTTGGCCAGTTCGCGCTCCATCGCCGCGTAACACGCGATGATCGCTTCCCGCGCCTCGCGGCTCAGGTCGCCGACTTCCACAAGGCCGACTTCCGCTGCGCGGACAAGTGTTTCGGAGGCTGCGGTGGAAGCGGGCGACTCATCCGATTCGGCGGGGGCGATGCGCGGTTCGGTGCTGCGCCGGCGGCGGGCAGCGACGACCCCACCCGCGACGAGTAACACCAGAAACGCCACCGTGCTCGCGACGAGGTAACCCAGCACGTCGCGCTCAGTGTCCGGATTCCGCGGCTGCTCAGGTGGCGGCACAGTGTCACCGGTCGGCGGCTGGGTGTTCGGGGCGGTTCCGTCCGGGAATTGCCCAACTTCGTGTGGCACGAAAAACCGCGTCAGCAGCAACACCAGCAGCAGCCACCCGACGAGCACCGCGGCTCCGACCAGCAATACCCGCCAGCCTGGCCGTCCGACACCGCCGCCGAAACGTTCCGGCAGATTGCCGGCACTGGTAGCCGGTGTGCGCGGATCACGGAGTCGGGCGATGACGGCCGCGCCGACGATCACCAGCGAGATAGCCAGCAATGCCACCACATACACCAACGAGGCGGAGCTGCGCGGAGGTTCGTGCCGCGGCGCACGTTCGACGCCGGGCAGGTATCCGCGCAACGCCGCAGCCCCGACGATCAAGAGCACGATCACAGCGACGACGCGGCCTGTCGCCTTGTCGATCACGGGCATCGGCACACCACTCGACCCGGTTGCCTGCCGCGTTTGCGGCATGGGCTGATCTCATCCTGGCACGCCAGCCGCTACTGCCGCAGCGAATCGATCCGGCTGCCGAGCATCGCTGTCCACTCCGCAATGTATTGCTCGTCGGGCATGGCTGTTCTTCGCTTGTGAAACACAGTGCTCGTCGCCCGTTTGCCATGGAGCGCGTTGACCCCGACCGTGGCGATGGCCGCGGCATCCTGTTGGCTAATCGCTGGGATCCATCCGGTGACCCAATCAGCAAGTTCGGCATATAGCCCGTCGAACAATGCTGCATAGGCGTCCGTGAGTCGGGCCGACTGACCCGATGGGATGCGAGAGGCGATCTGGAGGAGTGGCGTTTCTTCGTCGAGCACGGCCAGCACGTATCGGCCCAGCATCGTAAGTTCGCTCCGCAAGTCGCCTAGGCCAGCGAAAAGTGCGCGCATATCGCGCATCGCACGGCGGCGGTCCAACTGCCGGTCAATGCCGGCGTCCAGGAGCGCCTCCTTCGATTTGAAGTGGTGGTAGAGGGCTCCCGAGCCCGGCGCCAGGCCGGCGGCGGCTTCGATCTGCGCGACGCTGGTGGCGTTATATCCCTGCTCGCCGAAGAGCCGCATTGCCTCGGTGACCAGCCGCTCTCGGGTCGGCATTGGTGGCATTGACCGCTCCCAAGTACTCACTTAGTATCGATAAGTGACTACTTTAGCGCCTGAGTTACATCGCCGCTAGGAGGTCGGCCATGGCGGATAGGGATGAGTCGGTCCCTCATGGGAGGATCCGCCGCACCATGCCGTTGGTGGGCTTCACTGCCCGTGCCGCCGGGGGGCGGATGGTGGCGGCGCTGCGGGAAAAATCCGGTGACGCTGATGCCGTACAGCGCTTCCATGAGCGGACTGCGGAGCGCTACACGGAGCTACTGGGCCACTCCAAGGGCGCGCTGATGAAGGCCGGCCAGATATTGTCGATGGTGGACGTCAGTTCTGTTGGGAGTGGCGGCTTTTCGCCATACCAGGCAGCGCTGGTCCGACTGCAGGCCAATGCACCGCCGATGGATCCGGCCCTGGCCCAAGAAGTGCTTCGCGCGGAACTCGGCCGTCCCGCCGAGGAGGTATTCGCCGACTTCAGCGACGAACCGATTGCAGCAGCCTCCATCGGACAGGTCCACAGTGCTGTGCTGCAGGACGGCCGCCGGGTGGCGGTCAAGATCCAATATCCAGGTGTGGCGCGAGCGATCCGCGAGGATCTGGCGAATACCGAATTGCTGGCGGCATTCTTTCGGCTCGCGACCTCGGCGGCGGGCGTCGCGATGCAGCTCAATCCACGACAGACGGCGCGGGAGATCGCCGCCCGCATAGCCGAGGAAATCGACTACCGCCACGAGGCCGCCAATATCACTGCTTTCAGCGAGCTCTACCGCGATCATCCGTTCATCCGGGTACCGGAAGTCGTCGGCGAGGCGTCCGGTGATCGGGTGCTGACCATGACCTATTTGGACGGAGTGGATTGGGCTGCAGCGCAACAGGCCGACCAGGAGCTGAAAAACGCATGGGCGGAGGTGATCTGGCGGTTCGGCGGAGGTGCCATCCGACATGGAAATCTGTTCAACGCCGACCCCCACCCCGGGAATTACCGCTTCGGCTTGGACGGCCGGGTCGGGTTCGTCGACTTCGGCTGTGTCAAGGTGCTGCCGGAGCGTGTGCGCCTGCAGTTCGTTCAGATGAGCCGCGCCACCATCGACGGACGTAAACGTGATTTGCACGATCTGATGGCCGAATTGGGCTACTTCGACGGAGGTTCCACCGTCTCTGTGGACGAGGCTTACCAGTGGCTGGCAGACCTCGCCTGGGAGGTCCTGGCACCCCAACCGGTCACTTATACCCAGGACACCGCACAACGCGCCATTCGCGGTCTTATCGATCTACGTCCATCCGATCACCCAGTACGTCGGATGTCGGCGCCTGACGACTTGGTCTTCTTCCCACGGGTCAACCTCATGTTGAACCCGCTCTTCGCGGCGCTGGGCGCCACCGTCCATACCCGGTCGATATCCGACGACATGGACGGCGTCGCCGGACCGACCACACCACTGGGCAAGCAGCATGACGCTTGGGTACGTGAGCGCGGCTTGCCATACGGATTGGAGCCCCATGACCACCCGTAACGACGACTCGGTCCCGCGCGGACGAGTCCGTCGGACCATGCCATTGGCGGGGTTCACCGCGCGGGCGGCCGGCGGACGGATGGTGGCCGCCCTACGGGAGAAGACCGGCGACGCTGATGCCGTACAGCGCTTCCATGAGCGGACTGCGGAGCGCTACACCGAGCTGCTCGGCCATTCGAAGGGCGTACTGATGAAGGCCGGGCAGATATTTTCCATGATAGACACGGATTCAGTTGGGAAAGGCGAACTTTCGCCTTACCAGGAAGCATTGACTCAGTTGCAGGCCGATGCGCCACCTATGGACCCGGCCCTGGCCAAAGAAGTGCTAGAGGCCGACCTCGGCCGCCCCGCCCAGGAAATGTTTGCCGAGTTCACCGAACAACCAATGGCGGCGGCCTCCATCGGACAGGTGCACCATGCCGTGCTGCATGACGGGCGCCAAGTAGCGGTAAAAATTCAGTATCCCGGCGCCGCGGAGGCGATTCAAAATGATCTGGCCAACACCGAACTGCTGGCAACGTTTTTCCGGTTGGCCGCCTCGGCGTCCGGGACCACGCTGCGGTCCGATTTGCGGCAAGCCACTCAGGAAATAGCCGCGCGTATCTCGGAAGAGCTCGACTACCCGCATGAGGCCACTAACGTCACCGCTTTCAGCAAGCTGTACCGTGACCACCCCTTCATCCGGGTACCGGAGGTCGTCGGCGAGGCGTCCGGTGATCGGGTGCTGACCATGACCTATCTCGACGGACTGGGCTGGGCCGCCGCGCAAGGGGCCGACCAGGAGCTGAAGAACACTTGGGCAGAGGTGATCTGGCGGTTCGCGGCGGGCTCTTATCGACACGCTAATCTGTTCAACGCCGATCCCCATCCGGGTAACTACTGCTTCGGCCTGGACGGTACGGTCGGTTTCGTCGACTTCGGCTGTGTCAAGGTCGTGGCCGAATATCAACGCCGCAGAATCGTCGAGTTGGATCGTGCGGCAATCGAAGGCCGGAAACACGATCTGCATGTCTTGATGATCGAATCGGGCTTCTTGGCAAACGATTCCAGTCTGACTGTCGAAGAGACATACCAGTGGTGGGCGGAGATCCTCTACGAGTTGCTCGCGCCCCAACCTGTGACCTACACAAAAGACACCTCGCGCCGTGCTATTCGTGGTCTGCTCGATGCCCGTTCGCCAGACCATCCGGTTCGCCGCATGTCGATCCCCGACGACTTCGTCTTCTTCTCCCGGCTCAACCTCAGCGTCAATGCGATATCCGCCGCACTCGGCGCCACTATCTACGCCCGGGCGATGGTGGACGACATGGACGGCGTCGCCGAACCGATCACGCCGCTGGGCAAGCAACACGATGCCTGGGTTCGCGAACGCGGTTTGCCATACGGATTGGAGGCCCGATGACCACCTCTGGCACCATTGCCCCGCGCCTCCCGTGGGATCCCGCAGACCCCTTCCCGTTTTATGAACAACGCCGCCGTGCCGGCGACGTGGTATGGGACGAAACCGCGCAAGCCTGGCTCGTTCTCGGCTACGACGCCGCACGAGAGGTGCTGGGCGGATCGGGATGGACCAGCAATCCGCTGGCAAACCCGAATGCCCGCGCGGCAATCGACTCCATGGGCACCGACATGGTCAACCGCTCGATGCTCTTCGCCGACGGCGCCAATCACGACCGCCTACGCGGGTCGGTGCGCGACGTGTTCACCCGCTCTTTCATCACCGGGCTGACCGCTGGAGTGGAGGCAATCGCATCGGCAGTAATCAACCACCCGCCCGCGGCCATGACTTTCGACTTCATGGCCGATATCGCCTTGCCACTGCCGATCGCTGTTGTTGGGGAGTGGCTTGGCCTGGAGCCCCAGAGTTCTCAACTGCTGCGCGAGCAATCGCCGGCGATCATCCGGATGCTGGGCACGCTCGCGGAGCCCGACGATATCGCCGCCGGCGCTGCGGCGTCCGCGGCATTGGTGACCGAGTTTCTTCCGCTTGCCGCCGATCATCGTTCGAACCCACGCGATGGTCTGCTCAGCTTCATCGCATCGGACCCGGACCTGCTGCTCGATGACGTCGTCATCACCGCGATCCTTATTGCCGTCGCGGGTCATGAAACAACAGCGAATCTCCTTGGTGCAGCGATGGTCCGGCTCCTCTCTACCGGGCCGAATGGCACCCGTATCGCCGATCGAGTCGAGGCCGCTGATGTGTCGCTGATCACTGAATTACTCCGGCTCGACGGCCCGGTGCAGGCCACCGCGCGCACCGCCACCGAGGATCAGCGGATCAGCGGCGTCGACATAGCGTGCGGCCAGCAAGCTGTGGTGGTCATCGCCGCCGCCAACCGTGATCCCGCTGTCTTCAACGAGCCCGACCATTTCCAGCCGAAACGCACCGGCCCCGCACCGCTGTCCTTCGGATACGGCGCGCATTACTGCCTCGGTGCGGCCTTGGCGCGGCTGGAAACCACCGTGGCGTTGCGCGAAATCTTCGCCCGCAAACCGGCGTTGGCAGGTCCGGTGGCCTGGCGCGACACCACCGCAATCCGCGGGCCGCTCAACGTTCCGATGATGTTCGAAAAATGAGCAAGCTCTATCACTACCGGATGTCGCGTCACGTGGCCGCCGATCCGGTCACCGTCTGGGACGTCGTGTCGGATCATGCCGGGATGGCTGAGTGGACACCCTTCCGCAGATCCGTCGTCGAAAAGCCAGGCGAGCCACACCCGAACGGAACGGGCGCTGTGCGGGCGCTCTACTTGGTAGGACCGCCGACCCGAGAACAGATCATCGAGTTTGAACCGCTGCAGCGGCTGCGCTACAAACTGCTGTCCGGTCTGCCGTTCCGTGATTACATCGGCGAAGTAACTGTCGAGGCCGAAGGTATGGGCACCCAGCTCACCACCGAAATCAGCTTCAGGACACGCATTCCCGGCACCCAAATCTTCGGGTCGATCGCCATTCGACTGGGCACGAACGGCGCGGCCCGGCTTGCGGAGAAGCGCGCGACGCACGGCAATTGATAGTTATTCCTTCTCGATGAGTTCGGCGAGCCGGTCCAGCGATGCTCGGAGCCGGTCGGCCGTCGTGCGTCGGGCGCGCGGCAGGCGGTGCTTGTCGGACAGTTTCGACCAGTCGTAGGTATGGGTGACCCGCGTGTGGGTTTCGTCGATGGGCTCGAGTTCCCAGCGCCATAGATGTCCGGGTGGCCGACGACCCGATTCGGAAGGCAGCCAGGCGATGCGACGGGCTTCCTCGAACTCCACAACGTGGTTTTCGCGGATGCTGCCCAGGGTGAGCATCATGACGAAGACATCTCCGACGCGTTGGACCCGCTGTCCTGGTTCAGCTTCAGCGAGGTTGTCGTTACCGTCCCAGCTCGGCTGTTGCGACGGGTCGGCGATCAGCTCGAATATGCGATCCGCTGCTGCCGCAATCTCGCGGCTCGCACTCACTACCCGGGGTGCGTCGCTGCCCATGTAACTGTCAGCCTCGTCGATAGGACGCCAGATAAGGCGGCAGCGGAACAGCCGGGTCGAGGCCCTCGGCCGGGACAGGTGCGCCGGCGGTCAAGGTCAGCGGCAGCACGCCGGCCCAAAGCGGCAGCGCCAGGTCTTCGGGATCATCGACCGGCCCGCCGTCGCGTACCTTGGCCGAAACCTCGAGCAAGTCCACCGCGAGCACCGCGGTGGCAGCCAGCTCACGCGCATTGGGCGGTCGGCTATCAGCGGCACGACCGGCAGCCACGTGGTTGAGCAGGGCATCCAAAGCACGCCGCTTCTCCGGCCGGTCCCGGACAAGGCGTGCAGTGCCGTGCACGACGACCGACCGGTACTTCATTGAGTGGTGCAGCGCGGCACGGGCCAGCACCAAGCCGTCGACCAGGGTGGTCGTGACACAGACGGGCAGACCTTCTGACGATGACGCCGCCAGCATCGGACCGCTGCCGGTGGAACCGTGCAGATACAACACGTCGCCGACCCTGGCGTGCGTCGTCGGCAGTACTACCGGGCGGCCGTCTTGGAGGTAACCGACGTGACAGATCAGGGCCTCGTCCAGGATGCGGTGGACGGTGCCGCGCTCGTAGCGGGCACGTTCGCGATACCGCGTGGGCGTGCTGCGCGCGGTGGGCGCGTAGGTCGACGGCGATTCCAATTTTGCCTCGCAGTAGTTTGTACTAGTGCATACTGTATTATGTGCCAGTACGATACACTATTCGCGGCTCAGGCGCCGAGGCAATTGCGACCAGCGTGGAGGAAGCCATCTCCACGGGCGCGCTGTCCCCCGGTGCCGAGTTGCCGCCCATCCGGCAACTCGCCGCGCAGCTCAGCGTGAACGCCAACACAGTCGCGGCTGCCTACCGCGTGCTGCGCGACCGCGGAGCGGTTGAGACCGCGGGACGGCGAGGCACCCGGGTGCGCGAACGGCCTGCGACCACACCGCGATCCCTGCGCGGACTGGCCGTCCCCGAAGGTGTGCGCGATCTCTCGACGGGCAACCCGGATCCCGCCTTGCTGCCGATCGCCCGCGCCCAACCTGTGCGGCAACGGCGCACTCCGCTGCTGTATGGCGAGCCCGCAATGTCGCCCGAGTTGGCCGAATACGTCCAGGTGTCGTTGCGTGCCGAGGGCGTGCCGGCCGAGCACCTCGCGGTGACCGCCGGCGCGCTCGACGGCATCGAACGCGTCCTCGCAGCTCACCTGCGGCCTGGTGATCGAGTGGCAGTCGAGGATCCGGGATGGGCGAATCTACTGGATCTCCTTGCTGCAATGGGATTTTCGGTCGAGCCGCTGCGTGTCGACGACGACGGGCCGCTGGCCGCGGATGTGGCCGGGGCGCTGCGTCGCGGCGTACGAGCCATGGTGGTGACCACTCGTGCCCAAAATCCGACCGGCGCGGCGATCTCCGCCGAACGAGCCGCGGAGTTGCGGCGGCTGATGGCCGACCATGCCGACGACCTGCTGCTGATCGAAGACGACCACTGCGCCGGTATCGCCGGCGCAGCACTGCATACCTTGTCCGGATCGACGCGCCATTGGGCATTCGTGCGGTCAGCATCCAAGGCCTACGGCCCCGACCTGAGGCTGGCAGTGCTGGCCGGCGACCGCCGGACAGTTGAGCGGGTACACGGCCGGCTGCGGCTAGGCCCCGGCTGGGTCAGCTACCTGCTGCAGGACCTCGCGGTCAGCTTGTGGCGCGACAGCGCAGCAATACGGCTGGTACACAAGGCCGAAGGCATTTACGGCCGCAACCGCGAGACGCTGCAGTCGGCGCTGGCCGAGCGCGGCGTGAATTCCCACGGTCGATCCGGCCTCAACATCTGGATTCCGGTGCCCGACGAAACCGTCGCGATCACCCGGCTGCTCGGCGCCGGCTGGGCAGCCGCTCCGGGAACGAGATTCAGAATCAACACATCGGCGGGGATACGAATTACCGTCTCGAATCTTATTGCTGCCGAAATTGATCCGCTAGCCGATGCCGTTGCCGAGGCGGTACATGCTCTGGGACGCGCCAGCGTCTAGGGTCACAGCTATGACGACACGCTCACGCTTCGTTGACGCGGTATTGATCGGGTTCGGATTGTATTCGACGCTTCTCGGCTTGTTCATGCTGTTCGCCCCGGGCGCCTTCTTCGACACTCTTGGCGCGTTCGGGCCGCGCAATAATCACTACATCTTCGACAACGCGTCGTTCGAGTTGCCGTTGGGTTTGCTGCTGCTCGCCACACTGCGCTGGCCGACCTGGCGGGTTCCGGCCCTGGCGTTCGCGGTGGCGCATTGGGTGCTGCATTCGCTGAGCCACATCGTCGACACCGGCCACGCCGACGGCCGGCTGGTTGGCTGGCTCGAGTTCGTCGGCCTCGCGCTAGGCACCATCCTGCTCGCCGTCGCGCTGCGCACCAGTGTCCTCGCGGACAAGCAAGCCCGATGATCGGCGAGCTCGTCATGGTGTGCCGACAGCTGCTCGTCTTCAAGCGCCTCGCCGAACAGCCTCGGGTGGCACACTGACGCTGTGCCGCCGCACCGAGACGTCGAGGCATTCGAGCATCGCGCGACCGGGTATGACCGTGGGTGGCGCGGCGGGCTGCATCATGCGATCGCGGATCGCACCGCAGAGTTGGCCGTGGCGACTGTCGCAACTCCCAGCCGAGTGCTCGACGTCGGGTGCGGGACGGGCTATCTGCTTGGCGTGCTGGCCGCCCGCTATCCCAGCGCTGTACAGCTGGCCGGCATCGATGCCGCGTCGCAAATGATCAGCACCGCAACCGCTTTAGCACGCGATAGCCGACTGGCCTTCACTGTTGGAGTGGCCGAACAGCTCGACTACCCCGACGAAACGTTTGACCTGGTCGTGAGCACGACGTCATTTGACCATTGGTCCGATCAGCAAGCAGGCCTGACCGAATGCTCCCGCGTGCTGTGCCCTGGCGGCCGCTTGGCGCTCGTCGACCAGTTCTCCCGGTGGCTGGCGCCAACTCTGATCACTACCCGCCGCGGCAAAGCTCGCACCCGCAGCCGCGCCACTCGACTACTACTGCGGGCCGGGTTTTCTTCCCTGCGCTGGCACCGACTGCATGCGGTGATCATCAACGCGGTGACCGCCACTAAACCTGGTTAGCCGTAGGCGCGGAAGCTGCCGTCGAGTACCTGCAGATGACCGATCGTGCGTCCAGTGACGACGTTCGCGTCCACCAGCGTGAGTTCCACTGCCGCCCGAGCGAACTCCTCTGCCGTCGCCACCTCGTCGAACTCGCGGGTGTAATACGAAAGTCCCGGCGTCAGTATGGCTTTGGACGGCGAGAGGGCGTTCACCGCTATGTTGTGGCCCTGGAGATCAAACGCGGCACACCACGTCAGGTGCTCAAGCGCCGCTTTGGATCCGCCGTAGCCGGGCAAGACGCCGCCGCTGCGGTCCGCGTAGGGCCCGTCGCCGGGAAGTCGCGCTGCGACCGAGGTGATGTTGATGATCGACCCGGAACCGGCGGCGATCATGTCGGGGCTCACCAGTTGGATCAACTCGTAGGCGGCGAACACTGAAATCTCGAAGTGCCGCCGGTATGCAGCTAATGGTGTGCCGAGCAGCGGCGGCCAGCCCGGTTTGGCCGCGCCCGACGGCGCTTTGGCCGGCTTGGTCGGCTGGGTCGGAGCGCCGGGCTTGGGTGGGCGTCCGGGTGCGGTGAACGCCGCATTGTTGACGAGAATTGTGATGGGGCCCAATGTGTCTCGTGTCTCTCCGACCAACCGGTCGATATCACCGCGATCGAGCAGATCGGCGCGGATCGCAACGGCCCGCCCGCCGGCGGACTCGATGTCGGCGACGGTCTGCCCGATTGTGCCGGGCAATCGTTCGTCCCAGACCTGTTCGGTGCGCCCGCCGACAGCCACGGCTGCGCCCTCGGCCGCGAGCGCCAGGGCGATCGCTCGGCCCAATCCACGGCTAGCGCCGGTGACAATCGCCGCGCGACCGTCGAGTCGTCCCGTCATCGACTGCTGCCCCTTTCCAAGATGAATTGCACCGCCCGGCCGCCGCAGTCTGGCCGCGTCGGTACTACCAAGTCGACGTGCCGGCGGGCCTGCTCGATGACCGGTGTCTGCGGGTCAAGCACAGAAAGGTAGACCGTGTGGGCCGCGAGCGCGGCGACCGCGACGTCGATGTAGCCGTCCACCACCTCCGCGTGGGTGCCATCTGGACCATTCTGAAACAACCAGCGCGGTGGATCGGGCAGGGCATCGTAGGCGGCGCTGACCGCGGCTGCGAACTCGATGTGGTCGCGTTGATTGGGCATCCCCGGCGCCCATTGGGCCCCGCCGTAAATGGTTGCCACCACATCGGGTTTGGTGTCGCTGATGGCTAACGCGATCTTCGCTCGCAGTTCGTTGGTATCGCGGATGTCGCTGTCCGGGAAGTCCCAGAAATCGACGTCATCGACGCCGACAATAGCCGCCGACCGCCGTTGCTCGGCTTCCCGGATCGGCCCGGCTTGCTCAGGGGGCATGCCCGCAATGCCGGCCTCGCCACGACAGGCCAATGCGTAGCGGACAGACTTGCCCTGTGCCGTCCACTTCGCCACCGCAGCGGCGATGCCATATTCGGGGTCGTCGGGGTGCGGGACCAAGACCAGCGCGGTGCGCCAGTCGGTAGGGAATGGTTGCAGTGCCGCCATGATCGTTATGCCATCACACCGTGCACGACGATCGCAGTGGTCTGGTCCACCCAGGCGTCGTCGAGGTCCTCGTCGGGGCGCAACAGCAACCGCAACAACGTCGCTCCCCCGATCAGTTCAACCAACCGGTCCGGGTCTACGTCCGAATGGACCTCGCTGCGAGCGACCGCCTCACGCAACCGGACCCGCACGGCGGTGAACAGATCCGTGAACCGCGACATCACCCTGGCGTTGAGTTCGGAGTCGGCGGTCATGTCGGCGACCAGTCCGGGCAGCGCCGCGCGCACTACCGGGCTGGTGAACACGTCGCGCGCGGCGGCGATCATCGCCCGCACATCGGCGGCCATATCACCGGCCGGGCTGACCAAAGCAGTGGGCGCCACCGGAAAGGCGGCCTCGTGCACCAATTCAGCCTTGCTCGACCAGCGGCGGTACAGCGCGGTCTTGGTGGTCCCGGCGCGTTCGGCGACGGCGGCCAAGGTGAGGTTCGAATAGCCGATTTGCACAAGCAGTTCCGCCGTCGCCGCCAATATGGCAGCGTCGATGCGCGGGTCCCGGGGCCGCCCGGCACTCGGCGACTTGTCAACCGAAGTCAGGTCTGCTTTCATAACGCTACCCACCGTATCGTAATTGCTGGAGGCGATTGTGGCCAACCAACCCGCTGTCAGCGACATCGGCCGTCTGCAACGGTCCAGCCGCGACATCACCACCGTGCCGGCGGTGATGTCGCAATGGCTCGCCACGGTGATGCCCGGCGGCGTTGCGCCGCAGGTGACCGTGGAAAGCGGCATCGATGCCAACGGGATGTCCTCCGAGACGCTGATTCTGACCGGACGCTGGGACGACCACGGGACTGCGGTCGAGCAGCGCTGGGTGGCGCGGGTGGCGCCCACCGCCGAGGACGTGCCGGTGTTCCCGTCGTACCGGCTGGATCATCAATTTGAGGTGATGCGCCGGGTCGGTGAACTCACCGACGTGCCCGTCCCGTTGGTGCGTTGGATCGAGACCACCGGCGACGTTCTGGGCAAGCCGTTCTTTCTGATGGACCACGTCGAGGGCGTGGTACCGCCCGACGTGATGCCCTACACCTTCGGCAACAACTGGTTCGCCGACGCTCCCGCCGAATGCCAGCGCGAACTGCAGGACACCACCGTGCAGGTGCTGGCCAAACTGCACTCAATTCCGGACCCGCAGAAGGTTTTCGGCTTTCTCGACGAGGGACGATCCGGCGACACAGCACTGCGCCGGCACTTCGAGTGGGTGCGGTCCTGGTACGACTTCGCCGTTCCGGATATCGGCCGCTCCGCCTTGCTGGAACGCAGCTTCGACTGGCTGGAGACGCACTGGCCGCACCAGGCGGCGGCCGCCGAGCCGGTGCTGTGCTGGGGCGACGCCCGGATCGGCAACGTGCTCTACCGCGACTTCAAACCGGTGGCGGTGCTGGACTGGGAGATGGTGACGCTGGGGCCGCGCGAACTCGACGTGGCGTGGATGATATTCGCGCACATGGTCTTTGAAGAACTCGCCGGTCTGGCCACCCTGCCAGGGCTGCCGGAAGTGATGCGCGAGGACGATGTCAGCGCCAGCTATCGGCGGCTGTCCGGTGTCGAAATCGGGGACCTGCACTGGTTTTACGTGTATTCCGGCGTGATGTGGGCCTGTGTGTTCATGCGCACCGGCGCGCGGCGGGTGCATTTCGGTGAAGTGGAGAAACCCGACGATGTCGAGTCGCTGTTCTACCACGCCGGATTAATGAAAAGACTCATAGGAGAAGACTGATGCTCGGACCGCTCGACGAGTTTCCGGTACACCAGATCCCCCAGCCGATCGCCTGGCCGGGCTCGTCGGACCGCAACTTCTACGACCGGTCCTACCTCAACGCCCACGACCGCACCGGCGACATCTTCCTGGTCACCGGCATCGGCTACTACCCCAACCTCGGGATCAAGGACGCGTTTGTGCTGATCCGCCGCGGCGACACCCAAACGGCGGTGCACCTCTCGGACGCCATCGACCAGGACCGGCTCAACCAGCACGTGGGCGGCTACCGGGTCGAGGTCAACGAACCGCTGCGCAAGCTGCGGGTGATCCTGGAGGAAACCGAGGGCATCGCCGTCGACCTGGCCTGGGAGGGGTTGTTCGACCCCGTCCAGGAGCAACCGCACATCCTGCGATCGGGTAACCGGGTGACGCTGAACGCGCAGCGCTTCGCCCAGCTGGGCTCGTGGAGCGGACGGATCTTGGTCGACGGAGAGGAGATCGCCGTCGATCCGGCGACCTGGATCGGCAGCCGGGACCGGTCCTGGGGTATCCGGCCGATCGGTGAAGCCGAACCGGCGGGACGTCCGGCCGACCCGCCGTTCGAGGGCATGTGGTGGCTTTACGTGCCGATGGCGTTCGACGAGTTCGCCATCGTGCTCATCATTCAGGAAGAGCCCAACGGGTTTCGATCACTCAACGACTGCACCCGAGTCTGGCGCGACGGCCGTGTCGAGCAATTGGGCTGGCCGCGCGTCAAGATTCATTACCGGTCAGGCACCCGCATCCCGACCGGCGCCACGATCGAAGCGTCCAGGCCGGACGGCACCCCGGTGCGATTCGAGGTGGAGTCCAAGCTGCCGGTGCCGATCCACGTCGGCGGCGGCTACGGCGGCGATTCGGACTGGCTGCACGGCATGTGGAAGGGCGAGAAGTTCACCGACCGACTGACCTACGACATGACCGACCCGGCCGTCGTCGCACGCTCCGGGTTCGGGGTGATCGACCATGTGGGCCGCGCGGTGTGCCGCGACGGCGACGCCGATCCGGTGGAGGGCTGGGGGCTCTACGAACACGGCGCGCTAGGCCGACATGACCCGTCGGGGTTCAAAGACTGGTTGACGGTGGCCCCCTGAACGGCGCGAACGTCGACTTGTTGGGATATTTCGGGCGTTTGGGCGCAACAAGTCGACGTTGGGCGGTTCACTGTGAGGCATGGACTGGACCGCCGACGTTGTCGTAATCGGGGCCGGTTTCGCCGGACTCACCGCAGCCCGTGAGTTGATGCGGCTTGGGCACGAGGTGTTGGTCCTCGAGGGCCGCGACCGGGTGGGCGGGCGCTCCTACACCGGGCATGTCGCCGGCATCCCGGTCGATCTGGGCGGTACGTTCGTCGGCCCGACACAGGATGCGGTCTTGAAGCTGGCCGCCGAACTCGGCATCGAAACCACCCCGACCTTCGCCGATGGCGCCAACCTGATCCGGTGGCGGGGCGAAACCCGCTCGTATTCCGGCACCATCCCGAGGTTGTCGCTGGGCGGATTACTCGACATCGGCCGGGTGCGTTGGCAATTCGAGCGTATTGCCCGACAAGTACCGCTAGCCGAACCGTGGACCGCGCGGCGAGCGTCGCGGCTGGACGAACAGTCGCTGGGCGGCTGGCTGCAGGCGGTGCGTGCCGGCGCCACTGCCCGCGACCTCTTGGCGATCATGGCTCGGGTCACCTGGGGCTGCGAACCCGACGACGTGTCGATGCTGCACGCCGCCCGATATGTGCGGGCGGCCGGTGGCCTGGATCGACTACTCGACGTGCATGACGGTGCCCAGCAGGACCGCTTCTTGGCCGGCACTCAGCAGATCGCCGACGCGATGGCCGTCGAACTCGGCGACCGGGTGGTGCTGGGCGCCGCGGTGCGCAGTATCGAGCACCGGGACGGCACGGCGCTCATCGTGACCGAAAAGGGCAGGGCGGAAGCCAGATTCGTGGTCGTGGCGATCCCCCCGGAACATCGGGCGAGCATCGGTTTCACTCCTGCGCTGCCCGCCGAATACCAGCGGCTGGCTACCTGCTGGCCGCAGGGCCAACTGTCCAAGGCTTACGCCGCCTACCCCACTCCGTTCTGGCGGGACGCCGGGTGCTCAGGCGAAGCACTGTCCGACGAGGGCCCGGTGTTCATCACGTTCGACGTGAGCCCGCAGCCCGACGGTCCGGGCATCCTGCTGGGATTCGTCGACGCCCGCAGCTTCGACGCGTTACCTGCAGAGCAGCGCCGCCAGCGCGCGTTGGGCTGCTTCGCCTCGCTGTTCGGTGACGATGCCCTCAAGCCACTCGACTATGTCGATCACCGTTGGGGCGCAGAAGAATTCGCGGCCGGTGGGCCGACGGCTGCGGTGCCGCCGGGATCGTGGACCCGTTACGGGCCGTGGTTGCGCCGCCCGGTCGGGCCGATTCACTGGGCAGGCACCGAGACCGCCGATGAGTGGACCGGGTTCCTGGACGGGGCGGTGCGATCGGGCCAGCGTGCGGCCGCCGAGGTTGCTGGCCGGCTACGAGCTGATGCGCCGCTCGCCGGCGACTGATTCCACCAGTTCGCGCAGCTGGCGGTTGACTTCGGTGGGGCGTTCGAGCATCGCGCAGTGACCGCCGGGCAGCACGACCAGCCCGACCAGGTTCGGCGCGGCCGCCGCGATCCGGCGGGACTGACTCAGCGGCGTAAGCCGATCGCGTTCGCTGCCGATGACCAGTGTCGGCACCGTCAGACCGGACAAGCTGATGTGCCGCGACCCCAGCGCGTCGACCAGCGCCCTGCCGCAGCCGCCGCGTCCCGCCGGTGATGTGGCGTCGAACAGCTCGTAGATGAGGTCCGCGATGTCGGGGTCGGCGTCGGCGCCGACTGCCAGCAGCGAAATCATTTCGCGGGTTGCGCGCCGTACCGCGGGCGGCACCGTGAACGAACCGAAGATGTTGACCAGTGCGCGCCCGCCCAACACCCGGACCGCCGCGAACGGCGCCGGCACCGGCAGTAGCTTCACTTCGCGCAGCAGATCTCCGGTGGTCGTGTTGATTAGCGCGACGGCGTCGGCCCGGCGCGGGACCTTGTGGCGATACCGCTCCGACCACGCGGCGATCGCAATTCCGCCCATCGAGTGGCCGGCGATGACGGCATGCTCCCCGGGGCCAAGGGTGGCCTCGAGTACGGCGTCGACGTCGGAAGCCAGGTGATGGAGCCGGTAATTGCCGCGCGGGGGCAAACCGCTGCGGCCGTGGCCGCGATGGTCGAAGGCAATGACGCGGTAATCGGTGGCCAAATCCGCGATTTGGTAGGCCCATACCCGGATCGCGCACGTGATGCCATGCGCCAACACGATCGGATAGCCGTCCTCGGGTCCGAAGACCTCGGTATGCAGGCAGGTGCCGTCCGGTGCGCGCACCGGCACTATCCGGCTTGGCGGCAATTCAAGTGGTATCGGGGCAGATGGGCGGTGTGCTTGCTGAGAACTCATCGCCGCCTCCCCTCCGGATGCGCCCTCCCAGCCGCACGCGTCGATGCTTCGAGTCTAGGCCGATTGACGGCGATCAGCCTGCACTTCATCGAAGACCGTCGGATCGTCAATGCGCCGCCGGGTGCTGAGACAACCACGGGTGGGCCGACTCCAGTTGGGAGGCAACGCGAATCAGCACGTCCTCCCGGCCGTAAGCGGCGACGAGCTGGACGCCGATCGGTAGGCCCTCGGCATTGCGGTGCAGTGGGAGGCTGATCGCCGGCTGGCCGCTCATATTGGCGCAGTTCCCCCGATTACGCCTACTACTGCAAGTTGGCAGCCAAGCGCGACGACCATAACGGCAAGAACTCCACCTTGGCGGTGGAACGCAAAATCCTGCGCCGCTGCTATCACGCGCTGCGTGATCTCGGCGATGCCGCCCTAGCACTGCCGGTCCCCGAACACCAGGAGGCGGCCGCCTAAATGATGGGTGCCAGGATTCTTACGGCCACGCAAGTAGTCCCGCCTCGTTTGCGGCTGGTGAGACGATACTTGCCGAAACCCTGGTAGGGGCGCGATACCAGCGGGTTCTTCCGTCGCCGTAGCCGAGGCCACCGCGGCGCCGTGCACAGCATCTGGACGCAACCGCCCGGTTCTTCCGTGCCCTTGCGACCGCACGCGACTGAAGCTGGTGGAATACATAGTGGTCGGTGAACGCACCGCGGCGGACTGTGTGTGGCCCAAGGCGGCATCTCGCAGCCGCGGGTGTCGGTGCACTATCGTGTCTGGTCGGCTGCGGCTACATGACCGCCCGCCTTCATGGTCCGTACCGGATTTCCCCGAGTTCGAAGAACCCGGTGTTCTCATTTGTCGCCTGGTCGACACGTCCGGCACATCCCGGACGCGCGGACGGGTCAGGTCACGGGACATTGGGTTCAGCAACTGCGCGCGCTGGGTGTGCGACGAGTCTTTGCGCCGTGTGCGGTCCGGGAAAAGTCGCGCTTTGCCTCGGTCCAGCTTGACATTCCAGTCGGATGGAAGCGATAGCGTCGAGACCGGAGGTGATGATGATGGCAAAGCGCCACGTTGAGGTTTTCGTCGCTGGATGCCCGGTGTGCGAGCCCACGGTTCGTCTGGTGCAGGAACTTGCCTGTCCGGACTGCGAATTAACGCTTCGCGATCTGCGGGAAGGTGGTGCCGACGCGGCGGCCCAATACGGGATCGGATCGGTTCCGGCGGTAGTCGTGGATGGTCTTCTGGCTCCGTGCTGCCAGGGCCGCGCGCCTGATCGGGAGTCGCTGATCGCTGCTGGTGTCGGGCAGCGGCTTTAGCGCGGACTCCGGGGCGGCCTGTTCGACCGGAGCAGGCCGCCCGTCACTGTGTACCCAGTCGTGGGGCGGGCAGGGTGGCGTGCTCGATGATGCCGCAGTAGCAGCCGGATTCGGCGGAGGGCAGGTGCGCGGTCTGCGATTGCAGGGTGACCAGTTGTTCACGCAGCCGGACCAGTTCGGCGATGCGTTGGTCGATTCCGGTGACTTGTTGGTCCAGGACCTCGCGGACGTACCCGCAGGGGAGTTGGCCACGGTCGCAGAAGGCGAGAACCTCGCGGATCTCGCCCAGGCTCATCCCGAGTCGCTGGGCTGTTTTGATGAAGGTGAGCCGGTCGACGTCGGCGGTGCTGTAGTGGCGGTAACCGGAGGATGTGCGCTGTGGTGGGGGGAGCAGCCCGATGGACTCGTAGTACCGGATTGTCTTGGTGTTGATGCCCAGCCGGTCGGCAAGCTCTCCGATACGCATACCGGTCCCAACATTCCATTTCGATGGAATGTTCCATTTGGTGCCAACGGGGCCCTAACCGACAACCATCCGGCGCTTATTCGATGGCGCGCTGAACCTGACTTAGGACATTTTCTGGCGTTGCCGAGTGCCGCCGGACGTTGAGCTGCGAATTCTCTGGATGTCGGGTCGAGATCTGCACACTAAATCCGGGCTCTAGGAGGCGCTGGTGGCCTATGTCCGCACCGTGAAAACCGCTTCGGGCGCGACTGCGGTGCAGATCGTGTGGTCGACCCGGCGTGGGTCGCGAAAGATCGAGCATCTGGGCTCGGCACACGACGATGGCGAGGTCGAAGCGCTCAAGGCCGCGGCACGTCAGCGCCTTGCCGAGGGCCAAATCAGCCTTGACCTCGGGCTGGCCACCGCCGGTGTTGATGGTGATCCGTTGGAGATCGTCTCGACGAAGTCGACCCCGCTGTGGGAATCGTTGTGCGCGGCCTATCAGGTACTTGGCTTCGATGCGGCAACCGGTTGCGACGCGGTGTTCCGTGATCTGGTGTTGGCCCGCATCATTGAACCGACCAGCAAGGCCGACTCGCTACGCGTGCTCGCCGAGACGGGCGTGGAGACCGTCGACTACCGCACTGTCACGCGTCGTCTGCCGAAGTTCGCTAAACTTGCTGTGCGCCAAGCACTGTCAGTGGCGTGCGCAGCTCGCGCCGGACTGGGTCCCACGTCGCTAGTGCTCTATGATGTCTCAACGTTGTTATGCCGATCTTTCGGTTATGCCGATGTTTCGGGTTGATGCGCAGGTCAGTGGCGCCGTTGCCGCTTGAAAGGTCGGCATATTCATAGGCTGTTGAGCCAAGCGAGGATGTCGGGTTCGGGTCGGTAGGTGCCGGGTTTGGTGTTCGGTGGTCGGGTCCGGTCGATCGCAGTCTGCTTGATGTTCATGTCGGCGTGCAGGTAGGCGTCGGCGGATTGGGTTCGTTGGTGTCCGAGCCAGAGTGCGATGACGGCGACGTCGACGCCCTGGGCGAGGAGGTTCATCGCTGCGGTGTGGCGCAAGGTGTGGAGAGTGACGTGCTTGTCAGCGATGCTGGGGCAACTTGCTGCTGCTGTGGGGAGGTGGATCGCGAGCCGGTGCTCGAGCGCGTCGCGGGAGAGGTGATCGCCGCCGGGTCCGCAGAAGAGGGCCTGACCGGGGCGGGTCGATCGCTCGGTTAGATACGCGCTCATGACCGCGACGGTGGTCGCGGTCAGCGGCGTTGCCCGTTTGCGGCGGCCTTTGCCGGTGCAAGTGATGCTCGCTGCGGATCCGAAGTGGGCGTTGGAGGTGGTCAGTGAGCATAGTTCGCTGACCCGCAGTCCGGTCTGGATGGCCAGAACCAGTAGCGCGTGATCGCGTCGGCCGGTCCAGCGGGTGCGATCGGGGGCGTTGATCAGAGCGTCGGCTTCGGCGGCGGTGAGGAATTCCAGCATCGGCTTCGGGTGGCGTTTGGGTGGCATCGCCAGGACGCGGGTCATGGTGGCGGCATGCTCAGGATGATTGACCACAGCGTGGGAGAGCACGGCCCGGATCGCGCATAGCCGGGAGTTGCGCGTGGAAACGGTGTTACCTCGCTCGGTTTCCAGGTAATCCAAGAACGCGGAGACGGCCTGGGCGTCGACGTCGGTGAAGTCGATGCGTTCGGCTCTGGTTCTGGTCGATTCTGCGAGATATCTGATGAGCATCCGCCAGGTGTCACGGTAGGCGCTGATGGTGTTGGCGGCGAGATCGCGTTGGGTGTGAGCGAAACACGGTGAAGTATGTCTGTCTGCAGTTCAATGGCCAAGGCGGTCATGATGTTTCGCTTTGTTCGATGTCGGTTTCGAGTCGTCGCGCGGCGGCGGCGAGTAATTCGGGGACAGCGCTGAGATACCAGTAGGTGTTCTCGGGCGTGGTGTGCCCGAGCCAGGTTGAGAGCAGGCCAAGGGTTCGTGCGGGGTCCGCACCGTGGGTGTAGGCGGCGACCATGTGGCCGGTGGCGAAGGTGTGCCGCAGATCGTGCAGCCGTGGTCGACGCCGGCCCGGGACGCTCAGCTGCAAGGAGTCGGCCAGGGCGCGGAAGTGTTGCTCGATCGTCTCGATGACGAACCCGGTGCCGGCGGCGTTGACGAAGATCGGCCCGCCTGTCGCCGGGTGAGTGGCGAGGCGCTCGGGCAGGTTTGTGTAGGCAAGCAATGCCGCTGTGGTGCTTGGGTGGATCGGCACGAGCCGATCCAGCGGTCTTTTCGTCCCATAGATGGTCAGGACGTTCTGGTCGGCATCGAGGTCTGTGATTCGCAGGCGTGTCGCCTCGCCGATCCGTAAACCGGTGGCGGCCAACAGCCCGATGATCGTGCGCATCGTTGCTGCGACCCGAACCGTTCTGAAGAACGACGAGCACCCGTCAAGGAGCCGGTCGAGGTCTGACTGGGAGTAGATGTAGGGGGCGCATCGGGTCGTTCGGACCGGCAGCAGCCCTTTGGGGATGATCGGTGCCTGCGCGCCAGCCGCGTTGAGGTAGGCGGCGAATGGCCGCACGGCAGTCAGCCGTTGTGACCACCACACCGGGCGGGCATCCCGGGGTTGGGTTGCCCATTGCACAGCCTGATCGATCGTGAAGACCTCGGAGCTGCCACCGTCGGCGAGCCAGTCGCAGAACTGCCGAAGCAGGTATTCAGTGGTCTTGAGCTGAAAACCCAACTGGCGGCGCGCAATCAGGTAGGCGTCGAGGTTATCGTGCAGGCTCATCGGGGCACCTGACCGAACGCCACGGTCAGCGTCTGCAAGGAGACAAGGTCTGTCCGGGCGTATACCCGTGTGCTGGAAACGCTTCGATGGCCCAGGAGCTCCTGAGCCTCGACCAGCGAGCCGCCAGTGGCGATCACGTTCATCGCCGCGCTCTGCCGCAGACGGTGCGCATGCACGACACCGAGGCCGGCGGCTTCAGCGCGGTGTTTGACAATGTCGGAAATCCCGGCACTGCTCAGCCGCCGGTTCGGCGGGCGCAGACGCACGAACAACGCCCGATCCGCCGCGGCGGAGGGACGCACGCGCAGCCACGCGACCAGGGCCTCGCCGACATCGACCGGCAGCGGCAGCGTCAAACGCCGCTGGTTCTTACCCACGACGCTCAATCTGCCTGCGGCCCAATCAAGGTCATCGAGCATTAAGCTCGCGACCTCCCCGGCACGCAACCCGAGCCGCCACAGCGCGGCGATCACCGCCCAATCCCGAATAGCCGAGACGGTGCGTGCGTCACACGCCGCGAGCAGGGCTTCGATTTGGGGCACGGACAGACCACGCGGCAGCGTCACCCGAGAAGCGCGGGCGCGCAGGATCCCGCCGGTTAGGTCATGCTGCAGGCGGCCGGTGGCCAGCGCCCAACGCATCAGTGACTGCAGAGCGTCAACGATGCCCGTGCAGGACGCCGATGAAAATCCATGGGAACGCCAGCCGACGAAGCCATTCAGGGCATTGACATCGCAGCGGTGCCAATCGACCGCGTCATTTCGGGTCAGCGACTCGACGAACTCGCCGACCCACTGACGTCGGTGGCCGACGCACCCCCCGCTGATCCCGCGCACCTCACGCTGCCAACGCGCCCATTCCTCCAGCTCCCGCTCTGCAGCTACACTGAGCGGCCGGCCCACCCTGCGGCCAGGACGCCTGGGCCGCTTGCGAACTGGGTGAACCCCGCGCAGATAGCCGGTCTCGATCAGAAAGCGCCGCAGCGCCGGCAACCGCATCCGAACCAACTGATGACCCGGCGCACCGAGTGGATACGCGGCCTCGAATTCCTCAAGGACTCCAACAGATAGGGCATCGAGCCCCACGTGCTGGTCGGCCATCCACGCGCTCAGTCCACGGGCCACTCCCAAGATCTGGGGAGTCATCGTGTGCGCATATCCTTCGGCCGCGATCCATGCCGCAAGCCGATCCATCACCGCCCCCGCCAGCGGACCACAAGCCGCTACGGGCATCACCGTCATCACGACAATCAACCTCCAAGTAGACGCGTACTTGGAGCGTCGCACCGAACTGCTTATGCCGACCTTTCAAGCGGCAACGGCGCCACTGACCTGCGCATCAACCCGAAACATCGGCATAACCGAAAGATCGGCATAAACGTTGTACTTCGAAACCGATGCCGGTGACGCCGACGCGTCGGGGTTCCCGTTGGCCGTCGAGGCGTTCGAGGGCAACAAAGCAGAGACCGCGACCATGCTGCCAGTGATCAACGCGTTCAAGGCCGCCCACAATCTCACCGATGTCATCGTCGTCGCCGATGCCGGCATGATCTCCGAGGCTAATCAGATCGCGCTGAAAGCCTCGGGGCTGTCGTTCATCCTCGGTACCAAGATCCCATTCGTGCCCGATGTAGTGCGCGAATGGCGCGACAAGCATCCCGATCAGAACATCGACGACGGGCAGATCTTCACCCAACCCTGGCTGTCGACCAGCGGTGAGAAGACACGAGGCATCCCCGATCGCGTCGTCTACTACCAATACCGTCACGACCGGGCGCGCCGCACTCTGCGCGGCATCGCCGAGCAGGTCGCCAAAGCCGAGAAGGCCGTTGACGGGCGAGCCCCTGTCAAACGCAATCGATTCATCAAGCTCACCGGTGCCACCAAGAGCGTCAACCGCGAGTTGGAAGCCAAGGCCCGTGGCCTTGCAGGGCTCAAGGGCTACACCACCAACCTCATCGAACAGACACCGGAGTTTGTCATCGGGGCCTACCACCAGCTCTGGCGCATCGAGAAGAGCTTCCGGATGTCCAAGCACGACCTGCAGGCAAGGCCCATCTATCACCACAAGCGCGAATCCATCGACGCTCACCTGACCATCGTGTTCGCCGCCCTGACCGTCAGCCACCACATCGAGACCCAAACCAGCTGGAGCATCAAGAAATTCGTGCGGACCGCGCGCCGCTACCGCACCGTGCAGATCAAAGCCGGCAGACAAGTCCTGACCGCTGTCGACCCCCGACCCGACGACCTCCGCAACGCCATCGCCAAGATCAACGGCAGCCATGCACACTAACTTGTCCTAAGTCGGGGGACCCTAACCGACAACCATCCGGCGCTTATTCGATGGCGCACTTCAACGGCGGCTTTATACGCAAGCCGCTGACAAGTGAGTACCGGTGGGGCGAATGTCAGGCTTCTACAGCATTACGCCGAACATAATGGCCATACCCGTGGCCATGAAAGCCTGATATAGGCGTCCCAAGTCCGCGAGGTAAGGGATGTTCGGCACCGGGTTGTTTATGGGCTGGACGAAATACCGGTAGAGCCAATACATCGCGGCAATTGCGAATCCGACGGTCGCAATCCAGTTGACGACGGTGATCCACCCGGGTTCGTGCGCTGACATTTCCATACCCGGCATCTCCATGGCTGGCGACCTAGAAACGGTGCGGTCGAGTGAGTGACTAGGCTTGCCCGGCAAGCCGCCGGTCATCGCCGCATACATCCAAGCCACCGCGGCCATCATTATGGCGTGGTAGCCGTTGGTCAATCGTCCAGCGGTGCTGGAAAATA
The DNA here is from genome assembly GCF_059812285.1 of Mycobacterium sp. NGS62. Classification (NCBI taxonomy): domain Bacteria; kingdom Bacillati; phylum Actinomycetota; class Actinomycetes; order Mycobacteriales; family Mycobacteriaceae; genus Mycobacterium; species Mycobacterium sp. NGS62. The sequence continues at coordinate 198,408 of NZ_JCALCK010000002.1, read as the reverse complement.
CGTGCGCGGCCACAAGCAGGAACCAAACGGTCGCGGCTAGAAACAGAACCAGCGGCCCAAGTGTCGGGAGTTTCATTCCGGCGGGCCAGGCCATGACAAGCATCGCCGCCGACATCACGAGGTGCAACAGGCGCTCGACCCTGCATATCCAGAGTTCATGTTGCGCGACAAGGCCATACAGGTGCCCCACGAAGCTAGCGCCGAAGAGAACGGTAACCGTCCACCGCAGCGCGAGGTCGCCGATCAAGATCCGCTATACCGCATGCTCGGGAATCCTCTGCGAAGCATCGCGCCCGAAGCGGCGTAGCCGCAGCGAGTTGGTCACCACACTGACCGAGGAGAATCCCATCGCCGCGCCCGCAATAATCGGATTCAGCACGCCGAGCGCGGCCACCGGTATCGCGGCGGTGTTGTAACCGAAGGCCCAACCAAGGTTTTGATAAATCGTGCGCAGCGTCAGCCTCGACAGCTCGATCGCATGCACGACACCGTTGAGTCGGCCGGACATCAGCGTGATATCGGATGCCTCGATGGCCACGTCGGTACCGCTGCCGATCGCAATGCCAAGATCGGCCTGCACCAGGGCGGGTGCGTCGTTGACGCCATCGCCGACCATCGCGACCACCCGGCCCTCGTCTTGTAGTCGGCGAACCTCGGTCACCTTGTCTTGCGGCAACACCTCAGCCAGCACCCGCTCGATGCCGACTTGCTTCGCGATGGCCGCGGCTGTTCGGGCATTGTCACCGGTGATCATGGCAACCTGCAGCCCCATGGCATGCAGCCGATGGACCACATCGGCGGCGTCGTCTTTGATCGTGTCGGCCACGGCGAGCACACCAATAACCTGGCTTTCCCGGCCTACGAACACCGCGGTGCGGCCCTGCTCTTCCAGTTCGTCGGCCGCAGCGGCGAGGTCATCGGACAGAAGCAGATCGTGCTCGTCGACGAGCTTGCGCCGTCCGACCAGCACCGGCTTGCCCTCGACCTCGGCGCGCACCCCGTGCCCGGCCAGGTTGGCGAAGGCCGTGGCGGACGGAATCTCTAACCCGCATTCCTCAGCAGCGGCAACGATCGCCGCACCGATGGGATGCTCAGAGCCCGACTCGACCGCGGCGGCAATCCGCAACACCAGATTGGGCTGACACCGCTTGTCGGCAATCACATCGGTGAGCCGCATCTGGGCTTGCGTGAGGGTGCCGGTCTTGTCGAACACCACAGTGTCGATCCTTTTCGAGGCTTCCAGCACCTCACCACCCTTGACCAGGATCCCCATGTCGGCGCCTCGGCCGGTGCCGACCATGATCGCCGTGGGGGTGGCCAAGCCCAGCGCACACGGACACGCGATGATCAGCACCGCGACCGCCGCAGTCATCCCGGCGACCGGGTTGGCGGCGAACAGTGTCCAGCCGAAAAACGTCGCCACGGCAACGCCGACGACAGCCGGCACAAACACCGCCGAGACCCGATCGGCCAAGCGCTGCACCGGGGCCTTGCCGGCCTGTGCCTGCTCGACCAGGCGCACAATCTGCGCTAGCGCGGTGTCGGCCCCGACGGCGGTAGCGCAGACGGTCAACAGCCCATCGGTGTTGACGGTGGCCCCGGCGACATGGTCACCCACCGTTTTCTCGACCGGGACGGACTCGCCGGTCAGCATCGACTCGTCCACGGCGGCACGACCGTCGATGACCTCGCCGTCGACCGGGATCTTCTCCCCAGGCCGTACCAGCACCAGGTCTCCGACTTGCACCCGATCAATTGGCACCAGGAGCTCTTGGCCGTCGATGAGCAGGCAAGCTTCCTTGGCGCCCATTTCCAGCAGCTTGCTGATCGCCTCCCGTGTCTTGCCGTGGGCTCTGGCCTCGAAGTAGCGGCCCAGGACCACGAACGCAATGATCAATGCCGCGGTGTCGAAGAACAGCGGGCCGCCAACGAACAGCTGATAGGTGGAGTAGATGAACGCGGTCAGCGTGCCGAGTGTGATCAGCGTGTCCATGTTCGCAGTTTTCTCCCGCGCCCGCTGCGCCGCCCCCAACAGGAACGGCCACCCGGCTATGAATTGCACCGGCACCGTCGCGACGAAGGCTAACCACCCCGCCCATGGGTAGGCGCCGAAGAACATCGTCAAACCAGATGCCAACAGGCCCAACGGCCAGGCCAACCGCACTCGCCGTAACCAGGCCCGAATCCCGCGCTCAGCCTCGTCGCGCGGTGACAGCTGACTCGCGGCAACCGGCTCGTGCTGATAGCCGATGCCTTCCAGCGCGCCCCGCAGCCTCTCGATCTCCGGTGGACGATCCGGCACGTCATGGCGCAGACCCAACAGCGTCCGCCCTATCCCGCCGACGACTTTCCCCACGATGCTGCCGTTGCCACTATCAGCTGAGCGCCGGGCACGCGGAGGCGCCGATGTGGTGGGGCTGTGCTCCGCCTCGGCGATCGCCGACAAGACGGCAGCGGAGTCGCAGTGCTCGGGCGAATATCGGATCACAACGGATGCCGTCCGCGGATAGACCCGCACGGCGCGCACACCGTGCAGCTTGCCGACCATCTCTTCGATCGCGGCGGCCCGGGCCCCGTCGATACGAAACCCGTTGATGTTTACCCGCATCCGGCCCGCTGCGTCGGATGCGACAGTCAGCCCCGCATCGGGCTGAGCATCAATGGTCAGCATCAGCGGTCCCTGGTCTTCCCAGCCCGCCGCGGCTGCGGCGAAACTTTCTCGTCCACCACCTCTGACGGTGGAACCTCCTGTCCGCTGCGCTCTATCGCCTCGGCGAACATGTCCGCGGCCGTCAACCGAGCCCGTTCGGTGCGCTCCCCAACTTTGCGGACGCCGCGGACGCCACAGGCCATCGCGGAAACGGTCGCGTCCCGCCACGGAGCGTTCGCCACCACCCGGTGTATCACCTCATACGCCGCAAAAGTCGCCAGGTGGGGCGTCGCTTTCACCAAAAATCCATGCAAGGCCATCTCGAACGCTCCCTTTCACATCGTTGCCCCGTCATTCGTTCACGCTCCCGGCGGTGCGAGTCACGCGCATCGGGAGAGTTGACGGCAGCCCCAACGTAAGGGTTGCCCCTACGGCAGGGTCAAGCGTTTGTCCACACCGGCGGACCGGTAGAGATGGATTCTCCAATGACGGCGTTCAGCAAGCCGACCGCGGCAAGTGGGATCGCGGCGGTCTTGTAGCCGGAGGCCCCGCCGGGGTTCAGATTGCTCGTGCGCAGGGTCCGCCTCGACAGCTCGATCGCGTGCACGACACCGTACAAGCGGTCGGACATCAGCGTGATATCGGAGGCTTCGATGGCCTCGTCGGTGCAGGGGCCGATCGCAACGCTCAGATCGGCCTGCACCAAAACGGGAACATCGTTGACGCCGTCGCCGACCATCGCGACCACCCGGCCCTCGTCCTGTAGCCGCCGGATCTCGGTCACCTTGTCTTCCTGCACTACCTCGGCCACCACCTGGTGGATACCGACCTGGTGCGCGATCGCGGCGGCCGTGCGAATGCTGTCGCCAGTAATCATGGCGACCTGCAGGCCCATGGCATGCAGGTGATGGACCACGTCGACGGCGTCGTCTTTGATCGTGTCAGCCATGGCGAGCACACCCACAACCTGGTCGTCTCGGCCAACGAAGACCGTCGTGCGGCCCCGCTGTTCCAGTTCCGCGGCCGCCGCAGCGAGGTGGTCCGGCAGAAGCAGATCATGCTCGTCGACGAGCTTGCGCCGCCCAACCAGCACGGGCCGGCCGTCGACCTTGGCGCGTACCCCGTGCCCCGCGAGATTAGTGAACGCTGTGGCGGCCGGAATCTTTAATCCGCAGCCTTGCGCAGCGGCAACGATCGCCGCGGCGATCGGGTGTTCGGAGCCCGCCTCCACCGCGGCGGCAAGTCGCAGCACGAGATTTGGCTGGCGCCGCTTGCCGACAATCACATCGGTGAGTTGCATCTGGGCGCGGGTGAGGGTGCCGGTCTTGTCGAACACGACCGTGTCGATTGTCTTCGAAGCTTCCAGCTGCTGCTCGATCTCGGGCAAATGGTCTGCCACGTCACCTCGCAGGCCCAATTGCGTTCGCCCTACGCCGCCGGTGACTTTGCCCGCTATGCCGCCGTTGCCGATATCAGGCGAGCGGGGGGCACGGGCACGCGCGGGCACCGGCGCGGCAGGGCTGTGCTCAGCATCGGTGATCGCCGACAAGATGGCAGCGGTGTCGCAGAAAGCGGGCGAATACCTGATCACAACGGATGCGGTTCGCGGATAGACATGCACGGCGCGCACACCGCTCAGCTTGCCGAGCATCTCCTCGATCGCGACGGCGCGGCCCCCGTCGATACGAAACCCGTTGGTGTGTACACGCATCCGCCCTGCTGCGTCGGACGCAATGGTCAGCCCGGCATCCCGGTGAGCATCAATTGTCAGCATCAGAGGTCCTGGTCTTTCCAGTCCGCCGCCGCTGAGGCGGAACTTCCTCGTTCGCCACAGCTGACAGCGGAGCTTTCTCCTCGCTGCGCTCTATCGCCTCGGCGAACATGTCGGCGGCTGTCAGTCGCGCCCGCTCGGTCTTCTCCTCAGCCTTGCGGACACCGCGGACACCACAGGCCATGGCGGACACCGTTGCCTCCCGCCACGGAGCCTTTGCCACCACTCGGTGTAGCGCCTCATAAGCCGCAAAAGTCAACACGTGGGGCGCCGCCTTCACAAAGAGCCCATGCAATGCCATCTCGAACGCTCCCTTCACTCATTGCCCCGTCATTGCTCACGCTCTCGGCAGGCTCGCGCGTCGCGTTAGCCGACGAGCAACCCCAAGCTATGCGTTACCCCTAGGACAAGGTCAAGGGTTAGGGCACACCGGCGCCGGTCGATTGGCCTCATCGAGTCCACGGTCTAACTGCAGCTGATATTCGACCGGGGCGCAATACTAAAACATTGTGGAGCGCACGGGCTTCCGTGATTACAGCGAGTATCACCGAAACCGATGGCCTGGGACGCCGTGGGCAGCGAATTATTTCGACGCTACGCCTTGACCTTGCCCTCGCGGCATTCTCTACCGTCGGAGTTACCGGCAGTGATGCCTCCACCGTATTCACGCAAAGGGAGGCGAATATGAGCTGAGCCACAACATAATTGGGCCTCGTAGTCCCTGTACGCCACTATGCGGCGCCCCAACCAACGCCGTAAGCAGATTCATCGATTGGCTACATAGTCCATCACTTCACATCGATCCTTCGAGCACCAGCGCCGTAGGGAAACCTTCTGCGACGCAAGGGCTCACGTCACGAGACCAACCACGGTATCGCCGACGGCCAATGGCTCGCGGCGCCGTGGACACCCAAGCAGAACGGAAACCCCTACCATGTTCACCGGCATCACTAGCCACGCCGGTGCCCTGGTTACCGCCATCGTGGTGCTAACCGGCGCCGCAATTCTGAACGGCGGCGCAGCAACGGCCGACCCAAGCCAGGACGACCAGTTTCTGGCACTGCTCGATCAAGAAGAAATCCCCGCCATCAAAAACGTGCCAACCGTCATCGCCGCAGGCCACAAAGTTTGTCGCAAACTCGATGCCGGCATGCCGGTGAACGACATACTGGACGGACTGAGGAACGATGCGTACAGCATAGACCCGACCGTGCGCCGATACCCCGCCCGCCTCACGACCACCATGACCCGATTTATCACTGCCGCAGTGCAGATCTACTGCCCATCCGACCAAAGCAAGATAGCCTCCATCAAGGCTAAATCCGAGCCGGTATCGGATGAACCGACGCACCGGGTCGCTGCGTACACGCACGACACAGTCAACTCAGGAAGCGATCTGCGGGAGCCGCCGCCGGGGTTGGATATGACCAACATGTCGGCGGCGTGGCAGGAACCGACGGGCACCGGGACGCTGCGGCTGCGGCACTTGATGGACGGCGGCGTTTTTGTGGCGGGCCGCTACGGGGGCGACCGGTCAGACGCGCATGGCAAAATGCTCGCCTCACTGATCGGAGCGGTCCCCGCGGGGGATCCCCGCTTACCGGACCCACCGCAGATTCCGGCACCACCGCCGCCGACGGCGCATATCCTGACACCCCCGCCGATCGCCCCACCGCCGCCAGCAAAACAATCGCCGCCGCCACCGCAACACCCGCCACCACCGCAAGAGGTGGAGCCTCCTGCTGATGCTCCTCAGCCGGGGGGCACTGCCGGCAGTGGTGGCGACGGCGGTGGCGGCATCGGTGATGGAGGCAGTGGTGACAACGGCGGTGGCGGTCCGGTCGAGCCGTCGCCGGCGCGACCCATGCCGCCGGGCTTTATCAAACTCGCACCGTGAGAAAGGAACCGAGTCGTCAGCTGCCGCCAACACCGCTGCTGATCGCTTCGCGACGATCGGATGACCTCGGTGCAGGCCGCGCGACCAGTCGAGGTACCGACCCAACGGGCGGAAATGCCCCGCGTGCCACCTGTTGTCGAGCACGGCAGCGACCGCGCCGACCACGGGTGAACTGCCGCGCGTAGCTCAAGGCCATTAAGCCTTCGGTTAACAGCCGCCCTCGATGGGCAAGATGTTCGTCAACATCCTCCCCACGTTTGCCGAATTCGAGCTCGACCTGCTCAGGCTATCCCGACACCGAACCCAGCCTTGATGATCGGCTGGCCGTGGCGCGACCCAGTCTGACGCCCGTGGCCTCGCCTTCGAAACAACCAGATTCGTTCCGTTGCTAAGCCGATCCCCACTAGCCCGGATTTTTCGCCGAATGTCGCTTGTGGCGGTGTGTAGATAAGCGAAAGTGCCTGTCCTGCAAGGGATAATTGGACTTCTCCACGGTTCAACAATCCTGACGGGAAGGCACTTCGCAGGTGAAGGATATCGCGGTGGCATCGCGGGTGAAGGTGTCCGCCGATGGCCATGGTGTCGTGTCGCATGCCGGGATGGCCCTGGTGCGTGAGCTCGCTGACCGCAGCGGGTTATCGGCGCAGGTCACGGCCGTGTTGGCCGATACCTACCGCGGCCGGTGGACGTACGCGCCGGGGGATGTGTTCGCCGATCTGGCCGCTGCGGTCGCCGACGGGGCGGACTGCATCGACGCCGTCGGCCAGTTGTGCGGCGATCGTGAGCACGTCCTGGGCGCGAAGGCCTCGACGACCACGATGTGGCGGCTGGTCGATGAGCGGATCGACGCTGCCCACCTGCCCGGGGTGCGTGGCGCACGGGCAGCAGCCAGAACGGCGGCCTGGGCCGCGGGGGCGGCTCCCGTACCGGGCGGCTGGTTGCACATCGACATCGACGCCACCCTGGTCATCGACCACTCCGACAACAAGGAACTGGCGACCCCGACCTGGAAGAAAACCTACGGTCATCATCCGCTGCTGGCGTTTCTGGACCGCCCCGAGATCGCCGGTGGGGAAGCCCTGGCCGGGCTGCTGCGCACCGGCCGCGCCGGCTCCAACACCGCCGCCGACCACATCACCGTTCTGCACCAGGCGTTGGCGGCCCTGCCCGCGGCGTGGCGACCCGACCCGAGTAACGATCCCCACCGACCCAAGGTGCTGGTGCGCTGCGATACCGCCGGGGCCACCCACGACTTCGCCACCGCCTGCCGGACAGCGGGGGTGGGGTTCTCCTTCGGCTATCCCGTCGATTGGCGGGTGCAGGACGCGGTGGACACCATCAACATCGCCGATAGCTGGTATCCGGCGATCGACACCGACGGCGGCCTGCGCGACGGGGCGTGGGTCGCCGAGGCCACCGGGCTGGTCAACCTGAGCAGCTGGCCACCAGGCACGAGGCTGATCCTGCGCAGGGAACGCCCGCATCCAGGTGCGCAGTTGCGGTTCACCGACGCCGACGGGATGCGGGTCACCGCGTTCATCACCGACACCGCCCCCTGTGTCGTGCCTGGCCAGGTCGCCGGCCTGGAGCTACGGCACCGTCAGCACGCCCGCGTCGAGGACCGCATCCGTGAACTCAAAGCCACCGGCTTGGGCAACCTGCCGTGCCAGGCATTCGACGCTAACGCCGCCTGGCTGGAGATCACGCTGGCCGCAGCCGATCTGGTCACCTGGGCACGACTCATCGGGTTCAGCACCCATCCCGGCCTGGCCCGCGCCGAGATCGACACCTTTCGCTACCGGGTGCTGCACGTGGCCGCCCGCATCACCCGAGGCGCCCGTCGAACCCGGCTACGCATCGATGCCACCTGGCGGTGGGCCGCCCTGATCGCGACCGCCTGGCACCGCATCCGCACCGCCTTCGGTTGACCGACAGTCCCTCTGACCGACCGATCACGAAAGACCCACTGGCCCTGGGAAAGCCCGCCCCACCCGGCGACACGGGACAGACCAACCACGCCGCCACACCAAAATCACTACCCCGCAACACAATTCAATATCAGACCCAGCCCACACCAATTTCCATGAAAAATCTGGGCTAGGGCGCTGTATTAATTTCTGGCGGGCCGCCGCACGCACCCTTGACCTTGCCCCTAGGGTAAGCCCTACCGTTGGAGTCACCGTCGACGTTGCCTTCGCGGAGCGCGGCGCTGCCGGACGACTTGTGCAATTCAGCCAGAATAGGGGGCAGGGTAAACGGACTCACTACCCTGACGCCGAGCCCCGAACGACCAACGAATGCGCTTGAATCCGGCCGCGGGAAGGATCACTAATGACGACTGCCGTCCGTGAACGGGCCCTTGTGACGCACACCGTCGGCGACGCCGCCGACGCCGTCGGCGTCTCGGCCAAGGCCATCCGGATCTGGGAAGCCAAGGGGCTGCTGCCGCCGGCTGAGCGCACCCAAGCCGGCTACCGGTTGTTCAGCGACGACGACATCGCGATCCTGCGGTTTATCGTGCGGGCCCGGACCCTCGGCCTGACGTTGTCGGAGATCAAAGACATCCTCGACTTGCATCGCCACGGCATGGCGCCCTGTGAGCAGGTCGCCGCGCTGCTCGACAAGCACATTCGCGACATTGACCGCGCCATCGCCGACTTACGCGCGCTACGCACCACGCTGGCCGCTGCGTTACAGACTGCCCGCAGCGATCAACGCCGCGGACAGGCCGCCACCGTCTGTCGTATTATTGAATCGCCAACGGCATAGAGAGCCTTGCCCGCGGGCGATGATTCGTGCGGCAGAAAGCGCGCTGGCCAATTCGTTGACCAGCCGCAATTCGGCGGTCGAGACCCACCCGTGGAACCCGATACCGGCTGTGGCAACCCGGTTCTCGGGCAGGCGCCGCGATCACAGCCTGCGTTTGCGATGCAATTCGTCATCCTTGGGCAGGGACACCACGGTGACCGTGCTGGACAGTGTCCTAAGTTCATGGGGTTTTCAGCACCATCCCGGATCATTCGGCCCGCAACCCGACGAGCAAACGATCGCGACGCTCGACAGTTCCGCACTGCCCGCGTGCTATCTGGTGGCCACGCACGCGAGGGGCGGCGTCGGCACCGCGGGTTTCGAGCAACCGGGCGATGCTGGCCGCGCTGCCGGGTATTTCGTATCTAGCAGCCAGCGGTCCAGGTAGTGATTTTGATGTCCACCTCATGGATACCCGGGCCCATGGGGGTGATTACGGCGTCGCCGCTGCCGATGATCGACGACCGCGCACGTACCGTCCATGATCCCGGCGAAGCGAACACCCGGAACTCACCGGTGCGCGACGCGACCACCTCCGCCGTGAACTCGTCGGACGCGTCCAGCAGTCGCACAAACGCGCCACCAACCGGCCGACCGGAGTCGTCGACGACCCGGCCAGCAATCACGGTCTCGTTATCGACGCCGACACCAGCCGGCGCTGTGGTCCGTTGTTGCGTAGGTGCAGCGCACATATCCGCTCCCAATTCGATTGGAGCTCCCACCAGGGAGCCGGTCCAATTATCGTCATCGTTCTTGATGTGCTTGTGCCGATAGGCCGTCGACAGCTTCAAACGCCCGTGAGCTTCCCGGTCAGTCCACTGAGGCGCTTTCCGCATCTGAAAACCCTCCCCTTCATGCGCAGCCGCAGGATTCCGCCGATGGTGGCCCCGACAGTAGACCGTGCCTCTGGGGCAAGGTCAAGCGTTGCGCCACAATGCCGCCGCGAACATCCATCGCGTACCGCTGCTGACCCACAACCGGGGCGATTTCGAGCTATCAGCCCTCCGACCACATTTGAGCTGTAGGTCAGCGGGATAAATATGGGCGCGGGCTTAAGCGCGCCATTGAACGAGCGCAGGCATTCTCATCCGCTCAAACCCATTCGTCAGATCGATGACAGTCGTCAATCGCAAGCCGGTAGCCGCGCTTGACGACTGTCGCCACGATGTTCTTGTCGCCCAGGGCTGCTCGTAGCCGCAGCACCGCTGTGTCGACCGCGGGGATGTCGGTGCCGTTGCGCGGCAGCCCGCGTAGTGTTGCCATCCTGGACCGCGACAGAGCCTCATCCAACGGAACCGGCCGCGCAGATCGGTTTTGCCCATACTGTCGAAACCGCTTTCCGCGTAGACGTTTTCGACGCGCCTCCGCATGTTGAGCGGAGCGTCGTCTTTCTTAAGCTGTTCGATGGCGTTGAGCGGCTACGGTCGCTGAGCGCCCACCAGCTTCGCGGGGCGGGGTGCGGTCATTCGGGCCTTCCTTTCGGGTAGTGCCTTCGCAAGCCGCGATGACCGCCGGCGACTGTGTCCGGCTGCGCAGACCCGGCGGCGAGCTGGAAATACCGGTGGGCGGGTCTAGGCGTCAGGGCAGACAGCGGCAGCTGCAGACTCGTCTGAGATCGATATGCCGTCGCGACACGACGCCTAGGCCCGAGCCCGGTGCCGTGATCAACGACCCACGGAGCTGTGATGCCTCCAACCCCAAATAGGCTGACCAGGCCAAAGGTTTATCACAGTGAGTAAAAAGTATCCAAGCACCCTTAGGACGGCCCGTAACAAATCCTGGAGCCCCCTGGGGGACTTCGTTGTCACGCCGCATACCGGTCGGGGCGCCACCGCTTCATTCGGACAGGCCCTACCAGATCGTGGTGTGGGTGGCGATCGTCGCGGGATTCTGGTGATTGTCGCGACCACCGTGTTGTCGGTCTTTGCCATCTGGGTGTCTAAGCACCAGTAGGATTCCGGCCACGGTTCCGGAAAGGCGGCCGCCGACGAAACCAGCCGGGCGAACACTAGTTGTTCGTCGTGCCTGGCGGGGCCTCGACTTCGATGAAGCCCGGAACGACAGATCTGTTCAGACGGTCACAATGTATTGTCATCGGCACATGCCCGCCGGCAGCGCACCCTCAAGAGCCGCCAGGGTGGGTTCAAGCACCGGTAGATCGCGCAGGTGGCCCGCGGAGGAACCGGGATCCTTCAACCCGGTCGACGTCGATAACAGCACCACACTCTCCTCGGGATCAATCCACCTCCGCTCGGCAAGGTGGTGGGCGGCGAGCACCGTCAACACGGATGCCCCTTCTACGTAAATGCCCTCGGTCGAGGCCAACTCGAGTTGCATACGAGCGATCGCGTCATTGCTTGGTTCGGCTACCGCCGTCCCGTTAGTGGCTCTTATGGCGTCCAACCCCTGATAAGTCGCCCTACGTGTCGCCACGGAGAACGCCATTGAAGGCTGCGCGGGAACCGTAGGTTGCTGTCCTTCTTGGGAATGGAGCCCGCGGGCGTAGGCGCCGAACAGCTCCGCCGCAACCAACCTGGGCATGCGGCTGGCAAGACCCAAACCCATAAGGTCGGAAAATCCTCGGCGAATACCGGCCAACCCATCACCATGGGCGGTTGGCACCACGACAACATCCGGCGTTTCGCCGAGTTGGCGCCACAGCTCGTAGGCGATTGTTTTGTATCCCTCGATGCCAAACGGGTTGGAGCCGATCGGGGGGATCACAAGCCCAGACATCGGTACCCAGCCGAACGCCTCGACCGCTGCCCGCAACACCGACCACCGGTCTGGGCCCTTGTCGTAGGCGACGACGCAGGCGCCGTATGCCTGCATCAGGATGCGCATCTCGCGTGGTACCGACGAGACGGTGAGCACCACGCAGCCAAGCCCAGCCGCAGCGGCGTAGGCCGCGGCCGCTGCACCATGGTTGCCGGTCGAGGAGACGACGACGGTTGAAGCTCCAGACGCCGCCGCCTTGGTGACGGCGACCGCCGCCAGCCTGTCCTTATATGACCATGTCGGATTGCGCGCTTCGTCTTTGAGCATGAGTCTGTGCAAGCCCAGTCGAGGTCCCAGCCGATGCAACGGAATCAGAGGCGTCCCACCTTCTCCCCGGCTCACCGCGACGTCGTCGTGCGCCAACGGCAGCAACCCGCGAAAGCCAAAAATGCCTGGCTCGGAGGCCTGCCACGGCAAGGCACCGGGCGCCAACGCGTATGCAGGGGTGAGGTTGGCTCCGATGCCGCGGCGTGCGCAGTCGGGACATCCAAACGATGCTTGGTCTTCGCGTGCCTCCAATCCACACCGGGGACAACGCAGAAAACCGAGATAGCCATCGTTCATAACGCCCTGGCAGCGAATACATGGTCGACTGTCACGGACAGTGCGAAGTTTTCGTCGGATACCGCCATGCCATCCTGCACCATCAGTCCGAGCCCCCGTATCCAACCAGTGGAAAGGCGTCACAAAGTAGGCAACCATACCGCTGCCACATGAGGGCTTCGGCCGGGAGGGAGGCTCCCCCAAATCTCGACGAACCCGATGGATGGCCGCAGCGTTGTATGCGCCGGACCGAGAGGAACTGAGGCCGGGTGGCAAGATGTGCATGAACGGGCTCGTCGAGCGGGTGACGGTGACGGGAAATCTCGCACATGCTTGGTGCCGCCATCGTTCCATGTACCCCTACGGGGTAGGTATGATGGCTGCATGACCCGTGCCGATCCGCTGCATTCCCGTGGTCCTGGCCGTTGCCTGGAAGCCCTGGGTTTGCAGTCCATGATCGGCCACTGCTGAGGCGCGATCGCGCTGGCTACTACAGCTGAGATCACCCGACGGCTAATACGCGAGGAGGCCAGATGACAACCCCGCCCGGATATTCGGCGCAGAAGGACAACTATGCCAAGCGGCTACGCCGCATTGAAGGCCAGGTTCGCGGCATCGCCAAGATGATCGACGAAGACAAGTACTGCATAGATGTCCTAACACAGATAAGCGCGGTCAATAGTGCCATGCGGTCGGTGGCGCTGAACTTGCTCGATGAGCACCTCGACCACTGCGTGACACGCGCAGTCGCCGAGGGCGGCGACGACGCTCAAACGAAGCTGACCGAAGCGTCTGCAGCCATCGCACGACTCGTACGTTCCTGATCGCACGGCAGGGCAAGCGTGCCTCCGCTTAGTCCACGAGACGTCGCCGAGCGTTGACACCCTATATCTCCCCGGGTATGGCCGGATCCACGACGAGACCAGGAAACCGAACCCGTTTGTTACAGGCCGGCGGATGCAATTGCGGTGACGCTATAACGGCTGGCTCGTCATAACGGCTGGCTCGCCCGGGACATTGACCAAGCAGTCTCCTGCAACCGCCATCGCGCGCCAATGAAAATCGTTTTCAGCTAACCGCTAGACCGAAACCCTCGGGCGACTCGGCCAAATCGCAACCCGGGTGAGCGGCAGCGGCGTAATCGAGATCACTTCATCCTGACACTTGGCAACGCCCGGAGATGGGCGTACCCTCTGGGGGTATGGGGTTCTTGCGGATGCGAGCGGAGGCCGGACGCGTGGCCGCGCGCAGCCGGCCACAGCTGCGCTTCCTCGTCGCCGTTGTGGCGGCGGTGGGGATGCTCGCAATCGCCGCCCACTCCGACGTACTGCGGCCGGTATCCCACACGTCTCTGTCAGCGCACACTGTGGCACCCTCGCTGGGCGGAGAATCCGCTATCGCCGTCGGTCACCCACACCTTGACGATGGTTCGTCCGGCGTGCACCACGAGGCGTTCCCAACCGTGATGCTGACAAAGTCGTCGTTCACCGCTCTGGTTGCGCTTGCTCTGGTAGCGGCCTTCGTCGTCAGCGCGGGTTCAACGGCCAGTCTTATTGTGCCGGCTGGGCGGGGTCCCCCGCTTGGGCCGGTGGGTGCCCTCACGGGTCAAGATCTGTTGACCCGGATCTGTCTTTCTCGTCGCTGAATGGTCAGCGTCAAGCTGTTGTGCTTTGCCACAACGGCCGGTGACCGCTGCCCATGTCAATGGCCGCGCTCTGCGTTGCGGCCTTACACCAGAAAGCGACGATCTCATGAACAACCTTCTGTCTTTGAAAGCCTGCGAGCTCTCCGACCTGTCCCTCGACACCATCGACCTGCAGAGCTCACCGCAACCCACCCTGGCGAACGGCCAGCGCACCGCCGCCAGCTGCGACCCCGCCCCCGGTCCTAATCGCCGGCCCAACGCCTTGGTCGGCAACACTCCGGTGCTACGTATCTCGGAACCGCTGACCGCCACCGATCGCGGATTTTGGGCCAAACTCGAGGGGTTCAACCCGGGCGGCAGCATGAAAGACCGTCCCGCCCTGCACATGGTTGAACGCGCCCGTGTCCGTGGCGAGCTGCGGCCCGGGGCCCGCATTGTCGAGTCCACCAGCGGATCACTCGGATTAGGGCTCGCGCTGGCCGGCACGACCTACGGGCATCCGGTCACCGTGGTCACCGACCCAGGCATGGAGCCAATCGTGCAAAATATGCTGCGCGCTTACGGTGCCGACGTCGATCTGGTCACCGAGCCGCACCCCACTGGGGGCTGGCAACAAGCCCGCAAAGACCGGGTCGCCGAGCTGCTGGCCGCCGACCCCGACGCGTGGTGCCCCGACCAGTACACCAACCCCGACAACATCGACGCCTACCGGTCGCTGGCGCTGGAGCTCATCGAGCAACTCGGGCAGATTGACGTCCTGGTCTGCTCGGTGGGCACCGGCGGCCACTCCGCGGGTGTGGCCCGGGTGCTTCGCGAGTTCAACCCGAACCTGAAAGTCATCGGCGTGGACACCATCGGTTCAACGATCTTCGGCCAACCCGCCACCAAGCGGCTGATGCGCGGGCTGGGGTCGAGCATCTATCCGCGCAATGTCGACTATGCGGCGTTCGACGAGGTGCACTGGGTGGCCCCGGCCGAGGCGGTGTGGGCGGCCCGCGCCCTGACGGCCACCCACCACGCCAGCGGCGGCTGGAGCGTCGGCGCGGTTGCGCTGGTGGCCGGTTGGGCGGCGCGCACGATGTCACCGGGCACCACTATTGCGGCGGTCTTTCCCGACGGTCCGCAACGCTATTTCGACACCATTTACAACGACGACTACTGCCGCGAACACGGTCTGCTCGATCACCTTCCCCCCGACGAGCCGGCCGTTATCACCGACCCTACTGAGCGGGTCGTCGAATCCTGGACGCGCTGCGCGACCGTCATCGACCCTGCTGCAGCGCTGCGATGAGTGAGTTCATGGCGCAGTTTCGCAGCTTCGACCGGTCGGCCCGGATGCTGATGATCAACCAGTTCGGCATCAACATGGGTTTCTACATGCTGATGCCCTACCTGGCGGCCTACCTCGCCGGCCCGCTCGGGCTGGCGACGTGGGCCATCGGGCTGGTGCTCGGTGTCCGCAACTTCTCCCAGCAGGGCATGTTCGTCGTGGGCGGCACGCTGGCCGACCGGATCGGCTACAAGCCGTTGATCGTGGCCGGATGCCTGCTGCGCACCGGCGGATTCGCCTTGCTGATCGTTGCCCAGTCCCTACCAGCGGTGCTGATCGCCTCCGCGGCCACAGGTTTCGCCGGGGCATTGTTCAACCCGGCAGTGCGCGCTTACCTGGCCGCGGATACCGGCGAACGTCGGGTGGAAGCCTTTGCCGTGTTCAACATCTTCTACCAGGCCGGGATCCTGTTGGGCCCGTTGGTCGGAGTCTTGCTGGTGGCGATCGACTTCCGGGTTACCGCTGGTGCCGCGGCGGTCGTCTTCGCAGTGCTCACGGTGGCGCAGTTGGTGGCGCTTCCGCAGCACAGCGCCGAACCGGCTCAGGAAAAGACTTCCATACTCGATGACTGGCGCGTCGTCATCGCCAACCGGTCCTTCCTGCTCTTCGCCGCGGCGATGATCGGCTCCTACGTGTTGTCCTTCCAGGTCTACCTCGCCCTTCCGCTACAAGCTTCGATCATTTCGCCGCGCTACGAATCCGCGCTAGTAGCAGGGATTTTCATCGTTTCAGGTCTGGTCGCTGTCGCAGGACAACTGCGCATCACCCGCTGGTTCGCCGCACGATGGGGCCGAGGACGCAGTCTGGCCATTGGCATGACGATCTTGGCGGTCTCCTTCGTGCCACTGACCCTCATCCCCGACAGTTCCGCATACGGGACAATTGCGGCGGCCGCCGCGCTACTGCTATCAGCGGCCGGGTTGGCCGTTGGCGGGGCCGCGATCTTCCCGTTCGAAATGGACACCGTCATGGCGCTGGCCCGCGGCCGGCTGGTGGCAACCCACTACGGGTTCTACAACACAATCGTCGGGATCGGAATCCTTGCCGGCAACCTGGCCACGGGCTGGCTCATGGGTGCAGCGCGCCAGCTCGGCATCGGCCAAGTTGTTTGGGCAGGACTCGTTCTCGTCGGCCTCATCGCCGCTCGGGCCGTGTACCGCCTCGACCGCGCCCACCGTCTGGAAGCCCAAGACACACCGGGTATTCAGCACGTGGAGCAGGTGAGGGAGCAGACCGTGATCCAGGAGCCAACTCCGTTACCCATCATCTGCGCGGCCGAGGTAAATGAAAACGATGGCTATCGCGATCGGAGACATGAGTTGGCGCTCAGCGAATCTGCGGCCTGATGAGCGCCGCTTATGAGGTTCTTCGGAAGAGCGCCCGGGATACAGGACAGGAGTTCTCGGACACACTAGATCCTGAGCGGCCTCGCAGTCCGCGGTCCGCGGCTACTGACCCTGCTGGCGAGGCTGCGCGGTTGCCGAGCGCTTTAACATATCGCGCTCCAATGCCAACTCGGCGTTCTCCTTGCGCAGCCGGTTGAGCTCATCGCGTTCGCTCTCGCTCAGCGGACCGCCCCCTTCAGCCTGGCACTGCGGGCAGAGGCCGTGCAGGGTGAGGCCCGCACGCTCAGACAGTGCGAAGGAACTACCCGCCATCGCATGTTCGAGTGCCGAAGTCAGCTGTTGCGCCGGTACTTCGGCGATCGAACCGCATCGGGTGCACACGGCGTGGTGGTGCGGTTCTGCGGCCAAGCCATACCTCGTGACACCACCCTTGACAGTCAGCACGTGCAGTAGGCCCTGGTCGACCAGGGTGGTCACCGTGCGGTAAATCGTCGCCAGGTCCGGCGACGTGCTCCCGACCGGTGCGCCCTCGCGCAACCGCTGGTCGATCTCGGCGACCGACAGATGACCACGGCTGGGCTCGAGCACCGCCAACACCGCGATCCGCGACGCCATCCGCCGCAGCCCATGGGCGCGCAGCAGCTTCCCGATCCGTTCGGTGACGGCCGGATCCAGCGCCGACTGCTTGATCACCTATTCAGTATCGCGCGTGGATGGTCGACTCACACCAGCGAAGAGCTTGCAATCTTTTTGCGAACTCTATGCATCAGCCTGGCGCGGCGGGTTAGTGTTTTTGTGGCTCAGTTTCCACACCGAGGGACGCGACATGGTAGGTCCTTTACTCAGTCGGCAGCCGTCATCGCGGTCTAAGCTGCGCGGGGCATTGACACCGGACGAGTGGCTGCGCCTGGGCTCGATGCTCGCGGTAATCGCCGCGCTGCATCTGGTGGGTTGGACCATCCTGGTGCTCATCGTCGAGCCGGCGCACTTCAGTGTCGGCGACAAAGCGTTCGGCATCGGCATTGGGCTGACGGCGTACACGCTGGGCCTGCGGCACGCGTTCGACGCCGACCACATCGCCGCCATCGACAACACCACCCGCAAGCTGATGAACGACGGCCAGCGTCCCTTGGCCGTCGGGTTCTTCTTTTCCCTGGGCCACTCCAGTGTCGTCTTCGGACTGGCGCTGCTGCTGTCCATCGGGCTCAAGGCCATCATCGGGCCGGTCAAAGACGATTCCTCGGCGCTGCATCACTACACCGGCTTAATCGGCACCGCCGTCTCAGGCGTATTCCTCTATCTGATCGCCATCATTAATGTCGTCATTCTCATCGGCATCCTGCGCGTGTTCGCGCGGATGCGCCGCGGCATCTATAACGAGGATGAACTCGAAGCGCAGTTAAACAGCCGCGGATTGATCAATCGCATCCTTGGCCGCTTTACCCGATCGATCACCCAGTCGTGGCACATGTACCCGATCGGCCTGCTGTTCGGGCTGGGGTTCGACACCGCCACCGAGGTCGCGCTACTTGTGTTGGCGGGCACTAGCGCCGCGGCCGGCCTGCCCTGGTATGCCATATTGTGTCTGCCCGTGCTGTTCGCGGCCGGGATGTGTCTGCTGGACACCATCGACGGCTCCTTCATGAATTTTGCGTACGGCTGGGCGTTTTCCAACCCGGTCCGGAAGGTGTACTACAACATCACCATCACCGGGTTGTCGGTCGGCGTTGCACTGCTCATCGGCACCGTCGAACTACTAGGGCTGCTGGCGCAACAGTTCAGATGGAGCGGTGCGTTTTGGGGTTGGATCGGCGGCATCAACCTCAATGCCATCGGCTTCGTCATCGTCGGGCTGTTCGTGGTGACATGGTCAGTGGCGCTGGCGATCTGGCGTTATGCACGCATCGAGGAGAAGTGGGGCATGCAGGCCGAACGCGTCGGCTGACACGCGTCCAAAGACCGGCTTGGGTCTATATCAAGCCGCGGGCACCGCCGTGCCGGGCTCGAGCTTGACGGAATAGTGCTCACAGCCAGCTGTGGGGCCCTTTCGTCAGAGACGCCCAGAATCACTACAGCTCGCCCACTCGATGGAGTCGAGCCGGGCGCCTTGCTGCTCCGATTAAGCCGCAAACCGTATGCGGCGCTGAACCTTTTACTACAGTATCGCACCTGTCGCCATCATCGCGGGCTTACAGCGCCTATTCACACATGATGACCGCAATATTTCCATCCGGTCCCGGCACGGCTTCTGCTGCCTGAAACAGCCTGTGCCAAACCAGCTCTCACGCACAGCTGCGCACAACAATCGTGTTGTCCATGATGCGCCCTAACACGAGCATGCCCATCGAGATCGGCTTGATCCTCGAAGGAGAACTCCATGTCATTCGTCACCATAACCCCGGGAACTATCTCAGCGGCGGCCAGTAACTTGCAGGGTATCGGGTCAGCCATGGCCGCGCGCAACATTGCGGCAGCCGCACCGACAACGGGGGTGGTTCCCGCCGCCGCCGATGAGGTCTCGGCGCTGACCGCAGCGCAATTCGCCGCGCATGCCGCCCTCTACCAGACGGTCAACGCGCAGGCCGCGGCGGTTCACGAGCTGCTGGTGAACATCCTGAACCTAAGCGGTGGTTCGTATTCGGCCACCGAAATTGCCAACGCAATGGCGACGAGCTGAAACGAAGTGGTAACCATGGATTATGCCGCATTACCGCCGGAAATCAATTCCGCCCGAATGTATTTGGGGCCCGGCTCGGGCCCACTGCTGGAAGCCGCATTGGCCTGGGACGCGCTGGCCAGCGACCTGCACTCCACGGCGACCTCCTCCGGGTCGGTGGTCTCTGGACTCACCAGCGGAGGGTGGCGCGGTCCCGCGTCGACGTCGATGGTAACCGCGACCGCGCCATACCTGAGATGGATGACCGCCACCGCGGCCCAAGCTGAGCAGGCCGGCAGCCAAGCCAAAGCGGCGGCGGGCGCCTATGAGGCCGCGTTCGCAATGACAGTGCCTCCGCCGGTGATCGCCGCCAACCGCACTCTGTTGATGTCGCTGATCGTTACCAACCTCCTCGGGCAGAACACTCCGGCGATCGCTGCCACCGAGGCCCATTACGCGGAGATGTGGGCCCAGGACGCCGCGGCGATGTACGGTTATGCCGACGCCTCCGCGTTGGCCTCGACATTGACACCGTTCGCCGAGCCGCCTCCCACCACTAGCGCGGCCGCGGCGACCGTACAGGCCGCGGCGGTCGCCAAAGCCGCCGGAACGTTCAGCGGCGCGAGCAGCGCAGCGACGCTGTCGCAGCTGTTCTCCGTGATACCCAACGCGTTGCACGGACTCGCCTCACCCGCGTCACTTCCGGCATCGACGTCGGGGCTCTCCGGGATCCTGGCTGGGTTAGGAATGGGCGGTACGGATCTGTCGAGCCCAGGGGGGTTTTTGGATTGGCTAGCCAACTCGCCGCTAGGACTCAACTCTAATCTGTGGAACACCATCTTTTCGTCGGGTTTCTACATGCCGAGTAACACCGTCGGTCCGTTTTTGAGCCTACTCGGGTTGGGGGCTGCGGATGCGGCTGAAGACGCAGCGTTGAGCTCGGCGGGGCAGGCCGCAGGCGCGGCCGCGGCCGGTGGCGCACTAGGTGGACTCGGCGGTTTGGGCGGCCTCAGTGGAGTGGCCGCAGGTTTGGGCCGAGCCGCCACCCTCGGCCCGTTGTCGGTGCCGCCGAGTTGGTTCGCGCCGACGCTGATGAACCCGGCTGCCTCGCTGTTGCCGGCCACCGGGCTGGGCGTCGCCCCGTCAATCGGGACCGGCACACCGGCAAGCATGCTCGGCGGATTGCCGCTGGGCGCTCCGCCCACTAATGGCTTCGGCAGCGCTCCCAAATACGGGTTCCGACCGACAGTGATGGCACAGTCCCCGGCCGGTGGGTAATCCGCCGCCATGCAGGTACGCGCGGCAGCCAGCCTGCAGTGACGTCGCGTACAAACGTGGCGGTGGATTCCTCCCACGGCCCACCTGGCCGGTACCTGAACGCTCGCCTGAAGCGTCGCGGGCGAACAGACCCTATCCGATGCACACGATCGATTTCACCGTCATCACCCTGGTGTAGGCGGCGAGCCGCTAGTGCGCCGGAGCATTCGCACGGCAGCGATGATACCGCCTTTCATAAAGCCCTGTGGCCCCACTTGTCGGCAGGCGGATTCGTGGGCCTCGGACATTCGCCAGCGCTCGTCGCGCACCCATGTGTGCAGCAGTCGCTCGTGCATGTCTAGCTCACGGGCGACGTCAGCAACCCGCTGATGCTCATCGACCACCGTGTGTGCGGCCTTCAACCGAAACTCTGGGGTGAACGGACGCCAATGTCGTGGCGTACCACCTAACTCAAACAGGATTATCGCCGATGCTGGCTTCACCATCAGCGGCACCGGTGACCGTCATCTACTGCGCTACATCAGCGCGCAACGCCCTCTAGTTCGGTGAGTCCGGCCACAAGTGCATTCGGGGCATATATTGATTTTTGGTTGCGGCAATGAGCGAAAAGCTTTGTCGGCGGTTGATAATGGAGTACTTGCCGTCCATGGCGTGGGCGTCACCGCAGCTAGTTGCAGCGGGTCTGCTGGTGCCTACTCGTCGATGTTCCACGTCTCGCAGGTTAGACAGTTTGTGGCAGGTCTCGGTAAAACCGGCGCAGTAGCAACACTGCTGTCGTGGCGAAGCCTGTGCTGAGCCCGATCCACACCCCTGGACCCTGCAAATGCGCTGGGAAGGCTAGCAATAGTATCGTAGGCAAGCCGACCATCCAATACCCGATCGACGTGACGTGAAATCCAGTCCTAGTATTTCCGATGCCTCGTAACAAGCCCACAGCGATGTTCTGGGTGAAGTCCACGATCTGCTGAACTATTGCGAAGAGCAGAAAGAGCTTGGCCAGCACCATGGTTGACGAATCGGCAGGATCAAGAAATGGCCGCAACACCATGGTTGGCGCCGCCACGTACACCAGCCCAATCAGGGCCGTAGTCAGCCATCCCAGCACCAGCGCTGCGGTGGCGATCTGCTGAGCATGTTCTTTGTCTGCCCTGCCGACCGCGCGGCTGATGAGAATTGACGCGCCATGGGACAAGCCGATACTGACCTGGAAGGCGATACGTGTCAGTTGGTTCACCACATTGTAGGCGGCTAGCGCGATCGGGCCGAACATCCCCATCACCACGGCGGCTAGGGAGGTGATGCCGGCCTCGGAGCCGTAGGTCAGCGAGATCGGGATGCCCAGACGTACGATGCTGCGCGCTGTTGCAGCGTCTGCCTTCCAGCCGTGGATGGACAGCAGCGGGGCAAGGTGGTTGTCGCGCCGCAGGATCCAGTAGAACGCGATCACAGTGGCTACTTGTACCAGCGTTGTGGCCAGCCCGATTCCGGCGAGCCCGAGTTTGGGGATTCCGAGCAGACCGTAGATGAACACCAGGTCTAATCCGGCGTTCACTCCGATAGAGGCGATGCTGACGGCTAACAGCGGGCCTGGTCGGCGCATGCCGACACTGAACTGGCGCAAGACGTTGAGCCACACCATGGGGATCAGCCCAGGTGCCAGGGTGATCATCATTGGTCGCGCCGCTCTCAGCACCTCCTCGTCGAGCCCGAAGAGCGGCAAAACATAACCCAAGCCGATCAGCGCGACTCCGAGGAGCGCAGCGGCCACGGTGGCCACCAAGAAGGCTGACCGGGTGATCTGGCGTATTTCGTTCTGCGCCTGGTCATCCGGGCGGTCGGTGCCCGAGCGTGTTTCGCCGCGGCCGGCCGCGCCGGCAACCAGGTTGCCCACCGCCGTGACGACACCGACGCACATGGTGCGCATCAAGTTGTATAAGGTGGCGGCCAGCCCGCCGGCGGCGATGGCCTGCACCCCGAGGAGTCCCATGATGGCCAAGTCGGTGGTGGTCAAGGCGACTTGGGCGAATTGGACGCCGGCGATCGGTGCCGCCAATGTGGTGAGTTGCCGGCTGGTACGCACCAGGTAACCAAGGCGCGCTCTGCGGGTCTCAGCCACGGGCGGACGACTCACTGAAGAGAGCCGTTTTCATCCAGCTGCCAGCGGAACCGGCCTTGGTCGTCGGGACTCACCACAATCTTGGGGGGCAAGGGAAGTCGGTGGAAGTCGGATTCGTTCTTGTCCATCTGGTAGCCGGCCGTATTGGGATAGATCAGCAGGTCGCCGTGCCGCGGTTCCCGTGGCAACACGACTTTGCGCCAGGTCAGCATGTCATATTCCAGGCAGCTGGCGCCACCGACACAGCTTCGCACCGAGGTTGTCGGATCGTGCTCGTCGGGGGTTTCATGCGGCCACAGCATCGGATCGGGAAGGAATTCGCTGGACTTCCATTGCTCCGACAGGCTCATGCTCAACCCGTCAACGGTGACGATCCCGTAGTCGCGTCGCCGCTTGAACCCCTGGACCGGGAAAACAGTGAACCCTGCCCCGTCCAGCAACGCACGCCCCGGTTCAATGAGCAGTTTGGTTTCTGTCTTCGCGAATTTTTCGCCGACTGTGCCTGCGCTGCAGTCTGTTTCGCTGGATAAGATCGCGGCCAGCATTTCCGCGCCGGTGGGCGACTGATGATAGGGGTAATAATGGGTGAAGGTCTTGCCGCTGTGAAAGTCTGACTCATCAGCGTCGCGCAGGAAGCGGGCCCACGTGTCGGCGTCCAGATAGCTCACCGCGAACCCGCCGCCGATCGAAATAGCCGTCGCTGCGAGCCCTTGCGCTCGTGCCTGCACGACACGGTCGACCAATCGGGCCGCTAGCTGCGCGCGCGGTTTGACCTCGTATCCGTTGAGGTGAAACGAGAACCCTTCCATGGACACTCGGGACCCCTGCTGGGCGCATCGCTGTAGCGCGATGTCCAGTTCGGCCGAGTCGAGGCCAAACCGGCTGTCGGGGTTGACGTCCGGGAGCACCCGCAGCACGATCCGGACACCATCGCCACGGTGGGCTAGCGCGATCACCCTGTCGAGCTCGTCGAGGGCGTCGACGGCGATCAAACAGCCGTGCCGAGAGGCCAGCCAGAGCAAATGCTCGTTCTTCGCCGGACCCGTGACGACGATGTCGGCACCGCGCACACCGCGGGCCAGTGCCTGAACCAATTCCGGGGCGCTGGACGCGTCGACCCCGGCGCCGGTCCTGGCGCACACCGATAGCCAGCATCCCGCTTTGTTCGCCTTCTTAGCGAAGAGCACTTGCCCGCGCACCCCCGACGAGGCGAAGACGTCGGCGAAGGCCTGCAGGTTGTGCTCGAAGCGCGGCGGAAACAGCACATGAAACGGGCCGCCTATCGCATGAGCCATATCGGCTAGCAACGACGGATCGGCTGTGATCTGTTGAAACCATGACGGCGCAACTGCCGGCAATGTCAAGGGCGCTAGCTCCACAGCCGGATCTCCTGTCCCCGCCCCAGCGCGATCGCCTGGGTGGCCAGCGCATGCGCCACCGGGATGTCGGTGATGGCCATGCCGCTGTTGAATACGAAAACCCGGTCGGTTTTGTCCCGCCGGGGAGGCGCCGTTCCGGCAAGGATGTCGGGCAGTTCGGCGTCCAGCGGCAGCGAGCCGTCCTCGTTGGCGAAGCGGGTACCGGTCACGGCGAGCTGGCCGGCGGTGGTCGCGACTCCGTAGTCGGCGTCGCGCAGCGATGACGGGTGCACTCCTGTGCCGTTCACCGAGATGAACAGCGCCCCGGGTTTGAGCCAGCTGGTGCGCAGCTTGACGTCGGTGGCCGGGCCGGCCGACGTCGCGACCATGACATCCGACTCGCCAGCGGCCTGCTCCGGGTCAGTCACTATCTCGATGTCTCGATCGGGATGTTGTTCGCGCAAATACGCGCGTACCGAGGCGATTCCGTCGGGATGCGTGGCAAACAGCAGCAGCCGGTCTAACTCGGGAAGAGCGCTGAGCAGGAATGGAAAGGTTTCCCTGCCCTGCGCACCAGAACCGCTCACCAGCGCGGTGCGCGCTCCGGCGGGGGCGCATGCGGCGGCGATCAGCGCGGTGCTGGCCGCGGTTCGCAATGTGGTGACTCGGGTGCAATCCATAAACGCTAACGGCACACCGGTCTTATCGTCGTAGAGAGCGATGGTGATGTATTCTTTTTTGCCGTCGTCGTTTTGCATGTAATAGTCTTTGAAGGCCAAGACTTGCAAACCGCCGTCATAGCCGGGCATCGCATATGACGCTGAATCTCTATGCGGTGAACGCATCATGATTTTCGCTGGGGCTCGGGAAGAGCCTTGTGCCACCCGTAGATACGCGCCCCGCACGGACTCGATCACGTCGCTGGGAGTGATGGGAAGGTCGGCGATGTCGCTGCGGGTAAGCACCGGCAACGCCACGCCCTCACGAGAGAGGATTTGCTGCACCGGTTGGCTTGCGGGCGGAGATTGCATGTGTTGGGTTCCGTTCTGCATATTGTTGTTATCAATTCCTAAAACGCGCCTCGAACTGCCCTAAATGTGTTCGTGTCTCATTGTTGTGTTCACCTTTATGCGGGGATTCTCTCGTCGTCGGCTGCGGCGTGGCGGGGTGCGGTTGCCGTGGGATCGACGACGGTGGTGCAGCGGGTCCAGCGATCGACGACGGCCTGAGCGGGTGTACTGATCTGATCGGGCCCGCTGGGCGGGGCGACGTCGAGCAGACCGTGTTGGCGGCAGTAGTCGTCGTTGTAGATGGTGTCGAAGTAGCGTTGCGGGCCGTCGGGAAACACCGCGGCGATGCGGGTGCCGCGCGGGTAGCTGCGCGCGGCCCAGCCGGCGACCAGCGCGACCGCCCCCACACTCCATCCGCCGCTGGTGTAATAGGTGGCGGCCAGAGTGCGCGCCGCCCACACCGCTTCGGCGGGCGCAACCCAATGCACCTCGGTGAAAGCGCCGTAGTCGACGTTGCGCGGATAGATACTCGACCCCAGCCCGCGCATCAGCCGCGAGCCGGCAGGTTGCCCGAAGATCGTCGAACCGATGGTGTCCACACCGATCAACTGCATCGCCGGGTTATGTTGGCGCAGCACGCGGGCCACCCCGGCCGAATGACCGCCCGTGCCCACCGAACATACCAACACATCGATGTCTCCGAGTTGGTCGAGCAGCTCCAACGCCAGTGGCCGGTAGGCGTCGATGTTGTCGGGATTGCTGTATTGGTCGGGGCACCAGGCATCAGGCTCGGCGGCCAACAGCTCGGCCACCCGGTCTTTGCGGGCCTGCTGCCAACCCCCGGTCGGGTGTGGCTGGCTGACCAGATCCACCTTCGCCCCGTAGGCAGCCAGCATGTGCCGGATGATCGGCTCCATCCCGGGATCGGTGACCAGAGTGACCGGATGCCGATACACCTGGCCAGCCAGAGCCAGTCCTAATCCCAAGGTGCCGCTTGTGGATTCGACGATGCGGGCTCCGGGCATCAACTCGCCGCGCAGTCGGGCGCGTTCGACCATGTGCATGGCTGGGCGGTCTTTCATACCGCCGGGGTTGGCTCCTTCGAGTTTGGCCCAAAAACCGCGCTCGGCGCAGCCGAACGGTTCGCCGATCCACAGTACCGGAGTGTTACCGACCATGGCGCCCACCCGGCGATACCGATCCGGAGCGTGGCGGCACTGCTGCGGAGTGGGGCGAAACCTATCGGTGGCAACGGGATACCGGGAGGAGGTGTGATTCCGCGAGATGTGCGGGGTTTCGATGGACAGAACATGACTCATGTGGTCCTCGCTTGGGCATGGTGCCGCGGAACAGCGTGCGGCAATTGACGTGGGTCAGCGGTCACCGGCCATCGGTGCCAAGGGCACTCAACGGCCTGACGCTGACCACGTCAGCGGCGAGCGAGGCAGAACCGGGTCAATCGATCTCGACCCGAAATAACAGGGGCCAGCCCAGATGGTGGGTCCCGCCCGGCCGCCACCACGAGGCCGCCGAGCATACCGATGACAGCGAGCGCTGCCACCACCACACCCAACGCACTCAACGTGGTGGCCGGACGCGGCAACACCGCGGAGGCGAACTCCTCAGGATGATGCGACGACCCCGACCCGTCCACAAGATGCGCGTGATCGACATCGACGGTGAACTCCGCCCCCAACGACGTCAACAACGGATGCGCCGCATGAGCTGCGTGCTGCTCACCCGACAACAGCCCACCATGAGCACCTACAGCCACAAGCCCCCACACCACGGCCGCCACCACAATTAATGACCGCAACCGCAGCCGACGGGGATTGGTAGACCTCATAACGCGGCTAGCCCAGGCACGAGTATCTCTGGCATCGCGCGATGCGAAGCCTGTTGTCGCCTGTGGAACGTCCACCCGCTTGAGTTTATACCCCCAGCCCGTACCATGCCAAGCCGAGCGGTTCGCCATGCGCTGGCTCGCACCTAAATCGCCGCGTGCGCAAGTCAGTTTCGTCAATTTTCGGCTCTCGCGAAAGACATGATCGTTGGTCCGGAACATACTGCTTCTCCAGTCCGAGGAGCGTGGGCTGCTACAGCGACCTCAAGATGCTCTGCATGGTATTGATCTCCCGCTGCTGGTCTGTGATGATCGAATGCGCCAGGGCGACGGCCGGCGAATACTGACCAGATTTGATTTCGTTTTGGGCCATCGTGATTGCGCCCTGATGGTGTCGAATCATCTGGGTCAGGAAGAGCTTGCTGGCGTCAACACCCTGTGCGTTTTTCAGGGCCTGCATGTCCTGTTCAGACATCATTCCGTCCATTCCGGTCATGCCAGGCGTACCTCCGTGGTCAGGCATTCCGGGTGTCATGCTGCCCGGCATCGCCGGCGATGTTGGCTGACCCCACTGGCTCAGCCAGCTCTGCATCTGTTGGATTTCAGGCCCCTGCGCTCCCTTGACTTGTTTCGCTAGATCGACCACGCGACGATCGATGCCCTGTTTACCCAGGATGATGTCGCTCATCTGAACTGCTTGCTGGTGGTGCGGGATCATGCGCTGGGCGA
This sequence comes from Mycobacterium sp. NGS62, assembly GCF_059812285.1. Classification (NCBI taxonomy): domain Bacteria; kingdom Bacillati; phylum Actinomycetota; class Actinomycetes; order Mycobacteriales; family Mycobacteriaceae; genus Mycobacterium; species Mycobacterium sp. NGS62. The sequence continues at coordinate 170,650 of NZ_JCALCK010000002.1, read as the reverse complement.
ACGTGACGTCCTCGCTGTTGTGCGCCTGCGAACCAGCTGACGAACTCGCTCCGCCGGAAGAACCGGGCCCGGTGGTGCTGGGGTTGCCCTGATCAACTGAGCCGCCGCACGCGGTCACGGTAAGCAACGCCGCGACTGCAGCGGCACCAGTGGTCAATAACCGTCGCCTCATCTCAGATTTCCTTTCCAAGCCCGGAACGGGCGATGCGCTTCGCCTTAACCGGCTGTATACCCATGTACCTGGATGTCGTACCAACTAGTCCGACGACACAGTCGCTCTACCCGAAAGGAACCTGACGATGGAATTAGGCGCCGACTACTGGTCGGGGTGTCCGGATGTTTATCGCTGATATCCGCCCGCCGAGCCTGCCAACCGTGGAGCGGCTTACCAGCGTCACGCGCGGTCGTGCCAAGGTACACATGGCCTTTGATCAGCTCCGCGCAATGACCTCTGATACCGGGTTTGCCGACGCTCGGACCGAAAGTTGTCGCGCCTGTATTACATCGCTGCGGAACGGCGGCGCCAGTGACGACTGCGGCATCATTTCCAGCTGTCACGCGTTGGCCCTGGCCGTCGCTTCGACGGCCACAATCTCCTCACCGTGACGCGACAGTCTTCGCCTGCAGATAACCGCGGCGGTCGAGGCCGCGAAGTGCCAATGCGGCGATGATGCCGACGAGAATTAGTCCAGCCCAAGCGAGTTCGCCGAGCCCAGCCTCGCGTGCGGCTCCCATGAGAGCCCCGGTGGCCAGATTGCCAAGAAGGACTCCGGTGCCGACGATGGTGTTGTAGAACCCGTAATGGGTGGCCACCAACCGGCCTCCTGCTAGCGAGACGATCGTGTCCATCTCGAAGGGGAAGACCGCGGCGGCACCAGCGGCCAGTATGGCGGTGGACGCCAGGAGCGCGGCCAGTGCCGGAAAAATACCGAAGCGCTGCGCGTCGGGCGCAATGGTCAGCGGCAGGAATGAGCCCGCCAGGATAGTGGTGCCGATGGCCAGGCTGCGCCCGCGGTTCCAGCGCGCCGCGAGCCAGTGGGTGATCCGCAGCTGGCCAGCGACCGCGACCAGACCTGAAACACCGAAAAGCGCTGTCACTAAAAATGTTGCGAAGGATGGCGTGAGAATCGATGCCTGTAGCGGCATCGTGAGGAAGATCTGGGACGACAAGATGTAGGAGCCGGTCATCACTGCGGCGAACAGCAGAAAGGGCGGGTTGCCGATAACAACCCGCCACTCTTGCAGTATCGACGTCGGCACCGTTTCGGGATCGGCGCCGCGCGTTGGCAGTGTCAACAGTTGGGCTACCGTCAGCACCGCGGACAACGCCGCCGCCGAGAGCGCGCTGATCCGAAAATCGATGGCCACCAGTGCGACCCCGACCAGCGGGCCGACCAAAATCCCTGCCTGGTAGAAAATGTTGAACATCGCGAATGCTTCCACGCGGCGATCACCGGCGTCGACGGCGAGGTAAGCCCGGATTGCGGGGTGGAACAATGCGGCCGTCAAACCGATTGTCGCTGAAGCGATCAGCACAGCGGCAAAGGACTGCGTAATCGCCAGCATGGCGAACCCGCCGGTGCGCAACAGGCACCCGGAGACGATTAACGGTTTGTAGCCGACCCGATCGGCGAGCGTGCCGCCAATAATGAACATGCCTTGCTCGGAAAAGTTTCGAACACCCATGATCAGCCCGATGGCCCACGCCGCGAGCCCCAGCGGACCGGCGAGGTAGCCAGCCAGGTACGGCATCAGCATGTAGAAGCCGACGTTGATGACCAACTGGTTGACCATCAGTATCCGGCTGGGTCTGGGCAAACTGCGGAACTGCGCGATGAACGCCATTGCCGCATCACCTCAGTGGGGTTGACGATGGTGGTGTTCGATGATTCCACAACCAGCGCGCAACTGGCGCCCTTGGGTGGCCCCGACACCTTGCCTGTTGGCGCGCGATCTCCCTCCCAATCCATTGGCTGGTGCGCGTTCGGCGTTTTGAGATCTCTAGTCGGTCATCATGGACCGGGTCTGGAACCGCGGCGCGGCGCGCACGGTCCGCGAGGATCTTTGGCGATTTTGCCCATGATCGGCAGATCACCTACACCACCGCGTGGGGCTCATGGCACCGCCATTGCGTCGTATCCTGTGGCGCGACCGGGTTGATGTTGACGACCGTGATGTGGGTGGCGGTCGTGACCCGCTGGCGCTCGGGCCGGCCTGCCTTTTGTGACGGTTGTCAGGTCAGCGCACTGCCGGCCACCCACTGGTCCCACGGCATGGTCCAATCACCGTTCTGCCAGACTTGCAAAGGCTTGCCGCCGGTGTTGCGGATTTCGACGATGTCGCCCGGCCGGTGAGAAGCCGAAAAACCATCTCGCGTTGTCCTCATTGAGGTTGAGGCGGCCGTGCGACAGATTGGTGTTGCCTTGAGCCTCACGGTGCTGTCCAGCTGGTGCAGGTAGATACCGTCGGTGCTGATCCGGGGGGCGTAGTTGATCGTTTCCCGATTACCCAGCCGGGAGTTGATCGGCAAACCGAAGGTCGACGAATCCATGACAACCGGATTGGCTTTATCCATGACCGTGTAGACCCCAGGTTGTGTCCAGATGAAATCTCTTGGCCTGCAACTGTTTCGCTCCCACCCATATCAATCGATGTCGGCATGGTGCGCACCGACTCGCCGTTGTCGTACACGCTGACTTGCTTGGTCGCATCGTCCGCGATGGACACATGCGCATCGCCGGTGGTGAAACTCGTACGAGCGTCTTCTTGGCCGTAGATGCCTCGGCCTACGCACGTAGACCGTAGAACGTGCCGGGCGGTCACCCCTCAAGGATTGCCGGCGCCAACGTCTCCGGCTGCAGTTGTCACGAATGACGTGCTCCATGAGCAACACCGGATGTGACCGCCTCGGCGGAGCCTGCGACTGATGTGGGCTCGCAGCTCGCGGCCACCTCTTCACGCTCGAGTAATGCCAGCAGAGCGGGTATCCCGCTGAGTTCCGTGACGGCCGCCCGGCAGACCGGGCAATCTGCCAGGTGCGCCTCGAATTCGCGCCGATCCTTCGCGGACAGTGAACCGAGCACGTATGCGGCGTCCCAGACCGCATACTCGTGGCGGTTGTGTCCCCGCGGCTCATCATCAGGGACCGTCTCGCGGCCCGGAAAGGGCGTCACCGAATTGCGCCCCTTTCGCTGGGTAGCGCCGTGTCGAACAGATCGTGTTGGATCGCCAGCGGAAAAGCCGACGACGAGAGAGTGGAGATTGTTCATCAGGATCGTCATTTCGATATCGGTGCCGCGAAGAGTGTGGGCGGCAGTTGATATGGTCAGCAGTCACCGGCCGTCGCCGCAGCGCACAACGACCTGATGCTGACTGATCAGCGACGAGACAGACAGAACCGCGCCAGGAGGTCTTGACCGGTCAGAACAGTAGCCAGCCCGCCCCGACAACAGCCCACCATGAGCGCCCACAGCTATAAGCCCCCACACCACAGCTGCCACCACAAGTACCGACCGCCACCACCAGTCGGTGACGCCCGCAAGCGTCCGACCAACCAGCGCCCACCCGCTCACCCCGTGCGCTGGTGGTTGCACCACATGCGGGACGTCCACCCCACAACCCCATACCCCCCACTAGTATAGGTAACGAATCTCCGTTTCCGTCTTCGACGACAGGATGGCCACCGCTCACCGGGGCGGCGCCGGAGTCGACGATGGATATAACCTCGGCGGGGAAGATCAGCGCCATGGGCTCTGCCATTGCCCGGAAATTCTCAGCCGGCGATCACCAGGAAAGCAATAATGACGCCATGCCAACCAAATCAATAGCACCGAGCTTGGACTCAGAACCGCACGGCTACATCTCCAACAAGGACCGCTACCTGGACCGGCTCCGGCGCATTGAAGGGCAGGTCCGCGGAGTCCAGCGGATGGTGGAGAATGATCAGTACTGCATCGACATTCTGACGCAGGTGAGCGCACTCACCCGCGCTGCGCAAGCCGTGGCCCTTGGCCTATTGAACGACCACCTCAGGCACTGCGTCATCGACGCCGCCCAGCTCGGCGACGAAGAAGCAGACCTCAGAATCAAAGAAGCCACCGACGCCATCGCGCGACTCGTACGCTCGTGATCATTGACCGGCCGCCTTCGCCGTCGCCGGGGACCTGGCTGGATCGCGATCCGTTAATCCACACTATTCCCGCGGACTTTGACGTCGGTGGCGCCGAGCTCGAGTCGCGCGCGAAGCGCTGCGCTCGCACACCGCACGGCAGGGCTGGCTATCGCCGGCCTAATCGAAAACGGTTATCATTTCCGTCATGATCGCGTCGCGGGTTGGCAAACTGAGCCTTGCCGTCGTCCTAATGCTCGGGGTCGGGTCGGCGCTCGGGGGCTGCTCCGCGGGCTCGGACAATAGGCCATCGACCAGCACCGGTGCGCCGGCCGCAGGACCATGCCCGACCGCTCCACTCGATGTAGTGGTTAGCGTGGCCCAGTGGGGCGATATCGTCGCCACGCTTGCCGGAGGCTGCGGGACGGTGACCACCGTCCTGACGAGTTCCTCGGTTAACCCACACGACTATGAGCCCGGCCCAGCCGAGGCCGCGTCCTTCGCGACTGCACGCCTGGTCGTCTTCAACGGCGCCGGTTACGACCCGTGGGCGGCCAAGCTCGCGGCGACTTCTGCCCCGACAGCCGCCGTAATCAACGTGGCCCAAGCGACCAAAACGCCAGATGGTGCCAACCCGCATCTGTGGTACAGCCCACCAGCCGTCATTACTGTCGCCGACGCAGTGACGGGCGAGCTGACCAAATTGGCTCCTTCGGCCGGCGGCTACTTCGCGAAACAGCGATCGGCATTCACCAACGGCATCAAGCCGTACACCGATGCCATCGCCACGATCAAAGCCAGCGCGTCAGGCAAGTCGTATGCCGCCACCGAGCCCATCTTCGACCGCATGGCACAGGCACTCAGCCTGGTCAACAAGACACCGGAGGGCTATCGGCGGGCCGCGGCAAACCAGAGCGATCCGTCGCCCGCTGATATCCAGGCATTCCGCACCACGCTCGCGGCGCGTCAGATCGATGTGCTGATCTATAACACCCAAACCCAAGGGTCGGTGCCTGAGCAGATCCGTGCGGCAGCCGAACAGGCGGGGGTGCCGGTCGTGAACGTCACCGAGACGGTTGGGCCCGGCGCGAGAACGTTCCAGAGCTGGCAGACCGACCAGCTCACGTCCCTGGCTAAGGCGCTCCGTGTCCGCGCCTGATGTCGATTCAGATGGCATCGCATTGGTGTTCGACGACGTCAGCGTGGTGCGTGGGGGACGGCTGATCTGGTCAGAGAGCACGTTTCAGGTGCCGGCCGGTGGCATCGTGGCCATCATCGGATCCAACGGAGCAGGAAAGACCACACTTCTACAGGCGATCCTGGGACTGATCCCAATCGCCTCAGGTCAGGTCAAGGTATTCGGCAAACGTCCGGGCGAGGACAACAACTCCATCGGCTACGTCCCGCAAAATTGCGCTTCGGGCGCAGACGAGGCGATCCGTGTCGCCGACGCGGTGATGCTCGGGTTGACCGGCGGCAAATGGGCCTTCGGACGCGCCACTGCCGCCCAACGGCGTCGGGTCCAGGAGGCGCTGCAGGCAGTGCACGCAAGCGAATTCGCCGGCACGCGTCTCTCCCGGCTATCCGGCGGCCAACGCCAACGGGTGGCGATCGCCGAAGCGTTGGTCGCGCGACCGAGGCTCCTCATTCTGGACGAGCCGCTGGCATCACTGGACCTGTGTAGCCAGCGCGACATCGTCAGACTGCTCAAAGACTTGCACCACGACCTGGCTGTCACGATTCTCGTTGTGGCGCATGACCTTAACCCGCTACTGAACGCGCTGGACAGCGCGATCTATCTCCTCGACGGGCACGCCCACTATGCTGCCGTCGACGGGGTGGTCGATGAAGCGCTGCTCACTCACCTCTACGGGACACCGATCGAAGTTGCTCACACGCCCCAAGGCCAGCTCTATATGAGGAGCGTTGTATGACAACACAATTGGTCGCCTTGGGCTACCAGGCCGACTGGTGGCCAATCCTGACCTCACACTTTATGCGTCATGCCCTGCTGAGCGGGACGACCGTCGCGCTCGCCGCGGGCCTCATCGGCTATTTCATCGTTGTCCGCAACACCGCGTTTGCGGCGCACGCCCTGGCACACGTCGGGCTGCCCGGCGCGACGGGTGCGGTGTTAGTCGGTGCGCCCCTCACTTTGGGCCTCGGGGTCTTCTGTGTCGGCGGTGCGCTCGTCATCGGCGCACTGGGCAAGCGGGCCGCCGACCGCGAGGTCGCCACCGGCACCGTCTTGGCGATGGCCATCGGCCTGGGACTGTTCTTCAACTCACTGGCGACCAGAAACTCCAGCACCATGACCAGCATCTTGTTCGGAAACCTGCTGGCCGTTTCGCATCAACAACTTCTCACCTTCGCGGCCCTGCTGACACTTCTGGCTGCAAGCATCGGCGCCATCTACCGCCCGCTGTTGTTCGCCTCGATCAACGCCCAAGTCGCCGAGGCCAAGGGCGTGCCGGTGCGGGCATTGTCGATCATCTTCATGGCACTGCTCGGAGTCGCGGTGACCATGGCCGTTCAAGCCGTTGGGACCTTGCTGCTCTTTGCCCTTGTCGTCACGCCTGCTGCGACAGCGATCATGTTGACGGCGCGGCCGGGCACCGCAATGCTCATCTCGACAGTCATCAGTGTGGTATCGGTCTGGGTTGGGCTCGCGGTGTCCGCCATGTTCAATGTGCCACCGAGCTTTGTCATCGTGTCGATTGCTTGCATCACGTGGTTCGTCGTGCGGGTGGCACATCACCGCGTTCGGCCGCGCGCGAAAAGATTATCCGTTTTGGGCCGGCATGCAGCAGACGCGCCGCGGGCTGGGGACAATCCGCCGCCCGAGTTGGCCGTACCGATGTCAGCGCAAAGAACCGGCGGCAAATCCCCCAGCGGCGGGTGACCCCAAAACCGCACGGTCGCGAGCCCCATCCGAGTCGCCCGGCGAGACGCCGCAAACCGTGTGCTTATACGGTTACCCGGTGCCGGTAGGGCCGCATGTGGCGCGCGCGCGGCTGCCGCGCAGTGTGATGGCCTCATCGTTACCTGCTGTGTGACTACGGAATATCGGCCTGATCACAGCCCCACGCGCGCCGCTTTGACGCCGGACTTCTGGTATACCCCCGGGGCGCATGCTGCTACGATCGAGGCATTATGCGGTTGAGCGACGCACGTACACGGCCACGGTGGCGATCAGTCATCGCCCTGGCGGTCGTGGCGTTGCTGGTCGCCCTCGTCGGCCACCACTGCGGGTTGCAGCCGACCGAGCAGATGCTTCATCCATCGCGGCCGTCGCTTTCATCGCTGGACGGCGAGCTCGTTGTCAACGCCAATCAAGCGACCATTGCTGGCCGCTCATCGTCCGCATGCCACCATGTATTTGCGATCGCATCGCCGCCGCTGCCCCCCACTGACTTGGTTGCGGTTGGCGCCGCAGCGGCAGTAATAGCTATCACCGGTTTGCTTGCCCTGTTTGTGGTGCCAGCTGGGCGGGGCCCGCCTCGTGGGCTGGCCACTGTTTTGACCGGTCAAGACCTCTTGACGCGGTTCTGTTTGTCTCGTCGCTGATCGGTCAGCGCCAGGCCGTTGGCTCTGCGGCTACGGCCGGTGACTGTTGACCCACGTCCTCTGCCGCAACACGATCTGCTCGACAGCGTCCGGCGAGCGAGGCGGGCGTCGTCAATCACCCGGCCCAATACGCCATATGGCAGCTTTGACCGACCCAGCCGCTCGTCGGCACTAAAAGTCCTATCCGCAGCGGCAGCCCACCCGAACGAACCACCGGGGTACAGGGAAAAGAGCCCGGCAAATAGGCACAAGTAAACACCGCGTGAAAACACCGTCATCTGCACTCGGTGACGCTATTGCTAAAGGAGACAACATATGTCATTCGTCACCGCACAGCCGGAAATGCTCGCATCCGCGGCCGGCACGTTGCAGGCCGTCGGCTCAGCAATCAGCTCCGGCAATGCTGCCGCGACAGCACCGACCACTGAAGTGGTTCCGGCGGCCATCGACGAGGTGTCGGCGCTGACCGCTACCCAGTTCGCCGCGCACGCTCAGATGTATCAGACAGTGGCTGCCCAGGCCGCAGCTATTCATGACCAGTTCGTGGCCACCTTGACGGCCGGCGCTGGTTCGTACGCGGTCACCGAGGCCGCCAACGCGACCGCGACCGGATAGGCGAAACGGAGGAAAAGAAATGGATTTCGGGGCGCTGCCACCGGAGATCAACTCCGCGAGAATATATTTCGGTCCTGGCTCAGGACCCATGATGGCCGCCGCCGCCGGCTGGGACGGGTTGGCCGCCGAATTAAACTCGGCGGCAGCCGATTACGGATCGGTGATTTCGGGGTTGACGGCCGGCCCTTGGCGAGGCCCAGCGTCGGCCTCGATGGCGGCTGCGGTCGCCCCCTATGTGGCCTGGATGAACACCACCGCCGCCCAGGCCGAGCAGGTGGCCAACCAGGCCCGGGCCGCGGCGGCTGCTTACGAGACGGCGTTTGCGGCAACGGTGCCGCCGCCGGTAATCGCGGCTAACCGCAGCCTGCTGATGTCGTTGATCGCGACGAACATCTTGGGGCAGAACACTCCGGCGATCGCGGCCACCGAGGCCCACTACGGCGAAATGTGGGCCCAGGATGCCACGGCGATGTATGGCTATGCCGGCTCGTCGGCGGCCGCGGCCGCGCTGATGCCGTTTGCCCCGGCCCCCCAGACGGCCAATCCGACCGCGCTGGCGGCGCAGGGTGCTGCGGTCGCGCAGGCCACTGGCACCTCCGCTGCGGCGAACACCCAGGCGGCACTGTCGCAGGTGACTTCGACGCTACCCGCGGCGCTGCAGGGGCTTGCCTCGCCGCTGTCGTCCGCATCGTCCACGTCGTCTCTGTCCTCGTTGAGCTCGTCTCTGAGCCCTCTGACTACCGGCATGTCGATGACCAGTTCGGTCGGGTGGATATCGAGTTCGCTGCTGTCGAACGCGAACCAGCTGAAAAATCTGATGCCGGCCGTCAGCGCCGCCAGCACGGCACACGCGTTGACGCCGGGCCTGGCCGCGGGGCTCAGTCCCGGAGTGGGTGCGTTGGGATCGGCAGGTCCAGGGGGTTTAGCAGGCCTGGGCGCCACCGGGGTGGTTTCCGCGGGAATGGGCCGGGCAGTACCGATCGGCGCGTTGTCTGTGCCACAGAGCTGGGGCGCGGCAGTCCCAGCCGTCAGCCCTGTCGCAACAGCGTTGCCGGGCACCGCCCTCGGAACTGCGCCGGACGTCATGGCAAGCAATCCAGGAGGAATGTTGGGCGGGTTGCCACTGGCCGCCGCGGCTACGCGCGGCATACCGGGTGGCGTACCTGATGCCCGGTTCCTCGAACGCCCGCCCATGGTGCCAAGCTGGTCGAGCCTGGGATAGCCGAAGATCCATCACTCAGTTTCAGCGTGGTCGCGCAGTACCGCACACCATAGTCAGCCGCGTGACGTGGTCGTGTTTCAATCAAGAATGCTGCTATCGTCGCGCGTTCGCTATAATGGCGGACATTGTTGCAGCAGTTGTTGATTGGGGAATCGCTACAACAATGATCGCAGGCATTCAGCGCTTGCCACGCGCTCGCCGAGCGGAGATTGGGAAATGCGTGCTGGAACGCTACCAGGCAAGCAAGCTAGTGTTGTCCACTTTTTTGCGGGAACCCATCTGGGTGAACGGCCGAGGTCGACAAACTGAGGACCGTTTGCAGATGTACCCTGCCGGGGTATAGGTTTGCGCATGTGGAAACGGTTCGCTGGTGAAGGACAGGTGCTATGCCGGGCGGTCTCACACGTGTTCGTCATGGAGTGGGCGGCGATCCTGCGTGATGTCGGCGCCCGGCCTGGGCACCCGCCGGATCACGGCACGGGTGCGAGAACCGCTCCGGTGGAAAGTCTTCTACAGCAGCTGCCGCACTCGGCTCGCTGAGTTCTGAACAGGAAGAAAATCCGTGATGCATACTCTGGGCCGCAGTCACTTCGCCCGTCTCCCAAGCGGGCGCCAACTGCACTACATGACCGCGGGCACCGGCGGGCCCACAGTGGTGTTCGAATCCGGTTTAGGCGCCTCACGATCCGAGTGGGGCCTCGTGCAGCCAATTGTGGCACAACGATTCCGGACCGTGGTCTACGATCGGGCCAATCTGGGGCGCAGTGATGATGACCCCGGACCGCGCACGCTGGAACGCATCAGCGGTGACCTCACCCAACTGCTGTCAGCGCTGGATGCGGGCCCCTACATCCTGGCCGGACACAGTTACGGCGGAACGATCGCCCTGGCAGCTGCCGCCGCGAATCCGTCCAACATCGCAGGGCTGGTGCTCATCGATCACGCCGACGAACACGTCAACATCTGCTGCGGGTCGCCGCTCAAACGCCTGCGGCAGATCGTGCTGGCAGGCCGATCAGTAATCGGCGTCCTGAGGAGCCTGCGCCTGATACCGCTGGCCGTCCGGTGGGCCATGCCGGGCATGCCTGCCGACGTGGTGCACGATCTGGTCACCGAGGATCTCACCCCACGCGCCGCTCAGGCGGCCGACGAGGAAGAACGATTCTTCATCGAGGGCCTGCGTAATCTGCGGAGTCATCCGCCTGTTCTCGGCGACGTCCCGGTCACCGTCATCTCAGGGATGAAGTCGACGATCTTCGACAGGCCCGTCCGCGAGGCTTTCGTGGCGGCGCACCGCCAGACTGCAGCGCGTTTGGATGCGCGTCACGTCCCAGCGGCGCGGTCGAATCATCAAGTGGTCTTTACCGAGCCACAGCTGGTCGCTGACGAGATCGTCCGGATCGCCGACCACCGGCGCGAGCTGGCGCCCCACGACCAGCACGGCACAACGTAACGACGGGCACCAGCCGACGCACCTCTTAGAGCTGTGACACCACCGTTAACTATGGAAGAAGGGACTCGGGTGACTAGACCAGCGTGGAATGACCTGCAACTGAATCGGCGGGCGTTCGTCGCCGCCTCGGTGGCCGGCGGGGTCGGTGTGGCGTTGGCAGCCTGCGGTCGGTCGACGGATCCCGCGCCCAGCCTCGAACAGGCCATCGCTGCCGCCGAGGCGGCCCGCCCGCACACCGGCCGCACGGTCAGCGCCACGCTCACTCCGCAACCGGCGACAATCGACCTCGGCGGCCCGCTCGCACGAACCTCCGCCTACAGCGACGCCCTCCCCGGTCCGCTGCTCCGCGCCAATGTCGGCGACGAGCTCGCCGTTACCGTAAAGAACCGGCTCAACGCCCCGACCTCGGTGCACTGGCACGGCATCGCATTGCGCAACAACATGGACGGCGTCTTCCCGGCCACCCCGAACATCGCCGCCAACAGCGACTTCACCTACCGATTCACCTCCCCGCATCCGGGCACCTACTGGGCGCACCCCCACGTCGGCCTGCAAGCCGACTACGGGCTTTACCTACCGGTGATCATCGACGACCCCGCCGAGCCGGGCGACTACGACACCGAATGGATCGTCGTCCTGGATGACTGGACCGACGGGATCGGCAAGGGTCCCCAGCAAATCTACGACGAACTGAAGACCATGCACATGCCGGCCGAGATGCCCGGCATGACTGCAATGCCCGGAATGACCGGCGTCGGTACCAGCAGCCTGCTCGGCGGCGACTCCGGCGACGTCGACTACCCCTACTATCTGGTCAACGGTCGCGTCCCCGCCGCACCCACGACCTTCAACGCCAAACCAGGGCAACGAATCCGCATCCGGCTCATCAACGTCGGCGCCGACACCGCCTTCCGCGTTGCTCTGGCCGGGCACGCCATGACCGTCACCCACACCGACGGGTTTCCGGTCGTACCCACCGACGTGGACGCCTTGTTGCTCGGGATGGCCGAACGCTACGACGTCATCGTCACCGCCGGCGACGGGGTCTTCCCCCTAGTCGCCGTGCCCGAAGGCAAGAAGGCACAGCCGGGGCGAGCCCTGCTGTCCACCGGCGCCGGCACCACACCCGACGTGAACTTCCAGCCACCCGAGCTCAACCGCCGAGTGGGCACCGTCGACATGTTCACCGCCACACCGGCGGCCAGCCTCGAATCAACGAAATCAGACGTCAACCTGGCTCTGGAGCTCACCGGTTCGATGTCCAATTACGACTGGGGCATCAACGGCAAGCCTTACCCGAAAAACCCGCCGCTGACCATCAAGCAGGGTCAGCGGGCGACCCTGACGTTCAACAACACCACGATGATGTACCACCCCATGCATCTGCACGGCCACACTTTCCAGGTGATCAAACCCGACGGCAGCCTGGGCGCACGCAAAGACACCGTCAACGTGTTACCCAAACAAAAGATCGCCACTGTACTGGTCGCCGACAACCCCGGCATCTGGATGATCCACTGCCACAACGCGTACCACCAGGAGTCTGGCATGATGACCACCCTCAATTACACCGCCTACACCAGCTGAGCGTCGCATGGACTTCGCTGGCGGCCACACGAAGCGCCTGAGTATGCGTGCAGCACCAAGGCTTTCCAGTTCTCACGAATTCCGTTCCGCCGCAGAGGCTTTCCCGCTGAGTCGGGTTTCGGGTCAGCGAGACCTCCGCTCTTAGCTGTGGAGCCTGGCGCGAGGCTCGGCGCATCGGAGGATGGCTGGTGCCCGTCGATCTCGCCGACGTGCCTCGCCGCTTCACCGTGCGGGTGATGCTCGCTGCGCTGCGCTGTGCCTCGGTCGTCGGTGCGCTGGGCTTCGGCGGGCGCAACCTCGATCCGCGCCGTACCGTGTGAGCGGGGCGGGGGCACTAGCCGTGGACTTCGACGACAGGGCTAACCAGAGTTGACTGACAAACCCAGGCCTGCCGCCGACGGCCGACAAATCGCCGGCTTGACACTGCCCACACTGGGGGTGCTGGCCGCAGAGCCGCTCTATGTGCTGTTCGACACCGCCGTGGTCGGCCACCTCGGGGCACTATCGTTGGCGGGTCTGGCCATTGGCGGGCTGGTACTCAGCGAGTCGCAGTTGACGTTCCTGTCGTACGGAACCACGGTGCGAGCAGCGCGGCTCTTCGGATCTGGCGAGCGCGCGGCGGCCGTCAAGGAAGGAATCCACGCGACATGGCTGGCGCTGGCCTTCGGCGCTGTGATCACGATCGGGGTGGAAGCTGCTGCCGTGCCACTATTGGCGGTGATCGCGTCCCGCAGTGACATCGCGGGGGCGGCGTTGCCCTGGTTACGGATCGCGATCTTGGGCGCGCCGGCGATTCTGGTCTCGCTGGCGGGGAACGGGTGGATGCGCGGCGTGCAGGACACCGCGCGCCCCCTGCGCTATGTCGCAGCCGGTTTCGGGCTGTCAGCACTGCTATGCCCACTACTGGTCTACGGCTGGCTGGGATTGCCCCGCTGGGGCCTGCCCGGCTCGGCGGTGGCCAACCTGGCCGGTCAGTGGCTGGCCGCACTGCTGTTCGGCAGGGCGCTGCTGGCCGAGCGGATCTCACTACGTATCGACCGTGCTGTGCTGCGGGCGCAGTTGGCGCTGGGCCGTGACCTCCTTGTCCGCGTTGTCGCTTTCCAAGCGTGTTTCGTCTCGGCCGCCGCGGTGGCTGCTAGGTTCGGTGCAGCAGCGATCGCCGCGCATCAGGTGGTAGTGCAGCTGTGGAATTTCATTGCGCTGGTTTTTGATTCGCTGGCCATCGCTGCACAAGCGCTGGTCGGTGCCGCGCTGGGTGCGCACAATGCCGTGCATGCCAAGTCGGTGGCATGGCGCATCACGGCGATCTCGCTGCTGGCGGCGACGGCGCTGGCGCTGCTGCTCGGTGCCGGGGCAGCGGTGATGCCCGAGCTGTTCACTCACGACCAATCGGTGCTGACAGCGATCCGTGTGCCGTGGTGGTTCCTGGCCGCCCAACTTCCCATCGCCGGGATTGTCTGGGGTCTCGACGGGGTGCTACTCGGCGCCGGGGACGCGAAGTTCCTGCGCAATGCAACCGTGATCAGCGCATTAATCGGGTTCTTGCCGCTGATCTGGTTGTCGCTCATTTTCGGCTGGGGACTTGTGGGCATCTGGTCCGGCCTGACCACGTTCACGGTGCTGCGACTGGTCTTCGTCGGCGCTCGCACGCTCTCCGGTCGCTGGCTGTCACCGGAACCGCGCGAGCGGTCGCCTCGGCGGCGTGAACGTTAGCGTGTTTCCCGCCTATCTCTCAAGCTGGCGAGAGGATTTTCCGCCTACGATGCGAGGACCCTGGCCAGACTGCGGGGCACGCAGGCGGTGGCGCGGCCGGCGCAACTCGACTTGCGCGTGTTCAGCTAAAGCACGGCGGGCCCCGGCGCTTCGCCCTCTACACCACACCCCGCTGTATTGGCCCGAAAGGGGCCGAGCTACCGCTGGAAGCGGCAGCTGATCGATTCCCATTGTGGTGAACCGCATTATGTGGTGGCGGCCCTCGGCGGACGGGCAGGGTATGCGGACCCGGGTCTAGGTGCCGCGCGAGCCGCCCGCATGCGACGCCTGCGGTCATGCAGCACACTGGCGACGGCGACAGCTACGCACGCGGCGGCCGCAGGGATCAGCGCATGGTCGCCGATGCGGCCACCGATTATCACCCCAGCACCAGCACCGCCGACGAACAGCACCACTGTCGTCGTCAGAACGGCGGCTTTCGCCTTGTCGACTCCGTGGCGGTAGGCGCGACCTACGAGCAGGCCGAGGTCGGTGACGGTTCCGGTGAAGTGCGTGGTACGAATCGCCATCCCGGGAAAACTAGAAGTCATCCCGTTCTGCAGCCCGCAGGCGGCGGCGGCCAGCGGCGCCCTGACCAAAGGATGTTCGAAACCAGCGGCGGCCAGCAACAGCGCTGCCTCGGCAAGCAGGACCGCAGCGTGACGCGGGCCGGTGTGGCTCCGCGCGGCAGCCAGCACCATACCGGCAACGACAGCACCGGCCAGGAATCCGACCACGATCCCGGCGATCATCCGGCCCGAATACAGCAGCGGATTGGTGCTGTGCATGCCGATTTGCGTGGTCAAGGCAGTGAGGTTGCCGACCGGGAAAATCCAAACCAGCAAGGCCACCGAGTTGACATAACCAGCGACCGCAGCGAGTAGCCCGCTGTAGCCCAGCACGAGCGTTCGCGGATTTCGAGGGTGTGGGTTGGTAATCTGCGGGATGGTCCGTTCCGTCCGGCGATGGTTGCGGGCGCAAGGGTAACATGGTGTTTAGCAACTCGTCGTTATCCCATTCTGCCCGCAGGCCAATGTCGAATTTTGCCAGTGCTGGCGGTAGGCGACCGAGCCATCATTTGGGAAGTGGCACTTACCAGGAAATCAGCGTGAATGAGCTTCGGCCGGAACGACCGGGTCTATGTCGCGGCGACGGTGGGCTTGGATCTGGATGCGGGCACTCCCTGGAGGGTTGCCGGCGTAAGGCCTTCCGGGGCGGGCGCGTGTGACACTCAGTAAGTCGCCGCTAGACTTTCTACCGTGGCGCGCTACGAACCGCCGGACCACAGCGGCGACGATGAGACTTTGCGTCTCAACCCCGGCAGGGCTGGAAACCAGCGTTCGCAGACCCCCTGGTACCGCAAGCCCGTGGTGCTGTTGAGCGTCGTCATCGCGATCCTGATCTTGCTGATTATTTGGGGCATCGTCGCGCTGTTCACCGGCAACCAGGGCGGCACGCCCGCCCCTACGACGCCGGCGACTACCGCGACAACAGCGCCGACGGCCACCACTACGTCGGGCGGGTTTGACCTTCCCTCGTTGCCATCGGAGATCACGCTTCCGTCGCTGCCGTCGGTAATCACGCTACCGTCGCTGCCGTAACCTGGGCCGCGCACCCTTCAGTCTCCTTCGGACCGGTTCTGCTGCTGTTGGCCGACGGACTGCCGTAAGTTCCTTTAGGTGCTGCGCTGGCTGCATGAGGATATCGTCGACCACGGCCAACTGGCTTTATTGTTCTGTCTGGTCGCATTCATCCTGACGTTCTTTGTGACGCGCATCATCGTGCGTTACGTTCGCCGTCACGCCGACACGGGCGTGCCGCCCCGGTGGTGGCAACCACGAAATATCCGCATTGGAGCGGTGCACATCCACCACGCGGTATACGGGGTGATCCTGGTGATGGCATCCGGGCTGATGATGGTCACCTGGGCCGTCAAGGGGCAGACGCCCGAATTCATCGCGGTCGCAACCGTTTTCGGTATCGGGGCCGCGCTGGTGCTCGACGAATACGCGCTGATCCTGCATTTGTCCGACGTGTACTGGGCGGAGGACGGGCGATCGTCAGTAGACGCGGTTTTCGCCTCGGTCGCGGTAGCGGGACTGCTGTTGCTGGGTTTTCACCCGCTGACGTTCCTCTTAGCTTTGTGGCGCGACTACCACTCGCTGGTGGCGCGGACCACCGTGATCGGTGGGGCGGCAGTAACGCTGGCGCTGGCCGTGGTGGTAATGCTCAAGGGCAAGGTGTGGACCGGCCTGCTCGGCATGTTCTTTCTACCGCTGCTGGTGGTGGGCGTGATCAGGTTGTCGCGCCCGCACGCCCCGTGGGCCCGCTGGCGGTACAGCAACCAACCGGAGAAGATGCGCCGTGCGCTGCAGCGGGAACGCAAGCTGCGACGCCCGGTCGTGCGCGCCAAGCTGTGGCTGCAAGACGCGATCGCCGGTACCCCGCGCTTTCCCGACGAGCGCACCGTCGACGTCCAGTTGGACCGCCAAGTGCACGCCGCGCCGCCGCCTGAGGACGCTCCGCGCACCCAGCCAGTCAGCAACGCTAGCTTGACCTGATGGCCCGGCGCCTCCGGTCCGTCCCAACACCAACCACTGACCGGTGCCGCCGGGCCGGTCGGCCGTTACCTACGGCCGTGCGGACCCACGTTGATGCCACCGCCGCTGTCGGTGCCAGCGCCGCCACTGACACTGTGCGGGCCGAGGTTGACACCACCGCGGATGTCGGTGCCGGCGCCGCCACTGACGCCGTGCGGATCGAGATTGGCCCGGCCGCCGGTGTCGCTGCCGACGCCGCCGCCGATCGGACCAAGGTTGATACCGCCGCCTATGTCGCTGCCGCCGTTGACGCCGATGCCGCTGTCATTTGGAACAGCGCTAGCGACGCCGGCGCCTATACCGAAAGTGCCGAACGCGAGTGCCGTGGCCGCGGCAATTGTCCATCTGCGAAGGTTTCGCTTTGTCTTCATCGAATTCCTCTCTAGAAGCGGGGGCCAACTTAACCGAAAGCGGTGGCAGATCCCGACTTTGGACCTATACCCCTAGGGGGTTAGGGTGTATCAGCTCGACATTATGCGGTTTTTCGAGTGCCCGCAACCACCAATCGCCTCGATGCCAAGCTGCGTAAGGTAATCGTCTCGAAGTATGGCCGGGAGGTGTGGTGGCAGAACTGGCGTTGCACGGAGGTCTCCCCGTGTGGTCAGGCGGGTGGCCCGAGTGGCCGCAGCAGGACCGAGCCACGATCGAACACGTCGCCGCGGCCCTGACCAGCGGCCGCTGGACGCTGACCGGCGGCTGGACCGGCGTCGAGCCCTACGAGCGTCGGTTCGCCCAGCGCTTCGCCGAGTTCCTCGGCGTCCCGTACTGCGTGAGCACCGACCACGGTTCCAGCAGCCTCGCCGTCGCGTTGGAGGCGGTCGGAGTGGGGGCCGGAGACGAGGTGGTGGTGCCGGTGTTCACCTGGGTCGCCACCGCCACCGCCGTGCTGAACGTCAACGCGGTGCCGGTCTTCGCCGACGTGGACCCGGATACCGGCTGCGTGAGCCCAGCGGCGATGGCCGAGGCGATCACCGAGCGCACCAAGGCGCTGATCGTCGTGCACCTGCATTCCCGGATGGCCGACATGGACGCCATCGGGGCGCTCGCCGAGCGGCACGGCTTGGCCGTGGTCGAGGACTGCGCGCAAGCGCACGGCGCCCGCTGGAACGGCCGCGTGGCGGGGTCGCTGGGCGCCGTCGGTGCGTTCAGCATGCAGCAGGGCAAGGTGCTGACCTGCGGGGAGGGCGGAGCCGTGAGCACCTCCGACGCGCGGTTGTATGACCGGTTACAACAGCTGCGGGCGGACTCCCGTCGCTACCCGGACGCGGAGCCGGCGATCGGCTACCCCTACCTCACCGAGGCCTGCGAGGTGATGGGCACCAACCACTGCCTGCCCGAGCTATCGGCGGCGCTATTGTTGGACCAGCTGGAGCGGCTGCCTGCGCAGCTGCAACAGCGCGCCAGAGCCGGTGACCTGTTGGACACCGAACTCGCCAGAGTGGCGGGCCTGCGGCCGCTGGCGCGGCCGGCGCAGCTCGACCTGCCTAGCATTTTCGCCTACGGCGTGCGGCTAGACCCCGAGGCTTTCGCCGGTGCCCCCACCGACCGGGTGTGCGCCGCCGTGGCCGCCGAACTCGGTGTGCGGGTGCACCGTGCCGACCGTCCCCTGCACCAGAACCCGCTGTACTGCCCCGAGACCAAGCCGCGCTACCGCTGGCTGCAGGATCGGCTGCGGCCCAGGCCCGACACCCGCTTTCCGCACGCCGAACACCTTTACGGCAACCTGATGCTGTTGCCGCACCGGTTGCTGTTGAGCACTCCGCCGGGGCTGGAGGCCGTCGTGACCGCGTTCGACAAGGTCGCCCGGCACGCAGAGACATTGTGACGCCGCCCAGAGATTCACTCCGTGAGTAGCCTGGCTGCCGTCCACCGGGCCAGGGCCAGGGTGGTCAGCGACGGGTTCGCCGCACCCGAGCGCGGAAACGTCGCGGGACCGACGACATACCCGCCAACCGCGGCCGTGAGTTCACCGGTTTCGCCAACATCCGCCCCGCCCAGCGGCAGCGTGCCGGATTCATGCTCGACGGTGCCCAGCGGCCAGCAGTAGCCGACCGGAGCCCCCCGCGGTTCACTCCTCACCCGAGTCAGTGCCCGATCGAAGGGCAACGGTGCGCCCAGGAAGTCCGGGAAGCGCAAGTGGGTCCCCGCCGGTCCGCGCAGGCGTGCCCACAGCTCGGTCAGCCCACGTCGCTGCGCGGCCAGCACCTCTCGGTCGGATTCCGTCAGGGCCGGCGTCACCATGGCGCGCCAGGGAACCCGTCCGGTGTCGGGAAACGAGACAACGTTGTGTTCCGAACGCATCTGCTCACCCATCGCCCACACGTCGAGGAGCACCTCGTCGGGGCTGCCGGGCACCGCCCGGGTGCGGGCGAACACGTTGAACCGGCTCCCGGCGCTGGGCATGTACTCGAACGCGTCCACCGGCCGCGGCCAGCCCAGCGCGGCGGCTAGCAGGCGAACCACAAAGCCCTGCACCAGGTGGTCGTTCAGGCCGGTGAAGGCCGGCGGCCGGTCGCTGCCCGACAGTTGCGCCACCAGCCTGGTGTTGTCCAGGGTTCCCGCGGCAAGCACCACGGTGCGGGTGGTGATGGTCTCGGTGTCGCCGGTGCGCGTATCCCGCACCCGAACCCCGGCAACCCGGCCCGCCCGGGTCAGCACGCTCAGCACCTGGCACCCGTCGCGCACCCGGGGCCGCCCCGCCCGCTCGCCGGGCGCCATCCAGCCGATGCACCGCCCCAGGGGCGTGTAGGCGCGCCAGCCGCCAATGCCGTCGGGCCGCACGGCCTGCGGCACCGCCCGGCCGGAAGCCAGCACTCCGAAGTTCACGGTGTGATCGCGAATCAGGGGGCCGCCCGCCCAGTCCGCTAGCTCTCGCTCGACCAATTCGTACAGACCCGCGGCACCCGCCGGCTCGCCGCATAGCGCCGACCGGGCCCGTTGCGGCCAGGCCGGGTCGGCCAGCGCCCACTCCTCAAGTCGCAGGACCACCCCGTGCCAGTGCAGCGATCGCCCACCGACCACTGGCTTGCGATCCATGCACACATAGTGCGGCGGCGCCATGCTGCGCCATTCGAGCGGGACCGCAGCCGCCGCGCCGGCCGTTTCCACGACCAGAACATCGTCAACACCTGCCGCTACGATCGCGCTCGCACATTCCAGGCCGCTCAATCCGGCTCCCACCACGACCACCTCGGCGGTGTCATTCATCTCTCGTTCCTCCGTCTCGGCGGCGGGTTTGTTTCGATTTTGGTTTAAACGAATACCCCGCCGGGGTATCTTGTCGTATCTGAGGTAGTAAATCGGTTCGGCGTCATGCCGGTGATAATGGGCAGCACGCATGATCCGTTGGTCCGTCAGCTGCAGGACGGCCAGGTCGCGTGGGGGAGGATACGCGGTGACGGGAAGCGCCCGCGGAGGGTCGGCAGACCCACCAGCCGCACCAGGCCGCCGGGCGGCCGAGGTTGCTGCGTGGGTGTACCCGCGCGAGCCGACGGTCCGTGCCGGTGGGCGGCTGGTGCTGCACGTATCCACCACCGAATCCCACTATCGGGTGGCGTTCTTCCGGGTCGGATCGCAGACCGTCCACCTGGGCACCAGTTCACCGCACCGCGGGTACGACCTGCCGCCGGGACCGCCTGACCAGGATTGGGGCTGGCCGCCGGAAGAATTCGACATTCCCGACAACTGGCCGGGCGGCGTGTACCTGGCGGTGATCACCGCCGCCGATGCCGTGGTTGACCAGCCCGCGCCGGATGCGGCACCCGCAATCGACGCGCGGTCGGGCCGGGCGCTGTTCGTGGTGCGCCGCCACGCCAATGACACACCGCCGATTCTGTACAAGCTGTCCTGGGCCACCTACCAGGCTTACAACGCTTCGGGCGGCGGCAGCATGTACCACACCGCGTCATTCGTGCCCGCGGCAACGGCCACGACGCTGACCACGCGGCGCCCCGGCGGCGGCACCGGTGGTCAACTGTCGTTTCCCGGCGCGGTCGACGTCTACGACCCCGGCAGCCCACGCGAAGGATTCGCACACTGGGATCTGCCGATGATCCGGTGGCTGGAGCGCGAGGGCGTCGCGGTCGATTTCTGCACCGACCTCGACCTGCATCGCGACCCCGATTTGCTGGCCAGCTACCGGCTACTGCTCAGCGTCGGCCACGACGAATACTGGAGCGCGCCGATGCGTCAGGCCGTCCAGCAGTTCGTCGCGAAGGGCGGCAACGTCGCCTTCTTCAGCGGCAACACCAGCTGGTGGCGTATCGATCTGGCCGACAACGGCGACATGACCTGTGTGCACCCGCCGGTCAGCCACCCCCAGGGCGGGCAGTGGTGGCGGCGTGCGCCCGAAAACAGCATGACCGGCGTCAGCTACCGGCACGGCGGCGGCTGGTGGGACGGCCCCCGAGATCCCGTCGGGTACACCGTCCAGCACGCCGGGCACTGGGTTTACGACGGTTTAGGTCTGCGCACCGGAGACACGTTCGGCGCCGAGGAACGGTTAGTCGGCTACGAGTGCGACGGGGCGATACTCGACCGGGGACCCGGGGGCGACCTGCGGGCAACCGGAACCGACGGCACCCCGCCGCAGTTGGCTGTGCTGGGCGTCGCACATTTGGGTGAGGGCTGGCAGGACCGCCCAGCGGGGGCTGAGGCCAACGCCGTACTCGGCGCCTACAGCGCTACCGGGACGGTCTTCACCTGCGGAACCACCGACTGGCCCCGGGTCCTCGACCAAGGCAATCAAGTCGTTGCCGGGGTGACGCGCAATGTGCTGCGCCGACTGGCCAACCGCGCCGTCCGGGTACTGGGACCGTTCCCCGCGCGGCATCGTCACTGCCAGGCCGTGGCCGGGCAGCCCGCTACCTTCTACGTCGCGTTAGACCGGCCGGTCGACGATGGCGCCCGGTTCAGCTGGACGCTGTCGGTGGCCGATCGGCCCGCCGAACCGGTCAACGGCGGATTGCGATGCGACGTGACGGTCCCCGACGAACCCGGGCCGCTCACCGTCACGGTGCTCGTCGAGGACGCCGGGGAACAGATGTTCGGCTGGACGTGCATCCCAGTGCTGTCCCAGCAGCAGGCCGCCCAGGTCGACGTGCTGTGCAGGCTGCGGGACTTGGTGATTGCCGCGGTGCCCGCCCTGGCCGCAACCGCGGAGGTGGGTGTGGGTAACCGCCCATTCGGCGACCCGCGGTGGGACCCGGTTCGCGACGGGCTGCGCAAGCCGATGTCGCCCGACACCTTCCGCGAGGTAGTGATCCGCGCCGATCAGCTCGCTCGAATCGCCGCGCCTTATGTGCGCAAAGGACAGGAGGATGCCCGATGACAGCACACCAGGCCTGCCGGCACACCGTCGATGGACGCGGCGCGGACTACACCCGGCTGTTCGATGACGTCGTCGACCAATTGGCCGACCAACTCCCGCCCGGCCCTGCGTTGCCGGTGTTGATTCCCACCGTCGGGTTCGGTGGGCAGAACCGGGCCGTGCTCGACGACACGCTGTGGGAGCTGGCCCGGCAACGGTGTTCGGTGCCGATCTCGGTGGTGCTGTTGGTCAACCGGCCGGCGAGCAGGCCCGCCGATGACACCCTGGTGCGCGCCCGCGCAGCGATCGCCAGCGCAAGTTCACCAGCGGTGAACTTCGCCGCGGCCGAGGTGGTGTTGCCGACCCGGATCGGGCTGGGGGAACTCCGGCAGCTCCTGCTGGACGCGGTCATCCAGGTGCAGCGGTTGGACCCGGCGCGCACGGGCTTCGTCGTCGCCGACGACGACCTCACACATCTCCCGGCGGGCGTCCTTGAGGGCTTGCACCAAGCGGTGACCGGACCAGCCAGGGCTGACCTCGCGGCCGGCCCCGTGCTTTTCGACAGCCCCGAGACGCCCGCGCCGACCATGCCGGTGTTCTTCGCGGCCGACGCGCTGCGCGCGCTGCTTGCCGCCAAGTTCGTTCACCGCCAGGCGGCCGCCCCGGCAAACCCCGAGCAGGCCCAGCAGTTTCGGCACTACGCGGAGTCGATCGCGCTGAGCTGCAACCTGATCGTGCGCGGCTCGGCGCTTGGCGAGGCGGGCGGGTTCGTGCCCTATAACGAGATCACCGGACTGCTGCGCGGGGTGCACGGTCTGCGTTCCGCGCGGGTGGAGAGCACCTGGGATTTTCAGCCCGATGACGATGATGTCCTGACCGACCTGTACTCCACCGCGATGCGGATCAGCGCGCGACGAGCCTTGGCCGCCTACCTGTCCACGGGTGCCCCGTCGGTCGCGCAATGGCGGGTGTGCCGCTTCCGCTCCTCGCGGGTCGACCCGGTGCGGGTGGCCGACCCGGCCGTCCTCGGCGGCGCCGGGTCGTTCTCGCGGCTACGACCGCGTGAGATTAGGACCTTATCCGACGAGCTGACCGGGGTCCTGTCGACTACGCTGCGTTACTTCCCGCAGGATGGCGACGTGATCAGGGACTGCCTGGCGGCACTCGGCCTGCCGCCCGGATCGGTGTCGATAAGGTTGGGCAGCACGGCCAGCGATGCGACCATTCAGATCAAGCAGGTTTGGGGTTTGCTCGAACAGCTACAGGCGGTGCAGGAACTCGTCCCGGGCCAGCGTCGCACGGTGATCAGCTGAAAATCCTTATTTCGGCACCGCAGGTTCAGCCGAGAGATTCAATCAGATCACGGCAAGCCCGCTCGCAACGACGGCATACTTCCGCGCAAACACGGCAGTGCTCATGGGCTTGGTGGCTCTCACACTCCTCTGCGCAAGCCTTGCACGTGTCGGCGCATGCTTGTAGCACAGCCCGGGTCACGTTGGCGTCATAGCCGGTGTGCCGCGATAAGACACGGCCGGTGGCCTCGCAGACATCGGCGCAGTCAAGGTCTGTGCGGATACATTTTGTTAACTGGGCCACCGATTCCTCGCTGAGGCAGGCGTCGGCACACGCGGTACAAGCCTGCGCGCATTCGACGCACGCGTCGATACATGCGGCCAACTTGGCTCGGTCAACGCCACCGAGATCTTGCGGGTAGGTCTTCAGCATGTTGCTGGCGGTGCTCATAAGGGCTCCTTCAGGCGTCGGCGATGGATCCTCCGTACCGGTACCCCTTAGGCAGGCATCCAAACTGCCATGCAGCGTCGCTCTTTTCGTCACTACCGACGCTGAAGCTGTCGCCTTGGTTTACGTGTGCGGCTTGAATCTGCGCAGCCGCAAGCTGTTGCTGACCACGAAGACCGACGAGAAGGCCATCGCCGCACCGGCCAGCATGGGATTGAGCAGCCCGGCGGCCGCCAGCGGCAACGCGGCGATGTTGTAGGCGAAGGCCCAAAACAGATTGCTCTTGATCGTCGCCAGCGTCTTACGTGAGAGTTGGATCGCCTGGGGCACCGAGCGCAGGTCGCCGCGTACCAGCGTAAGGTCGCTGGCCTCGATGGCGACATCGGTGCCGGTACCCATCGCCAGCCCGAGATCGGCCTGCGCCAGGGCGGCGGCGTCGTTGACGCCGTCGCCGACCATGGCCACCATCTTGCCCGCGGTCTGCAGCCGCCTGATGGTTTCCACCTTGTCTTTCGGCAAAACTTCGGCGACGACCTGCTCGATGCCTACCTGGCCGGCGATGGTGCGGGCCGCGGCTTCGTTGTCACCGGTGAGCATGATCGGCGTCAAGCCCAGCGCCCGCAGCCGCGCGACAGCCTCGGCTGAGGTCGGTTTGACCGCGTCCGCAACGACCAGCACCCCCCGCGGTCGGCCGTCCCAGCTCACCGCGACTGCTGTCTTGCCCTGCGATTCGGCCTGGCGCATCGATGTTATGAGGTTCTCCGGTAGCTGCTGCGACCAGTCGGCCAGCAATTGGCGCCGGCCCACTACGACTGCGTGGGCGTCGACGACGCCCTGCACGCCGAGCCCTTCCAGGTTGGCAAAACCCTCTGCCGCCGGCAGGTCGCCGACTTTGTCGCGGGCCCCCTTTGCGATCGCCTTGGCGATTGGATGCTCAGAGGAGTCTTCCAGTGCACCCGCCAATCTCAGCACCTCATCGGGTTGTTCGCCGTCGGCGCTAATCACGTCGAGCAGGGTCATCGCGCCGGTGGTGACGGTGCCGGTCTTGTCGAGCACGATCGTGTCAATGCGCCGAGTCGATTCCAGCACCTCGGGCCCCTTGATGAGGATCCCCAGTTGCGCGCCGCGGCCGGTGCCGACCATCAACGCGGTCGGCGTGGCCAGGCCCAGCGCACAGGGGCAGGCGATGATGAGCACCGCCACCGCGGCGGTGAGCGCCGCAGAGATCGATCCGCCAGCGGCGATCCAGACCCCGAGCGTCGCCAGCGACAGGACAATCACAATGGGCACAAAAATTCCGGAGACCTTGTCAGCCAACCGCTGCGCGGACGCCTTGCCGGATTGCGCCTCCTCGACCAGCTTGGCCATTTGCGCCAATTGGGTATCCGAGCCGATCCGGTTGGCGCGCACGACGATTCGCCCGCCGACGTTGACCGTGGCGCCGACGACCTGGTCATCGGGACCAACCTCGACCGGCACCGACTCCCCAGTGAGCATCGAGGCGTCCACCGCCGAGGAGCCCTCGATCACCACGCCGTCGGTGGCGATCTTCTCACCCGGCCGCACCACGAACTCGTCGCCGACAGCGAGCTGGTCGATCGGGATGCGTTGCTCTGCGCCGTTTCTGCGCACCGCGACATCCTTGGCGCCCAGCTCGAGCAGCGCGCGCAGCGCGGCACCGGCACGCCGCTTGGCGCGGGCCTCAAAGAACCGGCCAGCGAGGACGAACGTGGTGACGCCCGCGGCGGCCTCCAGATAGATGTTGCCAGTGCCGTCGCTGCGGGCGATGGCCCACTCGAATGCGTGCCGCATGCCCGCCATACCGGCGGTCCCCCAAAACAGCGCATAGACCGACCAGCCCAGCGCGGCGATCGTGCCCATTGAGATCAGCGTGTCCATGGTCGCGGTGCGGTGCCGCAGGTTGGCCCACGCGGCCCTGTGGAACGGCAGGCCACCCCACACCACCACCGGCGCCGTCAGCGTCAACGACAACCACTGCCAGTTGATGAACTGCAGCGGCGGAACCATGGCCATCGCGATCACCGGCACAGTGAGTGCCAGTGAAACCAGCAGCCGCTGCCGCAATGACGCAGTCGGATCCGGCTCTACCACCAGCGCTGCGTCGCTGTCGGCAACCGACCGGCTCGGTCGGGCCAGCTGCGCGGCGTATCCGGCCTGTTCAACCGTGGCCACCAGCTGATCCGGTGAAACGTCACTGCCGTACTCGACACTGGCCTTCTCGGTGGCGAAGTTGACCGAGGCGCTGACCCCGTCGAGCTTGTTGAGTTTCTTCTCGATTCGGGCCGCGCACGAAGCACATGTCATTCCGCCGATCTGCAGCTCGATCTGCTGAGCAGCTTCGGTGACGGCGTCCATCTGGCATACTCCTCTCAGAACCAAATCGCGTGACGCAAGGCTCCTAGCCGGCAAGTTGGTAGCCAGCCTCTTCGACGGCGCCCTCGATCGCGTCGGTGTCGATCGGACGGTCACTGTCGATGCTCACCCTGCCGCTAGCAAGATCCACATCCACGGCTTTGACACCGGCGATATGACCTAGCTCCTCGCGCACCGAGGATGCGCAGTGACCGCACGTCATCCCGGCGACCGTGACTGTCGAAGTGCTCATGTCGTTCTCCCATCCGTACGCATCCTTGTATATGACAATACCAGTTCTACCTTACCCCCCTAGGGTATGCAAGATTGGCGGGCTGCGCCTCACTCTCACCCGTGCGCCGCGGTGGTCGACTGGGCTCGCGGGTTCGACCGGCGTTAACGTGAAAACGGAGGACCGCCCTCCCCTATTCCGGACTTTCCAGTTCCTGCCATTCGGATGCCCTTCCTAACCGCCAGGTGTGACGACGCGGCGCATCCTGGCCATCAACAATGGTCGGAAAAGCGCTGGGTCACCGAAGATGGGTCTCTCCGATGCCCAACCATGCCTACGCCGTCGCAACAATATGAACGCACGCAACTCGGATTTTCCCGTTGCGCCCGGCGCGGGTTGTAGGCACCAGAAGACAAAGCATCGTACGGCGTGCAGCGGCCGCCGCCTGCGCTTGGCTGCGTGGAGTTCACCACCTCGTCGGTACCGCGCGAGATGCGCATTCTGATGCAGGTATACGGCGCCTGCGTCGTCGCCTACGACAAGGGCCCGGACCGCCTGCACCCCGCTGTAGCGAGCTACCGGCACCGAATCCTGCCGACTTCTTTGATGTTCCGCTAATGGACAATGCCTATACCGTTTCGTAACCTGTCTGAGACCTAAAGCAAATTCGACGTCTTGTCGACGGGTTTTAAGGATACGAAATTTTGGGGTCGGGGCATGACGGTAGACGCTGGGCTGGACGCACCCGCAAGCGATTTGCCGTCGCCGCGATAGCGGGCTTTATCACCATCTTCTCCGGCGCGGTCACCGGCAATGTGCTGGCCGATCCGGCCGATGACGCCATGGCAAAGCTCAATGAGCTGTCTCGCCAGGCCGAACAGACGACCGAGGCGATGCACAGCGCCCAGCTCGACCTCAACGACAAAGTGACTGCGCAGCGCGCCGCGGACAAGCGGCACGCGGCCGACCAGGCCGCCGCGCAAGCCACCAAAGCCCGGTTGGCAACCTTCCAGGCCGGTGTCAATAAGTTTGCTGCCGCGATGTACATGGGCGGTCGAACCGACGGCATGGATGCGATCCTGACCGCCGAGTCGCCCCAGCAGTTGATCGGCAAGCTGGCTGTGCAGCGGGTGATCGCCACCGAGATGTCCGCGCAGATGGCCAGTTACCGGACAGCCGGGAAGCAGGCCGCCAAGGCCGAGCAGGCGTCGGCGAAATCGGCGGCAGACGCCAAGACCGCCGCCGAGCAGGCTGCGGCGGTGCGGGCGAGTCTGCAGTCCAAGCAAAGTCAGCTGCAGGTGCAGATCGCCGTCGTCAAGTCGCAGTACCTCTCGTTGTCGCCGGGTCAGCGCACCGCGCTGGCCGAACCGGGGCCGGCTCCGCAGCCCGCCGCGCTGGTAGCCGCCCCCGCACCGGAAGCGTTGCCGCCCAATGGTGGTGGGCCCGGCGCAGACGC
This sequence comes from Mycobacterium sp. NGS62, assembly GCF_059812285.1. NCBI lineage: Bacteria > Bacillati > Actinomycetota > Actinomycetes > Mycobacteriales > Mycobacteriaceae > Mycobacterium > Mycobacterium sp. NGS62. The sequence goes on along the minus strand of NZ_JCALCK010000002.1, from coordinate 142,637 downwards.
GCCTGAGGCGTTTCCCGGCGGCGCGCCGGGCAGCGGCCAAGGGGCGACGGCCGTGCAGGCCGCGTTGACCCAGGTCGGTGCCCCGTACTCGTGGGGTGGCGCCGCGCCCGGGGGTTTTGACTGTTCTGGCTTGGTGATGTGGGCGTTCCAGCAGGCCGGCATCGCGCTGCCGCACTCCAGCCAGGCGCTGGCCCACGGCGGGCAGCCCATCGCGCTGTCGGACCTGCAACCCGGCGATTTGCTCACCTTTTACTCCGACGCATCACACGTCGGCATCTACGTCGGTGACGGTCTGATGGTCCATTCCTCCACCTACGGTCAGCCGGTCAAGGTGGTGCCGATGACCTCATCCGGCCCGATTCACAACGCCCGCCGCTATTAGGTTGGTCGGCGACGCCAGTGGCTGGCGGCGCTCTTGTCGTGCGTCTCTGCCACCGCACTGATGCTCGCCGCAGTCGTAGTGACGGGGTAGTGGCGCTTTAGGCCAGCCGGATCCGACGGCGGCGTCGGCGCTAGCCATAGTCACCCTCATCGGATCCCGCCGTCGGTCGGTACTACAGCGTCATCGACTCAGCCGCCTGTCGCTCATACGAGGGGGATTTCAGCTGCGCTGGCAGCAGTCAAAAGAACAAACCTTGCGTACCAACAGCGGTCAGACATGCGCAACTTCATTGTGTCCGACAAATGCTTCAACTAAGCCAGCGAATCGTCGATTCACCGAACGCGGGCGGCGATACACGTCGTCCACTAGTCACTTGATAATGAAAATCACATTCAGTAAGCTCTGCAGGTTGATGGAACCCGTCGACGGAGGAGTGTCTGTCATGAGGTCGCGCGCCCGTGATATTACGTCGTCGTATCTGGTTGTCGGCGGCTGACGATGACCGCACCGGTGTGGATGGCCTCGCCGCCGGAGGTGCATTCGGCGTTGCTGAGTGCCGGTCCGGGGCCCGGACCGTTGTTGGCGGCGGCTGGGATGTGGTCGTCGTTGAGTTCCGAATACGCTTCAGTAGCAGAGGAACTCAGCGCGTTGTTGGCGGCGGTGCAAGCTGGCGTGTGGGAGGGGCCGAGCGCAGAATCGTATGTCGCCGCCAATGTGCCCTATGTGGCGTGGTTGATGCACGCCAGCGCAGACAGCGCGGCAGCGGCCGCCCAGCATGAGGCGGTGGCCGCCGGTTACACCGCCGCACTGGCAACGATGCCGACGCTGCCCGAGCTAGCCACCAACCATGCTGCTCACGCGACCTTGGTGGCCACGAATTTTTTTGGGATCAATACGATTCCGATTGCGTTCAACGAGGCCGATTACGTCCGGATGTGGATCCAGGCCGCCACCACGATGAGCACCTATCAGGCAGTCTCCAGCATCGCGGTAGCCTCGACGCCGCAAACCGCAGCGGCACCGCAGATCCAGAAATCCGACAGCAACAACGGCGATAGCGGCGGCTGCGGCACCAGAGTAGATCCATGGACCGGCGAAACCGAGAACGTCCTTTGCCCCTCCGACCCAGGCTTCTATAAAGAGTGGGGATCCGAACTTGCCCAGCAATTTCAAGCGCTTGCGAACGCCCTGCTGACAGATCCGTCGCAGGTGTCGAGCATCCTTGCCCTGATGGAAGCCGATTTCATGTTTCACCTTCAGTTAGTGGCGTCCAGCGTGGCGCAATCATCCCCGCAGTTGCTATCGGTCGGCCTCGGTCTGGCCATCGCTGGCTTGGGAGCCATCACCGGCCTGGGAGCGGCGATCGGCTTGTCTGGGCTGGCCGGCCTGACCGCGGTGCCGGTGCCCTCAGGCGCCGAAGCGATCCCGATCGAGGACCAGCCCAAGGTGGGCGTCGGGCTTGCACCGCCTGCGGCGCCCGCCGTGAGCCCTGGCTCGGCCTCTGCCGGCACTCCGGCGCCCGCGCCAAGCAGCGCCGCGGGCGCACCGCCGACGCCGCCCACACCGCCGGCCGCCAGCGTCACCGGCGTGTCCTTCCCCTACCTGGCGGGTGGGCCCCGGATCGGGCTCGGCTCGGGAATGAGCAACAGTGCCAGCTCGAGCACCAAACGCAAAGCGCCGGAGCCCGATACCGCCGCGGCGGCGGCAGCAGCGGCGGCTCGAGAGACGAGGCGGGCACGGCGGCGCCGGAGCGCGGCGCTGCACGGCGGCGCCGACGAATTCATGGATATGAATGTCGAAGTCGACCCCGACTGGGGCGCGCCGCCGGCTGAAGAGCCCGTCGCCTCGACGGCGGCCTCGGCTACCGGTGCGGGACCGTTGGGTTTTGCCGGGACCGCCCGCAAGGGCAGCGTCACTGAGGTCGCAGGCCTGACCACGCTGACGGGTGATGAGTTTGGTGACGGTCCGACGGTGCCGATGGTGCCGGGCACCTGGGAGCCTGATCGGTCGGCCGACAGCGACGGCGAGAGGTGACGCGCAACCTCATCTTTTACGCAGCAAGATGTCGCCAGCGGCGGCACCTTGGCCAGCCGTTTTCGACCACCGACTCCGAGCAGGTCCGACACCGCGATCAACACGCGCCGGCTTTGGCGAGCACGGGATGGATCTGGGCTTTGAGTCCGGACCGGATCGCGACCAGCTTGGCACGGTAACGCACCAACTCCCGCAATTCGCCTAGTTTGGGGCGAAGCGATCCAGGCCTCCGGTAAGCGACCCCTTCAGGGATGACAAATGCCTTCCTCATCTTGAGCGCCCCCTCGCAGCCATAATGGACTGCGCGCCCCGTCTTTTCGGGCATCACCACATACATCGGCACGGGCGACTCGCGGAGGCAATGCGTCTCATACATAAGTCTGCAGGGCAGCCCAATAGCTCGATGGCGACCGGCCTGCTCGTAGAACCAGGTGGTGTTCTCTGCGCGGACTCGGTGGGACAAACTCGCGGTTGGCGATTGTCTGGTAGGACCTTCGGTTCCGATCTTGATGCGACAACTACGTACGCGCAACCGGCAGGTGCAGTGGGAAAACCCCGCGCCCGCGTGACCGTGGCCGTACCCGACAAACGGCCGCGACGTTGTGCCCCTTAGCTGAATTCTCTCACGCGGCGAGCTCCTCGGGTTGGCGGTCGGCCGCCCGGGCGCGGCGTGTGTCGCGGAACACCCACGGCGCGATGGGGTTTCCTTGCCAGCGGGTCGAGGATGGCACGTGCTCGCCACGCAGCACCAGCGACGCCGGTCCAATGGTGGCGCCGGCACCCAGCCTCGCCGCCGGCAGCGCCACACTGTGCGGGCCCAGCGTGGCTCCGGATTCCAGGACGACAGGGCCTGTGCGCATGATCCGGTCGTGGAACAAATGCGTTTGAACCACGCAGCCGCGGTTGACGGTGGCGCCGGTGCCCAGCCTCACCAGGTCGGCCTCGGGCAGCCAGTACGTTTCACACCAGACGCCGCGGCCGAGGGACGCGCCCAGCGCACGCAACCAGAGATTCAACACCGGCGTGCCGCTGGCGGGCCGCGCGAACCAGGGCGCCGCGACCGTCTCAACGAAGGATTCGGACACCTCATTCCGCCATACGAACGACGACCACAGCGGCCGCTCGGCCACCCGTATGCGGCCGACCAAAAGCCATTTCGCCACCGCCGCGGCGCCGCCGGCGATGGCGCCGGCCGCCAGCAACACGACACCGCTGCCCAGCGCCGCCCAGCCGTAGCCGAATTGGCTTGCCAGCCACTGCAATGCGTCCACGACGGCGACCCCGATCGCGAACGTCACCATCAACGGAATTAGTCGGGTGGTTTCGGCGACGGCCCGTAGCACTATCAGCCGCAACGACGGGTAATAGGTACGGCGCGTGTCCGCTTCGGCCGCGCGGCGGCGTAGCCGCACCGGCGGGCTGCCCAGCCACGACGACCCAGTGGTGGCCTTGTGCGGAGTCAGCGACAGCACCGCAACCAGCCCGCCGTCGGGCACCCGGCGGCCGGGCTGGGTGATGGCGGAGTTGCCGAGGAACCCGCGCTTGCCGATGCTGGCCGTGGCCGCGTGAATCCATCCGCCGCCCAGCTCGTAGGTCGCCACCATCACGTCGTCGGCCAGGAAGGCGCCGTCGGCGATGACGGTGAACTTCGGGGTCAGCAACGCCGTGGAGATCTCGGTGCCGCGGCCCACCTTCGCCCCGAGCAGGCGCAACCACCACGGCGTGAGCAGGCTGGCATACAGCGGGTACAGGTATCTGCGCGCGGTAGCCATTAACCGCCCGGTAAACCACAGCTGCCACCCCGGCCGGCTGTGCAGCGGGTAATAATTTTCACTCAACCCCAGCGAACAAATCCGCACCCCAACCACTGTCAGCGTTGCGTACACCGTCAGCGTCACGGCCACGGCCACCGGCGTCCAGACCGCCGTCGGCACGATCGCGCCGAGCAGGGTGCGGCTGTCGCGTACTGCCCAGACCAGCACCATCAGTCCCGCGAGTTCGGCCAGTAGCGGCAGCGCGCCGAGCAGCACCGGCGTCAGCCCGTATATTGCCAGCCATAGCGGCGCGCGTGGCGGCCGGTGCTGCGGCCACCGGTGGCGGGCCGTACCGGACATCGCCGCCGGCGAACCCGTCCAGTATTGGCTGTTGTTCACCGTGCCGGTCACGCTGGAACCCGGAGCAATCTGGGTGTAGTGGCCCACCGACGCGCCGGGCAGCAATGTGGTGCGCGCGCCGACGATCGCGTCGTTGGCGATCGCAATCCGGCCGACGTGAAACAGGTCGCCGTCGACCCAATGCCCAGCCAGATCGACCTCCGGTTCAATCGCGCTGCGGTGGCCCAGCCTCAGCATCCCGGTCACCGGCGGCATGGCGTGCAGGTCCACCCCGCTGCCGACCTTGTTGCCCAGCGCGCGGGCGTAGTAGGTCAACCATGGTGTGCCAACCAGGTTTTCAACTCTGCTGGCCTCCACGAGGCGTTCGACGGTCCACACCCGCAGGTGCTCGGATCCCCCGCGCCGGTAGGGGCCCGGCTCCAAGCCGAATAGCAGCAGCCGCGCCCCGAGGGCCGCGGTGGCTATCCGCCCCGGCGGGCTGATGAACACCAGAAATCCGGCGATGATCCACCACCAGTCGAGCGTCACCAGCCAGGGCAGCAGACGCAGCCCCGCGGCAACATTGTTGGCAAGCGCCAGCCACGTCACCCACTGCATGCCGGTCAGCGTCGCCAAAGGTAGCGACAGGAGCACCTGCGCGGCCTGTGTCCACCGCGGAATCGGGCGCACCACGCGCGGCGCGGGGCGGACTGGCAGATCGAGTTCATCGATAAAACCGGCCAAGGACGACAGCCGGGGATGCTCGTAGAGCTGGGCGATCGTAACCTGCGGATAGCGCTGGCGCAGCGCATGCACCAGCTGAGCCGCCGATAGTGATTCGCCGCCCAGGGCGAAGAAGTCGGCGTCGGGCCCGTCGACGGCAGCGCCCAGCACGTCGCGCCACAGGCCGGCCAGCCAACCCATGGTGCCGCCCAGCTCCGGCGATTCGTCCGCGATTGCGTCAACCGGCCACGGCAGCGCGTCCCGGTCGAGCTTGCCCGACCTGCGGGTGGGCAACCGCTCGACCAGCACCAGCCGCGGCACCAGCGCGGCAGGCAGCGTTTGCCGCAGCGCCCTCCGCGCGGCCGCCAAGTCGAAGGACGGATCGCTGCTCACAAGGTAGCCGACCAGCAGCGCGGCGCCGCCGCCCGTGCAGCGCACCGCGGCCGCTGCGCCGCGCACGCCGGGCAGATTCACCAACGCGGAATCCACCTCGCCCAGCTCGATGCGCCGACCCCCGACCTTGACCTGGTCGTCGGCGCGGGCGACGAAGACCAGCCCGTCGCGCTCCAGACGCACCAGGTCGCCGCTGCGGTAGGCGCGCCGCCAGCCCAGACTGCGCAGCGGCGCGAACCTGTCGGCGTCCATCCGTGCATCGAGGTAGCGCCCCAACCCGACACCGCCGATCACCAGCTCACCGACCTCGCCGTAGCGCACCGGCTGGCCGTCGCGGTCGATGACCGCCAGACCCCAGCCGGGCAGCGGCAGCCCGATGCGCACGGGCCCGCTGCCGGTCAGCCTTGCCGCGCAAGCCACCACCGTGGCCTCGGTGGGGCCGTAGGTGTTCCACACTTCCCGGCCGTCTACCGCCAGTCGCTCGGCCAGCTCAGGCGGACAAGCCTCGCCGCCCACAATCAGCAACCGGACTTTCTCCAGAGCCTCGGTTGGCCACAGCGCAGCCAGGGTCGGCACCGTAGACACCACCGTGACGTCGCGGGCCAGCAGCCATGGCCCCAGATCGCTGCCGGCGCGCACCAGCGACCGTGGCGCCGGCACCAGGCACGCGCCGTGTCGCCACGCCAGCCACATCTCTTCACAGGAGGCGTCGAATGCCACCGACAAACCCGCCAGCACCCGATCACCCGGCCCAACCGGGTTGTGCTGCAAAAAGATCTGCGCCTCCGCGTCCACGAACGCCGCCGCGCTGCGGTGGGTGACGGCAACACCCTTCGGGGTTCCGGTAGACCCAGAGGTAAAGATGATCCAGGCGTCGTCGCCGCCCAGCGGGGCGCCGGCCCGCGAGCCCCGCGAAGATCCGGAACCGCGGGCCAGCCCCTGCTCGGTGATCACCGCCACCACGCCCGCCTCGTTGAAAACCAGGTCGGCCCGCCCTTCGGGGTCCTCGGCATCCACCGGCACGTAGGCCGCGCCGGCGGCCAGCGTCGCCAAAATCGCGACATACAAGGCGTTGCTGCCCGACGGCATGCGGATTCCGACTCGGTCGCCGCGACCGACCCCGCCGGCCGCCAGCCACGTCACCCGCTCATTGATGGCGGCGATCAGGTCACGGTACGTCAGCACGACGGTGCCGTCATCGAGCGCGGGCGCGTCGGGATAGCGGGACGCGGTTTCGTGGAGGATCTCGATGAGTGTGCGCGGCTTGGGAGCAGACGACGACAGCAAGTATTGGGCGGTCTCTAATTGGCTTGCAATATCCCCCGTCATCACGAGTTGGTCATCGCCGTTGCACTGCTCACCAAGGCGTGCTCTGCGCCGCGCTACCAAGCCGATCATCAGATCCGGCCTGCGGCACCGTCGAAAGATCCGCTATCCCGAACGACGCGATTGCGCCAGCGCCTACGGCTGGCATGACCGCTGATGCCCGCAGCTCGGCGATCGCTGCAGCGGTACCGAGGCGCTCGCTGTCGGGGACCATTGTCGGTAACGAGCGCCTTCATCGCAGCGCTCCGGTCGGGTCGAGAACCGTCGTGCACCGCGTCCAGGACTGCACGATCTGCTCGGCGGGGTGCGCAATGACGGCCGGCTCGGCCGGGGGGATTTGGTCGAGCAGGCCGTGCTGGCGGCAGTAGTCGTCGTTGTAGATCGTGTCGAAGTAGCGTTGCGGACCGTCGGGGAAGACTGCGGCGATGGTGGTATCGGCCGCCATGCTGCGCGCGGCCCAGCCGGCGACCAATGCGACCGCCCCGACACTCCAGCCGCCGCTGGCGTGGTGGGTGGCTGCCAGGGCACGCGCCGCCCACACCGCTTCGGCCGGAGCCACCCAGTGCACCTCGCTAAACGCCGGATAGTCGACGTTGCGGGGATAGATGCTCGAGCCAAGTCCGCGCATCAGCCGACTAGCCGCCGGTTGCCCGAAGAGCGTCGAGCCGATGGTGTCCACGCCGATCACCCGCAGGTCGGGGTTGACCTCGCGCAGCACCTTCGCCACACCCGCGGAATGGCCGCCGGTGCCCACTGAGCACACCAGCACGTCGACGTCGCCGAGTTGGTCGAGCAACTCCAACGCCAACGGCCGATAAGCCTCCACGTTGTCGGGATTGACGTACTGGTTGGGACACCAGGCCTCCGGGTCGGCGTCCAGCAGCTCGACAATGCGGTCTTTGCGGGCCTGCTGCCAGCCCCCGACCGGGTGCGGCTCGGTGACCAAATCGACCTGTGCGCCGTAGGCGCGCAGCATGTTCTGCACGATCGGCTCCATGCCCGGGTCGGCGACCACGGTCACCGGATGGCGATAAACCATGCCGGCCAGCGCCAAACCGAGCCCCAGTGATCCGCTGGTGGACTCGACGATACGGGCCCCGGGGCGCAGCTCGCCGCGGAGGCGGGCCCGTTCGACCATCTGCAGCGCGGGACGGTCTTTCATGCTGCCGCCTGGGTTGAACCCCTCGAGTTTGGCCCAAAATCCGCGGTCGGCGGCGGTCAGCGGCGCGGAGATCCGCAGCACTGGCGTGTTGCCGACCAAGGCGTCGGGCTGGCGATAACCATCGCGGGAGGCCCGGCATTGACCTGCGGGGTGTTGCCCGTTCACTAGGCGCAGTCGGCCCCTGTTGCGCGGTGTAAGGGTTTTCAGAGATTTCAGGGGCAAAACATTGTTGTTCATGGGATCGTCGCTTTCTGCTCGAAGCCGCGACAGAGAGCGCGGCCGTTGACATGGCAGCAGTCACCGGCCGTCGTGACAAAGCAACAACGGCCTGACGCTGACCAGTCAGCGACGAGAAAGACAGAACCGCGTCAAGAGGTCTTGACCGGTAAGGGCAGGAGCCGGCGCGGCGGGCGGGCCCCGCCCGACCAGCAGCTTTCCTGAGGCCAGCCAGGCGGCGACAGCAGCCACTGCCACCACCGCAGCCAGCGCAACCAAGGAACTCGACGGCGAATTCGGCAATACCGCAGCGGCCAACACCTCGGGGTGTCCCGTCGACCAACCTTCGACAAAATGCGCATGCTCGACGCTGACGCCACCATCGCTGCTCAGCGATGTAGCCAAGGTGCCCAGCGAATGCGCGGCAGGGGACTCCGACCGCGGCAGCGCAGAATGGCCGAGGATGGCGATCAGCCCCAGCATGGCCGCGACGGCGATGAAGGACCGCAAGCGCGGCATGCCGCGCCCGCGACCAACACAACGCGGCGACACGAAGCGAGGCATCAGACGCGGGCCTCCGAACGCGCTGCCATGTACCCCATACCCGCATACCGTACTCCGCAGTTTTGGTGTTGTCGACGGTGGAAGAAAAATACCGACGGCAATCCATCTGACGTGGCTCCTTCTTAACGCAGAGCCGCCCGCAAAAGCTGGCGCGACATCGACTGGTCCCAGCACCAACACCCCGCCGAGATCAACGGATCCCGGCTGCACTATCTCGCCTACGGCTCGGCGGACCAAGGACCGGTGACGTTCCTGTTGGTGCGCGGACTGGGCGGGCCGTGGCAACACTGGTTGGAAAACATTCCCGCGCTCGCTGAGCCTGGCAGGGTGATTGCTCTTGACATTCCCGCATTCGCTCGGTGGCCCGCTGTCGGTCCGCTTTGCCGCCCGACATCCCGAGCTGGTCAAGGCGATCGCCCTCGTGCTGGCAGCGTCCGGATCTTCGGCGATACCCTTGGCCTTCGCCGCGTCGGCACGAATCTGCGGCACAGTCCCGCCTCGGTGGTCTCCACCTACTTCGAAGTGCTCACCGCGGGTCTCCCCCGCGCCGGGCTTCCGTCGCAGACTCGTGATCACCAACGCGTCGGCTGATGTTGTGGCCGTACCTCCATCGTCCTAACGCCCTGCCAAGAGATGGCGTCGCCATCCTGGTGGATGGAGTCAGCGCGCGGCGTGTTACCGACCATGGCGGCCGTCGGCAGGCTTCGGCTGGACCAGTGGCTCCACAAGGTCGATGTCCCAGTGCTGGCGATCAGCGCCGACCACTACGCGATCTCCCCCTTTCGGACCTGGCGGCCTCCACCGAAGTCGCGGACACCTACGCAGTCGTCATCGAAGGGACCGGTCACATGTGGCGATTAATGTCCGTGGCAGTAGCCATGTGTCAGCTAGCCTGTCGTTTGACGGGCTTGGCGGGAAGCCAGGTGTTGTTCCTTTGGCGACTAATAGGTTTCATGCGGTTTCAACCAGGATCGTCGACAAGCTGCCACGGACGCTACATTCGCCCGCGAAGTGGGATATCGCCGTGCAGCGGATTCTCAAATGATGGTACGGATGGATTTGTGCGGGTGGATCAGTCGCCCGCGTTCCGCCGCCCGTATGCTGACAACGAAGCGACGGACCGGCCTTGCTTTTACACCGCCTTCTAAACGCAACCTCCACTTGTGAGAGAGGAGTTCTGTGGGACTCACCCGAACTGGAGCCTTGAGCCTGCTAGTGGGCAGCGCACTGGTGCTATCGGGATGCGGTGGCGATACAAGCACCTCAGGATCGTCGGTCAAAGTGGACTGCGGCGGCAAGAAGGAGCTCGACGGCGCCGGCGCAACCGCACAACAGAACGCGATACAACGGTTTGTGTACGTCTATTCCCACACGTGCCCCGGTCACGCGCTGGACTATGCGGCGAATGGCTCCGGCGCCGGCGTGGAGCAGTTCATCGATCATGATGCAGATTTGGCGGGTTCCGGTGTGCCGTTGGACCCGTCGACGGGTCAGCCCAACAAGGCGGCGGCGCGATGCGGGTCCCCCGTGTGGGAGCTGCCGGCGGTGTTTCAACCGATCGCGGTCGCCTACCACATCAGCGGCGTGAGTTCGTTGAATCTGGATGCGCCCACATTGGCGAAGATTTTCAACGGCAGCATCACCAGCTGGGATGACCCGGCGATCAAGGCGCTCAATGCAGGAACCAACCTGCCCTCAACGGCCATTCACGTCATCTTCCGCAGTGACCAATCCGGTAACTCAGCCAACTTTCAGCAGTACCTCGATGCCGCATCCGACGGTGCCTGGGGTAAAGGCCACAGCGGGACGTTCCAGGGGGGCGTCGGTGCCGGCGCCGACGGCGATGACAACGTGACGGCGACCCTGCAGACCACCGACGGATCGATCACCTACACCGCGTGGTCGTTTGCGTTGGGCAAACAGTTGAACATGGCCAGAATCATCACGTCAGCGGGTCCGGAGCCGGTGTCGATCACTGCCGAGTCGGCCGGTAAATCGGTTGCCAGTGCCAAGATCACGGGGCAGGGCAATGACCTGGTGTTAGACACGTCATCGTTCTACAAACCGACGCAGCCGGGTGCATACCCGATCGTGGAGCCGACCTATGAGATCGTCTGCTCGAAGTATTCGGACTCCGAGACGGGAACCGCGGTAAAAGCCTTTATGCAGACGATAATCGGTCCGGGCCAACACGGCTTGGCGCAATATGGATCCATTGCGCCGCCGAACTGGCTCCAGTCGCGGCTAGCGACAGCGGTGAACGCTATCTCGTAATCACATAAAGGAGTTTGATGCCAAGCAGTGAGCCGGGTTCGCGGGCGGGGTCGCTTTTCGGGCATTATCGGCTGATGCGGCTGCTGGGTCGCGGCGGGATGGGCGAGGTCTATCAGGCCGAGGACACCCGCAAACGCCGGGTGGTGGCGCTGAAGCTGATCTCGCCGCAATTCTCCGCCGACCCGGTGTTTCGCGAGCGGATGCAACGCGAGGCCGACGCCGCGGGACGGCTGACCGAGCCGCATGCGGTACCGATCCATGATTATGGCGAGATCGGCGGGCAGCTCTATTTGGACATGCGGCTGATCGACGGCGCTTCGCTGCACAGCATGTTGACCGCCGATGGCCCGCTGGCGCCGGCACGGGCGGTAGCCATCGTGCGGCAGGTCGCCGCCGCGTTGGACGCCGCGCACGCCAACGGCGTGACGCACCGCGATGTCAAACCGGAAAACGTCCTGATCACTGGTGACGACTTCGCCTACCTGGTGGATTTCGGTATCGCCCGCGCCGCTGCCGACCCAGGGCTGACCCACACCGGGACGGTGGTGGGAACCTACAACTACATGGCCCCGGAGCGGTTCACCGACGGCGAGGTCACCTATCGCGCCGATATCTATTCGCTGGCATGTGTGTTGGCCGAGTGTCTGATCGGGTCGCCTCCGTATCAGGCAAACAGCATCGAACGGGCGGTCGGCGCGCATCTGACGAAGCCCGCGCCGCGGCCCAGTCAGCTGCGACCCGGGCAGGTTCCGGTGGCTTTGGATGCGGTGATCGCCAGAGGCATGGCGAAAAACCCCGACGAGCGCTACCACAGCGCCGGTGAACTGGCCACCGCCGCCCACGACGCACTGAACACAGCTGAGCAGGGCCAGGCGACCGCGATTTTGCAGCGTGGCGAACAAGCAACCCTGCCGGCCGATGCCAGGGATACCGGACGGGACAGCGCCGACGCCATGACCCAGGCCAGGGCGTGGTCACGACTGTCGAGCTCGCCCACCACCCAGCCCGGGTCGACACCGCCTGCCGCCAGCACTGGCGGTTGGCGCGGTCCGCCCAGCGCTCCGCCCTCCGCCAGCCCTGCGGGCGCACCGGACTTTAGTCCATCACCTGGCGCACGAGCAGAATCTCACCGCAAACGCAAGCGGATCCTCGTCGGCGCCGCCGCACTGCTAGTGATCGTCGCCATCGGCGTCGCGGGCTACCTGGTAACACGGGGACCGGAACCGTCCAGGTCGGCGTCCGGGCAAACCGAGCTGTCGTTCCCCGGGCTCGACTTCCCCTTCTCCCCGGGCGGGGTAGCGCTGGATAACGCCGGCAGCGTGTACGTCACCAGTCAGGGCATGTACGGGCGGGTGGTGAAGTTGGCTCCCGGGTCGAGCACCCCGGCAGTGCTGCCGTTCACCGGCCTTTACCAGCCGCAGGGGCTGGCGGTAGACGCCAACGGCACCGTGTACGTCGCCGACTTCAACAACAGGGTGGTGAAGTTGGCTGCCGGGTCGCAAACCCCGGCAGCGCTGCCGTTCACCGGCCTCAATTTCCCCCAAGGGGTGGCGGTGGATGCTGCCAGCAACGTGTATGTCGCCGACCGGGGCAGCAACAGAGTGGTGAAGCTGGACACCAGGTCGAACACACAGACTGATCTGCCGTTCACCGGCCTCAATCATCCAGATGGTGTGGCAGTGGACTCCGCCGGCACCGTCTACGTGACCGACTCCGACAACGACAAGGTGCTGAAGTTGGACCCCGGATCGAGCACCCCGACCGTGCTGCCCTTCACGGGCCTCACTGTGCCCTCGGGCATCGCGGTGGACACCGCCGGGGCCGTCTACGTGACAGACCACGAGGGCAGCAAGGTGGTGAAGCTGGATGCCGGGGCGAGCACTTCGACGGTGCTCCCGTTCACCGGCGATCACCCCGTGGCCGTGGCAGTGGACAACGCGATAAAGAAAGTACTTGTCGCCGACAACGGCACCGGCAAGGTGGTGGAGCTAGCGGCGGGCTAAACGCCCACTCTGGCGGGCCAGTTGGGCTTCGGCTTTCTCGCAGGTTTCGATGTCGACGACGCAGGGCTGCCGGTGATGGAGCTGCGGATCACCGGGACGGTCATCGTGCGGCGCAACCGTGAATCGGCAACTTCGCCGACGCGCCGCGATGCTTCGGCGCGGGTGAGACGCAGCCGTTCGGCCAACGCAAAGGGCGGTTTGCCGCACCATTAGAAGGGTTTGGCCCGAAAGCCAGGCCAGCCGACGCGACAAACCCCACGCCGTTTGCATTATCGATACCCCGACAGGGTATTGTACGACTGAGCGAGTAGTACGTATCAGCCCAGGAGGGGAAATGACATCGGTGGCACTGCGAAGCGTCAACCATCCTGTTGCGCGTGCGATTGCACGTTGTGCGTTGATGTGTACGTTCGGCGCGGTTCAACGCCACGATCGGCCCTCGGCGACCGCCCAGTGTGGCCGAAAATCACAATGCTGAGGTGTGCAACGGCCGCCCGGTATCGCCGCGAACCTCACCGGCGGCGGTGGGCGTTCGGGAGCCGGCGCTAATAGGCGTCGACATCGCTTGACTGCGGACAACTAAACGGAAATAGGAGCCGCGATGTATGCGGGCGTGGCGTGGATGCTGGCGGGCAGCTTGGCTGTGGTCGTGGGCGTCTACGCTTTGCACCGACTTACTGCGGCGAGTCCGAACGTACTGACAATACTGCCGTTCCAGTCCGGGTGGCTACCGGAGCAGCACGCATTGTCGCGCTATCACGTGCGGTGGTATCTGGCAACGCTCGTCTTTCTCGCCTTCGACGTCGAGATGCTGTTCATGTACCCGTGGGCGTTGGTGGTCGCGAAAATGGGTGCCACCGCAATCACCGAAATGTTCCTGTTTCTGGCGGCGCTGCTCGTGGCCGTGGCGTGGGCATGGCGCGAGGGCGCACTGCGATGGGTGTGACGCGGCTGTTGGCCCGATGCGGAGCGCGGCGCGCACACGTTCTCACCGTGGAGACGCCCGGGTACTGGGTGGTGCGCACCGAGGCCGACCGCCGACTTCGTGCCCGTGGATGGTGTGCGGCTACATCACCGGCCGACGCCGACGTGTTGGCAGTCTGCGGCGTGCCCGGGCCCGAATTGAGCGAGGCGATCGACCGAGTCTGGGATCAGCTACCCGGGCCCCGTGTCCGTATCGACGCGCCCGATTCGGAAATGGTGGAGTCGGCCCTGGATCGGGCCGCCGTTCAGTTGCTCGATATCGATATGCACCGCACCGATGCTCGTGAACGCGCTCAGTCTCCAAACTTGAGCGCTGATCATGACAGCACCGATCACAGCGGCCACCACCAGATGAGCCACGGCGGCATGGAGCACGCTGAGCACGAGCATATGGACCACAACGTCGCCACCCACGACGAGCACAGCCAACACCAGCACATGCACCACGGCGACATGGACATGGCGCCGGCTGGAATTGCACTGGCCGAAGGCGGCGACGACCGCGACGGCTTGGAAATGGACGTGTTGCATGTGCGACTCGGGCCGGTGCTCTGCTACTGGCCCGCAGGATTGGTGCTGCGGTGCTCGCTGCAGGGAGACGTGCTCGCGGAGGCCGAGGCGTGGGTCGTGGATAGCAAACCTCCTGATGAAAATCGGCACTCAAAAGACCACAATGACGCGGCGGTGGTCGCGGCGCGACAGTGCGACCACGTCGTTGACGTGATGGCGCTGGCAAGCTCGCCGCGCGCGGCGGCGATCGCTCGCGCGGCGCGGGACGCGCTCCTGAGCGAAACGGACCTCGACCACGCGGAGCTCCTGCTCGACACTCTGCACGGCAAGCTTCGCCGGTCTCGAATGCTGCGTTGGTCGTTGCGCGACGTCGCATCGTTGACCCTCGAGGACTGCGAGCGCCTTGAGTTGCCCGCCGCGCTGGCCGGCGATTGTTACGACCGCCTGCTCACGCGGGTCGACATGGCGCGGCAGGCGCTTTCGAATCCTCTTGAAGTCAACCAGTCTCGCGCGATTTCAACCATGGCTGTCGGCGCAGTGCCTCATCTGGTAGGTGGCCTCGACCTTGCGACGGCTCGACTGGTGATTGCCAGCCTTGGTATCGACACGACACCCGCGGGCGGTCGCCATGGTTGACGTCTCGATCACGACGGTGCCCGGGGTGTGGGGGCTGGCCGGGGCGGCGTTGGTGATGGGTCTCGGCCTTTATGCGGCAACTCTCGACGGTGTGCTCACTGCCCGCGGTACCGGGGTGCGTGCGCGCGGTGGGAGGACAGCGGTTGTTGAGGTCGCTCGGCTGATGCGCCAACGTCGCCGCACCACCGTGGCTGCCGACACCTTGCTATGGCGGATCGGTGGTGCCGGACTGATCGTTGTCGCGTCGCTGATGGTGACGGTGGTACCGCTCGGGCGCTGGACACTGTTCGATTTCGATGTCGGCGTGGTGTGGTTCAACGCGATGGATGTGATGGTGTGGGCGTTGGTGTGGCTTGCCGGTTGGGGTCCCAACTCCGCGCATTCCCTGGTCGGGGGTTATCGCTTCCTGGCCCACGGACTGGGCTACGAGCTGCCGCTGATGTTCGCGCTCGTTGCGCCGGCCATCGCCGCCGAGAGCCTTCGGGTGGCCGATGTGATCACCGCTCAGCACGGGTTGTGGTTCGTCGTGTGGATGCCGATCGCCTTCGTCGTGTATTGCCTTGGTGTGGTGGCGTTTTCGGTGTGGGGTCCGTTCAGCCCGGCGCTCGGCGCAGATATCGTCGGCGGTGTCACCGCCGAGTTGTCCGGCGTGGACCGGCTGGTTTTCCAGGCCGGCCGCTACGCCCTGCTGGCCGCCGGTGCCGCGTTCGCGGTGCCGATGTTCCTCGGCGGTGGCGCCGGCCCGCTGTTACCGGGTTGGGTGTGGGTCTTGCTCAAGACCGTTGCGCTGCTGTCGGTGTTCGTGTGGTTACGCGGGCGGGTTCCGGTTTTGCGGCCCGACAAATTCATGGAGATCGGCTGGCTGGTGTTGTTGCCGCTCACCCTCGTCCAAGACCTCGTCGTGGCCGTTATCGCAGTGAGGAGTTGACACATGATCGTTGACATCGTGTTCTGGGTCGCCGCCGTGATCGCGGTGGGGGCCGGGGCCGCGGTCTTCATCGTGGATTCGATGGCCCGGGCCACCTACGCGCTGGCCCTCTCATTCGTTGCTGTCGGTGTCGCGGTTTTGCTGTTGCAGCAGAACTACATCGGCGTGGTGACCATCTTGATGATGGTGATGGAGATGGCGGTGATGGCGGTCTACATGGTGATGTTCATGGGCATGAACCCGGCGCTGATGCCGATGAGCATGGTGCACGACAACCGACGGGCACTAGCCGCCGCCGTGGGAACGTTTATTGTGCTGGCCGCGGGGATTCTACTGACTGACTGGCCGTCCCGCCGCGGCACACCTCCGCCGGACGTCACTGTCGCGCTCGGGGAGGACGTGATGGGCCCGAAGATGCTGGCCATGGCGGTGATCAGCCCGGTGATGGTGGCCACCATCGTCGCGGGGATCGTCCTGGCGGCCGACCGCAGCCGCTATGACCGCTTCGGCGACGACCTCAAGCACAGACCCGCCCGCGATCCACAGCCGGGCGGAGTGGGGCGATGACACTGCAAACCGTGCTGCTTGCGGCAGCGGCGATATTCAGCGTCGGACTCTACGGCGCGCTGTCGCAGCAGGTCGTGGTCATGGTGATGATGGGCCTGGAGTTGATGATCAACGCGATCATCCTTGCCGCGGGCGGGGTTTGGTGGTTTCTGGTACCGGCACCGGCCGGGCAGGTGCTGCTGCTGGTGATCATCGCCGCCATGACGGTGGAGATGGCGATGGGATTCGCGGTCGCCACATTGCTGCATCGAGACCGCCGGGCCGACATGACCGACACGGCCGCCGACCTGGCCGGATGAACGGGGCGATGACACCGGCGCAGCTGGCTCTGTGGCTGCTGATCCTGATTCCCGCCATAAGCGGCGCAGCATTGCTGGTTGCCCGCCGTGCGGATCGGTTGGGCGGCGCGATGTCGGTAGCGACGGCGGCGGTCGTGGTGGCGCTGTCGATCGCGGTGGCGGTCACTCGTCCGGCGGTCAGCGTGTCGTTCGTCGCCGGTGCGCAATTCGCGTTGTCCGTAGACAGCCTGGCGGCGGTGGTGGTTCCCGCCGTCGCGGTGGTGACCTTTCTGGTGCTGGTGTTCGCCGTCGGGGACATTCGCGAAGCCGCGGGCCGATTCCACGGTTTAATGCTGTTGTTCGCCTCCGCCGCGGTGTTGACCGCCACCGCCGCGACGCTGCCGGCGCTGCTGC
This sequence comes from Mycobacterium sp. NGS62, assembly GCF_059812285.1. Taxonomy (NCBI): domain Bacteria; kingdom Bacillati; phylum Actinomycetota; class Actinomycetes; order Mycobacteriales; family Mycobacteriaceae; genus Mycobacterium; species Mycobacterium sp. NGS62. The sequence goes on along the minus strand of NZ_JCALCK010000002.1, from coordinate 125,150 downwards.
TGGCCTGGGAGGTGATGGGGGCGGCGTCCTATGCGCTGATCGGATTCTGGTGGCGCGACGAGTTTCGGGTGTCGGCCGGGCTCACCGCGTTCGTCACCACCCGCACCGCCGACCTCGGGCTCTATCTCGCGGCCGGGGCCGCGCTGGCCGGTGGTGCGGGTCTGGCGCTGGCGGATCTGCCCAACGCAAGCGCCGTGTGGCGCAACGTCATTGCGGCCGGGGTGCTCGCTGCAGCGCTCGGTAAGGCGGCGCAGCTGCCGTTTTCGTTCTGGCTCTCCCGTGCGATGGAGGGTCCCAGCCCGGTCAGCGCGTTGCTGCACTCCGCGGCGATGGTAGCCATGGGCGCCTACCTGCTGCTGCACACCGAGCCGTTGCTGGCAGCCACGAGGTGGGCCGCCGAGGTCGCGGCCTGGACCGGCGCGGCGACCGCGGTGCTGCTGGGTGCTGTGGCAGTGGCCCAGCGTGATCTCAAACAATTGCTCGCCGCTTCCACGGCCGCACAGCTCGGGTTTGTCGTGATGGCAGCCGGTGTGGGCGCGGTCAGCGGCGGCACCGCGCAACTGATCGCGCATGCATCTACCAAGGCCGGGCTGTTTTTGGCCGCCGGCGTGTGGCTGTCGCTGCTGGGCACCAAACAACTCGACAAGCTGCGCGGGGTGGCTCGACGATGGCCGCTGGTCGGCTGGTCGGCCACCGTGTGTGCCGTTGCCCTGGCGGGAATTCCGCCGCTGTCGTTGTGGGCGACCAAGGACGCGGTGCTGGCGGTTGCGCTCGATCACTCCCCCGCCCTGTACGTGGCCGGATTCGTCGCCGCTGCGCTCTCGGCGGCCTACGCGGCGAAGATCCTGGTTGCCGTGTGGCGCATGCCGTCGGTGGATCACGACTTTGCTGAAGAATCCGACCGGCGGAAAACCCACGCGGGCAATACGTTTCAACAACTACCTGTTGTTGTGCTGGCCCTCGGCGCCGCAGTGGCGGGGGTGTTGGCATTGCCGCCGATCTTCCCGGCGTTGAGCCGGGTTCTCGATAACGGGCCCACGGCACACGCGACGGTGCTCGAGCTGGCGGTATCGGCGCTGGTGGCGTTTTTGGTCGTGGCGGCGGTACTGCGCTGGGGGGCGCCCGAGCCGCGGTGGGCCGCTGACTGGATGGGCCTTGAACGGGCCGCCCATGCAGCAGTCGTGCGGCCGACGATCCGAGTGGCTGACCTGCTGGCCCGGTTCGACGATCGGGTGCTTGATCAAGCCGTGCACCGGATTGCGGCCGGCTCGCTGCGGGCCGCAAGGCGGGCGGCCGGCGTCGATGACCGCGGCGTCGACGCGGCGGTGGAGGCGGTCGCGGCGCGGATGCGTCGGCTGGGTGACCTGGCGCGCAAACCACAGACTGGTCAGTTGCACCAGTATTATCTCGCGGCTGTGGTGGTGCTGGTGTTGGGTGTCGTGCTTCTCGTGGCGGTGAGGTGAATTATGCTGAGTCTGATCGTCTTTCTGCCGCTGGCCGCGGCGCTGGTTGTGCTGGTCTTACCGCGCGGCGGTGATGCCGCGGCCCGCTGGCTGTGGGTCCTCGTCACCAGCGTGGATTTGGCGCTGACCGTGCTGGTGTGGGCACGCTATGACACGCCACGCCCGAACGGCCTGGCCTTCGAGGAGTGGGCCCGGTGGATCCCGGGCGTCAACAGCAGCTACCACCTCGGTGTCGACGGATTGTCGCTGCCGCTGGTGGTGATGACGTCGGTGATCTTCCTGGCGTGCGCGCTCTACGCGCTGCGCAGCCGCGACCGGCCGCGGCCGCAGGCCGCGCTGTTCTTGTTTCTGCAAACCGTAAGTCTGGGTCTGTTCGTCGCCGCGGATTTGATCCTGTTCTTCGTGTTCTTCGACTTGTCAATCGTCGCAATGTATTTCGTGATCGCCGGTTGGGGCCACGGCGACGCGGGCCGCTCGGCGCTGAAGTTCTTCCTGTACACGTTCCTGGGTTCGCTGGCGCTGCTGGTCGGCTTCATCGGCCTGTACATCGGTTCCGAACCACATACGTTCGACATGGTCGAAATCGCAGCCACCACACCGTTGGCCGGGAGCCCGCTCGCCGGTGGCCTGGTTCTGGCGGCGATCCTGCTCGGCTTGGCGGTCAAGACACCCACGGTTCCGTTCCACACCTGGCTGCCCCCGGCGCACACCGATGCGCCGGCCATCGGCTCGGCGGTGTTGGCCGGGGTGCTGCTGAAGATGGGCACCTACGGGTTCGTGCGGATCGCGATGCCGATGCTGCCGCAAGCCTGGCGCGCTTGGGCATGGCCGATCATCGTCGTCGGCATCGTGTCGGTGCTCTACGGGGCGCTGGTCGCGTTGGCGCAGACCGACTTCAAGCGCATGGTGGCCTACACGTCGGTGAACCACATGGGCTACATCGTGTTGGCGCTCGGCGCCGCCGGCCTGCTCTCGGTGAACACTGCCGACGCGCGCGCGGTCGCGGTCACCGGTGCGGTCACGCAGATGGTCAGCCACGGCCTGATCACCGGCGCGTTGTTCTTGCTGGCCGGGGTGTTCTACGACCGCGCAGCCAGCTACGACATGGACGCTTATGGCGGTCTGGCTGCGCCGGCACCGAAACTGGCCGCGCTGTTCGCGGTCGGGGCGTTCGCCTCCCTTGGGCTGCCGGCATTTTCCGGGTTCATCGCCGAATTCCAAGTTTTCGCCGGCAGCATCGCCGCGGCTCCGGTCACAGCGGTCGCATTGCCGGGCATCTTGATCACCGCAGCGCTGTTTCTGCGTGCGCTGCAGCGTATCTTCACCGGCGACACGCGGGGCGACTCGCGTAGCTTCACCGACCTGTATCCATCCGAAACGATCTCTGTGGCAATACTTCTGGTGTTGTCTGTCGCAATCGGCGTGTTCCCACGACCGCTGCTGGATCTGATCGAGCCGGCCGCCCACGCACTCATCGGCCTGGTCGGGAGATAGCCGGTGAACGCCGAGACCGGGATGCGGCCGCTGCTGATGCTGCCGGAGATGCTGATATTCGCCGGCGGCCTGATCGTGTTGATCGGCGGCTCGTTTACGCCCAGGCACCGGCAGTGGTGGATGCGCATCGTTGCCGCCGCGGCTCTCTGCGCGGCCATTACCGTCGCTGTAGTCGGCATGACGGCGTCAGATCAGACCGCATTCGAGGGCACCTTCGCCCTCGATACCGCTACCGGGCTGGCGCGGATCGCGGCCGCAGTCGGAGTACTGATGGTCCTTGCGGTGGCCGGCGACGAAATCAAAGGAGCTGCCCGGGAAAGCGAGACCTATGCCCTGCTACTGTTTTCCGCCACCGGCATCCTGGTGCTGGCCGGTGCCGACGACCTACTGGTCCTGATAACTGGATACCTGCTCGCCAGCATCCCACTCTACGGGTTGATCGGGCTGCTGCGCTCGCCGGCGGCGGCCGAGGCGGCGATGAAGACCTACCTGCTTGGCGCCTTGTTCGGCATCACGCTGATGCTCGGTGTCACCGTCCTCTACGGGGTCACTGGAGTCACCCGCTACGACCAACTCGCCGCCCGGCTCGCCGACGCACCGGTTATTGCCGTCGCGGCCGGCCTAGTCGCCGTGCTCGCGGGACTGATGTTCGAAGCCGGTGGCGTGCCCGGACACTTCTGGGTTCCCGACGCGGCCCAAGCGACCAACGGAACAGCGGCCATCTTCTTGACCACGGTGCCCAAGATCGGAGCACTCATCGCGCTGTACCGGCTGGTCACCGTCCTGCCCAACACCGTGGCCTGGCCGCTGCTGATCGCCGTATTCGCCGTCGCCAGCATGACGTTGGGCAACCTGGCCGCCTACTGGCAACCTGATCCGCGGCGACTCTTGGGTTGGTCGACCGTCAGCCAGGTCGGCTATCTTCTCGTCCCGATCACGGTCGCTCACCGCAGCGATCTTGCGCTGCCGTCGTTGCTGTTTTATCTGGCCGGCTACACCCTGACGAACAGCGCGGCATTCGCGGTCAGCACCGCGCTGCCGCATTGGCGTGACCTCAACGCTTACCGCGGTCTGGCTCACACCCGGCCCTGGCTGGCCGGCGCGGTTGTGGTGGCGCTGCTCGGTCTCGTCGGCACTCCGCCGACGGCTGTTTTCGTCGGAAAGCTCACCACCGCCACCGCCGCGTGGGACGGCGGTCAGGCGTGGTTGGCCGTGGTGGTGTTCGTCAACAGCCTGATCAGCCTGTTCTATTACCTGCGATGGATCATCCCGGTCTTCCAACGGCCCGAACACGAAACCGGTACGACGCCCGAGAGATGGTCCACAGGAACCGCGATCCTTGCGGCCGGCTTAAGCCTTGCGCTCGGCATCGCAGCCGGTCCCATGTGGGAACTGCTCGCGGCAGCGTCGATGAGGTGACCGACGAACAGCAAAGCGCGTTGTGCGTACACGATTTTGGATCGTCAAGCCATCCCGAGCGCTGCCATGAGCGGACACCCCAGGATCAACCCGAGCAGCCCAGCGGCTGGGGCCAAGGCGACAAAGGTGATGGCAAAATGACGGCGGTAGCGTCGCGGTGGTGGATGCAGGAGCCATACAAGGCGTTCCGGTGCGCCAACGAGTCCGGCGCCCAGGGCGCCCGCAGGGGCGGGCGCCAGTGCCATAAGCGCGCTGGCTAGGGTCTGCCGGTGGTGGCATCGGGCGGCGGCTGCGTCGGCGCACAGCTCGGTCGCGTCACTAATGCGCTCGGCGGCGCGGCGAAAGAACGGCAGCCACCACATCACGGCGGCAACCGCCTGGACGGCTGCCCGTAGCTGGGCATGCCGTTGGCGCAGGTGCGCTCGCTCGTGGGCGAACGCTGCCTCCAGTTCAGTGGAGCTGAGACGGTCGTGAGCGCCGGTTGTGGCGACAATGAGGCATGGGCGTCCGGGAAGGCAGTACACCAAGGGCATCGGGGAGTCGATCAGGGCAACGGGGTTCTGCGCCGCAAGGCCCGGCCTAGAGCGGGCGATGAGGCGGACGGCGTCGGCGTGGTTTCGGGCCCGACGCATGATGCGCTGGTAACGCAACCATATTCGGCCCGCCAATACCATGATCGGCACAGCGACGACCACCGCGATGAGACCACGACCTGCGGCGGCAATGGCCAGCGGTATCGCCACCACCGCACCTAGCGCCGTGACTACGGTCCATAACCACGCCGCAAGCCGCACCGCTGGGTGCGTGCCAGGGGTGAGCCGGTCCAGCCCGGCTGGCACCACCGACACGCTCAGCAGAACGATTGCCAGGACACACGCCACCATCGGCATGAGGCCTATGCCCGTCGTCTCTTGTAACGCTGCCAGACAGCCTGCAGGCCGCGGGCTTCTTCCGTCGTCATCTGCGAGACGAAATGCGTGAAAACAGCCTCATGGTCGGTCGCTGCCGCCAACACGTCGCGCATGAGCCGGGCGGTGTATTCCTCACGACTCCACACCGGCCGGTAGTGAAACGCCCTCCCGACGCGTTCGCGGGTGAGCAGACCTTTGCGGTAGAGGTTCTCCATCACCGTCATCACCGTGGTGTAGGCCGCATCCCGCTGCAACGCGGTGACGACGTGCCGCACGGTGGTGAGCTGCGCGTCGTCCCACAGGACAGCCATGATGTCGGCCTCGAGTTCACCGAGGCCATACGTGTCTCGTATCCGACCGCTCGTCATGACGGGCAGTCTACTTCGAAACTTGTCATGCTACTATCCTACTTAGTAGCTTAGTATCCAGATCGTTCCGCCCCGGAAAGGTAAGCAACCAATGACAGAAACCACCCCCGCCACTTCCACGCCAACCGGCCCGACGTGGACCCGCTGGCTTTACCCGGCCCTGGCCATCACCGGTATTGCGGTCGGGATATTCGTCATCTTTGCGGGCTTGTATTTGCTTTTCGTGCATCCGAACTGCTGCGCTGGCATGAAAGCCGATATGCCGTGCTGTGCTGAGATGAAAGAGGACATGAAAAAAATGATGGGTGAGATGGGCGGGATGAAGAGCATGCCCAACATGCCGTCCATGCCCAACATGCCATCCATGTCCCCGATGCCATCGATGCCGATGTCGCCCATGCCCATGCCCATGCCCACGCCTGGGCGGTAAACCGTCAAGGTGTCGGATTGCTGCTGGCAATCCGTCCCCGGAAGCCGCTGCGGCTCTACGCCGGGTCGACCGCAGCGATCCTGAGGCGCATCGCGAGGGTGATCTGGCCGGCGGTCATGACGCACTCGGCTCCTTAGTAGCGAGTAGCGGTGAATCGGACGAGGAGCGGATTTTCTCGCACATGCAAGCTGCGGACGGGGAGCTGGTGCAGTACTGGTTCGAGCGCACCTCGACGGATGAGCCGGTGCGGTGCGCCTTCAAGCCGGTGCAAGGTGCGGGTCTGCCACGAGGACAGCAGGTCGTAGCCGATCAAGATGCCGCCGGGGGTGAGGACGCGCATCGCCTCGGCGAGGACTTTTTCCCACGTGACGGTGTGATGCAGCATGATGAACGTCAGCACGATGTCAAACGTGTTGTCGCCAAAAGGAAGTGCGTTGGCGTCAGCCTGCCGTGCGGTCGCGCGGGCACCGAATGACCTGAGCCGTCGTGCACCAGCGGCGACCATGGCGTGGTCGTAATCGGTGACCGTCACCCGGGTGTCTGGATGGGCCCTCAGGACTTCGGCGGCCATGGCGCCGCTGCCGGCGCCGATCTCCAGCACTTCCCCGACTGGTTCGATCCCTTGTAGCGCCCAGGGCAGCACTCGGCGGGTCACCGCCCGCCAGGGTCCGCTGCGGCAGAACGCGGATTCGATTGCGGACATGCTTGGCACGACTCTTGGCCTCGCTTTACTTTTCGGCAGCGTAGCGCTCTGGGCGAAGTGCGAATTCCGAGCGGCAGGCGGCGCCGCAGAACCAGTAGTCGCGGCCTCGGTGATGTAACCTCCCGGCCGCGTTTGTGCTGGCGACCTGCATCCGGCAGACCGGGTCGATCACCGTACCGATGACCTTGGCGCCGACGTCGATGTCGTAAAGCTCTACCAGCGCTATAACATTCCGCAAGTCGACTGGACCCAGCGCGGTGACGGCCGCGCCGGCACGACGCGCGGTTTCCGCGACGTCACCGGTAGCGAGCAGCTGGCCGCCGCGACCATGCGCGGCCACGCGGGCAGCGACGTTGACCGTGGCTCCGAACCAATCCTGACCGCGCGCGACCGCAGGCCCGTGGTGCAGACCGGCGCGTGGAGCGGGTAAGCCCGTGCCGCTGGTGCACTTCGCGAAGATGCGCCGAACGCCGGCGATCGCGGTCCTCATCGTGGCGAACCGCACCATGACGGCGTCACCGATGGTCTTGACCAGTTGATCGTCGGGGGTCAACGACGCGGTCACGATCGTCTCGAACCGGTCTACAACAGCGACCGCCTCCCGGTCACCGTGGGCACCGGTCAGTGCGGTGAACCCGGCCAGGTCGACGAACCCGAACGTCCACGCGGATTCCGCGGTCGTGTGTATTTCCTGCTTATGCCAACGGCGAACGGGCAATGTGATACTTGGTACGCTCGTATATGAGACAGCCATATCTCAACTATGCTGTGTGCATGGCCCAGAGTCAAGACATGCCCGTCACCAACTCAGATGTCGATCCACGCCTTCTCGACGCGACCGCCGCCGCCATCGCCCGCTGGGGCTTGGCCGAGACGACGCGGGAGCGCATTGCCGCCGAAGCCGGAATGTCGCGGGCAACGATCTACCGACGCGACGTCACCCGCGATCAACTCGTGGCCGCGCTCACCGCGCGCGCCGCCCAGACATTCCGCACAGCAATCTGGCCCGCGCTCACTGGACGGGGCACCGCAGCTGAACGGCTGCGCGCCGCCCTCGAGGCGATGTGCACTGCTGCCGACGAACACCTACCGTTACTCGCCGGAATGTTCCTCGCCCACGGCGAGGCCTTCCACCGATCCGGGCCCAACGCCCTCACTGTTGACGTATTCGCGGAACCGCTCGAACGCCTACTTTTGGACGGCGCCGCGGATGGAACGCTGCGACGCGTGCCGGAGACTGTCACCGCCACCGTGCTGTTCAACATGGTCGGTTGGGGCTACATTCACCTGCGCGCCAGTCACGACTGGGACCCAGAAACCGCCCGCCGCAGCGTCATCGAAATGGCCCTACACGGCGTCAGTGGCTGATGAGGAATGTGGAGCAGCCATGGGCCACGACCGATCTCGCACACTCGATCTCTGATAGCGACACCCTTCCACACGGCGTCCATACCGGCAGTGGACGACCAGATGACGCGGTCGAGCAGAGCGCAGCAGCTGTCACGCCGAACTGGTCAGCGATGTCGAAAAGCCGTTCCACCGACACGTTTCGCTCACCGGCCTCTACGCCTCGAAGAAAACCCCGGTTGATGCCGATGGCTGCGGCCGCGGCAGTTTGTCTCTCCCCCGCAGCTTCCCTCAGCTGTCGGATGTTCGCACCCAGTCGTTCGTGCCGGCGGCGCGGCCGACCTTGTTGATTATATGTCGCAGCGGGCGTCGTGCGGCCCCTCCACTATGTAGGCGTCGAAGCGAGAGCGCGCTCGGCTGCGTGCGCGACCAGCAACTGGTCAAGCGCTACGAGACCGAAGGCCCCGCGGCGTTTGAACCACATTCCCGCCGACCACACCACAGCCCGCAGGCGGTCGACACCGTGGTCGAAGACAAGATCGTGCGGCTGCGCAAAACCCCTGACCAAACAGGGCTACGACGCCGGCGCGGCCACCATCGCCGCACACCTCAAACGCGACCGGACCGTCACCAATGTGCCCGCGGTATCGACCATCTGGCGGATCCTGACCCGCCGCGCTTCGTGGCCCCCCAACCACACAAACGACCCCGCTCGGCCTGGAAACGCTTCTGCGCCCAACAACCCAACCAGCTGCGGCAAGCCGGCACCACCCACTGACAGCTGGCCGATCACACCCCGGCAGAAATCCTGAACATCCTCGACGACCACTCCCGCGTGGCCATCGCCAGCCACGCCCGGCTGGTCACCACCGGCCCCGACGTCGTTGACACCTTCACCGAGTCCTTCACCCGATGGGGCATACCCGCAGGCGCGCTGAGCGACAACGGCGCCATCTTCACCGCCAAACAACGCGGGCAGGGACGCACCGCCCTAGAAATCACCCTGGGCGAACTCGGCATCAAATACCGCCATTTACGGCCCTACCAACCCCAAACCTGCGGCAAGGTCGAGCGTTTCCACCAAACACTTAAAAAAACACCTCCGAGCCCTACCCAGCGGCTACCACCATCCGCTACAACAACCGTCTGCACCACATCGGCCTGTCCAAACACCTGCGCGGCACCAAAGTCACCGTCCTCATCGACGACCGCGACATCCGCATCATCGACCACAACACCGGAGTGCTCATCCGCAAACTCGTCCTCGACCCCACCCGCGACTACCAACCCCGCGCCGTCAAATGCGGAAACCCACCCGAAAACAAGCCGCCCATGTAAACAATGCCCCGGGACACCTGTCAACGGTGTCCCGGGACATCACACTAGTAGCGGGGACAGGATTCGAACCTGCGACCTCTGGGTTATGAGCCCAGCGAGCTACCGAGCTGCTCCACCCCGCGACGGGTGAATACCAGGTTACCGAACCCTGCTGGGGCAACCAAATCGCGGGGCGTCGGCGCGCGGCCGGATGCGCTCAGTGTGACGGCGGCTTCAGCCCGTATCGCTGCGCAATGTCGTCCATCCAGGCGGGCGACCCGTAGGTCAGCCCGTATTTGTCGGCGAGTTGGCCGAACTCGGGCAACTCGTGCAGCACCTTGCCGACCGGATCGTTGGCGTGGTCGAGGAGCAGCTCACCCAGCTCGCGGAAGTAATTCTCGAACCCGCCCGGCGTGATGATCTCGACGATGCGACCGGGTTCGCTGCCGGCGTTCCACATGGCGTGCATCTGCCCACGCGGCTTGGTGATGTAGCCGCCGGGCCCGAGGACGACTTCACTGTCGTCGGAGCGGAAGCCGATCTCGCCTGCCAGCACGATCGAATGCTCGTCCTCGCGGGTGTGCCGGTGCGCCGCAGTGAGCAGGCCGACCTCAAACGGGTGCTCGACAATCGACACCTCGCCGCCGTTGGTCTTGCCGGACAGCTTGAAGACCGCTCCAAAGCCAGGCAGGGCAACGTAATCCCCTTCCCCAGGCTGGACAACGGTGACTCCGATTTCGCTCGCGTCCGCCATCTGGTGTTCCTCCTTCTTCAGAACCCAACTGTCGTGGCCCATTGTGCGGCTGAGGGCGGCGATCCTACGGCGCGGTTCCAGCCGTCTTTCCCACAGAATCTGACACGTGCAGCGGCCTATCGGGCGGGCCGCTTGTTGCGCGATGTGGGGCTCGCGAAGAAGCTACTTGGCGTTGTTGAACTTGCTGATCGCGTCGTCGACTCGCTGCAGCGCCGCCCCGTAGGCGGCGAAGTCGCCCTTCTTCTGCGCGTCACGCGCTGCGCTGATAGCCGCTTGAATCTCTCTCAGCGCGGCGGACTTTGCCGGAGACAACGGCGTGGCGGCGTTCGGCGCGGGCGGAGCTGCGGCGGCTGGCGGCTCCGTCGCGCCCGGCACCGACTCGGCCGGCGGCTCGGTTCCCGCTGACGAGCTGGCGGGGGCGCCCCCGTCAGTGGGCGCGATCTCGGTCGCGGTGTCACCGGCACCGGGCCCGAACAGCCCCGTCAGCGCATCGCTGACGGTCGGCCCGTATCCGATTTTGTCGTTGTACATCATCGCCACCCGGATCAGCCGCGGATACGACGAGGCGGCGTCGCTGGCGCCCGGGGAGGCGTAGACCGGTTCGACGTAAAGCAACCCGCCCTGGGCCACCGGCAGCGTCAGCAGATTGCCCCAGCGGATGCGGTTCTGGTTGTCGCGACCGATGACCCCGAGGTCTTGGGACACTGCGGTGTCGGTGGTGATCGCGTTGTTGGCCAGCTTCGGCCCGTTGACCTGGCCCGGGATGGTCAGCACGGTGATCTTGCCGTAGGTCGCCGGATCGGAGCTGGCGCTGATGTAGGCGGCGAGATAGTCGCGCTTGAACCTGTTCATCGCGCTGGTCAACTGATACGACGCCGAATTATCCCCTTTGGCAAGGTTTTTCGCGACGATGTAGTACGGCGGCTGATAGCTGCTGGCCGTCGGGTTCGGGTCCAGCGGCACGTCCCAGAAGTCGGACGTGGAGAAGAACGTCACCGGGTCGTTGACGTGGTACTTGGCCAGCAGCATCCGCTGCACCTTGAACAGGTCCTCGGGGTAGCGCAAATGGTCGGCCAGTTCCGGTGTGATGTCGCTCTTCGGCTTGACCGTGCCGGGGAAGACTTTCATCCACGCTTTGAGCACCGGATCCTGCTCATCCTGCTGATACAGCGTGACCGTTCCGTCGTAGGCGTCGACGGTGGCCTTCACCGAGTTGCGGATGTAGGAAACCCGCTTGTCGGGCAGCAGTCGGTTGAACGCCACCTCGTTGGAGTCCGCGGTGGCCGACGACAGCGACGTCAGCTCGGAATATGGGTAGTTGTCCAACGTGGTGTAGCCGTCGATGATCCACACCAGCCGCTTGTTGACGATCGCCGGGTACACCGCACTGTCGGTGGTCAGCCACGGCGCGACCGCCTCTACCCGCTCGGCGGGGTCGCGGTTGAACAGGACCTTGCTGTTGGAGCCGATCACGTTGGAGAACAAGAAGTTTCGCTCAGCGAACTTCGCGGCAAACACACTGCGTGAAATCCAACTACCGATCGGCACACCGCCACTGCCAGTGTAGGTGTAGTTCTTGGTTTCGGTATTGGTCTCGTAATCATATTCCCGGTCGGCACCGGTGCGTCCGACGATCGCGTAGTCGGCAGGCGTGTCGGAGATGACCGGACCGTAGTACACGCGCGGTTGATCCAATTGCGCCGGACCGTCGGAGACCACACCGCCGTTGGCGCCGACAACGTTGACCAGAAATTCCGGATAGCCGCCGTTTTGGTTGGGGTCGTTGGCGATACCGCGAACGGTGTTCGCCGGTGAGGCGATGAACCCGTTGCCGTGGGTGTAGACGGTGTGCCGGTTGATCCAGTCGCGCTGGTTGTCGATCAGCCGGTCCGGGTTGAGTTCGCGCGCGGCGACGACATAGTCGCGCAGATTGCCGTCGTGGTCGACGTATCGATCGATGGACAGTTGGTCGGGGAAGAAGTAGAAGTTCTTGCCCTGCTGGAATTGAGTGAACGCGGGGCTGACGATCGTCGGGTCGAGCAGTCGAATGTTGGACGTGGTGGCGCGATCGGAGGCCACCTGTTCGGCGGTCGCCCGGGCGTCGCCGCTGTAGTTGCGGTAACTCACCACGTCCTCGGTCAGGCCGTACGCATGCCGGGTTGCGGTGATGCTCCGACCGATGTATTCGCTTTCCTTTTGCGCGGCATTGGGTTTGACACTGATCTGCTCGATGATCAGCGGCCAGCCGGCGCCGACGATCAACGACGACAACAGCAATAGCACCAGCCCGATCGCCGGAATCCGCAAATCTCGCAGCACAACGGCGGAGAACACCGCAGCAGCGCAGATCAGCGCGATCGCCAGCAGAATCAGCTTGGCGGGCAGCACCGCATTGATGTCGGTATACCCGGCACCGGTGAACGGCTTACCGGCGCGGGTGTGCGACAGCAGTTCGTAGCGGTCCAACCAGTAGGCGGCCGCCTTGAGCAGCACCAGTACCCCGACCAGGCTGACCAGTTGGATTCGTGCCGAGCGGCTCAGTGCGCCGGTGCGCCCGGACAGCCGGATACCGCCGAAGATGTAGTGCGCCACCAGATTCGCCAAAAACGCTAGGAACATCGCCACAAACAGATAACCGACCAGCAGCCGGTAGAACGGCAGGTCGAAGGCGTAGAAGCCAAGGTCCTTGCCGAATTGCGGATCCGCGATTCCGAAATCGCCGCCGTGCAAGAACAGCTGGATGCGTACCCAATAGGTCTGTGCGATGACGCCGGCCAGCAGGCCGATCATCACTGGGATCCCGATTCCGATGACCCGCAGCCGCGACATCACCACGGTGCGATACCGCGCCACCGGGTCGTTGCCGTTGCTGGGCACGAACACCGGCCGGGTGCGGTAGGCCGCCGCCAGCCCGCCGAACACGATGCCGCCGACCAGTAGCCCCACCACCAGGAACACCACCAGCCGGGTCACCAGCACGGTCGTGAACACCGACCGGTATCCCAATTCGCCGAACCACAACCAGTCGACGTAGGCGTCGATCAGTCGTGGGCCGACCAACAGCAGCACGATCACTGCCAACGCTATGGCAATCAGAATCCGGCTGCGCCGAGTAAGCTTCGGCATTCTCGCCGTGGGCCGCATCCCCACTAGTTACGCTCCCTGGTCACCGTTGACAGTGGCGACCACAACTGTACGCACCGGCTCGCCTGCGGCCGTTCCGGCTGCGTCGTCGCTCGGGCTAGCAACTCGGCGGCTGCGCACCGGAGGCCACCGCGTGCAGCGCGTCCACGGCCTGTCCGAGGTTGTCGACCTTCACCAACTCCATCCCGGGCAGCTGGTCCGATCGTGCCTCGTAGCAGTTCTTGGCCGGCACCAAAAACACCGTCGCGCCGGCCGCCTTAGCGGCGATCATCTTGTGGACGATCCCACCGATGGGCCCAACCTTGCCTTCGGCGGTGATGGTGCCGGTGCCCGCGATGAACTTCGAGCCGGCCAGGTCACCGGTGGTGAGCTTGTCGACGACGGCCAGGCTGAACATCAGCCCGGCCGAGGGCCCACCGACGTTGGCCAGGTTGAAATCAACCGCAAACGGCGCCCACGGTGCGTCCAGAACCGAGACGCCCAAAAAGCCATAACCGCGATCGGGGTTGCTGCCCAGCGTGATCCGCGCGGTGCCGGGAGGCGCGTTCTTGCGGCGGAAGTCAATGGTCACCTCTTGGCCGGCTTTGGTTTTCTTCAGCAGCGACGTGAACTGCTCGACCGTGGCGACCGGGGTGCCGTTCACCGCGTCGAGTGCATCGCCGATCTGCAGCTTGCCCATCGACGGTCCCGGGTCGCTGACGGCCGCCACCGTGACCGCTTCCGGATACTTCAGATAGCCCAGGGCCGCATAGGCGGCGCTGTCCTCGGATCGCTTGAAATCGGCGTTGTTGTCCTTGTCGATCTCGTCTCGGGACTTGCCGGGCGGATACACCAAATCGCGCGGCACCAGTTGTTCTTGACCGGAAAGCCACAATGTCAGCGCCTCGCCCAAGCTCAGGCCGTCGCGCTGCGACACCGTCGTCATGTTCAGATGACCCGACGTCGGGTGCGTCTGGGTCCCCTGGATGTCGACCACCTGCTTGCCGTCGACCTCGCCGAGCGTGTCGAAGGTGGGCCCTGGCCCCAAAGACACATACGGCACCGTCACCACCGCCAGCAGCACACCGAACGCCACGATCGGCACCAACGCGACGACCAGCGTCAGAATCCGCCTGTTCACGCCGCCTACCCTAATCTGACCAGGCTGTCCGACCCGCGCAAGCCGGGCGGGCCCACGCGTCGCGGCCAGTTCACTGAGAGCGTGACCGCCGAAGGCCCGCCACGATTCACCGATGGGTACCGTTGGGGTCATGGCTGACCTGCCTTTCGGGTTTTCCGCTGGCGATGACCCCGACCGCGACAAGCGGGGAAAAGACGACGCCGGCTCAGCTGACCCGTCGGGTTTCGGCGGCGATTTCGACATGGCCGACCTGGGTCAGATCTTCACCCGCCTGGGGCAGATGTTCAGCGGCGCCGGCACCGCGACGGCCTCCGGCAAGTCGGCCGGCCCGGTGAACTACGAGCTGGCCCGGCAACTGGCGTCTAACTCGATCGGTTTCGTGGCGCCGATCCCGGCCTCGACCAACTCGGCGATCAGCGACGCGGTGCACCTCGCCGAGACCTGGCTGAACGGGGTGACCTCATTGCCGGCCGGCACCGCCAAAGCCGTCGCCTGGAGCCCCAACGACTGGGTCGACAACACCCTGGAGACCTGGAAGCGGTTGTGCGATCCGATGGCCCAGCAGATCGCCACGGTATGGGAGGCGGCGCTGCCCGAAGAGGCGAAAAGCATGGCCGGGCCACTGCTATCGATGATGTCGCAGATGGGCGGTATGGCGTTCGGCTCACAGCTGGGCCAGGCGCTGGGTCGGTTGTCCCGCGAAGTGCTGACCTCCACCGATATCGGTTTGCCGTTGGGCCCCAAGGGAATAGCAGCCGTGCTGCCGAATGCTGTGGAATCCTTTGCCGCCGGGCTCGAGCAGCCGCGTAGTGAGATCATGACGTTTCTGGCGGCCCGCGAGGCGGCCCATCATCGGCTGTTCAGTCACGTCCCATGGCTGCCCAGCCAGCTGCTTGGCGCCGTGGAGGCTTACGCCAAAGGCATGAAGATCGATATGGCCGGAATCGAAGATCTGGCAAAGGATTTCAATCCCGCGTCGTTGACTGACCCAACAGCTGTGGAAGAGCTGCTGACGCAGGGCGTATTCGAACCCAAGGCAACACCGGAGCAGACCCAAGCACTCGAACGGCTGGAGACACTGCTGGCCTTGATCGAGGGTTGGGTACAGACCGTGGTGATGGCCGCGCTGGGTGACCGCCTGCCCGGTGCTGACGCGCTCGCCGAGACGCTGCGCCGACGCCGAGCCACCGGCGGGCCCGCCGAGCAGACGTTCGCCACGCTGGTCGGTTTGGAACTGCGACCCCGCAAGCTCCGGGAAGCCGCCGTGCTGTGGGAACGTCTGACTCAGGCCGCTGGCGGGGATGCCCGCGATGGAGTGTGGCAGCACCCCGATCTGCTGCCCGCCTCGGAAGACCTCGACGAGCCAGCCGGATTCATCGACCGAATCATCGGCGGCGACACCAGCGGTATCGACACTGCGATCAATCGGGCGATCAGCGAATTCGAGCGTGGCGCCGATCCCGGCTCCGACGGCCCTGTGGATAACTGAGCCAACGCGGCGCCTCGGCGTGGCACCGTGCGAAGCATGCCTCAGGGCCGACCTGCGCCGGTCGCGCTGCCGGTGTACACCTTGAACCCGGCGATGCCCGTGGTGGTGCGCCCGGACGGCGCCGTGCAGGTGGGCTGGGATCCACGTCGCGCCGTGCTGATCCAGCCGCCCACCGGCCTGACCGCTGCCCAACTGGCCACGCTGCTGCGGTCCATGCACGCACCGACGCCGATGACCGAGCTGCACCATCAGGCACCCGCGGTGGCCGCCGACCACCTTGCCGACCTCCTCGCGCAACTGGTCGAGGCTGGGGTGGTCAGCCGCAGCCGCCGGCAGGCGCCCGGGCGGTCCGCGTCGATTCGGGTGCATGGACGCGGGCCGCTGTCGGATCTGCTGCTCGAGTCGCTGCGCTGCTCGGGGGCCCGGATCAAGCACAGCAGCCAGCCGCACGCGGTGGTGACGTCGGCCGGAGCCGACCTGGTGGTGCTGTCCGATTACCTGATTGCCGACCCGCGGATGGTGCGTGAGCTGCACAGCCAGCGTGTCCCGCACCTCGCCGTGCGGGTGCGCGACGGCGCCGGGCTGGTCGGTCCGCTGGTCATCCCCGGCGTCACGAGCTGTTTGGCCTGTGCGGACCTGCACCGCAGAGACCGGGACGCAGCGTGGCCCGCCGTCGCCGTACAACTACGCGACACTGTCGGCACGGCGGACCGCGCGACGCTGCTCGCGACGGCGGCGCTCGCGCTCAGCCAGGTCAACCGGGTGATCGGGGCGGTGCGGGGCGCGGATCCGGGTCCGCCGCCGGCGTTCAACGCCACCCTGGAATTCGACGTCCATCTCGGCTCGATCGTGGCGCGGCACTGGACCCGGCACCCACTGTGTTCATGCTGACATCGCTTGTTGCCAGATCGATGCGGGCGGACACCGGACCGTCATGGATGATGGGTGTGTGACAGACATCAAACGCGGCCGCGCGGCGCGTAACGCCAAGCTGGCCGGCCTGTCGGTCAACATCGCCGGCCGGACCGCGCTCGGGTTCGGCAAGCGCCTAACCGGCAAGTCGAGAGACGAAGTCAACGCCGAGCTGATGGAAAAGGCCGCCCACCAGCTGTTCACCGTGCTCGGTGAACTCAAGGGCGGTGCGATGAAGGTCGGCCAGGCGCTGTCGGTGATGGAAGCCGCCATCCCCGAGGAGTTCGGCGAGCCCTACCGCGAAGCCCTGGCCAAGCTGCAGAAGGACGCGCCGCCGCTGCCCGCCACCAAGGTGCACCGGGTGCTCGATGCGCAGCTCGGCACCAAATGGCGCTCTCGGTTCAGCTCTTTTGACGACAAGCCGATGGCCTCGGCCAGCATCGGCCAAGTGCACAAGGCGGTATGGGCCGACGGTCGCGAGGTGGCCGTCAAAATCCAGTACCCCGGCGCCGACGAGGCGCTGCGCGCCGACCTGAAGACCATGCAACGCATGGTCGGGGTGGTCAAACAGCTCGCACCCGGCGTTGATGTGCAGGGCATCGTCGACGAGTTGATCGAACGCACCGAGATGGAACTCGACTATCGGCTCGAAGCCGACAATCAACGGCTGTTCGCCAAGGCCTACCAGGATGACCCGCATTTCGTGGTGCCGCACGTGGTGGCCAGTGCCCCCAAAGTGGTGATCCAGGAGTGGATCAACGGTATTCCGATGGGTGAGATCATCCGTAACGGCACCGTCGAACAGCGCGACCTGATGGGTACCCGGCTGGCCGCGTTCACCTTCGAAGCGCCACGCCGCCTCGAGGTAATCCACGGCGACGCTCACCCCGGCAACTTCATGCTGCTGCCCGACAACCGGATGGGCGTCATCGATTTCGGCGCGGTGGCGCCGCTTCCGGGCGGCTTTCCCATCGAGCTGGGGATGACGATTCGGCTGGCCCGCGAAAAGAACTACGACCTGCTGTTGCCGACGATGGAGAAGGCCGGCTTCATCCAGAAGGGCCAACAGGTGTCGGTGCGCGACATCGACGACATGCTGCGCCAGTACGTCGAGCCGGTCGAGGTCGAGGTCTTCCACTACAGGCGCAAGTGGCTGCAGAGGATGACGGTCGGCCAGATCGACCGGTCGGTGGCGCAGATCAGGACCGCGCGTCAACTCGACCTGCCGGCCAAGTTGGCGATCCCGATGCGGGTGATCGCCTCGGTGGGCGCGATCCTGTGCCAGTTGGACGCACATGTACCGATGAAGGCGCTGACCGAGGAGTTGGTTCCGGGCTTCACCGAGCCCGACGCCGCGATGGTCTGACGCGCCTAACCAACGCCGAGATCGACGCTAGAGCGGATATTCGCGAAAAATCCGGCGCTAACGTCGATCTCGGGGTGGCAGTTTCACGCTGCAACGGTTTCTTTGCGTGGACGGCCACGGGGACGCTTGCGGTTGACGACGCAGCCGCGGTCGAGGATTTCGCCGCCCCACACTCCCCACGGTTCGGCCCGATCCAACGCCGCGGCCAGGCACTCGTCGCGGATGGGGCAATCGACGCAGAGCGCCTTGGCGCGCTCCAGATCGGCCGGGCTGTCGGCAAACCACAAGTCGGGATCACCGACATGACACGGCAACTCCGGCAGCTTCTCGTCGCAGACTGTCTGGGTCGACATGTCCTGGTCACCTGCTTCCTGGTCTGATATCGGTCTTTGCGAGATCCGGACCAGGTAGCGGGCGGGCGACCCAAAAAGATGGCCACGGATCTGGTTCGAGTCCGTGGCCGTTGGGATTCCTAGAAACCTAGGTAGAGCCCCGATCCACGGACGCGGCGGCGGCGGCGCGATGACGCAGCACAGCCAATACGGCCGCCGCGGCAGCATGGCGGGAGCCAGCGCCGGTCAGGCCTACGCCGAACGCGTTCATGGTGATCATCGGGACTCCCTCCTTTCGTGCTGCGTGAGCGTCAGAAACTGCGGCTAAGAGGTTAAATCTTAGCAGCTGAGCGAAGCAACCGATTTTCTGACCTGCGGGTTTTAGTGGCGGCTACGCACCAGTTCCAGCACGTCCGGCCCGAACTGTTCCAGCTTGCGGGCGCCGATACCCGGTATCGCAACCAGCGCCGCGTCGTCGTTCGGCAGCATCTCGGCAATGGCGATCAGCGTGTTGTCGGTGAACACGACATAGGCGGGCACGTTGAGCTCTTTGGCCGTGCGCAGCCGCCAGTCCTTGAGCCGCAGCAACAGCGCGTCGTCGATATCGGCGGCGCAGGTTTCGCAGCGGCGCAACATGATGGCCGCCGGGGTGGTGAGCAGGCTGTTGCAGACCCGGCAGCGCGACGCGGTCCCGCGGTTGCGCCGCGGCTTGCTCGGCGCTGAATCCGGTCGGCTCTGCGGCGCGATGCCGTTGAGGAACCGCGACGGCCTGCGGCCACCCCGCCCGCCCGGCGTCCGGGACAACGCCCAGCTGAGCGCCAAATGCATCCGGGCTCGGGTGACGCCGACGTAGAGCAACCGGCGCTCCTCCTCGACGGGTTCGCTGTCGGCGCCGTGCGCCAACGCGTGCGAGATCGGCAGCGTGCCATCGGCCAGCCCGACCAGAAACACCGCGTCCCACTCCAGGCCTTTGGCGGCGTGCAGCGACGCCAAGGTGACGCCTTGGACCACCGGCGGGTGGCGGGCGTCGGCGCGCAGCCGAAGCTCGGCCAGCAGACCGGGTAGATCCAGCTGCGGGCGGTGCGCCACCTCCTCATCGACCAATTCGGCCAACGCCGTCAGCGCCTCCCACCGCTCTCGGGCCCGGGTGCCGGCCGGCGGCTGCGCGGTCAGCCCGAGCGGCTCGAGCAGGGCCCGCACCACGTCGGGCAGCGGCCCGTCCACCTCTCGGGTAGCGGCCCGTTGCACCACCAGCAGGGCTTGCCGGATCTCCTGGCGGCTGAAAAATCCCTCGCCGCCGCGCACCTGGTAGGGAATGTTCGCCTCGGTCAGCGCCTCCTCGTAGACCTCGGACTGGGCGTTGATCCGGTAGAGCACCGCGATCTCTGCCGGCGCGGTGCCGGCGGCGATGAGACGGGTGATCGACTTGGCCACGGCGGCAGCCTCGGCGACTTCATCGGGATGTTCGGCAAACGACGGCTCCGGACCCGGGTCACGCTGGCCGACCAGGTGCAGCTTGCTGCCGGCGACTCGGCCGCGAGCCGCGGCGATCACCCGGTTGGCCAACGACACCACCTGGGGGGTGGACCGGTAGTCACGTTCCAGCCGCACCACCGTGGCGTCGGGGAACCGTCGGGAGAAGTCCAGCAGGTAACGCGGTGAGGCCCCGGTGAACGAGTAGATGGTTTGGTTGGCGTCGCCGACGACGGTCAGGTCATCGCGCTCGCCGAGCCACGCCGAGAGCACGCGCTGCTGCAACGGCGTGACGTCCTGGTATTCGTCGACGACGAAGCAGCGGTATCGTTCGCGGAACTCCTCGGCCACTGCGGCGTCGTTTTCGATTGCCGCCGCGGTGTGCAGCAACAGATCGTCGAAATCGAGCAACGACACCCCGTCGCCGCGGGCCTTGAGCGCCTCATAGCCCGAGTACACCGCGGCAACCCGCGCAGCATCCAACGGAATGTCGCGGCCTTCCGCGCCCACCACCTCCGGATACTGCTCCGGCGAGATCAGCGACGCCTTGGCCCACTCGATTTCGCCGGCCAGATCCCGCACGTCGTCGGTGCTCACCTGCAGGCCGCAGCGCGTCGCCGCGCGGGCGACAATGGCGAATTTGCTGTCCAGCAGCTGCCAGCCGGTATCGCCGACCACCCGCGGCCAGAAATAGCGCAGTTGGCGGTGCGCGGCCGCGTGGAAAGTCAGCGCCTGCACTGCGCTCACGCCGGGCCCACTTTGCGCAGCAGCCGCGAGCCCGCGGAGCCGGCTGCGCATCTCGCCGGCCGCGCGCTGAGTGAATGTGACCGCCAGAACCTGCCCGGCAGAGACATGTTCGGAGGCGACGAGCTGGGCGATGCGGTGCGTGATGGTGCGGGTTTTACCAGTTCCGGCGCCGGCCAGCACGCACACCGGTCCGCGCGGCGCCAGCACAGCCTCACGCTGCTCGTCGTCAAGATCGGCAAGCAAGACGTCTGCGATCACCGGCATGGCGTCCATCTTGGCAGCGCTGGCCGACAAACCCTGCGGATCGCCACGCCGAGGCAATATCGCGGGCCCCGATTATGTTTAACGACTTATGACCAACGCTTCGCTAACCATGTACACGACGCCCTGGTGTGGCTACTGCCATCGGCTCAAGACGGTGTTGAAAGCCGCCGGAATCGGCTACGACGAGATCGACATCGAGCAGGACGCCGCGGCCGCGGAGTTCGTCGGCTCCGTCAACGGCGGCAACCGGACCGTGCCCACCGTGCGCTTCGCCGACGGGTCGACACTGACCAACCCCGGCGCAAACGAGGTCAAGGCGAAGCTCGCCGCGCTGGCCTAGGTTCCCCCGGCGGTCGCCCAGGATTCGATGATCACCCGGGCGATGGAAACCGAGCCGGGCAGAAGAAGTTTGGAGTCCGATTGGCTGCTCCAGTCGCCGACAGCCAGCGCCGTGCGCACCTCGTCGCGGGTGAACCAGGCCGCCTCGGCGATCTCTCCGTCGTTGAACGAGAACGGCTGATCCGGATCGGCGAGCGCGTGGAAGCCCACCATCAGTGAGCGTGGGAATGGCCAGGGTTGGCTGCCCAGATAACGCACCTCGCGCACGGTCAGGCCGATTTCCTCACGGATCTCCCGGGCCACGCAGACCTCGAACGACTCGCCGGCCTCGACGAAGCCGGCCAGCAGCGAAAACAACCGCTGAGGCCACACTGTTTGGCGGGCCAGCACGGCGCGGTCGCCACCGTCGTGAACCAGGCAGATCACTGCCGGGTCGATTCGCGGGAATTCCTCGTGGCCGGTGAGCGGGTTGACCCGTGCCCAGCCAGCCCTTGCCGACCGGGTCGGTGAGCCGTCCACGGCGGAATACCGGGCACCGTCATGCCAATTCAGCAGAGCCAGGGCCGAGGACACCAACTGCGCGCTGATGTCGTCGAACAGCTGGCCCGCGCGACGTAAATCCGCCACTTCGGCCTGCATCGCGGGATCCTCGGGGGCTGCCAGTGGCCCGCGCACCGCCCACACATGGCGTCCGCCGTCGATACGACCCAGGAATACCGCGTCCGCGGGCGGCTTGTCGGCCAACGTGCCCGCCGTTCCCAGCACCACCCGGCCGTCGGCGACCAGCACCTGATTGCGGGAATCCACCCGCAGCAGGGCCGCGTCCGGCCATCCCGCGGCGGCGGCCTCGACGTCGGTGCGCAACTGGTCGGCCCGGTCGGCGCCGATGCGCGACAGCAGCGGAACGCTCTGCAGTTCGAAGTCGGCCACTGGGCGCCTAATTCCCCACGCTGCGGACATACAGCAGCCGGTCGCTGGCCTCGACCGCGTCGACTTCGGGTGCGTCCACCCGCAACAGCTGGCCGTCGCGGACCACGCCGAGCACGATGTCGCGTAGATGCCGAGGTGATCCACCGACCTCGGCCTGCTCCACCTCGCGTTCGGCGATCGCGAACCCGGCCTCGGGGGTCAGCAGGTCTTCGATCATCTCCACCACACTGGGGGTGGTGGTGGCGATGCCAAGCAGCCGGCCCGCGGTCTCCGAGGACACCACCACCGAGTCCGCGCCCGACTGCCGCAGCAGGTGCTGGTTTTCGGCTTCCTGGATCGACGCCACGATCTTGGCAGTGGGTGCGATTTCCCGGGCAGTCAGCGTGACCAGCACCGCGGTGTCGTCGCGGCCGGTGGCCACCACGATCGCGGCGGCGTGCTGGGCGCCGGCGAGCCGCAGAAAATCGGATTTGGTGGCATCGCCGCGCACGGTCACCAGGCCCTCGCCCGCCGCGCGGTCGAGCGCGGCCTGGTCGGGGTCGACGACCACGATGTCCGCCGAGGCGATCCCGTCGCCGCGCATCGCGGCCACCGCCGTTTTGCCCTTGGTGCCGTAGCCGGTGACGATGGTGTGGTTGCGCACTCGTTTCCTCCACCGTTGGATCTTCAGCACCTGCCGCGACGTTTCGGTGAACGCCTCGATCGTCGTCCCGACCAACAGGATCAGGAACGCGATCCGCAGCGGGGTGATCACCAAAACATTGATCAGGCGCGCGTATTCGGAGACCGGGGTGATGTCGCCGTACCCAGTGGTCGACAACGTCACCGCGGAGTAATACAGGCAGTCCAAGAACGTCAGCGGCTCACCCCGCACGTCCTGGTAGCCGCCGCGGTCGATGTAGACGAAAAAGGCCCCGGCGAACAACGCCGCCAGCGCGATAAGCACCCGGCGGTACACGGTCCGCGCGGGGTTGGAGCGCCCCTCGGGGATGCGCAGCACGCGGACCAGGTCATAGCCTCGCTGGGCGGTCAGCGTCTCGTCGAGACCGCCGTGCCGCCGCCAATTACCTCTGGCCACGGCTAGCTGTCATCGGCTGGCGCACGACACAATGTAACCATGGCCCCCACCACACCAATAGCTAGCCAGGCACCCGCATACCGGATGGGAACGCTGCTGATCGGCATGGGCATCACCCACTTTGTCGTTCCGAAGCCGTTCGACGACATTGTTCCCGTCGAACTGCCCGGAAGTCAGCGCTTCTACACCTACGCTTCCGGCGTTGCCGAAGTGGTCACCGGCGCACTGCTGCTGATCCGAAACACCCGCCGACTCGGTGCGCTGGCCGCGGTCGCGCTTTTCCTCGGAGTCTTTCCGGGCAATGTCAACATGGTGCGGTTGTGGTGGGACAAGCCCTGGCCGATGCGGCTCGTGGCGCTGGCCCGGCTGCCGTTGCAGATCCCGATGGTCACCATGGCGCTCAAGATCAGGCGCACGGCTTAACCGGCCACCAGCGCGGCCAGTTCATCGGGTTCAGGCAACACCTCGGGAGTCACGGTGGCCCCGGTGCGTACGTAATGAAAAGCAGTACGCACCAATGACTCCGGGCAACCGGACAATGTCGCCCAGGCCAGTCGGTAGACGCCGAGCTGAATCGCGGCGTGCCGGGCGGCTTCCGGGCTGTGCGGCGCCTCGCCGGTCTTCCAGTCCACCACCGTGGCTCCGCCGTCCGGATCGGCGAACACCGCGTCGATGCGGCCGCGTACCACGGTGTCACCGACGGCCATCTCAAACGGCACTTCAACGGCAACCGGCGTGCGAGCCGCCCACGGGGAGGCGAGAAATGCCTCCTGTAACGCGGCCAGTTCATCGGCGTCGCCCTGGGCGGTGTCGGAATCAGCCGCGCCGGGCAAGTCGCCAAGGTCGAACAACCGCTCGGCACCGTAGAACCGCTGAACCCAATCATGAAACGCGTTGCCCAGCAAGGCATGTGGTTCCGGACGTGTAGGCAGTCGGCGCGTCAGCCGCTGCGCTGCACCGACTGGGTCACGGGCCAGGTCCACCAAGCTGCTGACCGACAGGCCTCCGCAAGCGGGCGGTGCCCCCGGGCTGGGCGGTTTGGCTGGTGCTGCGGCGCGCTCCCGCTCGGCTAACAGCGCATCCACGTCGCTGGCCCACTCGTCGCCGGCGTTGCCGGACGGGGCCGCTGCCGACATTGCCGCAGCCACCAACGCCGCGCCACGCTCGACGTCGGTGCGGCGGGCGCCCAGCGGATCAACCGGCCAAACCTCTTCGACCACGGTGTCGCGCAGGGGGTTTCGTTCACCATCAGCGGGCGACGGTGCCCAGTGTTCGACGACACCGCACGGCTCGCCGTCGTCAGCCGACCGGTCGATGACGTCTTTGATCTCGCAGAGGAAATCCGACGGGCCGCGCGGCTTGATCCCGGTGGCGCCCCAATGGTGGCCCGACAGCAGCAGGGTGTCCTCGGCGCGGGTGACGGCCACGTACAGCAGCCGACGATCCTCGTCGATCCGCCGCTGTTCGAGCTGGCGGCGATGCGCAGAAATCTTGTCGGAGAGCTGTTTGCGATTGGTGATATCGGAGGTGTCCAGCACCGGTACGCCGTGCTCGCAGGTCGAGGCACTGTCGCCGCGCAGCAGCGGGGGTAGATCGGCAGCGTCGGTGAGCCAGGTGCGGGCCGATCCGGTGGACGGGAACACGCCTGCCGACAGGTGCGGCACGGCCACGACCTGCCATTCCAGGCCTTTTGCCGCATGTACCGTCAGGATCTGAACCCGGTTGTGGGCGACCGCGATCTGCGCGGGCGGCAGCCCGTTTTCGACGACGGCAGCCGCATCCAGATAGGCCAGCAGGCCCAGGACCGACGCCTCGGCGGCGGCACCGGCCCGCTCGGCGTAGGCGGCGACCTCGTCAGCGAAGGCGTCGAGGTGCTCGGTGCCCGTCCAGCCTGCTGGCGCGGTGGCCCGGACCTCACAGTCGAGCCCAAGTACCCGGCGCACCTCGGCCAGCAGGTCAGGCAATGGATGGTCGAGATGTGCCCGCAGCGCCGACAACTCTCCGGCCAGCGCGACGATTCGCCGATACCCCGCCGCCGAATACTCGCCCGCGGGCCCCGGGTCCTCGATGGCGTCGGCCAGACCTGCGCTGTCGGTATCAGGTCCGGCAGCAGCGGCGATCTGCTGGGCTGAAACCAGTTGCTGTGCACCGTCTTCCAGAGCGACTGCGCGTCGCCACAACGCCGCGACGTCACGGGCGCCGAGCCGCCAGCGCGGACCGGTCAGCACCCGCATCGCGGCTGTTCCCGCAGTCGGATCGGCGGCCAGCCGCAGCATCGCCACCACGTCGGCGACCTCGGGGATGGACAGCAGCCCGGCCAGCCCGACCACCTCCACCGGTACGCCGCGGGCCCGCAGCACCTCGGCCATCGGCGCGGCGTCGGCGTTACGGCGCACGAGCACCGCCGCGGTGGGCGGTGCGACGCCAGCAGCATGCGCGCGTTGGAAGTGCTGCTGCAGGTGATCGGCGACCCACTCGCGTTCGGCGCACACATCAGCCAGTAGCGCGCAGCGGACGGTGCCCGGTTCGGCGTTCGGCCGCGGCCGCAGTGCGTGCACCGCCACCGATCGTCGCCGTGCGTCTGCCGATACCGCGTTCGCCACCCGCAGCGCCCGTGGCGGGTTGCGCCAGCTGGTTCGCAGCTCCAGCACGGGCGCCGCGGTGCCGTCGGGGCACGGGAAGTCAGTGGTGAACCGGGGCAAATTGGTCGCCGAGGCGCCGCGCCAGCCGTAGATCGACTGGATCGGATCGCCGACGGCGGTCAACGCCAATTCGCCGTCGACTCCGCCACCGAACAACGAGGACAGCACGACCCGTTGGGCATGGCCGGTGTCTTGGTATTCGTCGAGCAGCACCACCCGATAGCGGTTCCGCAGTTGCTCGCCGACTTCGCCGAACGCCGACACCAATCGCGCGGCCGACGCCATCTGCATCCCGAAGTCCATCGCCTTCTCGGCCCGCATCCGCTGATGGAGCGCTTCGATCAGCGGCACTAACTCGGCGCGCTCGGTCTGGGTGGCCAGCATCCGCAACAGCCATTGGCTGGGTCCGCGGTCACGCTGGTACGGGCCGGCCGGCAACGTGTGCACCAGCCGTTCGAGTTCGACGTGGGTGTCGCGGAGTTGCGCGGTGTCGACGAGGTGTTCGGCAAGTTGGCCTGACAGCCGCAGCACCATCGAGGTCAGCGTGGTCGGGCTCTTATCGGTGTGCAATTCGCCGCGGTAGCCGTTGACCACATCGAAGGCCAGCTGCCATAGTTCGGTCTCGCCGAGCAGCCGGGTCTGCGGCTCGATGCCCAGCAACAGACCGTGATCGCGCAGCAACTGGCCGGCGAAGGCGTGGTAGGTGCTGACAGTCGCGGTGCCGATCGGTTCGGCGGTGTGAGCGATCAGGCCGGTGCCGGCCAGCCGGGCCAACCGGGAACGCACCCGGCGCAGCAGCTGTCCGGCGGCCTTGCGGGTGAACGTCAACCCCAGCACCTGGCTGGGATCGGCGTAGCCGTTGGCGACCAGCCACACCACCCGGGCGGCCATCGTCTCGGTTTTTCCGGCGCCGGCGCCCGCGATGACCACCAGCGGCCCGGGCGGCGCGGCGATCACCGCGGCCTGCTCCGCCGTCGGTTCGAAAAGCCCTAAGGCGCCGGCTAATTCAGCAGGACTGTGGCGCGGCGTCATGTTCGGCCCTCCCTGGCAGTGCCGGTATGGGCCGGGCAACTCGGCCGGATCGGGCAATGGGTGCAGCCGTCGTTGATGCGGGCGACGAATTGAGGTCCGGCGGTCGCCGCGGCCGCCTGCTGGACCAGGTTGCGCCAGTCGTCACGAGCGGCAGGTGTCAGCGGGTCCTGTTCGCGTTCGGCGGCGCCGCCCGCGCCGGCCCTGGCCGGATACACCAACCGGGCGCCACCGGGCTCGTCGCCGTCGGGCAGCAAGCCCTCGGCTACCGCCAGCTGGTACATGGCCAGCTGGGCGTGCCGCTGCGCGTCGTCCTTGCTGACCGGCGTCTTGCCGGTTTTGACGTCGACGACCACCAGACGGCCGGCGCCGTCGCGCTCGACCCGGTCGACGCGTCCCCGCAGCCGAACGCCGGTCCCCTCAAGAACCCCGTCGACTTCGATCTCACGGCCAACCTCGGTCAGCTCGTGCCGTGTCTGAGCCCGCCACTGGAAAAAGGTCTCCAGCATCGCGCGGTGGCGAGCCAACTCGTTGGCGCCGTACCACCGTGACTCGAACGGCAGCTGCTCCCAGGCCCGGTTCAGCGCGGCCAACAGCTGTGTCTCGTTGCTCTCGGTGTCGGCGATCAGCGCATGCACCACCGACCCGATGGTGGAGCGCAGGTCGCGTGGGTCGGTGCCGCCATGGCGTTCGGCCAGCCAGCGCAGCGGACAGTCGGTCAGCGTCTGCAGGCTCGACGGGGTCAGCGTGACGACATGATCATCACCGCTCCACAGCGGCTCGGTGGTGCTGACCGGCGCCATCCCGTACCAGCCGGCCGGATCCGCACCGGGCACACCGGCATTGGCCAGCCGGGCCAATTGCGTTGCCGCGCCCGCGCGTATCTCGTCGCTCACCGCGTCGCGCGGAGCGCAGACCACAGCCCGCAGCCGGCCCACCATCGCCGTGGCCGACAGCATCCGCGGAGCGGCCACTGGCGGTAGCGGAGCGTCGGGGTCGGGTCCGTCGATAGCCCACTGTGCGATTTCGAAGAAGAACGGCGACGGCAGCGCGGTCTCCCCGCCACCGTCGGCCTCGCCGTCGACGGCGGTCACCAACAGTTGTCGGCTGGCGCGGCCCATGGCCGCGATCAGCAGCCGCCGCTCGTCGGCCAGCAGCGGTGCCCGCATCGACGTGGTTTCGCTGACCCCGTCCAGGACGTCGAGCAGCCGCTGGGTGCTCAGCACCCCGCCGCGGGGAATGGTGTTGGGCCACAGTCCTTCCTGTAGGCCGGCGATGGCCACGAAGTCCCACTGGTGCCCTAGCGCGGCGTGTGCGCTGAGCACGCTGACGGCCTCGGTCGACGCCGGTTCGGGACTGACCGGGGGCAGTTGCAGCGCACCGACATGGTCGAGCAGGCCGCGCAGCGAGGTGCCTGCGGTACGCGACACGTACTGCTCGGTGATGTCGAAGAGCGCTGTGACGGCGTCCAAGTCGCGGCTTGCCTGAGCACCGCTCGAGCCGCCGCGTTCACCTGCCGAAAGCCAGCGACGCTGCAGGCCCGAGCGGTGCCACGCGGCCCACAGCGTGTAGCGCGGGTCGTGACCGTCCCGTTGACAGCGGGCGGCTGCGTCCAGCACCGCCCGTACTCGTCGCACCGGGCGGGCCTGCGCGGCGGGAAGCCGAATCGCCTCGCCGCGCAACGCTGCAACCAACACGTCGGCGAACTCACGGTCACCTGCGTTGCGGCGCAACGTGCGGCGCAGTTGGCGAAGAGTCACCGGGTTTACCCTGCCGATCGGGCCGGTCAGCAAGGCCAGCGCCTGCTCGCCGTCCAGGCCGTCGGCTGTTGCCGCCAACACGGTCAGCAGCGCTCCTGCCGCCGGCTGTTGCCACAGCGATCCGCCGGTGGTCGGCATGGCCACCGGGACGCCGGCCCGCATCAGGGCCTGCGACAACCCGGTGCCGGCACGCGGCACTGACCTGACGATGACCGCCATCTGCGACCAGGGCAGCCCGTCGATGAGATGGGCGCGCCGTAACGCATCGGCGATCACCTCTGCCTCCGCGTGCGGCGAGGCCGCCAGGCGCGCCCTCACCGAACCGGAATCTTCACCGGCCCCGGCTATTTCGTTGCTGCTGATAAGCCGGCGCGAGACACCCGAAACTGCGCGCGCCACCGTCGGCGGGCAGCGGTGCGACACCGTGAGCGTCACCGTCGGCGCAGCCGCGCCGTGCTCTGGTGCGGGACCGCCGCTCAAAAGCAGGGTCGGCTCGGCACCGCGGAAACCGAACACCGCCTGGGTGGGATCACCGGCAATCAGCGCCACCTCGGCCCCGGCCGCCAGCACCCGCACCATACGGGCGGCCTGGGGGTCGAGTTGCTGGGCGTCGTCAACCAGCAGGATCCGAATCCTGGCACGCTCTGCGGCCAACAACTCGGGATCGGCGGCGAAGGCCTCCAGCGCCGCCCCAACCAATTCGGCGGCGCCGACCGCCGGCGTCGTCGCTTGTGGGGCTGCCGTCCCGACGGCCCCCCGCAGCAGCATCACTTGTTCGTACTGACGCGCGAACTGGCCTGCCGCTACCCACTCCGGATGGCCGTGCAGCCGGCCCAGCCGCGCTAACTCTCGGGCATCCACGCCGCGTTCGGCGCAGCGCGCCAACAGATCCCGTAACTCCGCGGCAAATCCGGCAGTAGCCAACGCAGGTTGCAGCTGCGCGGGCCAGCCCACCGCGGCGGCCGGACCGTCTTGGAGGTCACCGGCCAGCAGTTCGGCGATGATGCCGTCCTGTTCGGCGCTGGTGACCAGTCGCGGCGGCGGACCGCCGGCGCGCTGCGCGGCCAGCCGCAGCACCGCGAAGGCGTAGCTGTGCACGGTACGCACCAGCGGCTCGCGGATTACCGCGCGGCCCGCGCCGTCGGCCCGCGCACGCAACAACCGCGTCATCAACGCGCTGCGCGCCTGCGTCGCGATCCGCCCCGAACCCGTCAGCAACAGAACCGATTCCGGGTCGGCACCCGCAGCGATGCGGGCGGCCGCCGCATCGATCAGCAAGCTGCTCTTCCCGGTGCCCGGGCCGCCGACGATCCGCAGTTGACCGCGCAGGCCGGGATCCAGCACTGCCTGCGCCTCGGGATCCCATCGATGTGCCATAGCGGCATGACACCACGCGGGTCCGACAAGTCGGTCCGAACCGGTTACCGCCGCCCGGCTAGGACCGGTGCATGGCGCCCACCGGCATCACATCCGGCGGCCGAGATCCTCACCGCCGCTGTGGCGGGGATATTCGGGCAGCACCGGCGGTCGGCCCGCGTCGTGTCGGATGTCGCCACCGGCCTGCGGTCCGGCCGCAGCTCCCGCGTCGTCGCGCTCGGTGCTCTGCTGGGTTTCGGGCTGGCCCTGCGGGGCAGGCTGGTCCTCCCGCTGCTGCTGCTGCGAGGTGCCCATACCAGCGGGGCCTTGACCCGCGCCTCCAGCGGCGCCTTGGGACTCCGGTCCGCCCGCAGGCTGTCCCTGCCCGCCGTGGCCCTGCCCGCCGTGGCCGGCGCCTTGGAACGCCTGCATCATCGGTTGCATCAGTGACGTGAAGCTGCCGCCGAACTGGCCGCCCATCTGACCGGGCGCACCGGCCATCTCGCCAGCCTGGCTGCCCATCTGGCCCAGCGTTTGGACTATCTGCATCACGCCCTGCTGACCCGACTCGTCGGCGCCCTGATAGGCCGCGCTCGAGGCACCGAGTTTGCCGTCGAACATGGCCTCCTTGCCTTGCAGCGCCGCGACATTCGCTTGCAGGGGAACGGACAGCGTCGGCAAGACCGCGGCGATCGTCGCGCTCATCGGGTCTTCGCCGGGCGACACCATCGGCATCTGCGGCATTTGCACCTGACCTGGCTGCCAGGTGGGCGTTCCGTGGTGCTCCAAGCCCTCACTCATCAGCTGTCATCACCAATCATCGTCGTCCTCGCCTTCGCTGAGGTCGTGGTCGAGGGGCGTTGGAACCGCCATCCCCGACCGGGAACCGCCGCTTTCCCCCCGGTGTCCCATCATGCCCATGCCGCCCATGCCGCCCATGCCGCCGCCGGCGCCCACCGGTGCCGCACCGCCGACGACAGTGCTGCCTGCGGCGGCGCCCTCCTCCACTGCGGTGGGAGCGACCGTGGTGGTGTGCTTGTCCACCAGTTTGGCCATCAGCGGTGTGCGCGGCGGACTGCCGCCGGAGCCGGGCACGCCCCCGCCCCGCATCAGTCCGCCACCCGAGGTCGCCCCAGAGCCACCGGCGGCCGGATGATTGGAAAACGCGGCAAACGGTGAGGCGTCCGCCCCGCCGGAACCGCCTTTGCCCAGTTGGCCGAACATCGACGAAATCTGCTGCAAGGGTTGGGTCAGCTGTTGCAGCCCTTGGCCCCCGCCCATCTTGCCGAGCTGTTGGGGAAGCTGCCCAACCTGAGACATCATCTGGGTCATCATTTGCACCCCGTCCTGCGACTCTTTGCTCGCCTGCCCCGCGCCCGCCGTCCCGCCGGGCGGGATGGGTATCGCGGCGGGGTTGACGGCCGGCACACCCAGATTGCCCGCGAGCTCGGTCGTGCCCGTCATCACGTCGGCCATGTTCTGCGACTGGCCCAGCCTGATCTGGCTTTGCAGCAGGGCTTCCTTGTCTTCCCCCGGGAGCGGCAAGCCCTCGATCATTTCGCAGGTGTGCTGGGTGAGCTGCGCGGTGGCGTTGGCCAGCCCCTTGGCTTTGACGATCGACGCCTCCATGGCGCGCAGCTTGAGCGCGATGGCTGAAGCCTCAGCGGCGTTGATTTCATGGCCGTTGATGATCGTGCTGGCCTCTCCGAGCGCCGCCGTGGCCGCGGCGCCCTGCCAGATGCCCTGGATCTGCATCATCTGCCCCTGCTGCTGAGGCACCACCACCCCGGTCAGATGCATCGCCAGCTGTTCGAACTCCGCGGCGGCCGCCGCCAGCACGTCCTCGTCAATGTTTGGCCAGCCCGGGCCCAGCAACGTCTGCGACCCATACGGGCTGCTGTCGGGCTCCATCCCCATGACACGATCCCTTCCCCAGCGTGTCCGGATCTACCGTCAAACCTTACTGCGCAGCTAGCCCGCCTATTGACACATTTTCGGCAGCAGCGGCACCGGCGGCGCTCCAGGCGGCTGGCACCATACGACGCGTGAGGAAGCTTCATGTGCACCGTTACGGCCCCCCGGGGCCGGTGCGGTTATTGGCCATCCACGGTTTGACCGGCCATGGGCAGCGCTGGCAACGGCTGGCAGCCGACTACCTGCCCGAGGTCAGCGTGGCCGCCCCCGATCTGCTCGGCCATGGCAGGTCGTCGTGGTCCGCGCCGTGGACGATCGACGCCAACGTCGCGGCGCTGGCCGCGCTGCTCGACGATCAGGCCCCGGCGGTGGTGGTCGGCCATTCGTTCGGGGGCGCGGTCGCGCTGCATCTGGCCGCCGCTCATCCCGAGCGGGTGGCCGCGCTGGTGTTGCTGGATCCGGCCATCGGTTTGGACGGCGCATGGATGCGCGAGATCGCCGACGCGATGCTGACCTCGCCCGATTACCCGGACACCGCAGAAGCGCGCGCCGAAAAGGCCACCGGCGCATGGGCCGACGTCGACCCGACCATGCTCGACGCCGAGCTCCACGAACACCTGGTGGCGCTGCCCGGTGGGCGCTATGGCTGGCGGATCAGCCTGCCGGCGATGATGTCGTACTGGAGCGAGTTAGCACGCGATGTGGTGCTGCCACCGAAAGGCATTGCCACCACGTTGGTTCGGGCGCTGTGGACATCGCCGCAATATGTCGACGACGGCCTGGTCGCCGGCCTGCGTCAGCGGCTGGGATCCGACTTTCAGCTGCTGGAATTCGAATGCGACCACATGGTGGCCCAAGCCAAGCCCGCCGAGGTCGCCGCGGTGATCCGCGAGCGGATGCGCTGACGATGGCGGCGGTGACCGACGAGCAGGTCGAGCGGGTGCGCGCGCTGGTGGCCGCCATCCCCGCCGGCCGGGTGGTGACCTATGGCGATATCGCAGCCGCCGCAGGGCTTTCCAGCGCGCGGATCGTCGGCTGGATCATGCGAACCGACTCCTCGGATTTGCCGTGGCATCGGGTGATCACCGCGTCCGGCCGCCCCGCACCACATCTGGCTACCCGACAGTTGGAGCTCCTTCGTGCCGAAGGGGTGCTGGCCGACGACGGCAAGGTCGCGCTGGGCGAAGTGCGTCACGCGTTTCCGCGAGAGTGCAACTAGCGACGGCCCTTCTCGGGAAACGCGTTGCTACTTGCACTTTCGCGCTTAGAGCACCAACCGGACCAAGGCCGCGGTGCGGGCCAGCCCCGGGAAAGCCGCCGACGTGGAGCGCGGATGCAATGCATGAACCGCGAGGCGAAACATCAATGCCCGCAACAACATCTGTGGCCACTCCGGCAGGGCGTTCCAACGCTCGATGAGTCCGTCGTCGGCCTCTCCCCATGACAACGCGTCGACGACGACGACACCAGCAGCCCACGGCGCGGGCCGCCAGTACGGCGTGATATCAGTGATGCCGGGAGCGGCAGCGCCCGCGAAAAGCACTGTCCCGTAAAGGTCTCCGTGCACAAGTTGACTGGGGCTTTTGGTCCGCCGCCGCAGGCCGGCCAGCTGTTGGATCAGCTCGACCGAACGCGGCCGGTCGGCAGTCGCGGGAGCAACCCGCGCGGCCTGCGGCACCGAGGCCAGCGGCTGTTCTTCCCACGCGGCCCGATCGGCGGCGATGAAAACGTCGACATCCGCCCACGGCGCGGTAGGACCCTGAGTGAGGAACCGAGGGCGTTCCAGTTTCCCGGTGGCCTCGTGCAACCGCACCGCCGCCGAAACGACTTCGTCATGACGGGGCTCGGGTTTGCCAGCGACGAAAGTATCTGCCCGCCAGCCGGAGACCACATAGCGTCCGTCGGTCGAGCGGACCGGTCGGGCCAGCCGCACGCCGTCGACGAACAGCGTCTCCCGCACCTTCGCAGACCAGGCGGCGCGAGCGTGATCGGCAACCAGCGACAGCACCACTTCACCGCACCGCCAGCCGCCTTCCCAGCTGCCACCCAACGGCGCAGGCCGCACTCCGGTCAGACCAAACGCCGCCAATACGTGCTCGGGCGGCGGGTCGACACTCACGCGCTCAGCCTAACGGGGGTCAGCTGGGCAGACGCGTTAGTACATGACCATGTCGGGCTGCATTTGCTGCGCCCAGGCAACGATGCCGCCCTGCAGATGGACCGCATCGGCGAATCCGGCCTTCTTCACCGCCGCCAGAGCCTCGGCTGACCGCACACCGGTCTTGCAATACAGCACCGGTACCCGGTCCTGAGGCACCTTGGCCAGCCCTTCGCCGGAGTTGATCGATGACTGCGGGATCAACTGCGCGCCGTCGATGTGGTTGATGTCCCACTCCACCGGCTCGCGCACATCGATCAGGGCAACCTTTTTGCCCGAGTCCAGCAACTCGCGCAACTCGCGCGGCGTGATCGTGGCATCTGCCGCTGCGTCGGCCGCCTCATCGGAGACCACCCCACAAAAGGCGTCGTAGTCGATCAGCTCGGTGATCTTCGGCGTCGTGGGATCTTTGCGGATCGAGATCGTGCGGTAGCTCATCTCCAGGGCGTCATAGACCATCAACCGGCCCAGCAACGACTCGCCGATGCCAGTGATCAGTTTGATCGCCTCGGTGCCCATCACCGAGGCGATCGACGCGCACAGGATGCCCAACACCCCGCCCTCGGCGCACGACGGCACCATGCCGGGAGGCGGCGGCTCGGGATACAAATCGCGGTAGTTGAGGCCGTGTCCGTCGGGCGCATCCTCCCAGAACACCGAGACCTGGCCCTCGAAGCGGTAGATCGAGCCCCAGACATACGGCTTGTGCGCCAGCACGGCGGCGTCGTTGACCAGATAACGGGTGGCGAAGTTGTCGGTGCCGTCGAGAATCAGGTCGTATTGCTCGAAGAGGCCAACGGCGTTGTCCGGTTCCAATCGCTCTTCGTGCAAGCGCACTTCGACCAGCGGGTTGATTTCGGTGATCGAGTCGCGCGCCGACTGCGCCTTCGAGCGGCCGATGTCGGACACGCCATGGATGATTTGGCGCTGCAGGTTGGACTCGTCGACGACGTCGAAGTCGATGATGCCGATGGTTCCCACGCCGGCGGCGGCCAGATACAGCAACGCGGGCGCGCCGAGTCCGCCCGCGCCGATCACCAGAACCCGCGCGTTTTTGAGCCGCTTCTGCCCGTCGACGCCGACGTCGGGAATGATCAGATGGCGGCTGTAGCGCGCGACTTCATCGCGCGTCAGCCCGGCGGCCGGCTCAACCAGCGGTGGCAACAACGTCGACACCGAATATCTCCTCAATTTTTGTCAGCTAGACCCATCACAGCAGTTGCCTGGATCAACGGCAAACAGCCGGGGAACCTTCCCGACGACCAGTCAGGCGATCGGGTACGGCCACGGATTGAACTGGCATGTCTTTCCGTCAGCCTTGACCCAGTCCGGGTCGAACTTGGCATCGTCGTCGTTGGCTGTCGAAAAGGTTTGTTGCATCATCACCGGCGCCAGCCCGCCCTGCTTGTCGCACGGCTCGTGACGCAGATAGCCGATGGCGTGACCCACCTCGTGGTTGATCACGTACTGGCGGTAGGAGCCGACATCACCTTGGAAGGGCATCGCTCCGCGCACCCACCGGGCCTCGTTGATGAACACCCGCTGCTGGCCGCCGGGA
The DNA here is from genome assembly GCF_059812285.1 of Mycobacterium sp. NGS62. Classification (NCBI taxonomy): domain Bacteria; kingdom Bacillati; phylum Actinomycetota; class Actinomycetes; order Mycobacteriales; family Mycobacteriaceae; genus Mycobacterium; species Mycobacterium sp. NGS62. The sequence goes on along the minus strand of NZ_JCALCK010000002.1, from coordinate 89,333 downwards.
CTGAACGACGGGTTGTAGCACGAGGCCTCCAGCGGAATCTCGTAGCCGCAGCCCTCGCGTACGGTCATCGGAGAGCTCAGCGAGATCCGGAAGTCAGGGTTTGTGCCGTCGGATCCGTCGATCCGGATGAAGGCGATCTGCGGATTGTGGGTCCAGCTCTTGGGATTGGCCAACGTCTGGTCGACCATTCGCGCGAACGCATCGTCGCCGCCGAACGTGGTCGGATCGATCCCGTTTTCGACCTCCACGGTGTAGCGGAACACCTTCGCGGTGCCCTGTCCGACCTGCGGCATAACACCTGGGACGACGCGCCAGGTCTTGTCACCGGCCGGGGTGAACGGACCGCCGTCCGGCAGTACGCCGGTGGGCAGGCTGGCGTCGAATTCGGTCAGCCCGCGTGGCGGCGCGCCGATGATGGCGGTGCCCACCGATCCGATCGTCGGCGGTCCCTGGACCGGCTCCTCCGAAGCGGGCGCCGGCGCGCTGGTCCCGGTGGCCGTCTGGTACAGCACCACTGCAGTGAGCGCCGCCAGGACCGGGAGCGCATAGGCACGCCAGCCGTAGGTGGACACGAACCGGCCCAGCCAGGTTTGTTTGCGCCAACGGCGCGGCCGGTCGCGATTGGACCGGGTTCGGCCCGAGCCCCAAGCGAGCGGATCCCGCTGAGCACGCAGCGGTTCTCGCCAGTCGTCGCGGAGCACCGGCACCTGGCCGGTTCCACGTGGCTCTGGGTCGAAACTCACCGCCCCAGGATCGCACATTCGCTGCTAAGGACGCCGCTAGCTGGGCTCTTGGCGCGCCCGGCGGCTCGGTACGACGGCTTCGGCGGTGATTGGAATAGTCAATAACAAACAGGCGGCCATGCGGGTAGTAGTGTCTTTGCGATCAGCAGCGCGCGGCGACGCCGACGGCGCGTGTGCTGACGATCAGATGAGGACTTGATGAGCGATCTCGCCAACGCGGCCGGAAGGCGGTCGACGGACACCGTCGCCCCCGCGCGGCGCGGTAACCGGTTGCCCCGTGACGAGCGGCGAGGTCAACTGCTCATCGCTGCCAGTAATGTTTTCGTGTACCGCGGTTATCACGCCGCCGGCATGGACGAGATCGCCGACCGGGCCGGTGTCAGTAAACCTGTTCTGTACCAACACTTCTCCAGCAAGCTTGAGTTGTATTTGGCGGTGTTGAATCGGCATGTCGAGAATTTGGTGTCGGGCGTGCGGCAAGCGCTGCGCACCACCACCGACAACCGGCAACGGTTGCGTTCGGCGGTGCAGGCGTTCTTCGACTTCATCGAGCACGACGGCCAGGGCTACCGGCTGATCTTCGAGAACGACAACGTCACCGAGCCGCAGGTGGCCTCCCAGGTGCGGGTGGCCACCGAATCGTGCATCGACGCGGTGTTCGACCTCATCAGCGCCGATTCCGGGTTGGACCCGCACCGGGCCCGAATGATCGCCGTGGGCCTGGTCGGTATCAGCGTCGACTGCGCCAGATACTGGCTGGACACCGATCGTCCGATCTCCAAAGAGGACGCGGTGGATGGCACCGTGCAGTTCGCCTGGGGCGGGTTATCGCACGTGCCGCTTACCCGCTCGTAGCCGGCGCCGAGCCGATTCCGAAGCCCACGCGCCGCGCGTCGGCGACCCCGATTTCGACGTAAGCGATCTTGGCTGCCTGGATCAAGAAGCGACGGCCCTTGTCGTCCGTCAGGCTCAGCACCTGCGAGTTCTGCCCCAGCGCGGCGGTGACCAGCTCTTCGACTTCACCGGGGGCCTGCGCGCTGGTGAAGACCAGCTCGCGCGGGCTGTCCGTGACACCGATCTTGACCTCCACGCTGGCCCCTTCCGTTGTAGGCGTTCTCCAGCAGGCTAGTAGACGCGCCGAAGCGGCCGTGAAAGCCGGTCGGCGCCAAGCATTCGCGGGCCCGGTAGCGACGGGTCGTCGTCGCCAAATCGTGACCAACACGCCCACCCGCGGAGCAATCCACGTCGGGTCACATCGATAACATCTGCAACATCAGCACCATGCAACACCTGGATAGCGACATCCAGGATTACCCAGATGACGAGGTCTACGCGACCTACCCGGACGACGACTGGGTCGGGCCGGTCGACGAACGCTGGCGGCCGATCGCGGCAGTCGCCGGCGTCGTGTTCGTGCTTGCCGTGATCGCCACCGTCGTCATCCTCAACGGCGGCGACAGCGCCTCGACGACGGCTACGGTCGTGCCACCGACCCGCACAGTGATCGCCACCCCGCGACCCACGGCGCCGCCCACCGCCTCGCTCCCGCCGGAGACCGTGACGACGGTGACGCCACCGCCGCGCCAATCCAGCCCCACCGAGGAGCCGACGGCAGCACCGCCACCACCGGAAGTCGGCCCGCCACCGCCGACGCAGCTCGATCCGAACACGGTCGTGTACCGGGTGAACGGGACCAAGGGGTTCCTGGACCTGGTGACCGTCGTTTACACCGACGGCCAAGGAACGCCCCAAACCGACGTGAACGTGTCGCTGCCCTGGTCCAGGACTGTCGTGCTGGCCCCGGGCGTGCAGACCGAGTCCGTCGTGGCGACCAGCCTCACCGGCCGGCTCAGCTGTGCGATCACCAACGCCGAGGGTCAGACCGTCGTGGCGTCGACCACCAGCACGATCATCGCAACCTGCACTCGCTAGGGCGACCGGCGGGCTGTTAGGCCAGGCCCAGTTCGCGCATCCGTTGATCGTGGGTGTGCTGCAGTCGGTCGAAGAACCCCGTCAGCTGGGTGAGGCCATCGGTTCCGGAAACCACCAAATCGACCAGCTCGTCGTGGTCGGCCAACACGTACTGAGCCTGGGTGATGGCTTCACCGAGCAGCCGGCGTGACCACAGCGCCAGCCGGCTACGCTGTTTGGCGCTGGTCGTCACCGCGGCACGCACCTCGGCCACGACGAACTGGGAGTGGCCGGTCTCTGACAGCGTCCCGCGCACGACGTCGGCCACCTCGCCGGGCAGGCCGCCCGCGATCTCCAGATACAAGTCGGCGGCCAGGGCATCGCCGACGTAGGTTTTCACCAGCGCTTCCAGCCAGGTGCTCGGAGTCGTCAGCCGGTGGTAATCGTCAAGTGCCGCGGCATATTTCGACATCGCCGGCACTATGTCGACACCACGCTGTTCCAGCGCGTCGCGCAGTAGCTCGTAGTGCCCCATCTCGGCGGCGGCCATGCGCGCCATCGAAATGCGGCCGCGCAGATCGGGCGCCATCCGTGCCTCGTCGGTGAGCCGATAGAACGCCGCAACTTCGCCGTAAGCCAACAGCGCGAACAACTCGTTGACGCCGGGGTGGTCCGCCGGCAGCCGCGGGGTGGGCGGATCGTCCAACTCATCGGCGCGCGAAGGCGAAGTCATGGCAACACTCTATGCGCGGTGGCGATTGCCACGAATGCACCGGTGGTGACCCGCGATGTCCGGCTTCGCCGCCCAGTTGGGCCGAGATCTCTATCGCATACCGCCGACCAGGTACCATGAGAAAAGGTGGTGGCTGTAGACCCTTACCGCTATTGCCGGCGAAATGTGCGTGCACGCCGTTAGCCCGCCTAGTTGAGCGCAGGGCTTCGCGAATCGGCAACGTATTCGGCAGTTGGACCGTGCGCGCGTGGACCGCGACGAACTGACCGAAATGCAACACCGAAAGGCATATGCGCGCACGCATGACTCCACTGATCACCCCAACCCGCACCCCGCCCCCATCCACATTTGCCGAACTCGGCGTCCGCGACGAAATCGTGCGCGCACTGACCGAACAAGGCATCGAGCGTCCGTTCGCCATTCAGGAGCTCACGCTCCCCCTGGCGCTTGCCGGAGATGACCTGATCGGTCAGGCCCGCACCGGCATGGGCAAGACCTTCGCGTTCGGCGTGCCGCTGCTGCAGCGGATCACGACCAGCGAGCCACCGCTGACCGGCATCCCCCGAGCGCTCGTCGTGGTGCCCACCCGCGAACTGTGCCTGCAGGTGTCCGGCGACCTGGCCACCGCGGCCAAGCACTTGCAAGCCGACAATGGCCGGCCGTTGTCCGTGGTTTCCATCTACGGCGGCCGGCCCTACGAGCCGCAGATCGAGGCGCTGCGCGCCGGAGCCGACGTCGTGGTGGGCACCCCCGGCCGGTTGCTGGATCTGGCCCAGCAGGGCCACCTGCAACTGGGCGGCCTGGCCGTGCTGGTGCTCGACGAAGCCGACGAGATGCTGGACCTGGGCTTTCTGCCGGACATCGAACGCATCCTGCGGCAGATCCCCGACGAGCGGCAAGCCATGCTGTTCTCGGCGACCATGCCCGATCCCATCATCACGCTGGCCCGCACGTTCATGAACCAACCGACCCACATCCGGGCGGAGGCGCCACACTCGTCGGCCGTGCATGACGCCACCGAGCAGTTCGTCTACCGCGCGCACGCGCTGGACAAGGTCGAGCTGGTCAGCCGGATACTGCAGGCCCGCGAGCGCGGCGCCACGATGATCTTCACGCGCACCAAGCGCACCGCCCAGAAGGTGGCCGACGAGCTGGCCGAACGTGGTTTCGCGGTCGGCGCGGTCCATGGCGACCTCGGTCAAGTGGCCCGCGAGAAAGCACTCAAGTCATTTCGGGCCGGGGATATCGATGTCTTGGTCGCGACCGACGTGGCTGCCCGGGGCATCGACATCGACGACGTCACCCACGTCATCAATTACCAGTGTCCCGACGACGAGAAGACGTATGTGCACCGCATCGGCCGGACCGGCCGGGCCGGCCGCACCGGCGTGGCAGTCACCTTGGTGGACTGGGACGAGTTGGCCCGCTGGACGATGATCGACAAGGCGCTCGGTCTGGGCTGCCCGGATCCGGCGGAGACCTACTCCAGCTCACCGCACCTGTACACCGAATTGGGCATCCCGACTGACGCCAACGGCACAGTCGGTACGCCGCGGAAGTCGCAGGTCAAACGCGCCCCGTCGAACGAAGGCGACGGCCAACGACCGCGCAAGAGCACCCGCTCACGCCGACGCACTCGCGGCGGCAAGCCGGCGACTGGGCATCCGGACGCCGGTGCCAGCAATGGCGAGGGCCCGGCCGAAGCCCCGTCCGGCACGTCGTCCGGCGAAAGCGCGCACAACGGACGCCGCCGTCGCCGCAGGCGGCCCCGCAAAGCGGCGGAGGTCGCCGCGAACACCAACTGAGTCCGCGCCACTGCCGCGCCATGGTCAAACCCGAACGTCGTACCAGGGCCGACATGGTGGCTGCAGCGGTGATCGCGGCGGTGGTCGCCGTCGTCGCGGCGCTGATCTGGTGGACCAGCGACGCCCGGGCAACCAACAGCAACCCCGCGGCGGTGCCGGCGCCCACTCCCCGGTCGGCCACTGAGGTGCCCGCAACGCTGAGGCAGCTCTGGACCGCCGACAGCGCGGCAACCACCGCGCCGGTAGTGGTCGGCGGCACGGTTGTCACCGGCGACGCCCGCTCGGTCGCCGGACACGATCCGGCCAGCGGTGAGGTGCGCTGGTCCTATGCCCGCGGCACCGATTTGTGCGCGGTGTCCTGGGTCTACCGCTACGCGGTCGCGGTTTATCGCGATGGCCGGGGTTGCGGCCAGGTCAGCGCCATCGACGGATCGACCGGCCAGCGTGGCCCCGCCCGCAGCAGCTATGCCGACAAGCAGGTCGAGGTGTCCTCGGACGGGACGACGGTGTTGTCGGTGGGCGATACCCGGCTTGAGCTTTGGCGCTCGGACATGGTCCGGATGCTGTCCTACGGCGAGATCGACGCTCGCATCAAACCGTCGTCGCAAGGGCTGCACACCGGCTGCACGTTGACCTCGGCGGCGGCCAGCTCGTCGGCGGCGTCGGTGCTGGAGGCATGCCCCAACCAGGCCGATCTGCGGCTCACACTGCTGCGCCCGAGCAAGGAAGAAGACGAACCCGAGCAACGGTATGTCCCCCAGCCGGGCATCGGAGCCGGTTCCGGTGCGCGGGTACTGGCGGTGTCGGAGACCAGCACCCTGCTGTATCTGCCCTCCCCGCAGCCCAGAGTCGACGTGGTCGACGAAACCGGCACCACCGTTTCCAGCACGCTGCTGCCCAAGCAGCCGTGGCCGGCTAGCGCGGTCTCCAAGCCCGGCAACCTGGTCACCTGGTGGACCGGCGATGCGGTGCTGGTGTTCGACGCGGCCACGTTGAGCTACCGCTACACGATCGCGGCGGCAGGGCCGGCCGTGCCGCTCGGGCCGGCGACGATTATGGCTGGCCGGCTGCTGGTCCCGGTTACCGGTGGGCTCGGTGTCTACGACCCGGCCACCGGCGCCGACGATCACGTCCTGCCGGTGAACCGGGCGCCGATCCCGTCGCCGGTGATCCCCGCTGTGCTGGGTTCGCAGATCGTCGAGCAGCGCGGCGACACGGTCGTGGCGCTGGGTGGCTAGCGCTACATCTCCAGGCTGAAGCTTGGCAGCGGCTTGCCCGACTTCCAGTGCTTGAGCAGCGCTTGCGCCAGGTCGCGATAGGCGGCGGCGCCCTTGTTCTTGCGTGCGGCCATCACCGACGACCCCGACGCGCTGGCCTCGGCGAAACGAACCGTGCGCGGGATGGGCGGCGCAAGCACCGGCAGCTCGTAGCGGTCGGCGACGTCGAGCAGCACATCGCGGGTGTGGGTGGTGCGCGGGTCATACAGCGTCGGTAGCGCGCCCAATAACCGCAGTCGGGGGTTGGTGATCTGCTGCACGTCGGCGACCGTGCGCAGGAACTGGCCGACGCCGCGGTGAGCCAACGTTTCGCACTGCAGCGGCACCATGACCTCGTCGGCGGCCGTCAGCCCGTTGAGGGTGAGCACCCCCAATGAGGGCGGGCAGTCGATGACGACCACGTCGAACTGGTCGCTGAGCTTGTCCAGCGCGCGTTTGAGCGCGTACTCGCGGCCGGCTCGCATCAGCAGCATCGCCTCCGCGCCGGCCAAATCGATGTTGGCCGGTAGCAGCGTCATGCCCTCGACGGTGGCGACCAGCGCGGCACTGGGTTCCACCTCGCCGAGCAGCACCTCGTGCACGGAAACCGGCAGCTTGTCGGGATCTTGGCCAAGCGAAAAGGTCAGACAGCCCTGCGGATCGAGATCGACCAACAGCACTCGTTGTCCACTGTCCGCCATCGCGGCTCCCAGCGAGGCCACCGTGGTCGTCTTGGCCACTCCGCCCTTCTGGTTGGCTATCGCCAATACCCGGGTCATTAAGCGCCGCTCCTCCTGATCGCTTCCCCTGCGTCGTCGCCCGATGGGGGCGTCCATGCCATCCTGGCATCTATCCCCTGCTGCCCGCGCGGCGATCGCGATGTGTGTCAGGCACAATCGGTCGCCATGGGCGTCGAGAACCACCGACTGGTGCTACTCCGCCACGGTGAGACCGAATGGTCCAAGTCGGGCCGGCACACCAGTCGCACCGATCTCGACCTCACCGATGATGGCCGGAGCCAAGCCGTTGCCGCGGGGCAAGCGCTCGGTGAGCTGCACGTGGAGGATCCGATGGTGATCGCCAGCCCACGGCGACGCGCCGTGGCGACCGCCGAGCTGGCCGGCTTGGCCATCCACCAGACAGCGCCGCTGATCGCCGAATGGGATTACGGCTCCTACGAGGGCCTGACGACCGCGCAAATTCAGCAGTCCCAACCGGACTGGCTGGTTTGGACGCACGGTTGCCCGGACGGCGAGACCGTCGACCAGGTCAGCGACCGCGCAGATCGGGCTGTCGAGTTGGCGCTCGAGCACCTGGCGACTCGCGATGTGCTGTTTGTCGGCCACGGCCACTTCTCCCGTGCGGTGATCGCTCGGTGGCTCGAACTGCCGCTGTTCGAGGGGAGCCGCGTCGGCATGGCCGCCGGTTCGATCGCGGTCTGCGGCTTCGAACATCAAATCCGCCAGCTCGGCGGGCTCGTGCAACCACGCACGACCGGCCGATGACATCCGAGCCGCCGTTCGTTCTGAGCGGTCCGGGCGGGGTACTGCTTGGCGACCGCGTTCGAGGCCGCTATCGCGACGTGGCCAGCGCACAAGCCGCGCTGCGTTCAGGTGCGGCGTCAATCATACTGGGCGCGTTGCCCTTTGACGTGAACAAACCGGCTGCGCTGATGTCGCCGCACGCCGTGCGGCACGAGCAGACCTTGTCCGAGTGGCCGTCCGGCCCGCTGCCGCCGGTACACATTGCCGAGATGGTCCCCCCGCCCGCGGAACACCGCGCCCGAGTACGGCGGGCATGCGATCAGCTGGCCGCGCCGGGCAGCGCTCTGCAGAAAGTCGTGCTGGCGCGCGCATTGCGGTTGGTTGCCGAGACGCCGCTGGATGCCCGAGTGGTTCTGCGCCGACTGACCGCCAACGACCCTGGCGCTTACGGCTATCTCGTCGACCTCACGGCGGCGGGCGACCAGTATGAGGGGATGACGCTGGTCGGCGCCAGCCCAGAACTGCTGGTTGCCCGCGACGGTGACCGAGTGACGTGTCAGCCCTTCGCCGGCTCGGCACCGCGCGCCGTCGACCCCGACGTCGACGCCGCAACCGGTGCCGCGCTGGCCGAATCGGCCAAGAACCGTCACGAGCACCAATTGGTCATCGACGCGATGGTTGAGGCCCTTGAGCCGCTGTGCAGTGAGTTGACGATTGCGTCCACACCGCAGCTGAGTCACACCGCGGCGCTGTGGCATCTGAGCACCCCGATCAGCGGACGGCTACGCCGACCTTCGGTGACCGCAATGGATTTGGCGCTGGCACTGCATCCCACACCGGCGGTCGGCGGCTCTCCCACAAGCACTGCGGCGCAGCTCATCAGCCAGCTGGAGGGCGACCGCGGGTTCTACGCCGGCGCGGTTGGCTGGTGTGACGCGCGCGGCGACGGCCGGTGGGTAGTGTCCATCCGCTGTGCGCAGCTGTCGGCCGACCGCCGCACCGCGCTTGCTCACTCCGGCGGCGGCATCGTCGCCGAAAGCGATCCGGACGACGAAGTAGAGGAAACCACAATGAAATTCGTCACGATTCTGAGCGCGCTGGGGGTTCAGCCGTGACAGCGCAGATCCGACCAGCGACACGGTCAGACGTCGCGATGATCACCGCGATGATCCATGAGCTGGCCGACTTCGAGCGCGCGTCCGACGACTGCACCGTCACCGAACGGCACATCAGCACTGCGCTTTTCGACGAGCCGGTGACGCTGCGGGGACACGTCGCCGACATGCACGGTGACATCGCTGCGGCGGCGCTGTGGTTCCTCACCTTCTCCACGTGGGACGGTGTTGCGGGTATCCATCTGGAGGATCTCTACGTGCGCCCGCAATTTCGCCGTCGCGGGCTGGCCCGTGCGCTGCTGGCGACGCTGGCGCGCGAATGCATCGACAACGGCTACACGCGACTGTCGTGGGCGGTGCTGAACTGGAACTCCGATGCGATCACGCTCTATGACGCCGTCGGCGGTCAGCCGCAGCGGGAGTGGACAACCTATCGGCTGTCCGGCTCAGAGCTGGCCGAGCTGGCCGAATCACACTGACCAGTCGGAGAGCCAGCGCAGCACAGGGGAACTGAACAGCAACGCCAGCACGGTCACCGCCATAAGGCCCAGCAGAATCCCGGCTGGCAGCCGATGAGATCCCGCCGCGAGATACCACGCGACCGGCAGTAACAGCAGTTGGGCGAACACCGCGGGTCCGCGTCCCCATCGCTTCCCGGCCAGCAACGCGCATCCAGCCGCCAGCAGCCCGCCGCCGATGAGGATGAACCACACTGCGGTCCCAAAACCGTTGACCGCGTGCTGATCGGCGCCACCGAGTCCCCGTAACAGCAGCACTGCGGCCACTACCAAACCGGCGCTACCTTGTACGGCAACGATCAGGCCCGCGGCGCGCAGGCTGGTCGGAGCCGGGACAGTCATGGCGTCAGCGTAGCCACCGACTGAACCCAATGGACCGCGCCGCTGCACGGCTCGGCATCACCGCCGGTCCCGTAGGCTTTGGCGTCATGCGCGCCGTGCTGATCGTCAACCCGACCGCGACCTCCACCACTTCCGCAGGGCGCGACCTGTTGACGCACGCGCTGCAGAGCCGTCTTCAACTGACCGTCGAACACACCACCCACCGCGGCCACGGCGGTGAAATCGCACAGGCGGCCGCCGATGACGGTGTCGATTTGCTGGTCGTGCACGGCGGCGACGGCACCGTCAGCAACATTGTCAACGGCCTGCTCGGAGCGCCGGGCCAGTTGCCGACCGGCCACGTCCCGGCGGTGGCGATCGTGCCCGGCGGCTCGGCGAATGTGCTGGCCCGCTCGTTGGGCATCTATCCCGACCCGGTCGACGCCACCAACCAGCTGATCGGGCTGCTCGACCAATACGGGCACCAGCCGAACTGGCGCCGGATCGGAGTGATCGACTGTGGCGAGCGTTGGGCAGTGCTCAACGCCGGGATGGGCGTCGACGCCGAGGTAGTGGCCGCGGTCGAAGCGCAACGCGAAAAGGGCCGCAAAGTGACGCCGTCGCGCTATATCCGCACGGCGGTGCCGGCGGTGCTGGCCAGCACGCGTCGCGAACCGCGGTTGACGGTGCACCTGCCCGGTCGCGACCCGGTTTCGGGGGTGCACTTCGTCTTCGTGTCCAACTCCAGCCCGTGGACCTTCGCCGACGACCGGCCGGTGTGGACAAACCCCGACTGCAGCTTCGAATCCGGCCTGGGCGTTTTCGGTGTCACCAGCCTGAAGGTGATCCCGACGTTGAAGGTTGTCCGGCAGATGCTTGCCAAGCAGCCGAAAATGCGGGCCAAGCAGCTGGTCCGCGACGACGATGCAGCCTGCGTGCGGGTCACCTGCGACGGGCCACCGATTGCCAGCCAATTTGACGGTGACTATCTCGGCGAGCGTGAGCAGATGACCTTTCGAGCCGTTCCCGACGCGCTGTCCGTTGTGGCTCCGCCGGCAAAAAATCATGCCTGAACTGCGGTAACCGCCAATTCAGGCTAATCGAGGACGCAACTGCGCCGGGATCGTAGTACAAACGATTAAGGGTTTTAGAACCAGACCCTCAAAGTGAGATTGCCCACCTGTCCGCGCGCGCTATTGACATCCGTTGAGCCTGTGAAACGATCGAATGATCGCGTGCAACGGTACCGAGACTTTCTTGTGCCCGCGTTAACAGCCGAAGAAAAATGCCCGTGCGCTCTGCTGCGCACATAGTGAGGAGTAACGACGTATGGATTGGCGCCACAAGGCGGTCTGTCGCGACGAAGACCCGGAGCTGTTCTTCCCGGTGGGGAACAGCGGGCCGGCGCTCGCCCAGATCGCTGACGCGAAACTGGTCTGTAACCGCTGCCCGGTGACCACCGAATGCCTGTCCTGGGCGCTGAATACCGGCCAGGACTCCGGCGTGTGGGGCGGAATGAGTGAAGACGAACGACGCGCGCTCAAGCGCCGCAACGCTCGGACCAAGGCTCGCAGCGGAGTCTGACAAAAACCCTTTGACGTCGCGGCCTCGGCAACTGCCGGGGCCGCGACATTGTGTGAAGGGTCCCGTGGCGATCGCGAGCGCGGCCGTGGCGATCGCGAGCGCGGCCGTGGCGATCGCGAGCGCGGCGGAGCCGGGCGAAGCGGGTCGCCACAATTGGCGGAGCCGGGCGAAGCGGGCCGCTGCGCACACTATTGGACGAGCCTGGCGCGGCGCCCAATCGGGACACGTAACACCACATCGGTGCCGCCCTCGGCGGCATCGTGCATGCGCAGCGACCCGTCGAGTTCGGCGGATACCAGGGTCCGCACGATCTGCAGGCCGAGGCGGTCGGACTTTTCCACGCTGAACCCGTCGGGCAGCCCGCGGCCATTGTCATGAACCACCACGTCGAGCCAGCGGGCGGACCTCTCGGAGCGAATGGTCACCGAGCCGGTCCCGCCGACACGACCGGCAAAACCGCCGCCGTTCGGGTCGAAAGCGTGCTCGATGGCGTTTTGCACCAGTTCGGTGATCACCATGATCAGCGCTGTGGCCCGGTCGGAGTCCAGCACGCCGAGCATGCCGGTCCGGTTGATCCGGATCGGCGTATCCACCGTCGCCACGTCGTTCATGATCGGCAGGATTCGGTCGATCACCTCGTCGAGGTTGACTTCTTCGTTGACCGACATCGATAACGCGTCATGGACCAGCGCGATCGACGACACTCGGCGCACCGATTCGATCAGCGCCTCACGGCCTTCTGAGTTCGTCGTCCGGCGTGCCTGCAGGCGCAGTAGCGCAGCCACGGTCTGCAGATTGTTCTTCACCCGGTGGTGGATTTCTCGAATCGTGGCGTCTTTGGACATCAGCGCACGATCGCGGCGCTTGACCTCGGTCACGTCGCGGACCAGCACCGCCGCCCCGGCCGCCGCGCCGTGCACCACCAGCGGCAGCGTGCGCAACAACACCGCCGCGCCGCCGGCGTCCACCTCCATGCGCATGCTCGAGCCGCCGGCCAACGAGTCCTGCACATGGTCGGCGAGTTCCTGGGCTTCGAACGGATCGGAGATCAACGGACGGGTCACCTCGACGAGGTTGTGACCCTCCAATTCCGAGGTCAGACCCATCCGGTGATAGGCCGACAGCGCGTTCGGGCTGGCGTAGGACACCACACCGTTGACATCGAGGCGGATGAAGCCGTCACCGGCCCGCGGGCTGGAGCGCGACATTGCCACGTCGCCCACATTGGGAAAGGTGCCTTCCGACAGCATGTGCACGAGATCTGCTGCGCAGTCGACGTAGGCGGTCTCCAGCGGACTGGATTTGCGCACCGCGGCCGCCGCTGCGGTTTGATGGGTCAGCACCGCGACCACCCGGTCGCCGTACCTGACAGGCACCGCTTCGACGTTCAGACCGGTCTGTAACCGCGGATCCTCGTGAGCCGCAACATTTCCGCGCCCAATGACACCGGAATCGAACGCCGCTGCGACCAGCGGCACCTTGTCGGCGGGAAAGACGGTGCCGACAGCATCCCGTAGTAGGACCGTCGGCGCAGTATTGGGCCGGCATTGCGCCACACATACCAGCGCGCCGTCGTCCCGGCGTACCCACATCAGGTAATCGGCGAACGACAGATCAGCGAGCAGCTGCCATTCCCCGACCACTGCGTGCAGGTGGTCGACGGCGCTACCCGGCAGGATGGTGTGTTCGGCGAGCAGATCACCCAGAGTCGACATAAGTCACTCCCGGTGCTGGGTTCGGCAAAGCCAATGGCTAACTGATGACCGCGATAAGGTCGCCGGCCTGAATGACATCTCCCACCGATACGCTCACTTTGCTGACTGTGCCGGCGACTTCGGCCAGGACCGGAATTTCCATCTTCATCGACTCCAACAGCACGACAGTGTCGCCTTCGCCGATCTGGTCGCCCTCTTTGACCACGACTTCGAGCACGCTGGCCACGATCTCCGCGCGGACGTCCTCGGCCATCATTACCCCGTTCGTCACCCAGCCGCTGTTTGCGCCATTCCCGTCGCTCACATCGAACCACAATCGGCCACCGGCGGTGCGCCGAGAGGGTCCTCCGGGGACCGCCTCGCAGAGAGTAAGCAAACTCCAAGATTGGTAAGCAAATCTATAGAGTTCGTTCCGTGACCGTGTCGTGTTTCTTTTGTGACTATTGAGCAGCATTGTTTCCAGAGTGATTTGAGTGGCTGAAGAGCATTGGGTGTACGAATTGAGTGGAGGTGCAATTCCGTTGTTCACGAACATGTTTGAGATTTCGAAGTCATGTAGGCCGGTGGTTCGCGCGACCGTCGGCGCGGGGGTTGCGCTTGCCGCGATGGCTGGGATCGGTCTTGGCAGCGGCGTTGCCGGGGCGACTCCCCAGCAACCTGTCCTGGTCGATGATCCAGTACCTGTTCCCGCCGCCGACCCCACCAGCGGGGTGGGCATCAGCAATGCGATCTTCAACGAGTTAGGTGCGCTGCTGAACGCTGTTTTCCCGGGCAGCGGATCGGTGTTCATGCCCGCCAGCTCCGGTGCAAGCCCGGTGACTCCCGGATACCCCAGCACGCTGCCCGGCCAGCTGCCCGGCACACTGCCTGGTCAGGTTCCGAGCACGTTGCCCGGCCAGGTTCCTGGCCAGCTTCCCGGCACGCTGCCTGGTCAGGTTCCGGGCACACTGACCCCCGGCCAGACACCCAGCACGCTGCCCGGCCAGGTTCCCGGCACGCTGCCGGGCCAGGTTCCCAGCACGCTGCCCGGCCAGGTTCCGGGCACGCTGACCCCCGGCCAGACACCAACAACACCGGGCACTTTGACTCCTGGCCAGGCGCCGGCGACCCCAGGGCTGCTTTCGCCCGGCCAGACCCCCACAGTGCCGGGCCAACCCAGCGCCCTGACGCCGGGCCAGACCCCGGCGATACCGGGCTTACCCGCCCAAACGCCCGGGGCGACCAGCCTTCCGGCCCCGGGCCAGGCCGTCCCGGTCGTCTAGACCCTGGCACCGCCGAACTTCGGCCGCATGAAAGACTGACCAGCCGGTATAGCTACAAGGAGGATCAGTCATGGCCAAACGAGGCCGGAAGAAGCGCGACCGCAAGTACAGCAAGGCCAACCACGGCAAGCGCCCCAATTCCTAATCCGGCGTCGTCGCGGACCGGCGGGGCAATCCAGTCTCAGAGGGGCCAGGTGCCCTGTCGGCGGATGATGGTGGTTCGGCTGATTTCCAGGCGTAACCGTTCGCGAAGGCCCTCCGGGGCCTTCTCGCCTCGGCATTTCATGGCGATCAACGACTTGATCCGCTCCTCGAGCCCGTAGTGCCGCAAGCAACCGGGGCATTCCTCGAGGTGCTGACGCAGCTTCTGTCGGGTTTCCGCGGTGCATTCACCGTCGAGCAGGGTCCATACCTCTGCGATGACTTCGGCGCAGTCAGCCTTGGCGCGGGCGTCCTCAGCGCTGCCCGATCCGCAAGAGAACTCAGTCACGACGACACCTCCTCGGGTGCCTGGCCGCCCCGCAGGAAGCCCCGTTCCTTGGCCACGTCGGCCAACAACCCACGCAGCTGGCGTCTGCCGCGGTGGAGGCGCGACATCACCGTGCCGATCGGCGTATCCATGATCTCGGCGATCTCCTTGTACGGGAAACCCTCTACATCCGCGTAATACACCGCCATCCGGAAGTCTTCGGGCAGCGCCTGGAGCGCTTCTTTGATCTCGGTATCCGGCAGCGCCTCCAGCGCCTCCACTTCTGCGGAGCGCAAGCCCGTCGAAGAGTGCTCAGCGCTGGCGGCCAGCTGCCAGTCGGTGATTTCGTCGGTCGGGTACTGGGCCGGCTGGCGCTGCTTTTTGCGGTAGCTGTTGATGTAGGTGTTGGTCAGAATGCGGTACAGCCACGCCTTGAGATTGGTGCCCGGCGTGAACGAGCGGAAGCCCGCATAGGCCTTCACCATGGTCTCCTGTAGCAGGTCTTCGGCGTCGGCCGGATTGCGCGTCATGCGCAGGGCGCCACCGTAAAGCTGATCTAGCAGCGGGATCGCGTCGCGTTCGAAGCGTGCCGTGAGCTGCTCGTCCGTCTCCTCCCTGGGATCGGGCGCGGCCACTTCGGGCCCGGTCGAGCCATCGCTGTCGGCCATCTTGGTTGTCACAATCCCTTCGGTAGCGGTATCACCGGACAGCCCGGGCACCAACACCGGACGCTCCAGCAGGCTCATCGCCGTTGACACCAGACTCCCCTTCTCCCCAATCTAAAGGCTGCACCCGACAGTGTCTTGTGTGGCCGTCACGGCGGCCACCGAACTGTGATGGTCAACAGCTTCGGCGATCCGGCTATTTCCTGGCCAGGCCAACCGTCGGTACCTGATTTGGACCGCTGATCCCGGCCCGGCGCCCGCGGCGTTACTGTGACGCCATGTCTCTGAACGGCAAAACCATGTTCATTTCCGGGGCCAGCCGCGGTATCGGCCTGGCGATCGCCATGCGGGCCGCGCGCGACGGGGCCAACATTGCGCTGATCGCCAAGACCGCCGAACCGCACCCCAAACTGCCGGGCACGGTGTACACCGCGGCGAAAGAGTTGGAGGACGCCGGCGGGCAGGCGCTGCCGATCGTCGGTGACATTCGCGACGGCGACTCGGTTGAGGCGGCAGTCGCCCAGACCGTGGAGCAGTTCGGTGGCATCGACATGTGCGTGAATAACGCGTCGGCGATCAACCTGGGATCCATCACCGAGGTGCCGCTGAAGCGTTTCGACCTGATGAACGGCATCCAGGTGCGCGGCACCTATGCGGTGTCGGCGGCCTGTATCCCGCACATGAAAGGCCGGGACAACCCGCACATTCTGACCCTCTCGCCGCCGATACTGCTCGAGTCCAAGTGGCTCAAGCCGACCGCGTACATGATGGCTAAATTCGGAATGACGTTGTGCGCCTTGGGTATTGCCGAGGAGCTGCGTGCCGACGGCATCGCATCCAATACCCTGTGGCCACGCACCCTGGTGGCCACCGCCGCCGTACAGAACCTGCTGGGCGGCGACGAGGCGATGGCGCGGGCGCGCAAGCCCGAGGTGTACGCCGACGCCGCCTACGTCATCCTCAACAAGCCCGCCGGTGACTACACCGGTAACTCGGTGCTGTGCGAGGACGTATTGGTCGAATCCGGGGTCAGCGATTTGTCGGTATATGACTGCACACCGGGCGGTGAGCTCGGGGTTGACCTGTGGGTGGAAAGCCCGAACCCGCCCGGATACCGCGCGCCGTAGTCGATGCCGGGTGCAGCGACTCCGGCGCTTGCGGCGCTATCGGCTGCGGGCGTGGCGCATGAGGTGGTGAGGTTCGCCCACGATCCGCAGGAAGGCGCGTTCGGTGACGAAGCTGTCCGCCTGCTGACCGACGCGCACGGCATCGCACCGGCACAGATCTACAAAACGCTGGTCATTGCCGGGCCCGACGGACTGGCCGTTGCCGTACTGCCGGTGCCGTCCCGACTGTCGCTGAAGGCCGCGGCCGCGGCATTAGGGCTTTCCCGCGCGACGATGGCTGACCGCACTATTGCAGAGCGGGCGACCGGTTATGTGGTGGGCGCGGTGTCGCCACTTGGGCAGCGCAAACCGCTGCCAACTGTCATCGACGCCGACGTGCTGGGCTGGGATCGGGTGTATTGCAGTGCCGGCCGGCGCGGCTGGGACGTCGCGGTGACTCCCGCAGATCTGATCCGGCTCACCGGCGCGGTGACCGCCAACATTCAAGCCTGACTCCCCGGCAGGTCCGCAACAACGAGCCGATATCCGAGATCCAGCTGTGGCTTGCCCAGAAGATCGGCATGCCGACGTGTCCACTCGCCAGTGGCAAGATCGGTGCGCAGCCGTGAGAGTCCCTCTCGGAGCAGAGGTTCCGGTGTCAGGGCAAGCATCGACATCCCGGCTCGGGCTTCTGCCTCGAGGTAGGCGTGTGGGCGGCGCCAATAGGCTCCGCCGAATCCGTCAACGCAGTCGTACGGAATCGGGACCGTCTGGATCGACGCATTGCCAAGCAACGACCCCAATTTGGTGATCGGCACAGCCAGCCGCGCATCCGTCTCCGCGGCAGCGGGCAGGTATTCGCGCAAGAGCCAGAACTCACGAAACACGGCGTCGTCCCAGGTGAGGATGACAACACGGCGGCGTGCGATGCGCGTCATCTCAGCGATCCCGACCTCCAGCTTGGCCCAGTGGTGGACGGTCAGGACCGCGAGTGCGGCATCGACGGCACCGGTGCGAAGAGGCAGTCGTTCTGCAACAGCCTCGATCACCGGTGCAGCACCAACCGGGCGTTGCGCGATCATGACGCGACTGGGTTCCACCGCGACGACGGTGTTCGACGGTTCGTAGGAGCCGGTTCCGGCGCCGATGTTCGCAATCGTCGCGATGCCCTGCAAAGCATGGTCGATAACCGCGCCGATCCGTGGATCCGATTGTCGGGTAACCGAATACGTGCGCCCGGCTTGGTCGTACCGAGTCAATGTCTGGCCAGCATGGCGTGCACGCTATCGGCGAATGCGGCGGTGGTGAAGCAGATCGGTTCGGCGAATTCCTCCAGCGTCAGCGCGTCGTTCCAGCTGGCATCAGCGGCGGTGCGCAGCAGCGGCTTCGTCATGGCGATGGCGTGGGCGGGAATCGAGGCGACGCGCGAACACCAGCCGTCCGCCACGGCGAGAAGCTGGTCATGGGCGACGACCTCGTGCACCAGGCCGAGTCGTTGCGCGGCGTGGGCGTCGATGTGCTCGCCCCGTAGGTAGTACGCCAGCGCGCCCTGGTAGCCGAGACGCCGGGTCAGCGCCCAGCTGGTGCCGACCTCGGGAATCAGGCCGAGATGGCCGAACGCGGGGACGATCACCGCGCGTTCGCTGGCGATGGTGAGGTCACAGGTCAGGGCCCAGGCCAGCCCGACGCCGGCGGCGGGACCGTTGAGCGCAGCCACGAAGATGGTGTCCGATCCGGCGATCAGCCTTGCGATGCCGCCGAATTCACGACGGATCCACCGCCAGACGTCGGCGACTCCTTCGGGCTGGCTCAGCCGCTCGGTGGCCGCACGCATCATTTTCAGGTCGCCGCCGGCGCTGAAGCCGGGGTCCTCGCCAGTCACCACGACCGCGCGGATATCGGTGTCGGCGGCGAGGTCCTCCAGTGCCCGGCGCAGTTGTCGTACCAGCGGCGCGGAAAGCACATTGAGTCGGTCGGGTTCGTCGAGAGTCACCACCGCGCGGTCGCCGCGATGCTCGACGCGAACCCGCTGCGGCGCCTGCCGATCGTCGCCATCGGCGACCATGCGCTCGTACAAGGATTCGTTCAACGGTCGTCCTCCTCACTATCGTTGGCGCGCAATGCCGTCCACGCGGCATCGGCGAATGCCCGGACGGCTGCCGGTGGCATTCTCGTTTCGCCGTCAGCGATCCAGTGCCGGCTGAATTCTTGTGCCGGGCCGAACCACAGCGCAGCGGTGATGCCCGGGCGGATCGGCTGCAGCACGCCGTAGCTGTGGTGCGGCCGCCACCAGTCCCGGATGGCGGTGAAGAACTCATGGTTGGACTCGCGCAAGGTGGGGCTGTCGAGCCGATCACCGAGCAACAGCGCCGCCTCGGTGCGGTTGGCGGCCACCCACCGCAGGTGATGCTCGACGCCACCGCGAATCCCGCCCTCGGCGGTGGCCTGCTCTTTCAGCATGGTCACGAACCCGGCTTGGTACTCCCCCATCACCTGGGCGTAAACGGCCGCTGCCAGCGCCGACTTGTCCGGAAAGTGGTGATAGAGCGCCCCGACGCTCACCTCGGCCTCACGGCGGACCTCGTCCAGCGTCGCTGCCAACGCTCCGTCGACCGCGAACCGCCGCCGGGCTACTTCGAGCAGCCGGGTCCGGGCGTCGGGCCGTCCGCTCGGGGTCACGAGATTAACTCTATCGGAACCGAGTAAATCTCGGTAGCCTGGGCGTCTGCCCTAATCGAATTCGATGATGCCGCGGATGTTTCGACCCTCTCGCATGTCGGCGACGGCATCGTTGATGTCCTCGAGCCGGTAGCGCCGCGTCACCAGTTCGTCGAGTTTGAGCTTGCCGTTCTGATACATCGACAGCAGCATGGGCATGCTCGCCCGCGGGTTCATTCCACCGAACAACGCGCCCTGCAGTCGTTTATGCGACACGATCATGTCGGTGAGCATGAGCGGCACCAGCATTTCGCTGTACGGCGTTATCCCGGTCAGCACGCACGTTCCACCCTTGCGGGTCAACATCATCGCCGGAGCAAGCAAATCGGTATGCACCACGCTGGCGGTCAGCACCACCCGGTCGGCCATCACGCCTTGCGTGAGGCTTCGCACCAGTGGCAACGCCGCCTCCACCGATTCCGCGGTATGGGTGGCGCCGAATGCTACGGCGGAATCACGTTTGAATGCAACAGGATCCACACCAACTACGTATTTCGCGCCAGCTGCGCGGGCACCTTGCAGGGCATTCATCCCGACGCCGCCGACGCCGATCACGACCACGGTGTCGCCCGGCTCCGTGCCGGCGGTCACCGTGGCCGATCCCCACCCGGTGGTGACACCACACGACACCAGAGCGGCGGCGTGCATCGGCGTCGTGTCGTCGATCTTGATTACTGACTTGTCCGAGGCCACCACATACTCAGCGAAGGTGCCGAGTTGCATCAGTGCCAACAGGTCCTCATCGTCGACGTGGCGGCGCACCGTGCCGTCGGTCGTCATTTCCCTGGCATATGCGCCGGCGCCGAGATCACACAGGTAAGTCATGCCCGACACACAGAACCGGCAGCTGCCGCAGGCGGGAATGAACGACATCGCCACCCGGTCACCGGGGCGCACCGAGTGCACCTCCGGACCGACCTCGGCCACCACGCCGGCACCCTCGTGACCACCCAGCAGCGGGAAGGTCTCTGGAACTTCGATCCCGTTGGCGCGCATCATCTCCGCGATCTCCGGCCCCGGAACCAGGTCGCCGGTGGCGAAGTGGTCGTCGGAATGACACAACCCGGCCGCCGACATCTTCACCAGCACCTCGCCGGCGCGCGGCGGATCCAGCGTGATGTCACAGATCTCCCAGTCTTTACCGATGCCGCGCAGCACCGCCGCCCGGCACTTCACCGGGCGGCCCTCGGCGCGAACCCGAGCCGCCGCACCCCTCGAGCGGCGGACGCGCGCAACAGACTCAATGCAAATTTGACCCGACGTGGCGAGGTCGGATACCAAAGCAGTTCCTTGGATTGGGTAGGAATCCGTGGCGACGTGATGGCTTGGGGCCGACAGTATTTGAGCACCCCGGCTGCACCCCCCCAACGAGCGCCGACCCCCGACTGCTTCCAGCCGCCCATCGGGACGTCACAGGCGAATGCATTGGAGAGAACGTCGTTGATGTTGACCGCACCGACGTCGAGCTGGCGGGCGACCCGGTCACCGCGTTCCTTGTCGCCGGTCCACACTGTGGCCGACAGCCCGTATACCGAGTCGTTAGCCAGCCGGATCGCCTCGGCTTCGTCTGCGACCTTGACCACCGGCAGGGTGGGTCCGAACGTCTCCTCGGTCATGCACGCCATGGAGTGGTCGACGTCAACGAGAACCGTTGGCTGAAAGAAGGTTCCCGTTCCCGTCGGCTTGCCGCCCGTCACTACCCGGGCGCCCGCGGCGACCGCCCCGTCGACATGGCGTTGCACGATGTCGCGCTGGGCGCTGGTTGCCAGTGCTCCGACGTCGAAGGCGAACGCGCGGTCGTCCTGGCCCTGGCGCAGCCGCCGGACGTTGTCGGTGAGCTTGGCCACGAACTCGTCGTAGACCGGTGCCTCGACGTACACCCGCTCCACCGACACGCACACCTGACCGGAGTTGAACATGCCGCCCCAGGCGATTCCATTGGCGGCCCGGTCCAAATCGGCGTCGGCCAGCACCAGCGCCGGGTCCTTGCCGCCGAGTTCGAGGCTGTAGGGCAGCAGCCGCTCCCCACAGGCGACGGCCACCTTTCTGCCTGTGGCGGTGGACCCGGTGAATTGCACGAAATCGGCGTTGGCGATGACCGCGGCACCCGTGGCGCCATAGCCGGTTGCCAGTGCGAGCACCGGCGGTGCACCGATCTCGGTCCAGCCGCGGACGAATTCCACCGCGGACAGCGGCGTCACTTCAGACGGCTTGAGCAGCACCGCCGCGCCGGCGGCCAATGCGGGCACCACGTCCAACCCGGGCATCAGGAACGGAAAGTTCCACGGCGTGATGACGCCCACCACCGGATAGGGCCGGTACGTGGTGGTGAGCTTCTTGGTCATCGCCAGCGGGTTGAAAGACCGCGGATGCTCATCGGTGAGGAATTGCTCCGCATGACCGGCCCAATAATCCAGCAGGGATGCCGTGCTGGTGGGCTCGCCGCTGGCATCGGCCCGGGTCTTGCCGGTTTCGGACTGCACCACGTCGATGATGTGTTCAGCGTTGTCGAGCACCCAATCCTGGTACTTGAGCAGCCACCGCTTGCGGCCGCGCGGCCCCAGCGCCGCCCAGTCTGGTTGGAACAGCCGCAGCTCACGCGCTTTCGCGGCGACGGCCTCGGAGGTTTCGATCGGTACCGTGCCGACAACACGACCGTCGGCGGGGTTGCGTACCAGGATGGTGGCGGTGTCGGTTTTGGGCTGAATCGCGGTCATGGCGCGATCATCTCGCCAGCTCAGGCGAGCTACCTAGAGTAGCCGGCTACCCCACTTGCGCTGCATCAGCGTTAGAGCAGCGTCACCTGTTCTGGCTGCTGCTGGGCCGGCTCCAGCAGCTCGGGCCCGTTGTTACGCACGTTGTTGACCAGCGTCGAAATCTCTCGCATCCGGATGCCGCGCACATCGGGCGGGCCCGCCAGCAATTCGAGATCCGGCGGAGCGTCGGGATCCAGCCAATGGTCCCAATCACGTTCAGCCACCACCAGCGGCATGCGATCGTGGACCTCGGCGAGCTCGCCGACCGCGTCGGTGGTGATGATCGTGCAACTGAGCAGCGGGGTGGCGTCCTTGGCGGGCTTCCATACCGACCACAAGCCGGCCATGAAAAGCGGCTCGCCATCCTCGCGATACATGTAGAACGGCGTCTTGCGGGCCTTCTTGCCGGCGCCGGGGTTGGCGCGCCATTCGTAGTAGCCGTCCATCGGGATCAGGCAGCGCTTGGACTTGGCGCTGGAGCGGAACGCCGGCGAGGTGGTGGCCTTGTCGGCGCGGGCGTTGATCAGCTGTGGGCCTTTGGACTCCGGTGTGCCGTCAGCGTCCGCTTTGGCCCACGGGGGCACCAGCCCCCAACGCATCAGCCGCACGCGCCGAGTGGGCTCGTCGTCGGGCTCGTCGTGTCGACGAACCACCGTCGCAATGGTGGTGGTGGGCGCGACGTTGTAGTTCGGCGCGTCTGAGGATTGGGCCGCCCTCCTTTCATCGATCGCCTGGATCTTCTCGGCCAGCACTGCCGGGTCGGTGGTGACCGCGAATCGTCCGCACATACCTTCCATGGTGCCGGGTAGGCGCAGACACGCAATGATGGACGCGTGAGCACCTGGTCAGCACCCGCCATGCCGTCGCCTGTCACGGCGACGGTGACCGTCCCCGGCTCGAAATCGCAAACCAACCGGGCCCTGGTGCTCTCAGCCCTGGCAGCCGCGGGCGGCGGCGTCTCCACGATCCGCGGCGCGCTGCGCAGCCGCGATACCGACCTGATGATCGGCGCGCTGGGGGCGCTGGGCCTGCACGTCGAGGGCGCCGAGTCAGAGTTGAAGGTCAGCGGTCAGATCACCCCCGGCCCGGACGCCCGGGTGGAGTGCGGGCTGGCCGGCACCGTGCTGCGCTTCGTTCCGCCGCTGGCCGCGCTGGGGGTCGCGACGGTCACCTTCGACGGCGACGAACAGGCCCGTGACCGGCCGATCGCACCGCTGCTGGACGCCCTGCGCGGCCTGGGCGTCGACGTCGACGGTGGCGCACTGCCGTTTCGGGTACGCGGCACCGGGTCGATCACCGGCGGCACCGTGGGCATCGACGCCTCGGCGTCGTCCCAGTTCGTGTCCGGGTTGCTGCTGTCCGCGGCGTCGTTCACCGAGGGGTTGACCGTGCAGCACACCGGCGCGGCGCTACCGTCGGCCCCGCACATCGCGATGACCGTGGCGATGCTGCGCCAAGCCGGCGTCGACGTCGACGATTCGGCACCCAACCGCTGGCTGGTGCGCCCGGGCCCGGTGGCCGCCCGGCACTGGGACATCGAACCGGATCTGTCCAACGCTGTCCCGTTTCTGGCGGCCGCGGTGGTCAGCGGCGGTACCGTGCGCATCACCGACTGGCCATCCACCAGCATCCAGCCGGCCAGCACCATTCTGGACATCCTGCGACGCGTGAATGCCGTTGTCGGCCGTTCTGATTCGTGCCTCGAAGTGCGCGGTCCGGCGACATACGGCGGGTTGGACGTCGATTTGCGCGACGTCGGTGAGCTCACCCCCGCGGTGGCCGTGCTGGCGGCGCTGGCCGCCCCGGGATCGGTGTCGCAGTTGAGCGGTATCGCGCATCTGCGCGGCCACGAAACCGATCGGCTCGCCGCGCTGAGCACCGAGATCAACCGGCTGGGCGGTGACTGCCGAGAAACTGCCGATGGCCTGCGGATCACCGCGACGCCGCTGGGACCGGGAATCTGGCGTTCCTATGCCGACCACCGCATGGCGATGGCCGGCGCGATCGTGGGTCTACGGGTGGCCGGTGTCGAGGTGGACGACATCGCCACCACCGCCAAAACGCTGCCGGACTTTCCACAGCTGTGGACGCGAATGCTGCAGGGGCCGCGCGGTTGAGGCCCGGCGACTACGACGAATCCGACGTCAAAGTCCGCTCCGGCCGGGGTTCGCGTCCCCGGACCAAGACCCGCCCTGAGCATGCTGACGCCCGCGCAGCGATGGTGGTCAGTGTTGACCGCGGCCGCTGGGGATGTGTGCTCGGCGGCGACCCTGACCGTCGCGTCACCGCAATGCGGGCCCGAGAACTGGGTCGCACTCCCATCGTCGTCGGCGACGACGTCGATGTGGTCGGCGACGTGTCAGGCCGACCGGACACCCTGGCCCGCATCGTGCGGCGGGGCCCGCGGCGAACGGTGTTGCGGCGCACCGCCGATGACACCGACACCACCGAACGGGTGGTTGTCGCCAACGCTGATCAGCTGTTGATCGTGGTGGCGCTGGCCGACCCGCCGCCACGCAGCGGCCTGGTGGACCGGGCCCTGATCGCCGCTTTTGCCGGCGGCCTGACCCCAGTGCTGTGCCTGACCAAGACGGATCTCGCGCCGGCGGCTCCGTTCGCCGAGCAGTTCGCCGACCTCGACCTCGCGGTGATCACCGCGGGCCGCGACGATCCGCTGAACGTTGTCGCGCCGATGCTGGTGGGCAAGGTCACCGTGCTGTTGGGTCACTCCGGGGTGGGCAAGTCGACTCTGGTGAATCGGCTTGTGCCAGAAGCTGGTCGAGCTGTCGGCGCAGTCACCGAAATCGGGAGAGGCCGGCATACGTCGACGCAGTCGGTGGCGCTGCCGCTCAACAGCAGCGGCTGGGTGATCGATACGCCGGGGATCCGCTCCTTCGGGCTGGCCCACATCGAGCCCGACGACGTGATGATGGCGTTTTCCGATCTGGCCGAGGCGATCGAGGACTGCCCGCGCGGCTGCGGGCATCTGGGTCCACCCGCGGACCCAGAATGCGCGCTGAACCACCTGACCGGGCCGGCAGCGCGACGCGTCGCCGCGGCCCGACGGCTACTGGTCGTGCTGCGCGAAAGCTAGGCCAATACCCGCGTCAGGCCGCCACGTCGTCGTCGCGGGCCCGCGTTCGCTTGTCCCGTCGCCGTTGCCGTACCGCCGCGATTGCGGTCTTCAGGCCGCGGCGCCGCCCGTTCGCCGGGTCGACACCCAACTCCAGTCCCGCGAACATCCGCTCGCTGCGGGTCTCCGGGGCATCGTCGGCAGTGTCGGTCAGGTAGCGGTCCGGCAGCGACAACTTGGCGATGGTTCGCCAGGTCTTGCCGTACTGCACCAGGAACGGACCCGTGGTGTACGGGAGGTCGTACTTGTCGCAGACTTCGCGCACCCGCACGGAGATTTCTGCGAGCCGGTTGCTGGGCAGATCGGGATAGAGGTGGTGTTCGATCTGGTGGCACAGGTTGCCGCTCATGAACCGCATTGCCGGCCCGGCGTTGAAGTTGGCGCTGCCCAGCATCTGCCGCAGATACCACTGGCCCTTTGTCTCGCCGATCATGTCGGTTTTGGTGAATTTCTCGGCGCCGTCGGGGAAGTGACCGCAGAAGATCACCGCGTTGGCCCACACATTGCGGATCATGTTGGCCACGGCGTTGGCCTTCAAAGTGGACATGAACGTCGCGGCCGGCGACAGCGCTGTCAGCGCCGGGAACGCGATGTAGTCCTTGAACACCTGGCGGCCGGCCTTGGCCAAAAACTCGTCGACCTTCTGCCGGGCCTCGTCGTGATCCATCCGCTTCTTGAGGATCTTGCCGATCTCTACGTGCTGCAAGCCGACGCCCCATTCAAAGAGCAGCGCAAGCATGGCGTTGTAGAGCAGGTTGAAGATGTTGAAGCGCTTCCAGCGGTCGTCTCGGGTGACCCGGAGCAAGCCGTACCCGACGTCGTCGTCCATGCCGAGGATGTTCGTGTACTTGTGATGCACGAAGTTGTGGGTGTAGCGCCAGTGCTTGGAGGCGCCGCTCATGTCCCACTCCCAGGTCGAGGAGTGGATCTCGGGGTCGTTCATCCAGTCCCACTGGCCGTGCATGATGTTGTGGCCGAGTTCCATGTTCTCGACGATCTTGGCCACGCTCAGCGTGGCGACGCCGGCCCACCAGGCCGGGCGCCGTGAGCTGGCCGCCAGCAGCACCCGGCCGGTGACTTCCAGCGCGCGCTGGGCGGCAATGCTGCGGTGGATGTAGCGGGCGTCCCGCTCGCCGCGGGAGTCTTCGATGTCCTGGCGGATGGCATCCAACTCAACCGCCAGGTTTTCGATGTCCGTGTCTGTGAGGTGTGCGAATACGTCGACGTCAGTGACGGCCACTGTGTTGCCTTCCTGCAGTCCTTCGTCGCTTACCTACGCCATCGTAAGCTACGTTTGCGTAGGTTACCAGCCAGTAGCCCACTAAATATCCAGCACGCAGTCGCCGGAAGCGGCCGAGATGCACGTCTGAATCCGGGTTCCGGGCTCGTGTTCCACGCCGGTCCGCAGGTCACGGACGTGGCCGTCCGCCAGCGGAACCACACATGATTGGCAGATGCCCATCCGGCAGCCGAACGGCATCTGCACTCCGGCCTGCTCACCGGCGTCCATCAACGACGTCGCGGCATCGGCAACGGCGCGTTTGCCGCTGCGTGCGAACGTGACCGTCCCGCCGGCCCCGGCGGGCGCAGCGCGCGACACCGCGAACCGTTCGAGGTGCAGTTGCTCGGCTGCACCGGCGGCCGCCCAGGCGCGTTCGGCGTCATTCAGCAGCGCTTCGGGCCCACATGCCCAGGTCTGCCGCTCCCGCCAATCGGGCACCTCGGTGTCGAGCCGACTCAGGTCCAGTCGGCCCTGCTGGCGCGTGGTGCGCACCCGCAGCTGGTATCCGCTGTGGTCACGCGACAGCTGGTCCAACTCGGCGCCGAACATCACGTCGGCGTCCGTCGGCGCGGAATGCAGGTGGATTACGTCGGTGATCTGGTTGTGACGCACCAGCGTGCGCAGCATCGACATCACCGGGGTGATGCCTGATCCCGCGGTGATAAACAGGATGGCCGGTGGCGCCGGGTCAGGCAGCACGAAGTTGCCTTGTGGCGCAGCCAGACGCACGATGGTCCCGGGCGCCACCCCGGCCACCAGGTGAGTCGATAAAAAGCCCTCCGGCATCGCCTTCACGGTGATCGTCACCGTGCGCGCCGCGGCGACCGGGCTCGATGTCAGCGAATACGACCGCCAGCGCCAGCGTCCGTCGACCAACAGCCCGATCCCGATGTACTGGCCGGGCTGGTAGTCGAAACTGAAACCCCAGCCGGGCTTGATGACCAGCGTCGCGGAGTCCTCGGTTTCACGGCGCACCTCCAAAATGCGACCCCGCAGTTCACGGGCCGACCACAGTGGATTGGCCAGCTGCAGATAGTCGTCGGGCAGCAGCGGTGTGGTGATCCGGGCCGCCAGCTTGCGCAGCGCATGCCGAGCCGGATGCCGGTAGGTGCGGGCGACGGTTGGACGCGGGGTCTCGACGACCTCCGCAGTGGGCCTCGAAACCTTCTTAGCCATGGGGACTCCTGCTTACCAGACGGTCAGCGGATGCAACCCGCCCGATACAACCTACGGTACCGTAACTTACGAATTCGCATCCACTCGAGATCGCGGGCACCTCAAAGCAGTTCGAGCAAAAACGGCAGCTCCTGGGTGGCGTACCAGGCCAGGTCATGGTCTTGCGCGTCACCGACAACCAAGTCGGCGTCCTCGTCGCCCAGGTCGGCCGCGTCGACGGCCGCGATCGCCGCCGTCACGTCCGCTTCTGCCGCGGCGTTGTCGACATAGGCCGCCACCACACGGTCGATCATCACCGCTGTGCCCAGCCGGACGACGGCATCATCGAGGTCGGGCCGCAGCGTGACGTCGTCGACGTCGGCGATCAGCACCGCGCGCCGCCGCGGCAAGTCCGCATTGGCCGTAGACAGCAGCCGTAACGAGGCCAGGGCGGCGTCACGCAGCGCGACCTCACCGAGTTCGTCGTCGTCGCCCTCGGCGTAGGCCTCGCGCAGTGTGGGCGTCACCGCGAATGCAGTGCCGTTGACCGGCACCAGCGATCCATCGGCGACCAGTTGCTGCAGCATGGCCAGAGTCGCCGGAATGTAGACCCGCATCAGGCGACTGTAATCATGATGCGGGCTATTGCGCGGCTTCCAGCAGCTCGTCGAGCGCTTCGCTGAGCAGCCCCGGCAATACCTCGACGTCGCTCATCGCGTCGCGGTCGGCGTTGATCCCGAAATACAGCGTGCCGTTGTACGACGTCACCGAAATGGCCAGCACCTGCTTCCGCAACAACGGCGGCACGGCGTAGGTCTCCAACAACTTCGCGCCGGCGATGTACATCTGCGACTGCGCCCCAGGCGCATTGGTGATCAACAAATTGAACAGCCGCGGCGACAAGCTGTTGGCGACCCGGATGCCCATCCCGTGCAGGGTGGGCGGCGCGAACCCCGACATCGTCACGATGGTGCGGGCGTCAACCAGGCTGGCAGCGGTAGGGTTCGACTCGGTGGCGTGCGCAATCTGGGACAGCCGTACCACGGCGTTGCCCTCGCCCACCGGCAGGTCGACCAAGAACGGTGCCACCTGTCTGATCGCCTCACCACGACTGGCCGAGTCGAATGCTTCGTCGACATAGACCGGCAGCGGCGCCATCGCCCGCACCGTCGTCGTCGACGCCACCGCCTCGCCACGCGACAGCAACCAGTTGCGCAGTGCGCCGGCAATCACCGCCAGCACCACATCGTTGACGTCGCAGTTGTAGCGCGCCCGCACGATGCGGTAGTCCTCCAAGCGCCCCCGCGCGACAGTGAACCGGCGGTTGCGCGACACCGTGCTGTTGAGCGGGCTGCTGGGGGCATTCCCCCGCGCCAACGTGCGGGCCACGTCGAACAACCGCCGCCCGGCGTCGACCAGCTGCCCGGAATTCGTTGCCAGCCTGGTGATTCCGGAGCTCACCGCCTGCATTTGCGCCCCCGGGCGGGTGGCCCAGTCGCCGATTGCGCCCAACAGCAGCCGGGTAGTGCCGGGTTCGCGGGCCGGCACCCAGATGTCTTCGGGAAACGGCGGCGGCCGCCGCGCCCGGTCGGCGATGACATGGCCGATCTCCAGCTCACTGATCCCGTTGATCAGTGCTTGATGTGACTTGGTGTAGAGCGCGATGCGGTTATTGGCCAGCCCCTCGACGAGATACATCTCCCACAACGGCCGGGACTTGTCCAGCGATCGGGCCGCCAGTCGGGCGATCAGCTCGTGCAACTGTTCGTCGCTGCCCGGCGACGGCAGTGCCGAGCGCCGGACGTGGTAGGTGATGTCAAAGTCTCGGTCGTCGATCCACACTGGCCGGGCCAGGCTCATGCTGACTTCCCGGACCTTCTGCCGATATCGCGGGACTTGCGGTAGCCGCTGTTCGATGGTGGCCAGCAGCGTCTCGTAGCTCAGCCCGGCCCGTGGCCGGCGCAGAATCGATAGCGAGCCGATGGACATCGGCGTGGCGCTGGTCACCATCCGATAGAAGGACGCGTCCGTTGTGGACAACCGCGTCACGTCGCTTCTCCCTTTTCCGCCGTTGGCAATTCGCCAACCACGTCTACCGGTACTGCCGCTCACGGTAACCGTCGCGGGCGCCGCTGTGCAGCGTGGGTACGCGCAGGCGGCGGTTGTGCGATGATGATCACACCCATCTGCCACTCTCCAGCAGGCCCACCCATTCGAGACAACATCGGCGATCGCAAGCGCGGCGCAGCCGGGCGCAGCGGGTCGCCGAGATAACACCGGAGAGTGCGCCATGTCGATCGTTCGCCCTGTTCCCGACCGCGCCGTGTCGGCTGTCCGGCCCGTCGCAGACTATGAACCACCGCCCCGCGATGTCCGCCAATGCCGAGCACCCTCGGCCACCGCGTTGCGCCGCGTCAACACGCCCGCGCCGCAACGGTTTTCCAGTCGGCAGCCGGCGACGAGCATGCCGCCGGGAATGCGGCAGGCAGCGGTCTTCGCCGACGCGGCACTGCGCCGAGTGCTGGAAGTGATCGACCGCCGCCGTCCGGTGGCGCAACTGCACGGTCTGCTGGCCGGCGGCCTCGCCGACTCGGTGCTCGCCGCCAACCGGGTCACGGCCAACCGCCAGGAGGCCGCGGTGTTGCGCCGATTGCGACTACAGGCCGTCGGGCCGCACGACCGGCTCACCGCCGCCGAGGTGTTCGCGACCTACAGTCGCGGCTGCCGCGTGCACGCCATCGCCTGCCGCGTCGAGCCGGTGACGGACGCTGGCTGGCAGGTGGTCGCCCTGCATATCGGCTAGTGCCCGGCTAAGTCGCGGTGCGCGCGGCCGCTGGGGCCGCGCCGCCCGCGAACCGCGTCACCACCGGACCGATGATCGCCATCACGAACACATACGACGTCGCCAGCGCAGCCATGCCGCTGATCGACGAGCCGGCCAGCCCGATGATGATCAGCGAAAACTCGCCCCTGGCGATGAGGGCGGTGCCGGCACGCAACTGCCCACGCCATGCCACGCCGTCGCGTCGCGCGGCGAATACCCCAGTGCCCACCTTCGTCACGGCGGTGACGCCGGCCAGTGCCAGCGCCACCGGCAGCATCGGCAGCAGACGTTCGGGATCGACCGACAAACCGATGGCCAGAAAAAAGATGGCGGCGAACAAGTCGCGCAGCGGACCAAGCACCTTGCGGGCCCGGTCGGCGGTCTCACCGGTCAGCGTCAGGCCCACCAGAAACGCGCCCACCGCCGCCGACGCGTGCACGAATTCGGCCAGTGCGGCCACGATCAAGGTGATGCCGAGAACCCGCAACATCAGCTGTTCGGAATCGGAGTGCCCCACCAGACGGGCGACGTGGTGGCCCCATCGATACGACGCGGCCAGCGCTATGCACAGCGCGGCCACTGCGGCGGCCATCCCGCCGATCGCATGCAACCAACTGCCGCGCGATGCCAGCACCGCGAACAGCGGCAGGTAGGCGGCCATCGCGAAGTCTTCAAGGACCAGTACCGCCAGCACGGCCGGCGTCTCCCGGTTGGCGACGCGGTGCAGGTCCTCGAGCAGACGAGCGATGACGCCCGACGACGAGATATAGGTGACGCCGGCCAACGCCAGGATGCCCACGCCGTCCAGCCCGAGCAGCCCCCCGACCAGCGCGCCGGGCGTAGCGTTCAGCAGGATGTCGACCGCTGCCGACGGCAGATGGTGGCGCAAGCTGCTGGCGAACTCGGTGGCGGAGAATTCCACGCCCAGGGTGAGCAGCAGCAGCACGACACCGATCGGCGCGCCGGTGGCGATGAACTCACCGGCTGCGGGGACCGGATTGATGCCACCATTACCCAGCGCCAGACCGGCAAGCAGATACACCGGAATCGGTGACAACGCGAACCGGCGCGCAACGGCACCGAACAGCGCGAGCACGGTCAGGATGGCGCCGACTTCGAACAGCAGCGCCACCGAGACTTGCACCGACTCAGCCCTTATCGACGATCTGTTCGACGCCGGCGATGCCGTCTTCGGTTCCGATGACGATGAGAACGTCTTGTGCGTGCAGCATTTCGGCCGGGCCCGGCGAGGCGAGTACCTCTTCGTTGCGCACGATCGCCACGATCGAGGCGCCGGTGCGGGTGCGGGCGCGGGTCTCGCCGAGCGGGTGGTCCACAAACGGACTGCCCGCCCGGATTTGAACCTGACTGGTATCTATCCCGGGTACTTCGCGGGTCAGCTCGGTGAACCGTTCGGCGATGCGTGGTGCCCCCAGAATCTGCGCCACCGCGTCGGCCTCGTCGTCGTTGAGGCGGAGGACCGGCGTCGCCTGGTCGGGGTCGTCTCCGGCATACAACACGATCTCGAAGTCGCCGCCTCGACGCGCGATGATGCCGATCCGGTCGCCGCCGTGGCTGGTGAACTCGTATCGCAGACCGATGCCGGGCAGCAGCACCTCCTTGACGTCCATACCGTCAATACTTAACGGAAAGTCATGGCGATAGCGAGCATTTCCGGGGATGGGTGGCTACCGCCCATGAGGCGGATGCCTCAAATCATCGGTATCGCAGGCGCTATCGCCGCTTACTCGATTTCGACGATTTGGCGCCGCGAGCCTGGCGGCGTGCGGCTTCCCGCCGCTCCCGCCGCGTGCCGCCGGCGACACTCTTCTGCGCTCCACCGCCGTTGCCCTGTACCTGCGCCGAGCCGTCCTCGGCCGGGCCGGAATAGGTCAATGCCGGTGACTCGTTCTCAATTCCCTTGGCGCGCAACGCACTCGGTGCTGCGGAGCGGCCTCCGCCGGACGCGGCGGTTCGTTGCTGGGCGGTGGCCGCGGCGGCGGTGGCGAACTCGGCCAAATCCTCCGGCTCAGCCACCGGAGCCACCTCCGGCGTCGGGACCGCTTCGACGGCCACGTTGAACAAGAAGCCGACCGACTCCTCTTTCAGCCCCTCGAGCATGCCGGTGAACATGTCGTAGCCCTCGCGCTGGTATTCGACCAGCGGGTCGCGCTGCGCCATCGCACGCAGCCCGATGCCCTCTTTCAGATAGTCCATCTCGTAGAGGTGCTCACGCCATTTGCGGTCGATGACATTGAGCAGCACGTTGCGTTCCAGCTGGCGCATCGCACCGTCGCCGGCCAGCTCCTCGAGCTGGGCCTCGCGCGCCGCGTAGGCGCGTTCGGCGTCTTTGATCAACGCGTCGAGCAGCTCCTCGCGGGTCAGCTCACCGGGCTCGCCGACCGCGTCGGGATCGAACAGGTCCTTGTGCTCGATGCCCAGCGGGTACAGCGTCTTCAGCGCCTCCCACAGCTTGTCCAGATCCCAGTCTTCGGCGTACCCCTCGGCGGTGGCCCCGTCGACGTACGCGGTGATCACGTCGACGAGCATGTCGTGGGCCTGCTGGGCCAGGTTCTCGCCCTCCAGGATGCGACGACGCTCCTCGTAGATGACCTTGCGCTGCTGATTCATCACCTCGTCGTATTTGAGGACGTTCTTTCTGACCTCGAAGTTCTGCTGCTCGACCTGGGTCTGCGCGCTCTTGATCGCGCGGGTCACCATCTTGGCCTCGATGGGCACGTCGTCGGGCAGGTTGAGCCGAGTCAGCAGCGATTCCAGTGCGGCGCCATTGAAGCGGCGCATCAGCTCGTCACCCAGCGACAGGTAGAACCGCGACTCGCCGGGGTCGCCCTGCCGACCGGACCGGCCCCGCAGCTGGTTGTCGATGCGCCGGGACTCGTGCCGTTCGGTGCCCAGCACGTACAGACCGCCGGCGTCGATCACTTCCTCGGCCTCGCTGGAGGCTTCGGACTTGATCCGGGGAAGCAGCTCATCCCAGGCGGCCTCGTACTCGTCGGGTGTTTCCACCGGGTCCAGGCCCTGCTCGCGCAGCTGCTTATCGGCGAGAAAGTCCGGGTTGCCGCCCAGCACGATGTCGGTGCCGCGGCCGGCCATGTTGGTGGCCACCGTGATCGCGCCGCGCCGGCCGGCCTCGGCGATGATGCCGGCCTCCTGCTCGTGGTACTTGGCGTTGAGCACGTTGTGCGGGATGCGCCGCTTCTGGAACTGCCGGGACAGATACTCCGAGCGCTCCACGCTGGTGGTACCGATCAGCACCGGCTGCCCTTTTTCGTAACGCTCGGAGACGTCGTCGACGACCGCGATGTACTTGGCTTCCTCGGTCTTGTAGATGAGGTCGGACTGGTCGCCACGGATCATCGGTTTGTTGGTCGGGATCGACACCACCCCGAGCTTGTAGATCTCATGCAGCTCGGCCGCCTCAGTCTGGGCGGTGCCGGTCATGCCGGCGAGTTTGTCGTAGAGCCGGAAGTAGTTCTGCAGCGTGATGGTGGCCAGCGTCTGGTTCTCGGCCTTGATCTCGACATGCTCTTTGGCCTCAATCGCCTGGTGCATGCCCTCGTTGTAGCGCCGCCCGATCAGCACCCGGCCGGTGAACTCGTCGACGATGAGCACTTCGCCGTCGCGAACGATGTAGTCCTTGTCGCGCTGGAAAAGCTCCTTGGCCTTCAGCGCGTTGTTGAGGTAGCTGACCAGCGGGGAGTTGGCGGCCTCGTAGAGGTTGTCGATGCCGAGTTGGTCTTCGACGAACTCCACGCCGAGTTCGTGCACGCCGACGGTGCGTTTGCGCAGGTCGATCTCGTAGTGAGTGTCTTTTTCCATCAGCGGCGCGATCCGGGCGAACTCGGTGTACCAGTTGGAGGCGCCGTCGGCCGGGCCGGAGATGATCAACGGGGTGCGGGCTTCGTCGATCAGGATGGAGTCGACCTCGTCGACGATGGCGTAGTTGTGCCCGCGCTGCACGAGGTCCTCCAGCGAATGGGCCATGTTGTCACGCAGGTAGTCGAAGCCGAACTCGTTGTTGGTCCCGTAGGTGATGTCGGCGTAGTAGGCGTCGCGGCGTTCGTCGGGGTTCAGCCCGGCCAGGATCACGCCGACCTGCAGGCCCAGGAAGCGGTGCACCCGCCCCATCCACTCGCTGTCCCGTTTGGCCAGGTAGTCGTTGACGGTGACGATGTGCACGCCGTTGCCCGCCAGTGCGTTGAGGTAGGCCGGCAGCACACAGGTCAGGGTCTTGCCCTCGCCGGTTTTCATCTCGGCGACGTTGCCGAAGTGCAGCGCCGCGGCGCCCATCACCTGCACGTCGAACGGGCGCTGGTCGAGCACCCGCCAGGCCGCCTCGCGGGCTACTGCGAATGCTTCGGGCAGCAGGTCATCGAGGCTTTCACCGTCGGCGTGGCGCTTCTTGAACTCGTCGGTCTTGGCCCGCAGTTGGGCGTCGGTGAGCTTCTCGACGTCCTCGGACAAGGTATTGACGTAGTCGGCGACGCGCTTGAGGCGCTTGACCATGCGACCTTCGCCAAGGCGCAGCAACTTCGACAGCAAGGCGTGTCCCCTAGGAATTGGAGTCTTTGGCGCTCACCATCGTATCTTTCGACGCCGAACGTCGACTTGTCGCGGCGGTCTTCGGCGAAAACCCGCAACAAGTCGACGTTCGCGCCCTGAGCGCGTCAGGACAGTCGGATTAGGCCGTAGTCGTAGGCGTGCCGGCGGTAGACCACCGACGGACATTCGGTGTGCTTGTCATAGAAGAGAAAGAAGTCGTGTCCTACGAGTTCCATCTCGTAGAGGGCGTCGTCCACCGACATCGGCTTGGCCGGGTGCTCCTTGGTCCGCACTACCCGTCCCGGCTCGCGGTGCCCGTCGACGCCGTCGTGCTCGGGCGGCGCTTGGCCGCTGTCGGCCGGCTGTAGCGGAGGCGCCACCGCCGTCGCCTCGGCCACCGACACCGGGGTCTTGTCGCCGTAGTGCACCTTGCGCCGATCGTTGCCGCGACGCAGCCGGCTTTCCAACCGGTCGACGGCCGCCTCGAAGGCGGCGTAGAAGCTGTCGGCGCGGGCCTCACCGCGAACCACCGGGCCGCGCCCGCGGGCGGTGATTTCCACCTGCTGGCACGACTTGCGCTGGCGCCGGTTACGGGCATGTTTGAGTTCGACGTCGAACAAATAGATGGTTCGGTCGAACCGCTCCAAGCGGGCGAGTTTCTGCGAGACGTAGACGCGGTAGTGGTCGGGGACCTCGACGTTGCGGCCTTTGACGACGACCTCGGCCTGCAACGTGGGTTCATCCCGCTCTTCGGGGTCGGCCAGAAGCTGGTTGGAATCCGCGGTTTGCCTTGACATACTTGACAACTCGTTTCCCTCTCGCGACGCACGCACTGTATGACGTGACTGGCTTTCAGATGAATGCGCCGACGGGGTTGGTGTCGATGACGGAGGCCGCCCGCCGGTGCGAGGTGTCGAGAATTCACCCCCTACCGACGTCGGTGACATGGCGCCTATTGAACGGCGCCGCCGTGAGGCGTTCACGGGTGCTTGATCCCGACGGTAGCCGCGGGCAGGTGGAAGTGCCAGTACTTTTGTGTTGCGACTTCTTCACGATCATTACGCGGCGGCGATAGTCAGCACCGCGGCCACTTGGACGCCTGCTGACCACAGCACGCGGACCGACTCGCGCGCGGTCGCTCCGGTGGTGACAATGTCGTCGACCAGCAGCACCTCGGCCTTGACCGGCCTTCGCAGCACCACCCGTCCGGCGATGTTGCGCTCACGCTCGGCGGTGCCCAGGCCAGCCGAATCCCGGGCCAGCGCTTTCATTCGTAGTGCCGGAACGACGGCGATCTGCGGATGGTCTTGGACCGCTGCCTCTGCAATCCGGGTGACCGGGTCACCGCCCCGTCTTCGCGCTGCCGCACGACGAGTCGGCGCCGGCACGATCGTCAGCGGCACATCGAGCAGGCCCCACGTGCCGAGGCGATGCACGCCGACGGCCAGCGCGCGCGCCAGCGGTGTTATCAGGTCGGTGCGGCCGTGGTCCTTCATCGCCACGATGGCGTTCCGACGCGCGCCGGCGTAGCGACCGAGTGCGAACACCGGCACCTGCGGGTCGACCCGCGGACTCGCAACGTGCGGTGCATCGGGTGCGACGGTCAGTTCTTGAGCGCAGGTGTCACACCAGCGCGTCGACGGTGCGCCGCAGCCCCCGCATTCCAGCGGCAGGACCAGATCGAGCATGGGTGCAGTGTGGCGGACGGGGACGACAGGCGGCGGCTGCAGCTACGGCAGCTCGGTGTGCATCAGCATCACGTCGTAGGCCGACCAGGACGACAAATTAAAGTACAGGTCTTTACCCGACGACCAGGGATGGATCATCGGCGCGTAGATGCCACCGGGAATCTGGAATGACGACACCAGCATTTGCTCGGGACTCCACGGCCCTTGTGGGGCCGGCGCGGTTCTTGCCACGACGTCGTTGCCGCCGTTGGTGTAGAGCGCCACGTACTGCTTGAGATAGTTGTTGTATTGCGCTGACATCTCGCCCACCGGACCCGGGATGACCGGGGTGGCGGCGCCGGGGTTGTTCGGGACCCACCCGTTACCGTCACCGTTCCAGTACTGGTATTTGGTGACATCCGGCACGGCGTTCTGCGGGACTCGCGCCAAGTAAGCCGAACCGCCGCGTCCGGACGGGGTGCCGAACGAGTAAACGTATCCGTCGCCCGGCCGCATGAACGCGCCCATTTGGAAGTTCTCGTTCCCCGCAATGTGACGGGCTCCCGGGATGCTGTCGGGCGCGGGCGTGCGGACGCTGCCGGGGTAGATCCCCCAGTGCTGGCCATTGTCGGGAGACGTCGCGATCGCCGAGTAGTTCGTCGACCATTCGCCGTCGCGGCCCCATTCCCTGATGGACATGAAGTTGATGTATTGGGTATTCCCGACCGAGATGCCGGCAGTCGGGATCATTCCGGTCTCATTGGGTGCCCACTTGACGCCGGGCAGAATCGCTCTGGAGATACCTGATGCCAGTACCGGTGAGCCGGAGTATTTGTCGGTCGTCGAGCCCTGCGGCACGGTGATTCCATCGGCGAGATTGTTGTCTTGGCTGCGAAACAGCACATTATGCCGCCATTGTTGGCCGTGGACGCGGCAATAGCCGAACGTGTCACCAAAGGCCATCAGCACCTGACGGTTGACGGGATCGCCGTTGTCCCAGAGGATTCCGAGGTCGGTGCCGGAGATCCCGAAACGTTGCAGGGTGCTGTTCGGACCGTTGGGGCCGGTCACCCAGTCAACAACCGATGTGGGAGCCCCAGCAATCGCGGCAGGAGGCGCCGGTTCCGGCGGCTGCGGAACCGGGGCTGCGTTCGGAGTCAGTTCAGTTGCGTTCGGGAGTTGTTGGTTGGCCGCGCCGGGAGGAGTGGGCCCCGGCGGCACTATCGCCGCTTCCTGTTGCACCGGTGCGGAGTATCGAGAACTGCCGGGACGAAGCAACGAAGAGATCAGCGGACCCAGTTTGGGTAGCGGCGCCTGTTCGTTAGCACCTCGAGGCCGGCGCCCGGTTGGTGGGTGGACGACCGGGGACGGCGGCGGCATTGCCGGTGCCGCCGCGGGTGGGTCGACGTTGGCCTCGGGTGCACTGCACGGCAGCGCGGACGCCGTTGGGGCGAGACCTACCGGAATGACGAGTCCGAGTGCGGTCGCCGACGCCACGTATATGGATACGATTCGACGAGTCGGCGACATGTCACACCTTTCCAGGGGCAGGACGTCGCATTGACGCCCGCAGTTGGCCTATGTGACAGTAGTGATCAATGTGGTCCCTGTGACCGGTGAGACCCGGATAGGTATGCATCCGTGACCGTGTCGCAACCACCAAACTCGCGGGCCAATGCAACAGCGCTCTAGCGAGGAACGACAGTGACGGCACACCGGATTCGGCTCGCACCGCTTAACCGCCGGTCCGCGGTTACCAACGGGCAATCGAGCGCTTCGGCGAGCGCGACGTAGCCGGCGGGGTACGCCGAGAGACTGTCACGCAGATCCCAGATGCGGTCGAGCAGCGCGGGTATGGCGTGGCGAGTCACCGCCAGATGGCGCCAGGTGTCCAACGCACGCCAGCCCTGGGCAGCACTCAATTGCTGTGCCTGTACTTGGCGTCGGAGCGCGCCAGCGATCTCAGAATCGATCAAATGCGGTGCGTGTAAACGCTCGGCAGCAACTAGTCTCCGAGACCGGCCATCGTTGAGCAGCGCCGCAAGTGCGGCCGACGCGTCAACGACGATCATCGCCCGGTGCGTTCGGCATCAACATCGTCGATCAGCGATGAGGTGTCCACATCCAAATCCGGCAACGCTCCCAGCAGTGCGGGGTTGTCTGCCCGCCGGGAAGCTTCGGCGAGTTCGCGGACGGCCAAGGCGGACACCGAGGTGTTGTCTCGGGCAGCCAAGCGCTCTAGCCGCTCGATGACCTCGTCGGGCACATTCCGCAAATAGAGCGTCTTCATCCAGCTATGCTAGCAAATTGCAAGCAATCCAGCTGCAATCAATAAGCACACTGTTAGCCAGGCAACACCGGTACTGCGCCGCCCACCATGAATGCCCGGACATCGAGCCAGGTCGGGGTCCCTTCGGCACCCGAACTCGACAGCTGCAGCACCCCGCGTGGGTCGGCCACGTACACCGTCGACGGGTTGGCTGCGATCGTTGTCACCGGAAGCTGCAGATTGCTGCCCGGGGCATCGGAATTCACCCCGTCGAGGTTCACATACGACACCGGATGCTGGACATTGGTGCGGCTCACCGCAAGGTCATCGCCGGTGCGCCAGGACAGCGACACCACCGAAGCGCCCAGCCCGAACCCGAGGCGGCGCGGATAGGTCAGCGCGAATTGACCGGCCTGAGTCTGCTCGACACTGGCGAGGATCACCTGCCCTTCGATGACCATCGCCGCCCGCGTGCCGTCCCGGGACAACTGCAACTCGGTGATCGCACCGGGGAAGCGGTTCGACACGGCGGCCGAATCCACCGGAAGCCGCGCCGGCTGCCCCGATGCCGTCTCCTGGATCGCGCGCAGTACGTTATTGCCGTCGGCCACCACCCACACCGCGTCATCCAGCGACCACGTCGGTCGCGAAAGGCTATGGCCGTCAGCGGCTTCCACCGCCTCGCCGCCCAGGTCGCCGATCCACAGCGACGCGGCCACATCGGGCGCGCCGGGGCGCAGGGTCACCACCGACGCCGCGCGGTGACCGCTGCGCGACAGCGCGGCGGCGGACTGATTCGTCGGCCGGCCGAACGCACCCCCCACCGGTGTCGAGTGCTGCCCGTCCAGCGACACCAGCGCCCCACCGATCAGCGCGTGCACACCGGCCGCGGCGCCTTCGTCCACTCCGGGATCCGTCGCGGCCACGTCGGAGGTGTTCCACCCCTCAGCGAAGCGGTCATCCAGTGGGGCGCCGTCGGCGTTGATCACGTACGGTCCCCTGATATCGGCGCGGGCCAACGTCCAAATGATTTGTGCGGCAAGCAATTGCCTACTGCGCGGGTCGGCGATCGTGAGCGTTTCCAAGTCGATCCGGGCGCCGCTATAGCCGCGGCCGATTCCGGATTTGCCACCGTCGGCCCGGGTGACCGGTCCGCGCAACCGCGCCGGCGGTCCGAGCATGTTGTGCACGCTTTTGCTCATCTCCGGGCGTGGGCCCGCGATCAGCTTGGACATCAGCTCGGTGGCCAACTGGTCGGGGTCAGACACCGCGACATAGCGTGGATCCGGAACGACGGTCCTGCCGGTCGGATCGGCGAAGTACAGCGTGTGGCGTTTGTAGGTGGCCTGAAATTGCTGCCAGTCCAGAAACACTCCGTTGGGCAGTCGGTCGATGCGCCAGCCGCCCGACGTTTTTACCAGCTCGATGGGCCCTGGATCCGGCAGCTGACCCTCGCCGGTTTCGAACACACCCATGTCCGAGAGCGAACCCAGGATGTCTGCGTGCATCGTCACCGAAACCCGGTCGGCACTGCGTGTTTCAACGAACACCACATGGTCGATCAGCAGCGCGCTGCCAGCGTCGTCCCATGCGTTAGACGCCGACTGGGTGAGGAATTGCCGCGCTGCCAGATGCCGGTTGGCCGGATCGGCTGTGGCCTTGAGGAATTCGCGCAGCAGCACGTCGGGGTCCATGCCCGGGGCCGGCTTGGGCAGGTTGGACGGCGCCGTGCGCTCGACGGTGCCGATGGCCTGCGGCGCCGACGAACTGGGCACGCCGGCACAACCAGTCAGCACGACCGCAACAGCGAACAGCAGCGCGGCCAATCGCCGCATCACGCACCTCTCTCGGCATGTTCGCGCTGACGCGACTGACGCTCTTTGCGTTCCCCGGCAACCGGTTTCATCGGCAGTGGGCTGGTGGTCACCTTATGCCCGCGCACCAGCGGAAGCGTCAGCCGGAAGCAGGCGCCCTTGCCCGGCTCGCCCCAGGCCTCCAGCCGGCCCTGATGCAGACGCGCATCCTCCACACTGATCGCAAGGCCCAGCCCGGTCCCGCCGGATCGGCGCACCCGCGACGGGTCCGAGCGCCAGAAGCGGCTGAACACCAGCTTTTCCTCACCCGGCCGCAGCCCAACCCCGTAGTCGCGCACCGTAACCGCCACCGTGTCTTCGTCGGCAGCCATCCGAATCCGAACCGGTTTGTGCTCGGCGTGATCGATCGCATTGGCAATCAGGTTGCGCAGAATGCGCTCCACCCGGCGGGGGTCCACTTCGGCGATCACGTCCTCGGATGGCATGTCGACGATCAGCTTGACGCCGGCGTCTTCGGCCAGATGTCCGACGTTGCCCAGCGCGCTGTTGACCGTCGAGCGCAAATCGACCGCCTCGACCGACAACTCGGCCACCCCCGCGTCGTGCCGGGAGATCTCCAGCAGATCGTTGAGCAGCGTCTCGAACCGGTCCAGTTCGTTGACCATCAGTTCGGTGGAGCGCTGCAGCGCCGGATCGAGGTCGGCGCTGTGGTCGTAGATCAGGTCGGCGGCCATCCGCACCGTCGTCAACGGCGTGCGCAGTTCGTGGCTGACATCGGAGGTGAACCGCCGCTGCAGGTTGCCGAACTCCTCGAGTTGGGCGATCTGGCGAGACAGGCTCTCGGCCATGTCGTTGAACGACACCGCCAGTCGGGCCATGTCGTCTTCGCCGCGCACCGGCATCCGCTCGGACAGATGGCCTTCGGCGAACCGTTCGGCAATGCGCGACGCCGACCGCACCGGAACCACC
The DNA here is from genome assembly GCF_059812285.1 of Mycobacterium sp. NGS62. NCBI lineage: Bacteria > Bacillati > Actinomycetota > Actinomycetes > Mycobacteriales > Mycobacteriaceae > Mycobacterium > Mycobacterium sp. NGS62. The sequence continues at coordinate 47,496 of NZ_JCALCK010000002.1, read as the reverse complement.
ACCTGCCGCGACACCAGCAACGCGATGCCGGCCAGCAGCACCAGCAGCACCACCCCTCCGGTCGTCATGGTGCCGCGGACCAGTGCGATCGTGCTCTGCTCGTTGCCCAGCGGGAAAATCAGATACAGCTCGAGGTTGGTCACCCGCGACGACGTCGGCGTGCCGATCACCAGCGCCGGCCCGGAGAAGCCGTCGGTGTGCACCGTCGCGTACTGGTACGCCACCTGCCCGGCCTTGACGAATTCGCGCAATGCGGGGGGCAACTGGTCGACGGGACCGGCCGCCGCCGCCGGCCTGGGCCCGTAGCCGGGCACCACCAGCACCGCGTCGAACGCACCGGCCAGACCGGCGCCGGAGGTCGGATCGGTTTTCGATGTCAACGTGTTGCGGGCCAGTTGCAAGCTGCTCTCCAGTGAGCGCGCCTCCTCGCCGCTGACGGCTCCGCTGACAGTGGTGCGGGCCCGCTCGATCTGCTCAGTGGCCGCGCGGACCTTGACGTCGAGCACTCGGTTGGTGACCTGGCTGGTCAGCACGAAACCCAGTACCAGGATCAGCGCAAGTGACATGCCCAGCGTCAGTGCGACCACCCGCAGTTGCAGCGAGCGGCGCCACGCCACGGCTACCGCTCGACTCAACGCACTCATGCCGAGCAATGGCGGGGACCGCCGGCGAATGCGTCGCCGCGACCCGAAGATCACCGAGGTCCGCCCCAAATCGCGGGGACCCGCCCCGGAATCACGGAGGTCCGGCCTTGTAACCCACTCCTCGAACGGTCAGGACAACGGTCGGGTTCTCCGGGTCTTTTTCAACCTTGGCGCGCAGACGTTGGACATGCACGTTCACCAAGCGGGTGTCCGCGGGGTGACGGTATCCCCACACCTGTTCGAGCAGCACATCACGAGTAAACACCTGGCGTGGTTTGCGTGCCAGCGCCACCAGCAGGTCGAATTCCAGCGGCGTCAGCGAGATCTGTTCGCCGTTGCGGGTGACCTTGTGCGCCGGTACGTCGATGTCGACGTCGGCGATGGACAGCATCTCGGCGGGCTCGTCGTCATTGCGCCGCAGCCGTGCCCGCACCCGGGCCACCAGCTCCTTGGGCTTGAACGGCTTCATGATGTAGTCGTCGGCGCCCGACTCCAAGCCCAACACCACGTCGACGGTGTCGGTCTTGGCGGTGAGCATGACGATGGGCACACCGGAGTCCGCGCGCAGCACCCGGCACACGTCGATGCCATTCATGCCGGGCAGCATCAGGTCCAGCAGCACCAGATCGGGGCGCAGTTCGCGCACAGCGGTGAGCGCCTGGGTGCCGTCACCGATGACTGCGGTGTCGAAACCTTCCCCCCGCAGCACGATGGTGAGCATCTCGGCCAGCGAAGCGTCGTCATCGACGACGAGAATCCTTTGCCTCATGGTGTCCATGGTGTCACCAGAACGGGACAAAACTGGGCTACCACACGCGCGTTTCTTCCAGTTCAGCCGCCGGCGAGGGTAGCCGCCAGGTCTTCGGGGTCGACGTCGGCGTCGACGACCAGCCATCGGCCGCCCCATTGCGCGGCCGCCAGACCCGCATAGACCTCCCGGGTTCGCTGCTGCAGTGCGTCGTCGCGTTCGTAGGCGTCACGCGCCCTGCTTGCCTCCTGCCGGGCCCGCCGGCGGGCGCGCTGACCGGCCAGCTCAGCCGAAACTCCAAGCAGCACTTGCCAATCCGGTACAGGAAGCTGCAACCGCTGGTATTCGATCTGCTGCACCCAGGCCGCCACGTCTCCGTCGGCGTGCTGATGCAGGCGCGCGGCGCTGTAGGCGGCGTTGGACGCCACGTAGCGATCCAGGATCACCACATCGTGCTCTCGGCACAGTTCGCGGATCTGCTCGGCCGCGCCGGCACGGTCCAGCGCGAACAGCATGGCCATCGCATACACCGACGAGGCGAGGTCACCGTGCTGTCCGTGCAGAGCTTCGTGCGCGACGTCGGCGGCCACCGATTGCCCGTAGCGGGGAAACGCACACGTGGCCACCGACTTACCGGCGGCTTCGAAGGCGGTGCGCAGCCCGCCCGACAAGGTCCGCTTGCCGGCGCCGTCGACGCCTTCGATTGCGATCAACACCGGGCGAGCCTATCGCCGCGGCCCTTCGACGCCTGTTTAGCCCGCGCTGACCGCAGTCGCGATGGTGAGGGTTAGCCGCCCCATTTGGCGGCTTCGGCTTGGTCGCGGGCCAGCATGGCCATGGTGTTGGTCTCATGGGTGCCCGCCATCGCGTGATAGGCCCGCACCAACTCTTCCATCGCCTGATTCCACTGCGCCTGCCACGCCTGATAGGTCATCCCGGTATCACCTTGCCAAGCACCCGACAACGCGGCCTGCTCACTGGAGATATCGGCACCCAACCCCTGCATGGTCGCCGCATAGGAAGCCATATCCCCGGCATGCGCCAACATCGCCGGGTAGTTGTACATAATCTGCGACATTGCGTTACCCCTTCGCCTCAGAACCCGCTATAACCACTGGCCGCAGCCGCATCAGCCGCCACATAAGTGCCCGCGGCATCACCCAAATTGGCCTGGGCGATATCCAACAACGCATTCACCTTGGCCGCCACCTCCACAAACCGGGCATGCGAAGCCTGAAACGCCGCCGAGGACTCCCCGACATGAAACGCCTGCGCCGACAAAGCCTCCTGCTCAGCCTGCCCAATCGTGGAGCGCATCAACCCCGCCTTAGCCCCAAACGCCGACTGCGACGCCACCAACTGCGGAATATGGGCATCCAACAAACTCATCCTGTTCCCTTTCCTTTAACTACGGTCCACCGCTGCCGGGCGTCCAACTGCCCGGCACCATCGGCATTGCCGGGCCACCGCCGAACTCGTCACCCGCCAGCGTGGTCAACCCCGCCGCCTCGGCCGTCGAGCCTTGTCGTCCCGTCCCGGCAAAACCCAGCGGTCCAGCACCCCGATCCGAGGCGCTCACTGCGTCAACTGCGTCGTCGTCGTTCCCCGGCTCCAGATCCATGTACTCGTAACCGCGGCCCAGCTCTGTGACTTTTGCGCGCCGCCGGGCCCGCGCTTGCTCACGGGTCGCCGCCGCCTTTGCTGCGGCCGCCGCGGAATTGTCCACCGGCGATTCCTGCTCCTGATCGCGTGAGCGACGGCTTGCAGCGCTGCTCCGGGCCGACAGTCCCGTCGCGCCCACCGCGTAGGACACGTCGGTCATCGACGCGTTGGCTCCCAGTGTGTCGGTGGCGGTCGGACCGAAGCCAACTCCGGGACCGCCGCCGGCCGGTCCGCCGCCCATCGCTGAGGCCGTGCTGGGGGTTGCGGCGGTGGATGTGCTCGGGGCGTTCGTCACCGTTGTTGCGGTACCGCCCGCCGTCAGTGGCGCCGGCGCCGAGCCCAAGGGCGCCGGAATCGCCGCCGCGGCCGGCATGTCCGCTACCGGAGGAACCGAGACGCTGGCCGCGGCTGCGGCGATCCCGGCCGCTACTCCCGCCACGCCGCCGATTGCGACGGCCCCCACCATTGGAACAACAGCCATCAACAAGGTCGGGGCCATCTGCACGAAAGGCCACACCAGCATCAACGAATGGAAGATGAACCAGCCCATAGCGGTTGCGAGCGCAGGTGACATTCCGGGGATCTGCATCAGGATTGAGGTGATGCCATTGACGAACGGAACCGCGGGAATCGGCCATCCATCGGGGTAGATCTCCTTGCCGAGCGGCCAAAGGATGTTCTGGGTGATGTCCGAGAGGCGGGCCGCCAGGCGGTCTTGCCACGACGAACTCGCATCCGCGCTGTTGAGATGAGCGCCGGCGTCAGCCGCCGGGGCCGCAGCGGCCGATTGGGTTGTCGCAGCCGCGGTGCTGGCCTCACCCCCCGGCACCATGATCGGTGGGGCAGGCACCGTCGCGGGCACCGCGGCCAGAGCCGACCCGGCGACCACCTGATAGGTGGTCATCGTCTCGGCGGCCAGCACCCACATGCGCAGGTAGTCGGCTTCGTTGAGCGCAATCGGGATGGTGTTGATCCCGAAGAAGTTGGTGGCCACCAATGTCGCGTGGATGGCGTGGTTTGCGGCGAGTTCTGGCAGCGTGGGCATGACGGCCAGCGCGGACACGTAGGCGCCGGCAGCGGTCTCGTGCAGAGCCGCCGCGACTGTGCTCTTCTCGGCACTCTCAGATAGCCAGCTCAGATACGGCCCGTGCGCGGCCACATATCGCGCCGCGCTGGGGCCTTCCCACACCGCCTGCGCGCCGGCCAACACCGCGCTGAGTTCGCCTGCCGCCGAACCGTACTCGGCGCCCAACGACGACCACGCCGCTGCGGCCGCCAGCAACGACCCGGGGCCCGGGCCGCTGCTGAGCATTGCCGAATGCACCTCCGGCGGCAAGGCCATCCAGATTGGCGCCGTCATAGGCCGCCGGCGATCAGATACGACGACGCCGCGGAGGCATCGCCGGTGGCATAACTGGCGGCGGACTCACCAGTGCCGACCCCCGCCCGGCCGAGCTCGGCCACGCCTTGGGCGCCGACCACGGAATGCTCGGCGCCATGCGCGCTGAATCCGACCGCCGTCTGCAGCGAGACCGGATCAGCGGCGGGCGGCAGCACCGCCGAAATCAACGGCGATGCACCGGCCTCCGCGGCCGCAAGCCGCGCGGTCAATGCCTCGACGGCAGCGCTGGTCGCGCTGAGGCCCTCGGGAACAACTCGCAGGGACACAAACACCCCTTCCGGAATCTCGCGTTGTGTACCTACAGTGGTCGGCACGCGGCGCGGTTTGGTTCCCGCCGAAGAAGCCTTTGTGCAAAAGACACAGAAATGAGCGACGATACAAAGATGCGGTGTGAGGTTGCGCGTGAAGCGCTATCGGCGCGGCTGGACGGCGAGCCGCAGCAGGTGCCGGCCCAGCGGGTCGATGCCCATCTGGGATCGTGTCCGGATTGCCGTGCCTGGCTGATCGGCGTGGCGGTACAGACCCGACAACTGGCCTCGCTCGAAGCGGGCCACGGACCGGACATGGTCGAGCAGATCATGGCGGCTGTCGGCGTGGCGCCCGTTGCGCTGCATCGGCGTTGGTGGCGAGGGCTGGCGTCGGACTACCGCCGGTGGGCGCTGATCATGGCCGGGCTGATCCAGGTCGCGCTGGCGTCGGCGCAGATCGCCGGCATCGATTTCGGCATGGTGTCCACTCACATGCACGGCGCGGCAACCGGCGCGCACCTGCTGCACGAGTCCACTGCATGGTTACTGGCGCTCGGAGCCGCGATGATTGCCGCGGGCATCTGGACCACCGCCGCGGTAGGTGTCGCGGCGATCGCCGGCGCGTATGCGGTTGCGCTGCTGGGTTATGTGGCCGTCGACAGCTACACCGGGCAGGTGACCGCTTCTCGGGTCGCCAGCCACCTGCCGTTGCTGGTTGGTTTGTTGTTCGCGTTGCTGGTGGCGCGAAACCGCGCCGGAGCAGGTCGGCCCAGCGCAGCCGGCGACGCGGCCACGAGCGAACTTGTGCTGACCGCGGCGGTGACCAGTGCTCGACGGCGCGGACACCTGCGCCCGGTCAATCGTTCAGCGGCCTGACATCATGGTCTACGACGGCCCGTCGTAGACGGGTGGGTCGGTCGAGTTTAAGGTGAGTGGTCATGACTGCGCGTAGCGACGACGAGGCCGTTACCGCACTAGCTTTGACCGCCGCACGCGGCGACGCCCGGGCACTCGAGGCGTTTATCAAAGCCACCCAACAAGACGTGTGGCGTTTTGTCGCGTACCTGTCGGACGGCACCAGCGCCGACGACCTGGCTCAGGAAACCTTTCTGCGGGCGATCGGCGCCATCCAGCGCTTCTCCGGGCGTTCCAGCGCGCGAACCTGGCTGTTGGCCATCGCGCGACGCGTCGTCGCCGACCACATCCGTCATGCCCAGTCCCGGCCTCGCACCGCCCACGGTGCTGATCCTGAGCAGCTCCTCAACCGCGACCGCCCTACCCGGGGATTCGAGGACCTCGTCGAGGTGACCACGATGATTGCCGGTCTGTCCACCGAGCAGCGAGAGGCGCTGCTGCTCACGCAGTTCCTCGGCCTGTCCTATGCCGACGCCGCCGCAGTGTGCGGCTGCCCGGTGGGCACCATTCGATCCCGCGTCGCCCGCGCCCGTGATGCGCTGCTGGCCGGACTAGACCGCGACGAAGCGACCGGCTAGCCGCTCCTCATTTTCACCGAGATCGACAGTAGCGCCACTTTTCTCGCGAAAATCAGCTCTAACGTCGATCTCGGTGAACCGAACCCGCTTAGTAGCGGTAGTGGTCGGGCTTGTACGGGCCCTCGACGTCGACGCCGATGTACTCGGCCTGCTCCTTGGTCAGCTTCGTGAGTTCACCGCCGAGCGCGGTGACGTGGATGCGGGCCACCTTCTCGTCGAGGTGCTTAGGCAGTCGGTAGACCTCGTTGTCGTACTCGTCGTTCTTGGTCCACAACTCGATCTGGGCGATCACCTGGTTGGAGAAGCTGTTGCTCATCACGAACGACGGGTGACCGGTGGCGTTGCCGAGGTTGAGCAACCGGCCCTCGGACAGCACGATGATCGAGCGGCCGGTATCGCCGAACGTCCACACGTCGACCTGCGGCTTGATGTTGTCGCGGGTGGCGCCGGACTTTTCCAGCGCGGCCATCTGGATCTCGTTGTCGAAGTGGCCGATGTTGCCCAGGATCGCCTGGTCCTTCATCGCCTTCATGTGCTCCAGCGTGATGATGTCCTTGTTGCCGGTGGTGGTGACGACGATGTCGGCCTCGCCGATGGCCTGCTCGACGGTTTTGACGTCGTAGCCCTCCATCAGCGCCTGCAGCGCGTTGATCGGGTCGATCTCGGTGACGGTGACCCGGGCCCCCTGGCCGGCCAGCGACTCCGCGCAGCCCTTGCCGACGTCGCCGTACCCGCAGACCAACGCCTTCTTTCCACCGATCAGCACGTCGGTGCCGCGGTTGATGCCGTCGATCAGCGAGTGCCGGCAGCCGTACTTGTTGTCGAACTTGGACTTGGTCACCGAGTCGTTGACGTTGATCGCCGGGAACTCCAGGTCGCCGGCGGCGGCGAACTGGTAGAGCCGCAACACCCCGGTGGTGGTCTCCTCGGTGACGCCCTTGATCGACTCGGCGATCTTCGTCCACTTACCCTTGTCGGTCTCGAAGCGATTGCGCAGCAAGTCGAGGAAGATCCGGTACTCGGCCGAGTCGTCTTCCTCGGCAGGCGGCACCACACCGGCCTTTTCGAATTGCGCGCCGCGCAACACCAGCATGGTGGCGTCGCCGCCGTCGTCGAGGATCATGTTGGCCGGCTCGCCCGACCAGGTCAGCATCTGCTCAGCGGCCCACCAGTATTCCTCCAGCGTCTCGCCTTTCCAGGCGAACACCGAGGTGCCCTTCGGCTCCTCGGGGGTGCCGTGCGGGCCGACGACCACTGCGGCCGCCGCATGGTCTTGAGTGGAGAAGATGTTGCAGGATGCCCAGCGCACCTCGGCGCCCAGCGACACCAGCGTCTCGATCAACACCGCGGTCTGCACGGTCATGTGCAACGAACCCGAGATCCGGGCACCCTTGAGCGGCGCCACCTCGGCGTACTCGCGGCGCAGTGACATCAGGCCCGGCATCTCGTGCTCGGCCAGCCGAATCTCCTTGCGGCCGAAGTCGGCCAACGACAGGTCAGCGACCTTGTATTCGATGCCGTTGCGCACGTCGGCGCTCAGCGCGTTTTCGGTGGTCGTCATGTAGGCCCAATCCTCGTCTGGTCAACTAGTTAGCTTGCATACATATTAGTCCGCCGCAGCCGGCGCGCGAATGCCGGGTTCAGTCGGTCCCGACTAAACCCTATTGCTCCACTGGGCCGTGCGCCCACCTGCCCGCTAACCGAGCTCCCCGTAGCGTTCAGCGGCCGGAGTGAAGAGCCGGGCCAGATCGGCGGCCACGTCGTGATCGGCCTCCGGCGGCATGGACACATAGCTGATGGCCAGCCGCACGACGGCGCGTGCCAGTATGCCGGAATCTTCCTCGCTGGCTTTGACCCAGCTGTGCTGGAACGTGGCCGTCAATCGCTGCGAGCACCGGGTGATGATCGGGCCGCTGTCGATGGTGATGATCTGCAGCAGGTCGGGCTTGGCAACTCCGGTGAGCAGCGAGATGACCAGCGGGTCGGCGGCTGACTCGGTGAAGAAGTTGCGGAAGCCCTCCAGGAACGCGGCGTAGACATCGCCGACGTTGGAGCAGATCGCGTCGGCGACGGCATCGACCAACCGATCGGCCAGTCGGAGCGCGTAACCCTGCGCCAGGCCTTGGCGCGACCCGAACTCGTTGTAGATGGTCTGGCGGCTGATGCCCGCAGCGCCGGCCACGTCCGCAAGCGTGATGGCCGACCAGTCGCGGGTGCCCAGCAATTCGCGCATCGCGTCGAGCACCGAATCGCGCAAGAGGACCCGCGACGCCTCGGCGTACGGGACCCGTTGCTTCACATGCGTGAGGGTAGTTGTCACGAGCGCGCGATCTCCACCATGTCGAAGTCGGACTTGGCCGCGCCGCAGTCCGGGCAACTCCAGTCGTCGGGGATGTCGTCCCAGCGGGTGCCGGGGGCGATGCCGTCTTCCGGCCAGCCCTTGGCCTCGTCGTATTCGAAGCCGCACTGGACGCAGACGAACAGCTTGTAGTCGCTCATCGGGTTACCTCCTTTAATTGTCCGACTCCTCCTCGTGCCGTTCCGGCACGCATCGTCATCGGACGCATCTCGAAATCGACTTTCTCGCGAACTCCACAGTCGGGGCAGCACCAATCGTCGGGAACGCGGTCCCATGGCGTGCCGGCCGGAAAGCCTTCCCGGGCAGCGCCTTTGGCTTCGTCGTACACGTAGCCGCAGCCCGGGCACCGGTACGACGCCATCACGCCACCGCCCCATACCGAGCCAGCATCTTCTCCCGCAGCCGCGGCTGCACGTTGACGCGGGTGATGTCGCCGCTGTAGTGCTCCAGCACCCGGTGGTCCATCAGCCGTCGCCACAGTGGCGGGAAGTAGGTCAGCCCGATCAGTGATGCATAGCCGCTGGGCAGATTCGGCGCGTCGGCCATGCTGCGCAGCGTCTGGTAGCGCCGGGTCGGGTTGGCGTGGTGATCACTGTGCCGCTGCAGGTGATACAGGAACAGGTTGGTCACGATGTGGTCGGAGTTCCAGCTGTGTTCGGGCGTACAGCGCTCGTAGCGGCCATTCGGAAGTTGTTGTCGCAGCAGACCGTAGTGCTCAAGGTAGTTGACCGACTCCAGCAACGAGAATCCGTAGACCGCCTGGATGATCATGAACGGAATCAGCGCCGGCCCGAAGATCGCGAGCATCACCGCCCAGAACACCACCGACATCAGCCAGGCGTTGAGCACGTCGTTGGACAGGTGCCAGGGACTCTTTTCGAGCCGACGCATCCGTTGCGCTTCCAGCCGCCAGGCCGAACGCAGGCTGCCGATGACGCTGCGGGGGAAGAACTCCCAGAACGTCTCGCCGAACCGGGCCGACGCGGGGTCTTCCGGGGTGGCCACCCGCACATGGTGGCCGCGGTTGTGCTCGATGTAGAAGTGTCCGTACCAGGTCTGCGCCAGAGTGATCTTGGATAGCCAGCGTTCCAGCGAGTCCTTCTTGTGTCCCATCTCATGGGCGGTGTTGATGCCGATGCCGCCCAACGCACCCACCGACAGCGCCAAACCGATCTTGGCCGGCCAGTTGAGCGCCCCCTCGAAACCTAGCCAGCTCAGGTTCGACGCGGTGAACAGATAAGCGCCGACGATGACGGAAAGGTACTGGAACGGGATGTAGATGTAGGTGCAGTAGCGGTAGTACTTGTCGTTCTCCAGCCGCTCCATCACCTCGTCGGGGGCATTTTGTCCGTCGGGCCCGTAGCGCAGGTCGAGCAGTGGCAGCACCACATAGACCAGGATCGGCCCGATCCAGAACAGCACCGTCGAGGCGGTCTGCCAGCCGGCCTGGTTCATCGCCCACACGATGGGCAGGATCACCAACAACGCGGTCGGAGCGATCAGCCCAAGCAGCCAGAGGTAGCGCTTTTTGTCCTGCCACACCATCGTGTCCGGGCCGGGTCCGGCGGTCATATCGTCAATCCCTCCTTGTGAGTCAAAGCACGTTGAGATTGACAGTAGCGACTCTCGTGTCTCCTGTCTAGACACAAAGCCCTATTTTGTAAAATTAGTAGTTAGGGCGTGGCGGTGCCCGCGGCGACCTGGACGTCGACGGCCTCGGCCTCGCGGATTGCCACGACGGAATGCCGACGCCCGTAGCCGACATAGATGACGATGCCAACGGCCATCCACACCCCGAACCGGATCCAGGTCACCCCGGTCAGGTTGAGCATCAGCCACAGGCATGCACACACCGACGTGATCGGCAGCAACGGCACCCAGGGCGCGCGGAAGCCGCGCGGCAGGTCCGGGCGGGTCCGGCGCAGCACGATCACGCCGGCCGACACCAGCACGAAGGCGAACAGTGTCCCGACGTTGACCATCTCTTCGAGCTTGGTCATCGGAAACGCCGACGCGGCCAACGCCACCAGCAACGCGACCACCACGGTGATGCGCACCGGGGTGCCGCGCGGGCCGGTCCTGGCCAGTTGTCGGGGCAGCAACCCGTCGCGCGACATCGCAAACAGCACCCGGCACTGGCCGAGCATCAGCACCATCACCACGGTGGTCAGGCCCGCCAGCGCCCCGACGGAGATGATGTTGGAGGCCCAATGCACACCGTTGGCGGTGAACGCGGTGGCGAGGTTGGCGTGCCGGCCATCAGGGCGGTCCCGAAGCACGGTGTAGGGCACCATGCCGGACAACACGATCGACACGGCGACATAGAGCACGGTGACGATTCCCAGCGAGGCCAGGATGCCGCGCGGGACGTCGCGCTGGGGGTGCTTGGTCTCCTCGGCCATCGTGGCCACGATGTCGAACCCGATGAACGCGAAGAACACGATTGACGCCCCGGCCAACACGCCGTACCAGCCGTAGTGGCTGGTCTGTGCACCGGTCAGCAGCGACAACACCGACTGGTCGACACCGGTTCCGGCGTGGTCGGCTTCCGGCGGCGGGATGAACGGTGAATAGTTGGCGCGCTTGATGTAGAACGCCCCGACGATCACGACCAACACCACCACGCCGACCTTGATCGCGGTGACGACAGCGGAGAAATGCGATGAGAGCTTGGTGCCCAACGCAAGCAACGTGGCCACCAGCGTGACGATGAGCAATGCACCCCAGTCCAGCATGACCGAATCGAAAATGACTATGCCCGCTTGGAATCCGAGGAGCATGCCCAGGTAACTCGACCAGCCCTTCGCCACTACAGCGGCGCCGATCGCCAACTCCAGCACCAGGTTCCAGCCAATCACCCAGGCCAGGAACTCACCGAAGGTGGCGTAAGAGAAGGTGTAGGCGCTGCCCGCCACCGGAAGCGTCGAGGAAAACTCCGCGTAGCACAGCGCCGCCAATCCGCAGGTGGATGCAGCGATCAAAAACGACACCCAGATGGCCGGACCGGTGATGTTGCCCGCTGTCGAGGCGGTGACGGTGAAGATCCCCGCGCCGATCACCACCGAAACCCCGAAGACGGTCAGATGCCACCAGGACAGCTCCCTGCGCAACCGAGTGCTCGGCTCGTCGGTGTCGGCGATCGATTGTTCGACTGATTTGGTGCGCCATCGACCGGCCATGCCCCCATCCTTTCCCCACGATCTGACGGCACAGTACCGAGTACGCTGCGGTTAATGGGTGGGGACAGCACACGGGGGCATGCAGCCGTCATCGGGGCCAGCATCGCCGGGCTCTGCGCCGCGCGGGTGCTCTCGGATTTCTATGACCGGGTGACGGTGTTCGAGCGCGACGAGATGCCCAGCGCCCCCGCCAACCGCTCGGCGGTCCCCCAGGGCCGGCATGTGCACCTGCTGATGGCGCGCGGCGCGGTGGAATTCGAGGCGTTGTTCCCGGGTCTGCTCGACGACATGGTGGCCGCCGGGGTGCCGATTCTGGAGAACCGGCCGGACTGCATTTACTTCGGCGCCGCCGGCCATGTGCTGGGAACCGGGCGAACCCTGCGCGACGAGTTCACCGCCTATGTACCCAGCCGGCCGCAACTGGAATGGCAGATCCGGCGCCGGGTGCGCGAAATCGGCAACGTCGAGATCCAGCGCGGCGCGGTCCGCGAACCACGGTTCGATGCTGCCGCGCACCGGGTGACCGGCGTCTTGGTCGAGGGCGACGATGGCCCGACCGAAGTCGCCGCCGACCTCGTCGTCGACGCGGCGGGCCGGGGCACCCGGCTACCGGTATGGCTGGAGCAGTGGGGATATCAGCGGCCGCGTGAGGACGTTGTCGACGTCGGCATCGGCTATGCCTCACACCAGTTCCGTCTGCCTGACGCAGTCATCCGGGAGCGGGTGGTCGTTGCCGGCGCATCGCGCCAGCAGCCACTCGGCCTGGGGATGCTGGGTTACGAAGACGGGACTTGGATGCTGACTACCTTCGGCGTGGCCAAAGTCGAACCACCGCATGACTTTTCCGAAATGCTGACGCTTGCCAAAAAGCTGCTGCCCGCCGAATTCACCGCCGCGCTCGACCAGTCCGAACCGATCGGCGAGATGGCGTTCCACCGCTTCCCGACCAGCAGATGGCGCCGTTATGACAAACTCGACCGCTTCCCGGCTGGGATCGTGCCGCTCGGGGATGCGGTAGCCAGCTTCGACCCGACCTTCGGGCAGGGGATGACGATGACGTCGCTGCAGGCCGGTCACCTTCGCCGAGCGCTGCAGCAACCGGACGGCGATGTAGCGAGCGAACTGAACCGGGCCACCGCCAAGACCACCTTCCCGGTGTGGATGATGAACGCTATCGGCGACTTTTCGTTTCATCACGCCGGCGGCTCGATGCCGCGGTGGTATCGCACGGTCGGTAACTTGTTCGACCAGTTCCTCGGTGCCGCCGAGACCGATCCCGTTCTGGCCGAATGGTTTTTGCGTCGATTCTCCTTGCTCGACAGCCTTTACATGGTGCCTTCGGCGCGGCTCGTCGGCCGCGCGATCCGACACAACATGCGACTTTGGCTGACCGAGCGCCGGCCATCCCGGGGCGGGGGCTACCCCGAAAGCGCGCGATCCAGATCGGGTTCGAGGTAAATCACCCGCGCCGCCGGCACCGCGGCCCGGATGTTGGCCTCGGCCGCGTCGATGGTGGCCGCGACCGTGGCCAACTCGACGTGCGGACCCACCGCGATCTTGGCCGCCACCAGCAGCTCGTCGGGGCCCAGGTACTGGGTACGGAGGTGGATCAGCCGGTCGACGTGCTCGGTTGATTCCAACGCCGCCCGGATCGCTTGGGTCTGGGCAATGGTGGCGCCTTCGCCGATCAACAGGCTGTGCATCTCGACCATCAGGATGATCGCGATAAGGCCCAGCAGCAGGCCGATGCCGACGGTGCCGATCCCGTCCCACACCGGGTCACCGGTGGCGACGCTCAAGCCGACGCCGGCCAGGGCGAACACCAACCCGATGAGCGCACCGGTGTCCTCCAGCAACACCACCGGCAGTTCGGGATTGCGCGAGTTGCGAATGAATCGCCACCAGCTCGCGTCGCCCTTCAGCGGCCGCGATTCTTTCATGGCGGTGCGAAAACTGAACGCTTCCAACATGATTGCCGCAAACAGGATTATCAGCGCCACCACCGCGGAATCGAGCTCGGTGGGGTGAGTGATCTTGTGGTAGCCCTCGTAGAGCGCGAATACCGCACCGAGGGTGAACAACACCAACGCCACGACAAACGACCAGAAGTAGCGACTGCGGCCATATCCGAACGGGTGCAGGGCGTCGGCTTGTTTACGCGCTTCTCGCTGTCCCAACAGCAGCAGTGCTTGATTGGACGTATCGGCCACCGAATGCACCGCCTCAGCGAGCATCGAGGAACTGCCGGTGATCAAAAACCCGATGAACTTGGCGACGGCAATGCCGGCGTTGGCGGCCAGCGCGGCCAGAATCGCGCGGGTGCTACCGGCCTCGCTCACAGGCCCACGGTGGCCCGGAACAACTTGCTGGGCTGGTCAGCGACCAGTCGGATCGGCCCGTCGTCGGCGCCCACCCAAGCAGCTGCGCCGCGTTCGAGCGTCAACGCCGCGGTTTTCCCGTGCACCGTGGCGCGGCCCTCGGTGCACAGCAGGATCTGCGGACCGTCGTGGCGCGACGGTGCATCGACCTCGTGACCGAGATGGTCGTGATCGAGGGTCAGCACCGACACCGCGAACTCGTCGGTCGGGGTGTCGTAGACCTGCGACAGCCCGTCGCGGTGCGTCGCCGGCCGCAGCTGCGCTTCGGTGGTGGGCGTGAAGTCCAGCACCCGCAGCAATTCGGGCACATCGACGTGTTTGGGCGTCAAGCCGCCCCGTAACACATTGTCGGAGTTGGCCATAACCTCCACGGCGATGCCGCGCAGATAGGTGTGCAGGTTGCCGGCCGACAAAAAGATCGCCTCGCCGGGCGCCAGGCTGATGCGGTTGAGCAGCAACGCGGCCAGCACACCGGCGTCGCCGGGATAACGCTCACCCAGCTCCAGCACGGTCTTGGCTTCGGCGGCGAATTGCGTTGCGCCGGAACTGACGTAGTTGATAGCGCCGTCGAGCACCGCGGGCACCAGCACATCGATGTCGGGCTGCGGAGCGGTGATCCAGGTGGTGAACAGCGCGCGCAAACCATCGGCGTCGGACTGGTCGTTCAGCAGCTCGATGAACGGGTCGAGGTCGGAGACCGCCAACGCCCGCAGAAGTTCGATGGTGTGCGCCGCCGGACGGAACCCGGCCAGCGCCTCGAACGGTTGCAGCGCCACCAGCAACTCCGGCTTGTGACTGGAATCGCGATAGTTGCGCACCGGGGACGACACCGGAATGCCCAGCCGCTCCTCGCGCAGGTACCCCTCGGCGGCCTGCTCGGCGCTGGGATGGGCCTGCAGCGACAGCGGCTCGTCAGCCGCGAGGACCTTGACCAAAAATGGCAGCACATCGCCGAACCGCGCCCGGGCCACCGAGCCGAGCTGGCCATCGGGGTCGGCGACCAATGTTTGCAACAACGAGGTTTCGCCGCCCGCTGTCTCCAGCCAGGCCGGGTCGGCCGGATGCGCACCCAACCACAACTCGGCCTCCGGATGGGCAGCCGGGACCGGTCGTCCGGTGAATTCGGCGATGGCCGTACGCGAGCCCCAGGCGTACGTCCGTATCGCTCCCCGTAGTAGTTCCACTTCTGTCGTCTATTCCCCCAGCAGGCGCAGGTAAACCGCGGCCATCTCCAACCGAACAGCCAATACTGCCAGCTGATGCTCGGGCCGCTGCGAACCGAGCGGGCTCGACGGCCCGCCGGTCACCTCGGTGGCATCAGGCGCGTCGGGCACATCCTCCGCGCCCACGACGTCGACGTCCTCGAGGCGGCCGACTCTGGCCGCGACCACCGTCCGCTCGGCGGCCAGCGTCAGAGCCAGCACCCGCAGCCGCTCGGGCACCGGCCCGTCGATCTGGTCGTCGTGAAACAGCGCGTCGGCCGGATCCCGGAATCCGGGCGGCAGCCCGGTGCGTAGCGCGATCAGCGCATCCCCCAGGCCGGTCGCGGCGACCACCCGATGACCGGTCCGCAGTAGCGCCGAAGACCCGTGCCGGGCCAGCGCCAGTGTCGCCGCACAGTCGCCGGCCAGCGCGACACGGCGCCCCGATATCCGCGCGGCCAGCGCCTTGGCCGGATTGGTGAACAATTCACGCCCGGCGCTGTTGCGCAACGCCTCGGCGTCCAGCTCGTCGGCCAGCGCAGCCAAGTCGGTGCGCAGGCCGGCGTCGACGCTGTGCAACGCGGCCAGGCCGGCGGCCAGGTACCGGGGCAAGCCGAACTCCTCGGGAACCGGCAACCGTGGCTCGAGCACCGCCACCCGCCCGGCCGTGATGTCGCGTAGCGGGCCTTCGTAGGGTGCTGCGACCACGACCCGCGCGCCGCGGCGAACGCCGGTGGCGGCAGCGCCCACCAGCGCCGGATCGCCGGGGTCGTCGCCGGCCACGACCAGCACGTCGAGCGCGCCGACCCAGGGCGGGGCCTCCGCGGCGAGCACGATCGGCTCGGCGGCCGACCGGCCCAGCGTCGCGGCCAGCAGGCTGCCCGCGGTCTCGGCGGTGCCGCGGCCGGCCACCCAGATCACCGTGCGGGAACGATCTTCGCCGCGCACCGGATCCAGGGCGCCCTCGTCGATCGCCGCGGCCGTCGCGCGCACCTGCGCTCCCGCCATCGACGCCGCACGCAGCAACCCGTCATGGTCGGCGGCGATCAGGGCGTCGGCGTCGTCGAGGTCGATGGTGGCGTGAGTGGCGTTCACGTGAGGGCCTGAGTCTGCCCGGCGATGTCGGCATTGATCTGAGCGCTGACCTGTTGCACCACCGCGTCGACGTCCTCGGCGCAGCGGCCCTCCACGTTGAGCCGCAACAGCGGCTCGGTGTTGGAGCTGCGCAGGTTGAACCAGCTACCGTCGCCCAGGTCCACCGTCACCCCGTCCAGGTGGTCGATGGAGTGGATATGGGTGCCGAAAGACTTCAGGACCGCCTCGGTGGCCGACGCGGCGTCGGCGACGGTGAAGTTGATCTCGCCCGAGGATTCGTACCGCTGGTAGTCGGCGGTGAGTTCCGACAGCGGCCGCTGCTGCTCGCCGAGCGCAGCCAGCACATACAGTGCAGCCAGCATCCCGGAATCAGCGCCCCAAAAGTCGCGGAAGTAATAGTGCGCGGAGTGCTCGCCGCCGAAGATCGCACCGGTGTCGGCCATCAGCGCCTTGATGTAGGAGTGCCCGACCCGGGAGCGCACCGGTGTGCCGCCGCGCTCCACCACCAATTCGGGCACCGCACGGGAAGTGATCAAGTTGTGAATGACGGTCGCGCCGATTTCTCGGGTGAGCTCGCGAGCGGCGACCAGTGCGGTCACCGTCGACGGCGACACCGGCCGGCCGCGCTCGTCGACCACGAAACACCGGTCGGCGTCCCCGTCGAAGGCCAGGCCGATATCGGCTTCGCTGGTCTGCACATGCTTTTGCAGGTCCACCAGATTTGCCGGGTCCAGCGGGTTGGCCTCATGGTTGGGGAAGGTGCCGTCGAGCTCGAAGTACAACGGCGACAGCGTGATCGACTCGATGGCCCCGAGCACCGCCGGCGCGGTGTGGCCGGCCATGCCGTTGCCGGCGTCGACGGCCACCCGCAATGGACGCAGTCCGGAGGTGTCTACCAACGAGCGCAGGAAGGCGCCGTAGTCGGCGAGCACGTCCTGCTCGGTGATACTGCCCGGCGCGCCGTCGTAATGCGGGACGCCGGCGACGAGATCGTCGCGGATGGCGGTCAACCCGGTGTCGGCACCGACCGGCTTGGCCCCGGCCCGGCACATCTTGATGCCGTTGTAGGCGGCCGGGTTATGGCTGGCGGTGAACAT
The DNA here is from genome assembly GCF_059812285.1 of Mycobacterium sp. NGS62. Taxonomy (NCBI): domain Bacteria; kingdom Bacillati; phylum Actinomycetota; class Actinomycetes; order Mycobacteriales; family Mycobacteriaceae; genus Mycobacterium; species Mycobacterium sp. NGS62. The sequence continues at coordinate 29,989 of NZ_JCALCK010000002.1, read as the reverse complement.
CGCCCCGGGGCAGTCCAACTTGCCGGAGGCGAAGTAGAGCTGATCGGTGGATGCCAGGCCGATGCGGACGACGTCGAGACCCTGCTCGGTGACCCCTGTCGCGAAGGCATTTGCCAACGACGGTGAGCTGTCCCGCATGTCGTAGCCGATGACGACCCGCCCCGCCTCGTCGTCGCGTACCAGCCTGGCGAAGGCTGCGCCGACGTCGGCGGCAAACGATTCGTCGATCTCGTCGTCGACCAAGCCCCGCACGTCATAAGCCTTGATCACACGGTTGACAGCCGCGGCGGGCCGAGACATGAAAAGGCTCCTGACTATGGGGACTCTTGGCCGTCAGCTTAGCCCGGCGAGGATGCATGCCGGGTCGGCCCGCAAGCGTGCGGGCGATCGATCGTATTAATCGGCGGGGTCGGGAAGCACCCGCAGGTGACCGCGGCGACGCCCGGTGCCGGCGGGCCGTTGCGCGGTCGACGCCAGCACGCCGCCGTCGGGCAGCGCGGGCGACACACCGCCGTTGTGAGCCTCGGAAAACCCGTTGACCGGTGGTCCGCTCGCCACCACCTCGCGGCCCTCACGCACGGCCTCGGCCAACGCGATCAAGTCGTCGTCGTCGGAATAGAGGGGCAGCGGGCCGGCATGCCGGACGAGCTCCCACCCACGCGGCGCGGTGATACGGCTGGCGTGGCTGACGCACAGGTCCCAGGAGTGTGGCTCACGCGCGGTCGCGAGCGGGCCAACCACCGCCGTCGAGTCCGAGTAGACGAACGTCAGCGTCGCCACCGCGTAGTGCGGGCACCCCGGCCGACAGCAGCGACGCGGAAGATTCACGTTCGGAAGGCTATCGCGCCCAAAGGCCCCCACAGCGGCGGACACGCGCATTGCGGTCGGTCGCGATTCCCAACCGTTACCATCGGCGCGTGAGCGATTCGCGCAGCTCCGGCCGGTCGGTACGCAGACCGGTTTCCCGCCGCGGCCGCGATATGCGCGGTCCCCTGCTGCCGCCGACGGTGCCGGGATGGCGCACGCGCGGCGAGCGGTTCGATATGGCGGTGCTCGAGGCCTACGAGCCCATCGAGCGCCGCTGGCAGGAGCGGTTGTCGGGGCTGGACGTGGCGGTCGACGAGATCCCGCGGATCTCGGCCAAGGATCCCGCCAGCGTGCAGTGGCCGCCCGAGGTGGTCGCCGACGGGCCCATCGCGCTGGCCAGGTTGATCCCCGCCGGTGTCGACGTGCGAGGCAGCGCCACCCGGGCGCGGATCGTATTGTTCCGCAAGCCGATCGAGCGACGAGCCAAAGACACTGTCGAACTGGCTGACTTGCTGCACGAGATTCTGGTGGCGCAGGTGGCCACCTATCTGGACGTCGAACCCTCGGTCATCGACCCGACGATCGACGACGAGTAGCCCCGCGCGGCTAGATGATGCCGCGCTTGAGGCGGCGGCGTTCCCGTTCGGAAAGGCCACCCCAGATGCCGAAGCGCTCGTCGTGCGCCAAGGCGTACTCCAGGCACTCGGTACGCACCTCGCAGCCCAGGCAGATCTTCTTGGCTTCGCGAGTGGAGCCGCCCTTTTCGGGAAAGAACGCCTCGGGGTCGGTTTGCGCGCACAAGGCGCGGTCTTGCCATTGGTCGGGTGTAACCGGCGCCGGCTCAAAGACTTCCGGCGCTTCGGGCACCAAACTCAAATGGGGTCGTGCGGTGGCCCCCATCATCGCCGAGCCGGCAGTGGTGTGCGGTGTGCTTCCCATTAGGCCCCGAAGGTGTTCATAGGACATGCTCCGCCTCCTCACCTGGTTTCGTTGATCGTGAATGTCGCCACTGTTTTGATGTGCGGCCATCTCGATTCGAACAAACGATCGAATCTCGGTCTGCGACACCGAATCCGGCCGGCTAACCGGGAAATGACACTGATGAGATTACACACGTGTTAGCACCGCAGGTCAAGCGATTGGCCGGAATTCCATATCATCTCGTGACCATTTTTTGATGGCACTGCCCCGGTTGACCCTCCGCGTGTCGGGCGCGGAGTGGTCGTCGACGCGTCTGCGCGGACCCGACCACCTCGCCGTCGCGTGCCTCACGCCGCCGTGCGGCGGGCATCCTCGCCGGGCGTACTGTCGTGCGATGTGAAGGTCACGGTTCTCGTTGGCGGGGTCGGCGGCGCCCGCTTCCTCATCGGTGTGCAACGGCTGCTGGGCCTGGGCCAATTTGCCTCCGGGCCGGCAGGCGACCAGCACGAACTGACCGCGATCGTCAACATCGGCGACGACGCCTGGATGCACGGCGTGCGTATCTGCCCGGACCTGGACACCTGCATGTACACCCTGGGCGGCGGCGTCGACCCACAGCGCGGCTGGGGTCATCGCGACGAAACCTGGCACGCCAAGGAGGAACTGGTGCGCTACGGCGTGCAGCCGGACTGGTTCGAGCTTGGTGACCGCGATTTGGCGACCCACTTGGTGCGTACCCAGATGCTGCGGGCCGGCTATCCGCTGTCACAGATCACCGCGGCGCTGTGCGACCGGTGGCAACCGGGGGCAACGCTGTTGCCGGTCAGCGACGACCGCTGCGAAACCCATGTGGTCATCACCGATCCCACCGACGGCGACCAACGCGCGATCCACTTCCAGGAATGGTGGGTGCGCTATCGCGCCCAGGTGCCCACCCACAGCTTCGCCTTTGTTGGCGCCGAAAAGGCGCAGGCGACAACCGAAGTCGTGGATGCGATCGCCGATGCCGATATCGTCCTGCTGGCGCCGTCCAACCCGGTGGTGAGCATCGGTGCCCTCCTGGCCATTCCCGGCGTCCGCGGTGCGTTGCGATCGACCAGTGCTCCCGTCGTCGGCTACTCCCCCATTGTCGGTGGAAAACCACTGCGCGGCATGGCCCATGAGTGCCTGACCGTCATCGGCGTGCCATCCACCGCCGAAGCGGTAGGTCGGCACTACGGCTCGCGTGCAGCCACCGGCATCCTGGATTGCTGGCTGATCCACGATGGTGACCATGCCGACATCGACGGTGTGGCGGTGCGCTCGATACCACTGCTGATGGCCGATCCCGATGCGACGGCGCAGATGGTCAGCGCCGGTTTGGAACTCGCAGGCGTGGCGGCGTGACCCCCGACGCCAAGCCAGAGCAGCGCAGCGCTCGCGAGCACGGCAGCGCGTCGGCGGTCGAAATCTTGCCCGTCACCGGCCTTCCTGAATTCCGCCCGGGCGACGATTTGAGCGCCGGGATCGCCGCGGCCGCACCCTGGCTGCGCGACGGCGACGTGGTCGTGGTCACCAGCAAGGTGGTGTCCAAGTGCGAAGGCCGACTGGTCCCAGCGCCCGACGACCCGGATGCACGGGACACGTTGCGGCGCAAGCTTGTCGACAGCGAGGCGGTGCGAGTACTGGCCCGCAAGGGCCGCACATTGATCACCGAGAACCGACAGGGACTGGTGCAGGCCGCCGCAGGCGTGGACGGCTCGAACGTCGGCGCCGCGGAGCTGGCACTGTTGCCCGTCGACCCGGACGCCAGCGCCGCGGCGTTGCGCGCCCAGCTGCACGAGCGGCTGGGAATCACCGTCGCCGTGGTGATCACTGACACCATGGGTCGCGCTTGGCGCAACGGGCAGATCGACGCCACCGTCGGTTCGGCGGGTTTGGCCGTGCTACACAACTATGCCGGTGCCGTCGACCCGCACGGCAACGAGTTGGTCGTCACCGAAGTCGCCGTGGCCGACGAGATCGCGGCGGCCGCCGATCTGGTCAAGGGCAAACTGACCGCGATCCCGGTGGCCGTGGTGCGCGGCCTGCCCGTACTCGACGACGGCTCGACGGCGCGGCACCTGGTTCGGCCGGGCACCGAAGACCTGTTTTGGCTCGGCACCGCCGAAGCGCTGGAGCAGGGCCGCCGGCAAGCTCAGCTGCTGCGCCGCTCGGTACGCCAATTCGCCGACGAACCGGTACCGCCGCACCTGGTCGAGGCCGCTGTCGCCGAGGCGCTCACCGCACCCGCTCCCCACCACACCCGGCCGGTGCGGTTCGTGTGGCTGCAGACCACCTCGACCCGCACCCGCCTGCTGGACCGCCTGCGCGACAAGTGGCGCACCGACCTGGCCGGTGACGGCAAGCCCGCCGATGCCATCGAGCGGCGAGTGGCGCGCGGTCAGATCCTCTACGACGCACCGGAAGTCATCGTCCCGATGCTGGCCCCCGACGGCGCGCACAGCTACCCCGACGCTGTCCGCACCGATGCCGAGCGCACCATGTTCACCGTCGCCGTGGGCGCGGCGGTGCAAGGGCTGCTGGTCGCCTTGGCGGTACGCGGGCTGGGCAGCTGCTGGATCGGCTCGACGATCTTTGCCGCCGACCTGGTTCGCGACGAGCTGGCACTTCCGGGCGATTGGGAGCCGTTGGGCGCCATCGCGATCGGCTACCCGGCGCAGCCGCAGGAGCCCAAAGATCCGGTACCCGTCGCCGATCTGCTGGTGCGCAAGTGAGCGTGCGGGACTCCGCGATCACGCTGCTATCCGATTGGCAGGCACCGGATCCGGCGCAGGACGCACTGCGGCATGCTGTGCTGGCCTTCCTGTATGCCCGCGAGGACGCCTGCCGCCGGGAGTGCGTGCCCGGGCACATCACCGCCTCCGCGCTGGTGCTCGATCACGCCGGCGCCCAGGTGCTGCTCACCCTGCATCCGCGGCTGGGCCGCTGGGTTCAGCTGGGCGGGCACTGCGAAGACAGCGACGACGACATCCTAGCTGCGGCGCTGCGGGAGGCTACCGAGGAATCCGGTGTCGCGGGCCTGCGGCTTGCACCCGATCTCGCTGCCGTGCATGTACATCCGGTCACCTGCTCGCTGGGGGTGCCGACCCGCCACCTCGACCTGCAGTTCGTCGCACACGCGCCGCCGGATGCGCAGATCGTCGTCAGCGACGAATCAGATGATCTGCGGTGGTGGCCGGCCGACGCCTTGCCGCCAGGCAGCGACGCCGCGCTGGCGTATCTGGTCGCCCGGGCCTCGAGCGTGGGCTCAACTCAGAACGGTGGTGGTTCGTCGTCTGGATCGGGTGGGGGCAGTCCGAAGTAGCTCATGCGCTCGTCGCGCCGTGTTGCGCGGGCGTCGTGGTTGGCTCGGCGTTCGGCGGCGATGCGGTGGGCTCGGTTTTGGGCGCGGGTGCGGCGGCGTTTGGGCATCATCGCGGTGCGCTCGCCGCAATAATCATCCGGGAGATCGGCTTCGATGGCCGGGACGCCGCCGGTGGAGTGGCACAAGCTGGGAAACAGCAGCGCACTGCCCGGCGTGGTGACATAGGTCTGCCCCGAAGGCGACGTCAAGATCAGTGTGCCGTCGGGCAACTGCTGATCACGCCAACCCCAGAACGTCTTCACCAAATGATGTGTGCGGCAATAACATTTGAGATTCGACGCATGCGTGGGCCCGCCAACGGCGAACGGGATCGTATGATCAAGATCGCAGTCGACTGCCGGCCGGTCGCAGCCCGGCCAGCGACACGTCAAATCCCGGCACCGCACAAAATCCGCCAGCGCCTTCGAAGCCACATACCCCGACTCGGGTGGCGCATCGCCTGGGTGAACCAACGGCACCAGCTTGGCCGTTGTGGCCAGCTCCGCCACCAATTCAGCCGGGATCAGCCCATCGGCACCGACCTGCGAAGCCACCGCTGAGCCGCTGCCGCAGATCGCGGCCTGCTCGGCGATCACGTGGATCACGACTGGCGTGGCAGCAGGCCGCTTTCCCGCAGCACAATCAGATCGCCCACACCGACAGCCCAGTCGATCAGCGTGTGCGGCCAGCGCACCCAACGCGTCAGCACGGCGCTGATCGCGGCTACGCGGATCATGCTCACACACCGTGGCAGCAAGTGCATCCAGCTGCTTGTCGAGAGCATGCGCATCGGAGGTCAGCAGGCTGCCATGAATCTCGGAGATACCTCCGTCGCCGTCGCCGATCCAAATCTCTCGATCACCCTGACGCTTATTGCGCCGCCGGACAGCATCGGCGTCGGCGCGCGCCACGATCTTGTCGATCTGCCCGGCAAGCCGCCCCTGGGTCATCGACGGCCAGCGCGGCACATTGACGGCCAGTTGCCCGTCCACCGTCGCCAACACGTCGCGATCGGTAATCAAATCGGTGCGAAACACGATCGTCTGAAACACCCGATAGTCGATATCACCGGCCTCGAACACCTCTGCCAGCTTCGGCAGCCGCTCGCGCATGGCCCGCGCATACCGCAACCGGCTTCCCGCCAACCCCTGGCTGATCCGCAGCGCCGCGGCCACCTCCGCAGTCACCGCCTCTTCGGTATCGATGGCCCATTCTTCGGTGTTGGAACAGCGCGACAACCGGTAGCCGAACAGCTCCCCGATCGCGACCAGCTGGGCAGCGGCCGCCTGATTCTCCGCCCGCGCCGACCCGCAGATCCGGTCCACCAGCGCGGTCGACTCTGGTGTGGTCGAGGGATGACGCCGCTCAAACAGCTCATCAAACCGGGCGATCACCGCCAACCGCGCCGCTTCATCGAACATACATTCGAGTATAGCAGACTCCACTGACTCAAACTTTTTGGCAGGGCCGTCGGCAAGGATGGCGGCAGGGCTGAAAGGGGTCTGGGATGGCTAGGTCGCGGCGGTCGAAGGTGTCGGCCGAGGACAAGACGCGGATCGTGTTGTCGGTGCTTACCGGGGAGATGACAGGGGCCGAGGCCGCGCGGCGGTGCGGGGTCAGTGCGGTCCAGGTGACCAAGTGGAAACACCAGTTCCTCGAAGCCGGGGCGACCCGGATGGAAGAAGTCCCCGGTGGGCCGGCGGGCCGGGCCGGCAGTCCCGAGCAACGCCGGTTGCGGATGGAAAACGAGCAGCTCAAGCTTGCATTGGCCGAAGCCACGGTGCAGTTGCGGATCTGGCAACGGGGTGCGATGTTCGCCGACCAGGTCCCTTCGCAGACCTCGAAACCCTAAGAGAAGCAGCGGGTCTGCCGGTTTCGAGGTACGCGCCATTGACTGGAATCCCCGAGCGCACCTACCGGCGGCGACGAGCCCAACTGCGACACTGGCAACCAGCCAAGGGGCCCTGGCCGGCTCCTGTGGTCGACCGCATCGAAGCGCTGGCGGCCAAGTACGCCGCGACATGGCCGGCATGGGGCTACCGCAAAATCGCTGCGTTGATGCGGGCTGACGGTCACGACGTGTCGAACTCCCGGACGTCGGGAAAGCCAACACCTAGACGTCGGTCGAGTAGCGGATCCCGCCGTCGGGGATCGAGACACCGGGCCACACCCGGGCGCCACGCAGCAGCTCGCAGCGGGCGCCGATGTCGGCGCCGTCGCCGATTACGCCGTCGCGGATCAGCGCCCGCGGACCGATCCGGGCGCCGAAGCCGATGATCGAGCGCTCGATCACGCTGCCCGCCTCGATCCGCGCTCCGTCGAAGATCACCGCGCCGTCCAACCGGGCGCCGGGGCCGATCTCGGCGCCCCGCCCGACGACCGTGCCGCCGATCAACAGCGCGCCGGGCGACACCGCCGCGCCGTCGTGCACCAACTGTTCGCCGCGATGCCCGTGTAGCGCCGGCGACGGCGCAATGCCTCGCACCAAATCCGCCGAGCCGCGCACGAAATCCTCCGGCGTGCCCATATCCCGCCAGTAGCTCGTGTCGACGTAGCCGCACACTTTCACCCCGTCGGAGAGCAGCGCCGGGAACACCTCGCGCTCCACCGAGACTTCCCGGCCGCGCGGAATCCGGTCGATGGTCTCGCGGGAGAACACGTAGCAGCCGGCGTTGATCTGGTCGGTCGGCGGATCCTGTGTCTTCTCCAAAAACGCGGTGACTCGGCTGTTTTCAGTGGTGACGCAACCAAACGCCCGCGGGTCGGAGACCCGCACCAAATGCAGAGTCAGGTCAGCCTCGTTGGTGCGGTGGAAATCCAGCAGCTGCCCCAGGTCGGCGCCGGAGAGCACATCCCCGTTGAACACCATCACGGTGTCGTGGCGCAACCGCGGCGCAACGTTGGCGATACCGCCGCCGGTGCCCAGCGGATGCTCTTCGGTGACGTATTCGATCTGCAAACCGAGTTTGGAGCCGTCGCCGAACTCCGCCTCGAACACCGCCGGCTGATAGGACGTGCCCAGGATGACGTGCTCGATACCGGCCGCGGCGATCCGCGACAGCAGGTGGGTGACGAACGGCAGCCCGGCGGTCGGCAGCATCGGCTTGGGCGCCGACAGCGTCAGCGGCCGTAGTCGGGTGCCCTTGCCACCCACGAGCACAACCGCGTCGACTTGGGGGTTCGCCACCGTCATCCTTCTTTCAGGTTGCGCCGCGAGCTACGCACCTGCAGCCGCGCACGCACCTTCAACCCGCTCCGCATGGCCCGGCGCAGCGGGGCGCGCCACCACCCAGAATGCCGGTCGGCGAGGAATCTATAGGTGCTTTCGTGGTGGGCAACCAGGTTGCGGGCCGCATCGCGTCCAGCGGCGTGGCCCTTGTGATGCAGCACTTCGGCCGACGGGACGTAGACGTTCAGCCAGCCGGCCCTGCCGAGCCGGTCGCCCAAATCGACGTCCTCCATGTACATGAAGTAGCGCTCGTCGAAACCGCCGATCTGATCGAAGGCCGCGCGGCGCACCAAAAGACACGCCCCCGACAGCCAGCCCACCGCCCGCTCGGTGGGCTCCAGCCGCTGCTGGCGGTACGCCGTCGACCACGGGTTGTCGCGCCACAGCGGGCCGACGACGGCGTGCATGCCGCCCCGGACCAGGCTCGGCAGATGCCGCGCCGACGGATACACCGACCCGTCGGGTTCGCGGATCAGCGGGCCCAGCGTGCCCGCGTGCGGCCACCGGGCGGCGGCGTCCAGCAACGCGTCGATGCTGCCGGGACCCCACTGCACGTCCGGGTTGGCCACGATCAGCCATTCCTCACCGTCGCCCAATTGGGCGACCCCGCGGTTCACTGCGGTGCCGTAGCCGAGGTTGGCGCCCGTCGAGAACATCCGCACGTTCGGGTACCGCTCGAGCGCCGCCTGCGGCGCCCCGTCGGTCGAGCCGTTGTCGGCCATCAGCACGCTCACCGGCCGCTCGGTGGCCAGCGACAGCGAAGCCAAAAACCGGTCCAGATGCGGGCCCGGCGAATAGGTCACCGTCACGACCGACAGGACGTCACTCACCCGTAGAGGGTATCGGTCAGGCGTCAACGGCCACGGACAGCGCTTGGCTCAACGCCTCCCGCCACGGCCGCAGCGGCGAGAGGCCCGCCTGCGCGGAGACCCGGCCCGACAGCGCGGTGTAGGGCGGTCGCGGCGCCGGCCGCGGCATGCGGTCGCTGCTCACCGGGCGGATGCGTTCGGGATCGGCGCCGACGCCCTCGAACACCGCGCGGGCCTGCTCGAACCGGGAGACGGCGCCCTGGTTGGCGGCGTGCACCAGCGGGGCGTCCACCCCGCCGTCGGCCACCTGCAGCAACGCGCCCACCAGGTCACCGGCATAGGTCGGTGAGCCGATCTGGTCGTCGACCACGTCCAAGGTGCCGTCGCCGCCGGCCAACCGGCGCATGGTGGCGACGAAGTCCTTGCCGGCGGCGCCGGTGTAGACCCAGGCGGTGCGCACCACGGTGGCCTCCGGCAGCGCCGCCAGCACGGCCAGTTCGCCGGACAATTTGGTACGCCCGTACACGCTCAGCGGCGCGGTCTGATCGCCCGGCTCGTAGGGGTGCGGCGCCGAGCCGCCGAAGTCGCCGCTGAACACGTAGTCGGTGGAGATATGGATCAGTTGCGCACCCACCCGTGCACACGTCCGCGCAAGGTGCCCGGGCCCGTCCGTGTTGACCGCATGCGCGGTCTGCTCGTCGCTTTCGGCCCCGTCGACGTCGGTGTAGGCCGCACAGTTGACGACCACGTCGCCGCTTTCGATGAACCGGTCGGCGGCGGCCGGGTCGGTGATGTCCCACTGTGACGAGGTCAGCGCCAGCACGTCCCGTCCCTGCTGGCCGGCCTGTTCTGCCAGCAAGCTGCCGACCTGCCCACCGGCGCCGGTGATCACGATCCTGCCCTCCACGGTCACAAGTCTGGCACGCCCCGGGCACGCCGAAGCCCGGGCTACCCGCGATACAGCTGTGGCGTAAGTAATCTAATGTGATGCCTGCGGAACGTGTGGTTCGTGTGGTTGCGACCGTGATGGCCGTCGTCGTCGTGCTCGGCACCGGGGTGGCGTGGAGCAGAATCCGGTCGTTCGAGGACGGGATCTTTCACGTCTTCGCTCCCTCACTGGGCCAGGGCGGCGACGACGGCGCCATCGACATCCTGCTGGTCGGCATGGACAGCCGCACCGACGCCCACGGCAACCCGCTGAGCGCCGAGGAATTGGCAACGCTTCGGGCCGGCGACGAGGTCGCCACCAACACCGACACGATCATCTTGGTCCGGGTGCCCAACAGCGGGAAGTCAGCCACCGCAATCTCGATTCCGCGCGACACCTATGTGCAGGCGCCCGGGCTGGGCAAGACGAAAATCAACGGCGTCTACGGCCAGGTCAAGGAAGAAAAGCGGGTCAGCCTGGTCGAATCGGGGATCGACGCGGCCGAGGCCGAGAGCCGTGGAACCGAAGCCGGCCGGGAGGCCCTGATCAAGACGGTCGCCGACCTCACCGGCGTCACGGTCGACCACTACGCCGAAATCGGGCTGTTGGGATTCGCGTTGATCACCGATGCGCTCGGCGGAGTCAATGTGTGCCTCAAAGAGCCAGTGTACGAACCACTTTCCGGCGCAGACTTCCCGGCCGGATGGCAGAAGCTCAACGGCCCGCAAGCGCTGAGCTTTGTCCGCCAACGGCACGACCTACCGCGCGGTGACCTCGACCGGGTGGTGCGCCAGCAGGTGGTGATGGCGTCGCTGGCCCATCAGGTGATCTCCGGCAAGACGCTGTCCAGTCCGGCCATTCTAGGCCGGCTCCAAGGCGCCATTCAGCGCTCGGTGGTGCTGTCTTCCGGTTGGGACATCATGGATTTCGTGAAGCAGCTGGAGAAGCTGGCCGGCGGGAACGTAGCCTTCGCCACCATTCCGGTGCTCGACGAGTCGGGCTGGAGCGACGACGGCATGCACAGCGTGGTGCGGGTGAACCCGAGTCAGGTTCAAGACTGGGTCGCGGGCCTGCTGCACAACCAAGACGAGGGCAAGACCGAGGAGATCGCGTACACACCGTCCAAGACCACCGCCAACGTCCTCAACGACACCGACATCAACGGGCTGGCCGCGGCGGTCTCAGAAGTGTTGGCAGCCAAGGGTTTCAATAGTGGCGGTGTCGCCAATAACGACGCGGGACACGTGACCGGCAGTCAGGTGCAGGCCGCCAAGGCCGACGACTTGGGTGCGCAGGCGGTCGCCAAAGATCTCGGCGGACTGCCCGTCATCGCCAATGCGTCGGTGCCGCCGGGGTCGGTGCGGGTGGTGCTGGCCAACGATTACACCGGTCCGGGGTCCGGGCTGGACGGCAGCGTGATGCCGATGGCGGCCTCGAACGCGGGCGCCAGCGACAGTACCGCTCCCCCGCCGTCACCGATCCTGACCGCCGGGTCGGACAATCCGGAGTGTGTCAACTAAAGCGATCAACCTCAGCGAGGCGATTCTCGGCCCGATGCTGCGCGCCGATCCGGTCGGCCCGCGCATCACCTACTACGACGACGCGACCGGCGAGCGCATCGAGCTCTCCGCGGTGACGCTGGCCAACTGGGCCGCCAAGACCGGCAACCTGCTGCGCGACGAGTTGGGCGGTGGGCCGGCCAGCCGGGTGGCAGTCCTGCTGCCGGCCCATTGGCAGACGGCGGCGGTGCTGTTCGGCGTGTGGTGGATCGGCGCCGAAGTGCTGCTCGGCGGGCCCGAGGCAGACATCGCGCTGTGCACCGCGGCCCGACTCGACGAGGCCGACGCCACCGGCGCCGCCGAGGTCGCGGTGATGTCGCTGGATGCGTTCGGCCGCCCGGCGCCCGACCTGCCGATCGGTGTCACCGACTACGCGACCGCGGTGCGCGTCCACGGTGACCAAATCGTCGCCGAACCGCACCCCGGCCCCGCTCTGGCGGGCCGATCAGCCGACGACATGCTCGCCGACTGCGAAACTTCTGCTGCCGCAAGAGGTCTGACGGAATCGGACCGGGTACTTTCCACCGCCGCGTGGGACCAGCCGACGGGGCTGATCGACGGCTTGCTGGCGGTCTTGGCGGTCGGCGGGTCGCTGGTGCAGGTGGCCAACCCCGATGCCGCGGCGCTGCCGCGCAAGGTGGAGACCGAGAAAGTCACCCGCGTCCTCGAGTAGTCCTCATGAAGGCGACAGCCTAAGACCATCAACATCGATGCGATAAAGCCGATTCCGCTACGCCCGCATGCGCATCCGGCGGGTCCCAATCCATGTTGATATGGCAATGTTTTGATGTTAACGTCGGCAGAAAGCCGGATGAACTCGTGCCGGGCAAAAAAGAACGGGAGGAAGGTTAGTAATGCTGCATGGGCTATTGGGCAAGGCGGGTGCTGCGGTATTTACCGGGCTGGTCGGGGTGAGTGCCTATGAGGTTTTGAAGAAGGCGGTGGGCAAGGCTCCGGTTCGGCGCGCCGCGGTCGCGGCGACGGAGGTGGGATTGCGCGGGACTCGGCGCGCTGAGGTGGTAGCGGAGTCGGCCCGGCTGAAAGCCGCCGATGTGGTGGCCGAGGCCCGCGAGCGCATCGGTGAAGAGGTACCTCCGCCAGCGGCCTCCGACGTCCACGACCACGACCACTGACCGCTGGATATGGCTGTTGCCAATGATGCTGCGCTAGGGGTTGTTTCGGAGGCGGCCGGGCGGATGCGGGTCGTCGTCCCATGGGTTCGCTCGGATTCGCGTCGTGCCGTTGCGGTCGAGGAGTCGGTGGGCCGCCAGCACGGTGTGCGGGCGGTGCACGCCTATCCGCATACCGGATCGGTGGTCGTGTGGTATTCGCCCAAGCGCTGCGACCGCGCTGCGGTGCTGGCGGCGGTCGACAGTGCGGCCCATGTCGCGGCCGAGTTGATACCGGTGCGCTCCCCGCGGTCGGCCGATGTGCGCAACACCGATGTGTTGCGCATGGTGATCGGTGGGGCGGCGCTGGCCTTATTGGGTATGCGCCGCTACGGCTTCCGGCGACCGCCGCTGCTGGGCCCGACCGGTCAGCTAGTCGCGACCGGCGCGACGGTGTTCATGGGTTACCCGTTCTTCCGCGGCGCGCTGCGGTCGCTGCGTTCGGGTCGCGCCGGCACCGATGCGTTGGTAACGGCGGCAACGGTGGCCAGCCTCATCCTGCGCGAGAATGTGGTCGCCCTGACCGTGCTGTGGCTGCTCAACATCGGCGAATATTTGCAGGATCTCACGGTGCGGCGGACCCGGCGGGCCATCTCCGAGCTGCTGCGCGGCACCGCCGACACCGCATGGATTCGCCTGGACGATGGCACCGAGGTCCAGGTGCCGATCGATACGGTGGAGATCGGCGACGCTGTGGTGGTCCACGACCATGTGGCGATACCGGTCGATGGCGAGGTGATCGACGGGGAGGCGATTGTCGACCAGTCCGCGATCACTGGGGAAAACCTGCCGGTCAGCATCGTCGTCGGGTCCAACGTGCATGCCGGTTCGGTAGTGGTGCGCGGCCGGCTGGTGGTGCGCGCCAGCGCGGTGGGCAGCCAAACCGTTATTGGCCGCATCGTCACCCGGGTCGAAGAGGCCCAGCTCGACCGGGCACCGATTCAAACCGTCGGCGAGAATTTCTCCCGCCGCTTCGTGCCCGCATCGTTCATCCTTTCCGCGATCACCTTGATGCTCACCGGCGACGTTCGGCGCGCGATGACCATGCTTTTGATCGCCTGCCCGTGCGCGGTGGGGTTGTCTACGCCCACGGCAATCAGCGCCGCGATCGGCAACGGGGCGCGCCGCGGCATCCTGATCAAGGGCGGCTCACACCTCGAGCAGGCCGGTCGGGTGGACGCGATCGTGTTCGACAAGACCGGCACGCTGACTGTTGGGCGCCCGGTAGTGACGAATATCATTGCGATCCATAAGGATTGGGAGCCCGAGCAGGTGCTCGCATATGCGGCCAGCTCGGAGATCCATTCTCGTCATCCGCTGGCCGCGGCGGTGATCCGCTCGACCGAAGAACGCCGCATCATCATTCCGCCGCATGAGGAATGCGAGGTGCTGGTGGGCCTTGGAATGCGCACCTGGGCCGACGGGCGGATTTTGCTATTGGGCAGCCCGTCGCTGATGCGCGAGGAACGTGTGCGGGTGTCGAAGAAGGCAACGGAGTGGGTCGACAAGCTGCGGCGCGAGGCCGAGACCCCGCTGTTGCTGGCGGTGGACGGCAAGTTGGTGGGGTTGATCAGCCTGCGTGATGAGGTCCGCCGCGAGTCGGCTGATGTTGTGAAGAAGCTGCGGGACAAGGGAGTTCGCCGAATTGTCATGCTGACCGGCGATCATGCCGAGACCGCCGAGGCGGTCGCACGTGAACTGGGCATCGACGAGTGGCGCGCCGAGGTGTTGCCGGATGACAAACTCGAAGTGGTACGCCAGCTCCAGAACGAGGGCCACGTTGTCGGGATGGTCGGCGACGGCGTCAACGACGCCCCGGCGCTGGCGACCGCCGACATCGGGATCGCCATGGGCCTGGCCGGAACCGACGTCGCGGTGGAAACCGCCGACATCGCATTGGCCAACGACAACCTGCAACGCCTCCTCGACGTGCCAGACCTGGGCGCACGAGCGGTCAAGGTCATCCGCCAGAACTACGGCATGTCCATCGCGGTCAACGCCACCGGGCTGCTCATCGGCGCCGGCGGCGCACTATCCCCCGTGCTCGCGGCGATCATGCACAACGCGTCATCGGTGGCGGTTGTCACCAACAGTTCCCGGCTGATCCGATACCGCCTGGCAGAAGCCACAGGGACCACGGCACCGGCGTGACCCACGGCGCCCCAAGGATGCTAGGTACCTGCTCGACTCGCCGGTCCGGGCCGTGCTATGCCGCCATCGAGGTGACGCCAGGCAGGGCACACGGCTACGGCGGATTGCCGGAATCACACCGGTCGGATATCAGGGGTGCTGCACTTGTCCATGCGGTTCGGCGCAGTGACCGTCGCGCACGTGGCCTTCGGGGACGGCGGGGTGGACTTGCAGGGTTGTGCGCTCAATCCCAAACTCGTTGTGCAACATCGTTTGCGCTCCTGAGCGCACCGCGTGGCAGGCGGCGTCGTCGCCGACGAGCATGTGGGCGGTCAGCGGCGCCTGGCCGGAGGTGATTTCCGAAACGTGCAGATCCTGCACCTCGACCATCTGCGGGACGGTCGCCAGCCATGCGCCGATCTTGGCCGTCAACGCCGCGACGGCCAAAGCGGCGATCGCGTCGGCGCGGGCGAAGCCGGTCACCCACACCACCAGACGATCGGCACCGCCAGCGCCCTCATTATGCGGGCGATCCTGGGCCGGGCCGGCGGTCGGCTGCTCACGCGATAGTGGCAACGACGGGCGGGTCGTCACGAGTGCAGGCCAGTTAGGTCCTAATATGGTGACGGTGGCCGCCGTCGAGTGCGGGCTCACCAGCACATACACCTACCTTTATGCTCACTGCCGCGCGCTGTTGAGCTAGTCAGACCGGTGAAGTCGTCACAAATCAAGACAAGAACGAAATGAGTGAAAAGTTGACCGTGAAAGCGATGATCGCCTGTCGCCCGTTACCGCATCTTCGCCGAGCGGCGATAATGACCTCCGCTGATGCGGTGAGCCCGGCGAAGCCGGGACCTGCGGTGGTGTCGTGTTCGCCGTGCGGCCTGGACGGTTTTGCAATGGAACCGGCGTCGTGACCGCCTCCGGCCCCGTCGACCATCCCGCCGAGCTCGTCGACGACGTCTGCGGAGCAGAACACGGTCACGCTCATGCGATGCTGGTTGCACGCGATGCTGGTTGGCGCCGGGCTGCTCGCTGGGCGCGGCTGCTGGCCTGGATCAGCCTGGCGTTCGTGGCCGTCCAGGGCGTGGTAGGACTGTGGCAGGGGTTGGCGGCCGGGTCGATTGCCCTGACCGGCTGGGCGCTGGGTAGTGTGCCCGAGGGGTTGGCCGGCGCGGTGGTGATTTGGCGCTTCACGGGCTCGCGGATGCTGTCCGAGACCGCCGAGCGGCGGGCTCAGATCCTGGTGGCGGTGTCGTTTTGGCTGATGGCCCCGTATATCGCCGCTGAATCGGTCCAGAGCCTGTCGGGGGAGCACCAGCCCGAGACCAGTGTCATCGGCATCGTGTTGGCTGTGGTCGAGTTGCTGGCGATGGCGGTGCTGGGTCGCGCGCAGCGTCGGCTCGGCGCGCGGTTGGCATCGTCGGCCACCGCGGGTGAGGGCGCCCAGAACTATTTGTGCGCCGTGCAGGCCGCCGCGGTGTTGGTCGGTCTCGCGGTTACCGCCAACTGGTCGAGTGGTTGGTGGCTGGACCCGGTGATCGGGTTGGGGATCGCCGGCGTCTCAGTCTGGCAGGGCTTTCGGTCCTGGCGCGGCGAAGACTGCGGCTGCTGAACCGCGGTCAAACGTCTCAGCCCAGACTATGCTCTCACACGAACTTTTTACTGTTGCTGAATTTTGTGTTCAAACATGATTCGCCGAACCCAAGCTGTCGCGGCGTCGTTCGCCTTCGCCGACGGAGCCACGTCCGCGCCCGGGCACGTCAGCATGGGTGTGTTCGCAACAGGCGGCACTCACGACATGCCGAGCCGCCTGAACCGAACGATGTCGTGCCAGATCGTTCCGTGGGTGTCGAGGAAACCGAAATTCCCGGCCTCGACGAGCCCCCGCAGTTCCGGCACGCTCAGGCGGTCAGGGTCGGGGAAGCGTTCGAGTAACACGAGCAAGCCGCCGGGCTTCAAAACCCGGCCCAGGCAGCGGATGCACGCGGCCTTATCGGGCACTTCGCCGAGCACCGAGGCTAGGAGCGCGACGTCGAAAGTTCTGTCCGGGAACGGAAGTCCGGCGCTTGCGTCGCCGGTATGGAAACCCACATTCGGTTGCCCGGTTCGGGCGAGTTTGCGTCGTACCTTGGCGAGCATTTCGGGCTGGACGTCCAGCAACTCCATTCGGCCACTGGTCAGCCGACGAGCGACCTCCACGCTGAAGAATCCCGGCCCCGGCCCGATTTCCAAGACATGTTCGGAACCAGTGAGCGTGAGGCTGTCGACGACGTGCGCGGGATTGGATAGCAGTCGGCGGATCGGGTTTTCCAAGACGAACGCGAACTGATGCGGGAAGGCGGATGTTCCTGCCCGGCGGGCTTGCTTTGTGAAAGTGTCCAACCACGTTGTCGGCACCGAGGCTCCTCACTGTGCGATTTCAGCCACGGTGGTCTCCGCTATCACGCCCTGTGAGGCTGGCGCCGTGTCTGTTTGGACGGTGTCGGCGGAGTTGGTCCGTGGTTGCCCGTTGGTGAGGCGGTAGCGGATCAGCCGGGAGCTGTTGGTGACGACGGCCACCGAGGAGGCGTTGTGCAGGATCGCGGCCAGCACCGGGGACAGCGCGCCGCCGGCGCCCATGAGCAGCCCGATCGAGTTGACCGCGATGGACATACCGTAGTTCTGCCGGATCACTTCGACTGCGCGGGCGCCCAGGTCGGGTACGTCGAGCAGGCGCTGCAGGTTGTCGTTGGCCAGCGCGATGTCGGCGGTCTCGACGGCGACGTCGGTGCCGGCCAGGCCCATGGCGATGCCGATGTCGGCGGTGGCCAGCGCCGGGGCGTCGTTGACGCCGTCGCCGACCATCCCGACCACGTAACCTTCGTCTTGAAGTTGGCGTACCACTTGGAGTTTGTCCTCGGGTAGCACCTCGGCGCGCCATTCATCGATACCGAGCTCACGGGCGACCACCTCGGCGGTTTCGGGATGATCGCCGGTGAGCATGACGATCCTACGGATTCCGTTGGCGCGCAACTTCGTCAGCACCTCGGGTGCGTCGGGCCGGACCTCGTCGCGCAGACTGATCAACCCCACCAGTTTGCCATCGACCGCCAGCAGCAGCGGGGTCTCGGCCTGGCCGCGCAGCCGCGATACCCACTCGGTGGCCTTCTTGGACACCGTGACTTTTTCGCTACGCAGTAGCGACGGGCTGCCCAGCAGCAGAACCCGGCCATCAGCCCAGGTCCGCATGCCCAGGCCCACCAGCACCTCGCATTGCTCGTGCGGCGGAATCATGATGTGGCGTTCCTCGGTGGAGCGGATCACCGCCTCGGCCAGCGGATGACGGGAGTGGATTTCCGAGCTGGCCGCATAGGCGAGTACCTCTTCGGGTTGCCAGTCTTTGTGCAGGGCGACGACATTCGTGACGACGGGGCGCCCGACGGTCAGGGTTCCGGTTTTGTCGAATACGATGGCGTCGACCCGGCCGGCCTGTTCGAGATGCGAGCCGCCTTTTATCAGAATGCCGCGGCGCGCCCCGTTGCCGATCGCGGCGCTGATCGCGGTCGGGGTGGACAACCCCACCGCGCACGGGCAGGCGATCAGCAACATGGTCATCGCGCGCCGAACATCACCGGTGAGCGCCAGCGTGAGCGCGGACACGATGAACGATATCGGCACAAAGCGCCGCGAGAAGTTCTCGCCCACGGTTTGGATAGGCGCCCGGTCAAGCTGAGCTTCTTCCACGCGGCTGATGATGCGCCCGATGGTGGTGTCGTTGCCCACCGCGGCCGCGCGCACCACCAACCGTCCGCGCACCACCACCGAACCCCCGTGCACCGCCGACCCGACGACCATGCTGACCGGCAGCGTTTCGCCGGTGATGGCGGACTGGTCGACTGCCGCCTCACCGTCGATGACCTCACCGTCGACCGGGATCGCCACGTGATCGTGGATCACCACCTCATCGCCGATCTGCAGGGTATCGATCGGCACCTGCACTTCGGTGCCATCGGCCAGCCGGACCCAGGCCGTGTCCGCGGTGCCCCGCAGCAGATCCGAGATGGCGCGGCGGGTGCGCCGCAGCGTCAGATCCTGCAGGTACTCGCCGATGTTGAGCAGCCACAACACGGTCAGCGCCACCACGTTCTCCCGCAGCACCAGGCTGGCCACCGTAGCCACCGTCACCAACGTGTCCGTGCCCGCGCGGCCTGAACGCAGCGAGCGCAGCGCACCGCGGAAGAACGGATATCCCATGAAGATCGTCGCGCCGGTGGCCACCAGCTGACCACTGGGACCCAGCAGCGGTGGCCGTCGGAAACCGTAGCGGCGCACCCCGAGCAGGAACAGCGCGACCCCCCCGATCACCAGCCGCAGCACCTCGGTGTTACGCACGTCCGACGAGCGTGGTGTGCGCGCCGGGATCAGCTCGGCGGCCACATGCTGGGCCGCCGAGATCGCCGCCATGATCGCCGAACGATCGCAGCGTTTCGGTGAGTACCACACCACCACCGATCCGGTGTGGGGATAAGCGTGCACCGTGCGCACACCGGTCTCGCGGCCCACCGCCTCCTCGACCGCCACGGCGCGCCGCGGATTCGCACGCACCCACGGAACCTGCACTCGCATCCGTCCGGCCGCGTCCGAGAGGACCACCAAGTCAGCGTCGTTGGTACCAGTCATGTCAGCGATCAGTGGTCGTGGTCGTGGACCTCGGCGGCCGCGGCCGGCGGAGGCGCCTCCTCGCCGATACGCTCGCGGGCCTCGGCGACCACGTCGGCCACCTTCAGTCGGGTCGACTCCGCGGCCACTTCTGCGCGCCGCGTTCCCCGCAGACTCAACTCCGCGGCCGCCACCGTGGCCCGCCGAACCGGCTTGGTGCCCACCGCTTTACGCAGCACCTCAAACGCGCTCACCCCAACTAGCCCGGTGAACACCGTGCTGGCTGCCTTGACCAAAAGCCCATGCGGAAGCATTACTACCCCAATCTCCTTTTTTGTTCTGCCGCCGGTGTCGAGCGCCCATCCGGCCCTCATCGATATAGAAACATCAGCATATCGCAATATCAGAATAAATCCAAGATGGCCTGGTTCCCGCTGCTCGACTGGGGGTAGCGCGGTTGCGGTGATGAAGGCGGAGGATGCTTTGCAATCTCACACGAGCGGGCGGCACGTGCCGAGACTGCGAAGACGGTAAGCCTAGAGTCGGCAGGCTTGACGTGGGGCCCCACGCAAGGGGGTCGCGCTGTTTAGGTTGTTCGGGCACACCCGCACGGGTGACGAATGCGCCAGGACCGCCGCCCGGCGACCGGTCAAGATGGAGTCGCCCGGCTGGTCCGGTTCTTCCTGCCCGGCCCGGCAGGATGCCATCGGCATCTCCAACTCGCCGGATTCCTGCGGGCGGTCCGGTGCTGCCGCGACCTGCGCAGCCGATCCCGTGTGGCCGCGGGCCCGTGCCGCCGACCGCAGGGCCTGCGCCCGGCCAGTCGGCGACAACGACCACGCCAGCACCGGCGTCCCCGAAGCGGCGCATCGTTCGCGGGCGCGAGACCATCGTTTTGATCGTAGCGACCGGGCTGGCGCTGGTGGTCGCCGGCCTGGTCGGCGCCGAGTTCTACGCCCGGCACTACGCGGCCGGCGTGATGGCTGACGCGGGTGCAGTGCGAGGTCGAAGACAGCGCCAGCGTGTCTTTCAGCGCGGCGCCCCCGGTGTGGCAATACCTCACCAGCCACTACACGGACATCTCCGTGCAGACCGCGGGCAATCAGGTGCGCAGCGCCAAAGGCATGCAGGTCAGCATCGCCATCCAGAACATCCGGGTGAACAAGACTGGCGACGCCAAGGGCACCATCGGCGCGCTGAACGGCAGCATCGCCTGGTCGGCGGATGGCATCAAGCAGTCGATTCAGGATGCCATCCCGATGATTGGCGAGCTGGTGACCAGCAAAGTGGAAACCAACCCCGCCGGCGGCACCGTCAGTTTGAAGGGTCTGCTAAACAGCGCCACAGTCAAACCACAGATCGTCGACAACGGGCTGTCGCTGCAGGTGGTCGACCTGAAGGCGTTAGGCTCTGACATGTCCACGCAGTCGGTGCAACAGCACCTCGACGACCTCACCTCCAAAACCACCAAAAACTACCCGTTGGGCATCCGCGCCGACAGCGTGAAGGTGACCGAAAGCGGGGTGCAGGCCACGTTCTCCACGCGCAACGCCACCATCCCAGCCTCCTCGCAATCGCAGTCCGGTCAAGACTGCTTCAGCAAGCTCTAACACACCGCGAGCTACCCCAAACCGCTGAGGACCACGCACCTCGGGTTGACGCGATCGAATCAGTCCGATCATCTGTTGTGTTTGCGGGCTGCGACTGGTCATCGCAACCTCTCACGGGCCGGTACCGCATTAAACCCTGGCTCTGTCCGACACTCAAGGGATGCTTGACAAGATTGTGTGAATCCTGTGTTAAGGAAGGTGTGCGGTGAGGGGACGCCTGTGGCCCTGCTAACCGTCCAGGTACTGACACAGCGCTACGCAGAGGCCAGCCGCTTGGGCGGGATAGATCTTGTGACCGCGATTTGCCATCACCGGCTCTCTCGCAGGTTGGAACGTCCGCGCGGGCAGCGTCGTGGGCGGCCGGTGCCGTACCTAACGAGCCTGCCCAAATAGTTGCGGACCGCCGGTGTCGCAAACCTATGCAATACTGGCGACTGTCGACCACGAGAGGGACGCTGCGATGATCGCCGCCCATCGACCTGGCCGCCGCCAATTTCGACGAAAACTGGTGCCGGAATCGCCGAGGCGACAGCTGATCTGCACCAGCTCGTCAGTGATTGCGCGGATCCGGCCGACCGAACCGCACCGCGGCACGCCATGGCCGGTCCACGCGCCGGCAACACCCCGGTCCATACGGGTGTCGCTGCTCTCGAAATGGCTCGCCGCTATCGCTAAATCGCTAGACGAGAAGGGAGAAAACGTTGCCGACGCTGCAGGACTAATCCGCAACGGCCATGTCGAGTCACTCGCAGCCGTCAAGAATTTCGTGCGTGGCACGGTTTCGTCTCTGCCGGGGATGCCGTCCAACCCTGACAATGCGCCGTCATCCTCTTGGCCGCGGATGCGCCGAGGCGCCGAGCGGTGTTGAATCACCCACACGCACACCGGGCTGTGGCAAAATCGTCGGCCCGGGCGGGCTGAATCGCAACCCCGTGTGAACCGTGTGGAAGCTGTGGCCCGTCGGCGCGAACGGCGTGTTGTGATCATCGGGCTGCTCGACCACTACGGCATCGAGCTGGCGGGGGCGGCACGAGGTGGTAGTCGGGTGTCAATGGCCATTTGAAATTGCCCACTGGTGGCCACGAGGACTGCCCGTTGGTGGCCATTAAGAACTGCCCGGTGGCGGACACGGATCTGCCCGTGATGAGGTTGTCGGCCACTGGTGGTTCTTGGGTTGGTTCGGTCAAGGCTTTGACCCCCTGTCCTTGCAGTGCCTGGGTCAGCCGGACGGCATCACCGCTGGTCTGACGCAGGTGGGCGTGGTGCAGCAGCCGGTCGACGGTGGCGGTGGCCAGCGTCTTGGGCATCAGCTCGTCGAATCCGCTCGGATGCAGATTTGATGACATCGTCACCGATTTGCGCTCGTAGGCTGCTTCTACGACGCGGTAGAGGCCTTCGGCGGCGTCGGTGCCCACCGGCAGCAGTCTGACGTCGTCGATCTATGCCGAGGTCGGCATAGATCGATGACCTCGCGTTGCACCGGCTCGAAACCACCGAGACCAATGACTTCTACGAAATCATCGTGGAACGCCACCGCACCGCCTCAACGATCATCACCAGCAACCGCGAACCCCCAGAGATTCTCACCATGATGGCCGACCCACTGCTCACGCAGTCGGCGATGGACCGCCTCCAATCCGCGGCCTACGAACTCGTCGTCGAGGGCGAGTCCTACCGGCAACGCCAGAAACCCCGCCCCGGAACGCCGGTCAATTCGGACCAGCCGAATTGACCGGCAGCCATCTCGTCAGTCACCATCACAACGGCCAGTAACCAGAAACAACCGGTCCCATGCTCATGGCAAAACGGTGGTCCCATCACCCTGGCAAGCGACACAACCACATACACGACCGGTGGACACCAGCACATTTTCGTCCACCACGGCGGAGCGAATCCCCTCAGAAGCTAGCCTCGATTTTTCGTACGGCTGGTGTTGATGGTGTGCGGGGGCGGCCAGAGCGTGTTGAGCCGGTGTGGGCGGGTCGAGCCGCGTTGGGGTGGTCCCGTGTCGCCGGGTGGGGCGGGCTTTCCCAGGGCCTGTGGTTCTTTCGTGTTGGTTGGTCACGGGAGGTTGGTGTCAGTCGAAGGCGGTGCGGATGGTCTGCCAGGCGGTCGCGATGATCGCCGCCCAGCGCCAGGTGGCGTCGATACGCAGCCGCACCTGTCGTGCTCCGCGGGTGATTCGGGCGGCCACGTGTAGGACCCGGTAGCGGAAGGTGGAGATCTCGGCGCGGCCGAGTTCGGGATGGGCGGCGAAGCCGAGGAGCCGAGTCCAGGTGACCAGATCGGTGGCTGCCAGGACGATTTCCAGCCAGGCGGCGTTGGCGTCAAAGGAGTGACACGGCAGATTGCGCAGGCCGGTGTTCTTGAGTTCGCGGATGCGGTCCTCGACGCGGGCGTGCTGACGGTGGCGCAACTCCAGACCGGCGACTTGTCCGGGCACCACACCGGTGGGGGTGTCGGTGATGAACGCGGTGACCCGCATGCCGTCGGCGTCGGTGAACCGCAACTGTGCACCGGGGTGGGGTCTTTCCTTGCGCAGGATCAACCTGGTGCCGGCCGGCCAGGTGGACAGATTGACCAGGTCGGTGGCCTCGGCGACCCACGCGCCGTCGCGGATACCGCCGTCGGTGTCGATCGCCGGATACCAGGCGTCGCCGAGGTTGAGGGTGTCCACGGCGTCTTGCACCCGCCAATCCACGAGATACCCGAACGAGAACCCCACCCGGCGGTGCGGCAGGCCGTGGCGAAATCATGGGTGGCCCCGGCAGTGTCGCAGCGCATCAACACCCTGGGTGCCTCCGGATCGCCGCCACGACCGGGATCGGGCCGCCACGCCGGCGGCAGGGATGCCAGGGCTTGGTCCAGGACGGCGATGTGGTCGGCGGCGGTGTTGGACCCGGCGCGGCCGCTGCGCAGCAGCCCGGCCAGCGCCTCACCCCGGCGATTGCCGGGCGATCCAGAAACGCCAGCAGCGGATGGTGTCCGAAGGACTTCTTCCAGGTCGGCGTTGCCAGTTCCTTGTTGTCGGAGTGATCGATCACCAGGGTGGCGTCGATGTCGACATGCAACCACTCACCAGTGGCGGGCGCCGCCCCCGCTGCCCACGCCGCCGCTCTGGCGACGCCTTGGGCCGCACGGATTCTGGGTCGGTGAGCGGTGTCGATGCGCTCGTCGACCAGCCGCCACATCGTGGTGGTCGAGGCCTTCGCCCCAAGAACGTGCTCACGGTCGCCGCAGAGTTGTCCGACGCCGTCGATGCAGTCCGCGCCGTCGGCGACCGCGGCCGCCAGATCCGCGAACACCTCTCCGGGCGCGTACACCCACGGGCCGCGGTAGGTGTCCGCTAAACCTCGATCCATGGATTGACCTGCTGTTGTGTGAGTGTCGGAACGAGGAAAGTGCCCTCTGAGCTGGGATGATTGGTGTTCTCAGGCAACAATCGAGTCCAGTTCGGAAAGGCACGACAAGTTTCGCATAGGTTTGCCGCGGAGTCCGCGGTGTTCGACGATGACTATCTCGTGTCGTGCGCCGGGCTGGTCCCGGTGATGGGGTTGGCCGAGCAGACCGGCCTACGGCGACTGCTCGCCGACAAGGTCCACATCAGCGTGCCGCGGATCAAGTCCGGGGCGGCGAACCCGGCGCCCAAGCTGGCCACCGTGGTCGCCGGGATGTGCGCTGGCGCCGACTGCATCGACGATATCGACCTGATCCGATCGGGCGGGATGAAGACCCTCTTCAAGGGGGTGTATGCACCTTCGACGGTCGGAACGTTGTTGCGGGAGTTCACCTTCGGACATGCCCGCCAGTTGGAGTCGGTGCTGCGTGAGCATCTCGTGGCGTTGTGTGAGCGGGTCGAGCTGCTGCCTGGTGCCGATGAGCGGGTGTTCGTCGATATCGATTCGCTACTGCGCCCGACCTACGGGCACGCCAAACAGGGCGCCTCCTACGGGCACACCAAGATCGCCGGCAAGCAGATCCTGCGCAGGGACTCTCGCCGCTGGCCACCACGATCAGCGCCCCGGGCGCCGCGGCGGTGATCGCCGGGATGCGTTTGCGCGCCGGCAAAACCAACTCCGGTAAAGGCGCCGGGCGGATGGTCGCCCAAGCGATCGCCACCGCCCGCGCCGCAGGCGTGAGTGGGCAGATCCTGGTGCGCGGGGACTCGGCCTACGGCAACCGCAAGGTGGTGCGGGCGTGTGTGGGCACAGGAGCCCAGTTTTCCCTGGTGATGACCCGCAACGCCGCGGTGGACCGGGCAATCAACGCCATCGACGACACGGCGTGGACCCCGGTGTCCTACCCCGGCGCAGTCCGCGACCCCGACACCGGCGCCTGGATCTCCGATGCCGAAGTCGCCGAAATCCCCTACACCGCTTTCGCATCCACCAAGGACCGGATCACCGCCCGCCTGGTCGTGCGCAGGGTCAAGGACGCCTGGTACCCCGACGCACTGTTCCCGGTGTGGCGATATCACCCGTTCTTCACCAACACCAATGCCCCCGTCGCCGACGCTGACATCACCCACCGTCAACACGCCATCATCGAAACCGTGTTCGCCGACCTGATCGACGGGCCGCTGGCCCACATCCCCTCGGGACGCTTCGGGGCGAACTCCGCCTGGGTGCTGTGCGCCGCGATCTCCTACAACCTGCTACGCGCCGCCGGCGTGCTCGCCGGAGACCAGCACACCAGGGCACGCGGATCCACGCTGCGACGCAAAATCGTCAACGTTCCAGCCCGACTGGCCCGACCGCAACGCCGACCAGTCCTGCACCTGCCCAGCCACTGGCCCTGGTCCACACATTGGCTTGCACTGTGGCACAACACCATCGGTTACAGTCCACCCTTACCTATGACCGCTTGACCACCCCGCCGACAAGGCCCGACCGGAGCACACAGGAAATGCTGGGTAGACCAGCAGAACCTTCACGTCACAATGCCGCACAATCAAGATCAAAGACCGCGCACCAATTCATCAAGGCCCGTCGGTGGATCGAGGCTAAAGCAACGGTGACCTGCGCCGATAACCCCGTGCGGTCGGCGAGTTCGCGCACCATGGCCATCCCGGCATGCGACACGACACCCTGACGGTCGGCCGACACTTTCACCCGCGACCCGACCGCGATAGTCTTCACCTGCGAGGCGCCTTCCCGTCAGCGATATCGAACCCTGGAGAAGTCCGATTATTCCTTGCAGGACAGGCACTTTCGTGTACCTACACCCCCAAAACTCACTACATCTCGCGAAAAATTCGGGCTAGCAGAACCCTACCCATCCGCATCGAATGTCACTGATAACTACCGAACATCGAGGTCGCGTTGCTATATGGCCGTAAGGTCGACAATGCTATCGGCCTACACCGACATGCAGTTAAATTAATGGACGCCGACGCCCCTGCCGCGCTGACTTGGCGAAAGCGGCGCGGCGCGTCCAACCGCTGCAATTGTATCGGCACCGGGATCTCGACACCCGCGCCGCCAGGCGCGATGTGGCGATTCCCAAGCGGCGGTCCGGCCAGCCATTTCCCGGACTGGCTTGCCGAGTGGCGCAAGCACGCAGGGCTGGCGCTCACCACCGTGGGCACGACCTGCGATCTGCGGCCGCCACTGGCAATATGGCGAGTGAACTGCGCCAACATGGTGAAGGCGACGAAACCCTCAGCTCGCCGGCGCGAAACATGTAGTGGTCATTTAGCTAAACGCGGGAGACATCCAGATGAGCTCATCCAGCAAGCGCGATAACACTGTGGGGCCCGCAGCCAGCCAGCCCGATCGCGACGGGCACGCGCATGGCCCGCGCATCGGGAGCGCCGGTGAACGCCATCAAAAACCGTTGATGATCGCATTTGCATTGACCGCCACCTATGCCATTGTGGAGGTCATCGGCGGTATTGTCACCGGGTCCCTGGCGCTGATCAGCGACGCTGCCCACATGGGTACCGATGTGCTCGGACTCGGGCTCGCCTTGTCCGCGATCTACATGGCGAAGCGGCCGGCCGCAGACCAGCGCACCTATGGCACATACCGGTTGGAAGTGCTGGCCGCGATCATCAACGGGCTGCTGCTATTCGGCGTCGCCTTCTACATCCTCTACGAGGCAGTGCGGCGCTTCGCGGCGCCCCCAGAGGTACTGGGTGTGCCGATGTTGATCGTCGCCACGGTCGGACTGGCGGTCAACGTCATTTCGTTCCGGCTGCTCACCGCCGGCGCCAAGGAGAGCCTGAACGTCAAGGGCGCCTACCTCGAGGTGCTCTCAGACATGCTCGGGTCGATCGGGGTCGTCGTCGGGGCCATCGTGATTGCGGTCACCGGATTCCGCTACATCGACGCCATCGTCGCCGCGGCTATCGGCCTGTTCATCCTGCCCCGCACCTGGCAACTCATGCGTCAGGCGCTGCGCATCATCATGGAGGTCGCACCTCCCGGAGTCGACGTCAACGGCGCCGCCCGTGACCTGACCGCGCTTCCAGGCGTCCGTGAGGTCCACGACCTGCACATCTGGACGGTCACCAGCGGCATGGAGGCCGCCACCGCGCACGTGGTGATCACCGATGGCGCCAACTGGCACGCCGTGCTGGACTCAAGCCGCCAACTCCTTGCCGAACGCTACGGGGTCACCCATTCCACAATCGAGGTCGAGCCTGCCGGCCACGTCGAACAATCCGCCGGCTTCTGACCGCAGCGAGCAAACGGGCGTCCGAAGCGAAGCCGCGACACCAACGTGGGCACGCCGGGACGGCGCTGACCGACACCTTGCATCTGTCGTGAACCAAGCTCGCGCGACGCGACATCCACCCGCGCCAACTCGTCGGGCAACACCAACAGCTCGGCCGGCAAGATCGCGTCCCACAACGTCGGCTGATCATTTACAGTTCTCAACACGACGGCCTCGATCCCTTCTAGCCCAAGGGGTGGCCATCTTCTGTGCTCAGCGCCATCCAACCGCGGATCAACGCGCCGACTTTTTCAGGTCGAAGTAGCTAATGAGGCCGGCCTCGGACCGTCGAGGCGGTGGTCGGGTTGGTTGGTTCGGGTGCGGTGATGCGGTTGTTGCGCTGGCGGTCCGACACCGGCCCTGAACGCGGCTGGTCAGGTCCGTATGTTGGGGCCACGCTTGGGGGCATGGCTGCAACGGTAACGGTCAACGATGTGCTCGATGGGCATGTGCAGTTGGATATCGAATGTCTGGATCGGATCTATTTCAACGGCTATGTGCCGAACCTGCAGGTGGGTGGTCAGGTGGTGTCGTTTATGACTACGCATTTGGGCTATCCGATCCCGTCGCCGGCGATCATGGACAAGATCGGTACTTCATTCCGCAACGCGGTGGAGCGTTTCGCTGCCGATAACGCGATCCCGGTACTGCGGTTTTCCAAAGATGACCGCAAGATCGACGTGATGCGGCCGTATCTGGCCGCC
The DNA here is from genome assembly GCF_059812285.1 of Mycobacterium sp. NGS62. Lineage (NCBI taxonomy): Bacteria > Bacillati > Actinomycetota > Actinomycetes > Mycobacteriales > Mycobacteriaceae > Mycobacterium > Mycobacterium sp. NGS62. The sequence continues at coordinate 1,380 of NZ_JCALCK010000002.1, read as the reverse complement.
CAGGCGCGTACCGGCCGGTCCGGGGTGGCCGCGATCGGGACCGCTCAGGAGTTCCAGAATGTGTTCGCTGCAGCGCAACGCACCGGCGATAACGGCGTTCCGTGGTTTTCGTTTTTCAAGGCCGACCGGCGGGTCTCGTGTTTTTACTTTTATGTCTGGGACGCCGATTTCGGCCCCGGGTTCATCAAGGTGTGCGCTTACTTTCCGTACCCGGTCAAGGTGTGGCTCAACGGCCACGAATGGGCCAAACGCCAGGCCGCCGCCGCGGGTGTTGAGTTCACCGAACTGTCCAACGGGTTCGCCACCTGCGCCGATCCCGCCGCGTTGCAGGCTATCTGCGATCGGCTCGGTCCCGGCGCCATCGAGGTGTTTTTCCAGCGGTGGATGAGCCGGTTGCCGCTGCCGTTAACCGACGCGGACCGCGACGCGGGGTACTGGTGGGAGCTCTCCATACGTCAGATCGAGGTGTCGCGGACCCTGGTGTTCGACGCGCCTCGACGGGCGCGGGCGTTTTTCGAGGCGTTGGTGACCGACAACCTCGATCTGGGCCGCCACGACAGCGTGGAGCTGATCTTCACCGGCCGCAACGAACGCCGCGGTCGGCCCCCGAAGATCGCGCCGGTCTACAAGACCAGGATCGTTACCTACGGCACCGAGGTCAGCATCAATGCGTTCTACAAGCATTCGCGCATCAAACAGTATTTGAAAGACGGGCGGGCGCTGCGCGTCGAGGCCGTCATCAACTCACCCGATGACCTGGGCTGTCACCGACGCCTGCGATTCCTTGATGAACTGCAGGCCAAAGCGCGTGACGTCAACCGCCGACTGCTCGATACTGAACGAGTCGGCCAGAGCTGTGTCCTTGCGAGCCCAGCCTTTGAGCGGGTCGCGCTGCCCACGCTCACCCCGGACGGCAGGAGGGCCCCGGCCCTGCGGTTCGGCGACCCTCGGGTCATGGCCCTGGTCGGCGCCCTGTGTATCACGCTCAACGCCGTGGTCGGATTCACCAATCGGAGCCTGCGTGCCCAGGTGACCGCCCTGCTCGCCACCAGATACACCGTCAACCAGATGAGCTACGACCTGGCCCGGCTGCGCCGCAACGGGCTCATCGAACGCCTCCCGCACACCAACACCTACGTGCTAACCGACCAGGGACTACGGGTGGCGATCTTCTACACCAAAGTCCACGACCGGCTGCTGCGCCCCCTGCTCGCCGCCGACCAACCACCCGCACCACCAGAACTCCGAAAAGCCTTGCACACCATCGATACTCATGTAGTACAGTACATCGACGCCGCCAGACTGCCACTCAAAGCAGCCTGAAAACTCAAGACAAGTCCATGAGTTCTAGGGACCAAGGGCCCCTAGGGACCAAGGGCC